>DATKJV010000043.1:0-127396 GCA_035543235.1 Anaeromyxobacteraceae bacterium | reverse complement strand
GCCTGCGTGGAGGTGGGGCGCAGCGTCCGCGCCTCGGTCGGCGGGCGCGGCGGCTGGGCCGGGGCCGCCGCCATGGGCATCGCCGGCTGCTCCGGGGTTCCCGCGGGGCTGGCGGGCCGCGGCTGCGCCGGGGGCGGCGCGGCGGCCGGGTGCGCCTCGGGCGCATGCGACGCGGCCGCGGGGAGCGCCTCGCCGCCGGACGGGGGCGGCAGCTCGGGGGAGATCTGCTCCGCGTCGGGAGCCGCGGTCTCGGCGGCGTGGACGGGGGGAGCGAGAGACGGCGGCGCCGCGGCCGCGGGAGGCGGCGCAGCGGGCTCGGTGTGGGCGCGCTTGCGCACGACGAAGCCGGGGCCGGCGGGCTTGGGGGCGGCGGGCTTGGGCTTCTTCTCGCCGACGATCTTCTCGTACGCGGTGACGGCCTGGTCGTCCTCGAGCGACGAGGAGTGGCTCTTCACGTCGTAGCCGAGGGCGTGCAGCTTCTCGACGAGCTCCTGGTTGGAGAGCTCGATGCCCGCCTCCTTGAGCTGCTTGCCCAGCTCGTGCACCCGCTTCTTCGACATGGAACCTGTCTCCTAATCCCTGCCGCCGTTGCCAGTCAACTGCCGCCGCAAGCGCTCCCCGTCCACCGCCGCCGCCCCGCGAAACGCCCGCGCGAAAGCTTTGCGCCGCACCGCCCGCGACAGGCACTCCGCCCCGGGGTGGAGCCAGGCGCCGCGCCCCCCGGACCGGCGCCGGTCCACCTCCACCTGCCCGCCGACGAGCCGCAGCCGGACGAGGCCCCCCGGGTGCGCCCTTTCCCCGCAGCCGACGCAGGTCCGCTCCGGGGCGCTCCCCCTCCGTTCCGCCCCTGCATGAGCGCCGCCCGCGGCCATCGCGCCCCCGGACCCGCCTCGGCGTCAGACCGGCGAGCCGGCGGAGCCCGCGCGGGCCTTCTCGGCGTCGAGCTCCTCCCGGAGCCGCTTCTCCTCCTCGAGGTACACACCCACCGCATGCTTGATCTGACGGGCCTTCTTGATGCCGAGGTCGGTGGACTCGGCGAGCTTCATCACGTCGGCCTCGGCGTTGATGGACTCGACCGTCCCGTAGCCGGCGGCCTTCAGCTGCTCGATGGTCTTCTCCCCCACGCCGCGAACACGGGCCATCCGCTCCTCCTGCGAGAGGTCGTCGGGGTGGCGGCGGGCCTCGGCGATGCGCGCGGCCTCGCGCTCCTGTTCGAGGCGGATCTCCTCCTCGGCGTCGACCACGGCCTGCTCGCGCGCCTTCCGCTGGAGCTCGGGGATCATGTCGATCGTGAAGCCCGGGAACTGGGTCAGCATCTCGGGGGAGGCGGTCGCGATGTCCTGGGCCTTGCGGAACCCGTGGGCGTAGAGCATCTCCTGCGTCGCCTCGGGGATCTCGATGGCGTTGAAGCTGCGGGTCGCGAACTCGCGCATCTCCTTCACGCGCGACTCGCTGTTGATGTCGAGCTTCCAGCCGGTGAGCTGGGAGGCGAGCCGCACGTTCTGCCCGCGCCGCCCGATGGCGAGGGAGAGCTGGTCGTCGGGGACGATGATCTCCATCGCCCGGTTCTGGTCGTCGAGGAGCACCCGGGAGACCTCCGCCGGGGCGAGGCCGTTGCAGACGAAGCGCGCCGGGTCCTCGTGCCAGGGCACGATGTCGATCTTCTCGCCGCGCAGCTCCTGGACCACGGCCTGGACGCGACTGCCCTTCATGCCGACGCAGGCCCCGACCGGGTCCACGTCCTGGTCGCGCGAGGAGACCGCGATCTTGGCGCGGCCACCCGGTTCGCGGGCGGCGGCCTCGATGACCACCACCCCCTCGGCGATCTCCGGGACCTCCATCTCGAAGAGCTTCTTCAGGAGCTCCACCGAGGCGCGGGAGAGGATGATCTGGGGCCCCTTCGACTCGCGCAGGACGTCGAGGACGTAGGCCTGGAGCCGGTCGCCGGCGCGGTAGCTCTCGCGGGGGACCTGCTCGCGGACCGGGAGCACCGCCTCGGCGCGCCCCAGGTCGACGATGACGTTTCCGCGCTCGAAGCGCCGGACGATGCCGGTGATGATCTCGCCCTTGCGGTCCTTGTACTCGTTGTAGACGTTCTCGCGCTCGGCGTTGCGCGTGCCCTGGATCATGACCTGCTTCGCGGTCTGGGCGGCGATGCGGCCGAAGCTGCGCCGGTAGGTCTTGAGCTTGAGCAGGTCGCCCCACTGCTCGTCCTGGGCGCGGGCCTCGGCCTCGTCCTCGGGGCGGTAGTAGATGGGGAAGTCGAGCTCGTCGCCGGGCTCCACCTCGATGCCCTTGTCGTGGGCGATGGCGACCGGGACCATGTTCACCGGGTCGGGGAGCGGGTTGTCGTCGGTCGGATCCCCGACGATGGTGAGCACCTGGAAGAGGTCCACCTGGCCCTTGTCCTCGTCGAAGTGGGCCTTCAGGTTGCGCTCCATGCCGAAGTGCTTCTTCGCCGCGGTGGCGATGGCATCCTCGAGGATGGCGATGAGCGTGGCGCGCTCGATCCCCTTGTCCTTGGCGACCTGGTCCAGGATCAGGTTCAGGTTCACGTTCGGCTGCATGGCTACTCCTTCCTCCTCAGATCGGCCTCGAAGTCGTACTCGAGGTTCGCCTTGGCGACCCGGTCGAGCGGGATCCGGTGCACCCGGCCGTCGACCTCCACCTCGACCCGCCCCTCGGCGAGCCCGCGCAGCGTCCCCGCCCACTGCTTGCGGGGAGGCTGGCCCGCGGCCGACTCCAGCGGACCGAACGCCTTCACCCGGACGCGCTGGCCGGCGAAGCGCTCGAAGTCCTTCGGGCGGCGGAGCGGCCGGTCGACGCCGGGCGAGCTCACCTCCAGGTTGTAGGCGGGCTCGATGAAGTCCTCGACCTCGAGGATGGGCTCGACGGTGCGGGAGACCGCCTGGCAGTCGTCGATCCCCACCCCGCCCTCCCGGTCGATGAAGAGCCGGAGCGTCCAGCCCCCGCCCTCGCGCAGCCACTCCACCTCGACGAGCTCGTAGCCGTCCCTCAGGAGGACGGGCTCGAGGAGCTTGCGGGTGCGCTCCGCGACGGGTTCCTGGACGATGCCGGTCATGACCCCAAAAAAAGAAAAGCGGGCGCTGCGGCCCACTTTCGTGTCCCGGTCACCCGGGGGCGAAAATGTGCGCAGTAGGTAACCCAGCGCGCCCGACTAGTCAAGGTCGCCCGGCCCCGAAGCCCCCTCTACGGGGGGAGGCGGAGCGCGAGGAGCCACTCCCGGTTCCCGGCCGGTCCGGGAATCGGCGACTCGCAGTGGCCGAGGACCTCGAAGCCGAGGGCGCCTGCCGCCTCCTCGACCGATGCGAGCGCGGCGAGGCGCTTCGCGTCGTCCCGCACGACGCCCCCCTTCCCGACCTCCCCCCGCCCCACCTCGAACTGGGGCTTCACGAGAAGCACCGCCTGGCCCCCGGGGCGCAGCAGCTCCTTGACCGCGGGCAGCACGAGCCGGAGCGAGATGAACGACAGGTCGGCGACGACGAGGTCCACGCGCTCGCCCAGCGCGGCGGCGGTGAGCCGCCGCGCGTTCTCCCGCTCCCGGACCACGACCCGCGGGTCCGCGCGCAGCCGCGGGTGAAGCTGCCCGTAGCCGACGTCCACGGCGTACACCCGCTCGGCCCCGTGCTGCAGGAGGAGGTCGGTGAAGCCCCCGGTCGACGCACCGAGGTCGGCGCACACCTTGCCGCGGGGATCCACGGGGAACCGCTCGAGCGCCCGCGCGAGCTTCTCGGCGCCCCGGGACACGTACTGCCGCGGGGCCGCGCCCTCCTTGAGCCGCAGCGGCACGTCGGGGTCGACGAGCTGGCCGGGCTTGTCGACGCGCTCCTCGCCCGCGACCACGGCGCCGGCCATGACGAGCGCCTGCGCCTTCGCCCGCGACTCGGCGAGCCCCCGGGCGACGAGCACGAGGTCGATGCGCTGGCGCTGCCTTGCCACGGGGCCGAGCCGGGCTTCCTAGGCCACGCCGCGCTCGCCGTCCTCCGCGGCGCCCACGAGCTCCTGGACCGCCCGGGCGATCCCGGCGGCGTCGAGGCCGAAGTCGGCACGCTGGGCGCCGGCGTCGCCGTGGGTGACGAAGGCGTCGGGGAGGCCGAGGCGCCTGACGCGCAGCCCCTTCTCGAGCAGGCCCCTGCGCTCGAAGGCCTCGAGGCAGGCGCTGCCGAAGCCGCCGGCGAGAACGTTCTCCTCGACCGTGACCACGCGGCGCGCCTGCGCCGCCAGCGCGCAGATGGCGTCCTCGTCGATGGGCTTCGCGAACCGGGCGTCCACGACCGCCACCTCCACCCCTTCGCGGGCGAGCGCCTCCGCGGCGGCGAGCGCCGCGTGGGCGGGGGGTCCGATGGCGACGACGACGGCCTGGGCGCGCGGCGTCGCCCGACGGAGCAGCCGCGCCCGCCCGATCTCGAGCGGCTCGGGATCGGGGTCGAGCGCGAGCCCCATCGACGCGCCCCGGGGGAAGCGGAAGGCCACGGGGCCGTCGTGGCGAAGCGCGGTCGCGAGGGCGCGGCGCAGCTCGTTCTCGTCGGACGGAGCCGCGACGACGAGGTTCGGCACGCAGCGCAGGTAGGAGAGGTCGAAGGCGCCCTGGTGGGTCTTTCCGTCCGCTCCCACGAGCCCCCCGCGGTCGAGCGCCAGCGTCACCGGAAGCCTCTGCAGCGCGACGTCGTGGATGATCTGGTCGTAGGCCCGCTGCAGGAACGTGGAGTAGATGGCCACGACGGGACGCATGCCCTCGCAGGCGAGCCCCGCGGCGAAGGTGACGGCGTGCTGCTCGGCGATGCCGACGTCGTAGGTCCGGTCCGGGAACCTCTGCTGGCACTTCACGAGGCCCGTGCCCTCGAGCATGGCCGCGGTGATGGCGACCACCCGGCGGTCGCGCTCCATCTGCTCGCAGAGCGCCTCGGCGAAGAGGTCGGTGAAGGCCTTCGGGCTCGCCTTCTTGGGGATGGGCTGGCCGGTCGCCACGTCGAAGAAGGAGAGGCCGTGGCCGCGGGTCGCCTTGTCCGACTCCGCCGGGTGGTAGCCCTTCCCCTTCGTGGTGATGGCGTGGACGAGCACCGGGCCGTCGATCTCCCGGAGCTTCGAGAAGCTCGCGACCAGTTCCTTCACGTCGTGCCCGTCGACCGGGCCGACGTACTGGAAGCCCAGGCCCTCGAAGAGGATGCCCGGCGTGATGAGCGCCTTCGTGGCGTTGATCCCGTGGCGCAGGAGGTCGATCGCGTCCTCGCCGCGGGGCATCTGGTGGAGGAAGTCCTTCACCGCCCGGCGCCACCGGTTGTAGGTGCGCGAGGCGAACTTCTTCGAGAACCACTCCGAGAGCGCGCCCACGTTGGGCGAGATGGACATCTCGTTGTCGTTCAGGACGACGAGGAAGTTCCGGCCGAGGTAGCCCGCCTGGTTCAGCCCCTCGAAGGCCACCCCGCCGGTGAGCGCGCCGTCCCCGACCACCGCCACCACCCGGCCCTTGTGACCCAGGTGGCGCTTCCCCTCGACCATGCCGAGTCCGGCGCTCACCGCCGTCGAGGCGTGCCCCACGCCGAAGGCGTCGTGCTCCGACTCGTGGCGCTCGGGGAAGCCGGCGAGCCCGCCGGCCGTCCGGATGGTGCGGAAGCGGTCCCGCCGGCCGGTGAGGAGCTTGTGGGCGTAGGCCTGGTGCCCGACGTCCCAGACGAGCCGGTCCGCCGGCGACTCGAAGACGTAGTGGAGGGCGACGTTGATCTCCACCGCCCCGAGAGACGCACCCAGGTGCCCGCCGTTCTTGGCGCAGGTCGCGATGATCTCCTCGCGGATCTCCTGGCACAGGCGCGGCAGGTCGTCGAGGGAGAGCCGCTTCAGGTCCGACGGGGAGTCGATGCTGTCGAGAAGTCTGGCCATGGCTCACTTCCTCCGGGCGACGACGAAGCGCGAAAGCGCCCGCAGCGTCTCGGCCCTGGGGCCCAGGGCCTCGAACGCCCCGAGCGCCTCCTCACAGTAACGGTCCGCCCTCCGGCGCGCTTCCTCGACGCCGAGCTGGGCCGGGAGCGTGGCCTTGCCCTTCGCGGCGTCCTTCCCGGCCCGCTTGCCGAGATCCGCCGTGGTCGCCGTCAGGTCGAGCAGGTCGTCGGCGATCTGGAAGGCGAGGCCGAGCTTCAGGCCGGCTTCCGCGAGCCCCTGGTCCGTCCCCGTCGCCGCGACGGCGCCGCCGGTCACCGCTGCGGCGAGCAGCGCCCCCGTCTTCCGCCGCTGGAGGTCGAGGACGCCGTCCAGGGGGGGCGGCTCCCGCTCCGCGAGCAGGTCGAGGGCCTGCCCCTCCACCATGCGCGTCGCCCCGGCGGCGAGGAGGAGCGCGAGCCGCGCGCCCCTCGGGTCCCCGGCGGCCAGCACGTGCTCGAAGGCGAGCGATTGCAGCGCGTCGCCGGCGAGGACGGCGGTCGCCTCGTCGAAGGCGCGATGCACGGTCGGCCGCCCCCGCCGCAAATCGTCGTCGTCCATGCAGGGCAGGTCGTCGTGGACGAGCGAGTAGGTGTGGATCATCTCCAGCGCGGCCGCGAACCGGGCCGCGAGCGAACCGGGGCCCGCATCCCCTCCGAAGGCCTCGGCGGTCGCGAGCACGAGCGCGGGGCGGAGCCGCTTCCCGCCGCCGAGGAGGGCGTAACCCACGGCGCGCCAGAGCCCCTCCGGGCCCCGCCGGCGGCCCTCCTCCGCGACGCGGCCGAGCTCCTCCTCGACGAGGCGAGCCACGCCGGAGAGGTACGCGTCGAGGATCACGGGCTCGCCCACGGGGGACGCTTCTACCACGGCCGGGGTCTCTCGATCGCGCCGCGCGACGCCCATCAGGGGGCGCCAGGGGCCGCTCCCCGGGAGTGGCGCTCGGCGAGGATCTCGCGGATGCGGGCGATGAGCCGGTCCACGTCGAGCGGCTTCGTGAAGTAGTCGAGCGCGCCTGCCTCCCGGCCGGTGCGCTCGTCCTCCGGGCTCTTGCGGGCGGAGATGAACACGACCGGGATGTCGCCGAAGGTCGGGTTCTTCTTGATGGCGCGGCACAGCTCGAATCCGTCGATCCAGCTCATCATGACGTCGAGGAGGATGACGTCGGGCCGGTCGACGTGCATCGCCGAGATGAGCCGCAACCCGTTCGCGGCCTGCGACACCTCGAAGCCCTCGAGCTCCAGGGCGAGCGTCAGCATCTCGCGGGTGTCCCGGTCGTCGTCGACGATGGTGACCTTGGGCTTGCGCGGCTCGTTCATCGGCCGCCTCCGGGGTCTTCCCCGCCGGCGGGCACGGCCTCCACCGACCCGTCCTCGGTTCGCAAGAGCGACTCCACCTTCCGCTCCGCCTCGTCGAGCTTCCGCGCGGCCTCCCGCGCGAGGCGGATCCCCTCGGCGAACTTCTCGACCGATTGCTCGAGCGTGAGCGTCCCGCCCTCGAGCTCCTCCACCACCTTCTCGAGCCGGCCCACCAGCCGGTCGTAGGGCTCGGACCCGGGCTCCGCGGCCCGGTCGCCGCCCTTCGCTTCCGATCGTTCGCTCCGGCCCACGCGCGCTCCCGGGATGCTACCTAGCAACCGCGGCCACCGCGGTCAACGCCCCCGCCGGCCGCCGGCCCCGCCTCTCCCACGGCCTCCGCCCGGGCCTCGACCCAGCCGTCCGCGAGGACGAGGCGCAGCCGCCCCCCCACCTCCACCTCGGAGGCGTGCCGCACGAGCCGGCCCTCGCGGAGCACCAGCGCGAAGCCCCGGGAGAGCGCCTTCGCCACGTTGGAGGGCTCGAGCCGGGCGCCCAGCCGCTCGAGGCGCAGGGACTCCCGGCGGAAGGTGGCGGCGCTCCAGGACGCGAGGCGCCTCGTGCAGGCGTCCGTCCGCTGCCGGAGCTCGCGGAGCCGCGCCCGCGGTTCCTGGCGGCGCAACCCCTGCGACGCCTCCGCGAGCCGGAGGCGCCCGCGCCGCACGCGTTCCCTGGCCGCCCCGGCGCCCCGGTGGACGAGCTCGTCGACGCGCCGCCGCTCGTCCGAGACCTGCCGGCGCGGGTCCGGGAGCTCGGCCCGGAGCGCCCGGAGCTCCCGCCGCCGGCGCGAGACGGCCTCGGCGAGCGCCCGGCCAAGGCGCGCTCGGTGCCCGGCGAGGTCCTCGGCGAGCTCGTCGCGCACGGGCGCGACGAGCTGGGCGGCGTGGGTGGGAGTCGCTGCCCGGGCGTCGGCCACCAGGTCCGCCACCGTGACGTCCACCTCGTGCCCGACGGCGGAGACGACCGGAACGGGGCTCGCGGCGATCGCCCGCGCGAGCCCCTCGTCGTTGAACTCCCAAAGGTCCTCCGCCGATCCCCCGCCGCGGGTGACGACCGCGACGTCGACGCCGAAGTCCCACAGCAGGCGCAGCGCCGAGACGACGGTCGCCGCGGCGCCGTCCCCCTGGACCCTGCAGGGCGCGAGGCAGACCTCGATCCCGGGGAAGCGTCCGTGCAGCACTCGCACGAAGTCCTGCAGGGCGGCGCCGGTGGGGCTCGTCGCGACGCCCACGCGCCTCGGCAGGAACGGCAAGGGCCGCTTGCGCTCCTCCGCGAAGAGCCCCTCGGCGGCGAGCCGTCTCTTCAGCTCCTCGAGGGCGAGGGCCCGGGCGCCGGCACCCCGCGGCTCGAGCTCCTGCACGACGAGCTGGTAGCGCCCCCTGGGCGGCCAGATCTCGACCCGCCCCCGCGCGAGCACCTCGATTCCCTCCCGGAGCGGGAAGCGCACGCGCCGCGCCTGCGAGGCCCAGAGCGCCGCGTCGAGCGTGGCGTCCGCGTCCTTGAGGGTGAAGTAGACGTGACCGCTCGCCTGGCGGCGAAGGTTCGCGACCTCGCCGGCGACCCAGACGTCCCGGAACGCCGGCTCGAGCGCCTGGCGGATGCGCGCCGTGAGCTCGGCGACGGTGAGGACGCGCCGCTCCAAGCGGTCGAAGAGCCCGGCGGAGGACTCGGGGGGGCGGGGCACGCCCCACTCATACCGCGGACGCCGTGGCCCGGTCACCGCCCGAGGCGCCGGAGCTGGGCCGGCGCCGCGAGCCAAAGGAGCCTGGCGCGCCCCGGGGCGGGCCGCGTGCCGAGATCGAGCAGGCACGCCCCTCCCTTCTTCAGCTCGACGAACGCGGTGCCCCGTCCTGCGAGCAGCCAGCTCACGAGCCCGCCCAGGTGCGGCTCGTGCCCGACGACCGCGGCGAGGGCGCGGCGGCCGTTTCCGCGCAGCCACCCGAGAAGCGCCTCGGGACGCCGACCGGGCTCGAGGGCGTCGAGCTCCTCGACGACCCGGATGCGGAGGGCGCGGGCGAGCACGTCGGCCGTCTGCCGGGCGCGGACGAGCGGGCTCGTCGCGAGCGCCTGCGGCGGGCCGACGAGCGTCGCGATGCCGCGCGCGGCCTCGCGCATCTTGCGGCGCCCCTCCGGGGTGAGCGGGCGCGAGGCGTCGTCGCGCCCCCTCCTCGCCCAGGCGGCGCGGTCCTCGGCCGGCGCGTGCCTCACCACGAGAAGCTTCATCGCACGCTCCCTGCTCCTCCTGCGCGGCGGGCCCTGCCGCGCGGGTCCCTGAGCGACCCGAGGATCCGGAGGAGCTCGTCCACGTCGCCCTGCGCCGCGAGGCGGAAGGGGGCCTGGGTCCTCCCCGGCCCGACGCGGACGCCCAGGACGGCGGGCCGGCCGAGCGCGAACACGTCCTCGTCGGTCACGTCGTCCCCGAGGTACAGCGCCGTCTCCAGACCCCCGCGCGCGAGCATCGCCCGCACGGCATCGCCCTTCGTGGGGAAGTGGGCCGGCAGCACGTTCACGACCTTCTTGCCGGGCACGAGCCGGGCGCCGGGGAGCGCCCGCACCGCCTCCAGCACCGCCTCCCCCGCCTCTCGCCCCCTCGGGGAAAGTCCGTAGTGTACCGAGAGCGTGGAGCGCTTGTCCTCCACCGACACCCCCGGCACCGGGGCGAGCCGGACGGCAAGCTCCCGCCGCCATCCCGACACCCGCCGGAGGACGGTCCCAGGGACGGGGACCGCGCGGCCGAGCTCGAAGCCGTGGTTCCCGACGAGCATCGGGACCGCATCGCCCACGAAGCGCAGGAGGTCCCGGTAGGCGCGGCCCGAGACCACCGCGGTCGGGTAGCGCTCGGCCGCTCGCTCGAGCAGGCGCCGCGTCTCCGGACGCATCCGCGCCGCCCCGGGGGAGTGGGTGAGGGGCGCGAGGACCCCGTCGTAGTCGAAGGCGAGCAGGATCCGGCCGCGGACGAGCTCCTCGAGGAGGGGGCGGCGGCGCGGCGCCAGGATGTCGTTCCTCACCCGACCGAACGTACAATCTCCCCGCGGGAAGCGCATCCGGGTCGTCGACGAGCGCGTCCCGACCGCGAGGTCGTCGGGCGGTGCCGCTCCGCCGAGGGCTTCGACGTCGCCGCCCCGGATCGGGGGGGGAGGACCCGGATCCCGTCCGGGGTGGACCGCTCGGCAGGGAGCGCGCCGGCCCGGGGCGACTACCGCGGCGCCGGGACGGCCGCCTCGAGGGCCTTCCAGACCACGTCGGCGAGCGCCTCGATGAACTCGGGGCGCGCCCCGACGGCAGCGGCGCGGTGGAACTCGACCGCCCCGCCCTCCTTGGCGGCGGCGGAGGCGAGCATGTCCATGTCGTACAGGGTCTCGAGGTGCTCGGAGACGAAGGCGATGGGGTGGACGACCAGGGCCCGGCCCCGGGCATTCGCCTTCAGCCACTCGACGGTGTCCGGGCCGAGCCACCTCGCCGGCCCGACCCGGCTCTGGTAGGTGAGCTGCCAGGCCTTCACCCCGGCGCGCTCGGCCGTCCCGCGGGCGCTCGCCTCCACCTCCCGCGGGTACGGGTCGCCCTTGCGCACCTGGCTCATGGGGAGGCCGTGGGCGCTGAACACGACGAGGAGCGCGTCGCGGTTCTCCGGCTTCACCTTCGCCATCGCCTCGCGGAGCACCTCGGCCGAGGCCTCGAGGAAGCGCGGGTGATCGGGGTAGCTGCACACCTCGTAGAGGGGCCTCTCTCTCGGCCACAGGCGCCGCATCTCGCGCAGCGAGCTCGTCGTCGTGGCGTTCGCGAACTGCGGGTAGAGCGGCAGCGAGACGGCCCGCTCCGCCCCGGCCGAGAGCGCCGCCTCGACGGCCTCGGCGGTGTTCGGGTGGCCGCAGCGCATGGCGAGGTGGACGGTGAACTCCTCTCCCAAGAGCGCCCCGAGCGCGCGCGCCTGCGCCTCGGTGCCCTCCACGAGCGGGGAGCGCCCGCCGATGAGCTCGTACTTCTCCGCGGACGAGGGCGCGCGCAGCCGGGACACGAGCTTCGCGAAGAGCGGGCGAAGCGGGCCGAGCGGGGCGGAGACGACGAGCGGATCGGAGAAGAGCTCGTAGAGGTACGGCTCGACCTCGTCGAGGCTGCGGGGCCCACCGAGGTTCATGAGGAAGACGGCCGTCTTCACGCGTCCCTCCCTGGCCGCCCGCCGCAGGAGAGCTAGACGGTCCGGGAGAACGTCTGCTGCTTCTCCCCGCTCCGCTTCGGCAGGTAGGCGTCGAACATCATGGCGACGTTGCGAACGAGCAGCTGCCCGACGGGGGTGACACGGAGCAGGGTCCCGTCGAAGGTCACGAGCCCGTCGGCGACGAGCTCGGGCAGGCCGGCCTTCATGGAGGCCTCGATGGCCTCCCGCGCCGCCCGGCCGAATCGCCCCTCCACTTCCGCGAGGTCGAGCCGCAACAGGCACATCACCCGGTTGATGACGAAGCGGCGCATCACGTCGTCGTCGGTGACGCGGATCCCCTTCGCGACCGGGATGGTGCCCGCGGCGACCAGGTCGGCCCAGTCCCGCAGGCGGTGGGCGTTCTGGGCGTAGGCGCCGCCGATGTCGGAGATCGAGGTCATCCCGAACGCCACGGTGTCGTCGGCCGGCCGCACCGTGTAGCCCTGGAAGTTCCGGGTGAGGACGCCGTCGTCCTGCGCGCGGGCGAGCTCGTCGGACTCGAGCGCGAAGTGGTCGAGGCCGATGAGCCGGTAGCCCGCCTGGGTGAAGGTCTCGACGGCCTGCAGGAAGAGCCCGACGCGCTCCGCCGTCTTGGGAAGCGCCGCCTCGGGGAGCAGCCGCTGGTGGGGCTTCGCCCACGGCACCCAGGCGAACCCGAAGACGGCGAGCCGGTCCGGGTGGATTCGGAGGATCTTGTCGAGCGTCCGCCGCCAGGTATCGACGGTCTGGTAGGGCAGGCCGTAGATGAGGTCGAGGTTCACGCCCTTGAAGCCGTTGTCCCGGGCTGCCTGCACCAGGTCCGCGGTCTCCTTCTCGCCCTGGATCCGGCCCACCGTCTCCTGCACCCGGGGGTCGAAGTCCTGGACGCCCATGGAGATCCGGTTGAACCCGAGCGACGCGAGCCGGTCGATCTGCGACCGGGTGGTGATGGCCGGATCGATCTCGATCGCGAGCTCCGCGTCGGGCGCGAACTCGAAGTGGCGGGCGACGATGGCGTGGCAGCGGGCGAGCTGCTTCTCGTCGAGGAAAGTCGGGGTGCCGCCACCCCAGTGGAGCTGGGTCACGGTGCGCCGGTGCGGCAGGCGCGCGGCGACGAGCGCCACCTCCTTCTCCAGGACGTCGAGGTAGTCGTCGGCCCGGCTGTGGTCGTGCGTGGCGATGACGTTGCAGCCGCAGAAGCGGCACATCTCCCGGCAGAACGGGAGGTGCACGTAGATCGAGAGGGGGCCCTTCTGGCCGTCGGCGCGCTCCAGGCACTCCCCGAACTCCCCCGGCCCGAAGGACTCGGTCCACTCGGGGGCGGTGGGGTAGCTCGTGTACCGCGGCCCCGGGCGGTCGTACTTGCGAATGAGCTCCAGGGGGGGAATCGCGGTCACGGTCTTGCAGCTCCCGGGGCCACGAACGCGTGGACCGCCTCCACCACCGCCTTCACGTTCTCCGGCGGGGTGGCCGGCGTGATGCCGTGCCCCAGGTTGAAGATGTAACCCGGCGCCCGCGTCCCCGCCTCGAGGAGCGCCCGGGTCCTCTCGAGGAGCTTCTCCCGGGGCCCGAGGAGCAGGGTGGCGTCGAGGTTGCCCTGGAGGGCGACGCCGGGGGCGCGCGCCCGCGCCTCGGCCATGGGGATTCGCCAGTCGACGGAGAGGACGTCGTACCCGAGGCGGGACATGTGCTCGACGTGGGTGCCCGTCCCGGTGGAGAAGAGGATGGCCGGGACGCCGAGCGGGCGGAGCGCGTCGGCGATCCTGCGCAGGTAGGGGAAGCTGAACTCCTCGAGATCCTCGCGGCCGAGCTCGCCGAGCCAGCTCTCGAAGACCTGGATCGCCTCGGCCCCTGCTTCGACCTGCGCGCGGAGCTGGACGATGGCGGCCTCCGTGAGCTTGTCGAAGAGCGCTCGGGCCGCCGCGGGGTCCGCGTACAGAAGGGTCTTCAGCCGCGTGAACCCCTGGCTCCCGCCCTCCACGGCGTAGCTCGCCACCGTGAAGGGCCCTCCGGCGAAGCCGATGAGCGGGACGCGGCCGCCGAGCGCCCGGCGGATGGCCCGGATCCCGTCCCCCACGTACGGCAGGTCCCGCGCCGGGTCGGGGATGCGCAGCGCGTCCACGTCGGCGCGCGTGCGGACCGGGTTCGAGATGCGAGGCCCGCCGTCTCCCTTGCCCTTCTCGCCCTTCTCGAAGGAGAGGTCGAGCCCCATCGCCGGCAGGTGCACGAGGATGTCGGAGAAGAGGATGGCGGCGTCGAAGCCGAACTCGTCGATGGGTGCGACGGTCACCTGGGCGATGAGCTCGGGCGAGCGGCAGAGCTCGAGGAACCCCACCTTCTGCCGCACGGCGCGATAGCTCGCCTGGTAGCGCCCGGCCTGTCGCATCATCCACACCGGGACCCGGTCCACCGGGAGGCGGCGGCAGGCGCGGAGGAATCGGTGTGCGGGCTCGGCGGCGGCGGCGCTCATCGGGCGGGGTTCATAGCACGGCGCCCCTTCCGGGGCTAGCGCCCGGGGCGCGGGACGGAGCCTAGCGCTCGGCCCCGGGCGCGGCCGCGAGGGCCAGGGCCCGCCGGGCGTCGGCGCCGACCACGCGGACCGTCTTCCGACGGCCCGCCTCGCCCCGCACGAGCGAGACGTCGGAGCGCCTCACGCCGAGGGCGTCCGCCAGGAAGGCGACGAGAGCGGCGTTCGCCTCGCCGTCCACCGGGGGGGCGGCGAGCTGGATCTTGAGCCGACCGCCGTGCTCGGCGACGACCCGCGTACGCGACGCGCGGGGCTGTACGAGCACCTCGAGGAGGAGCGCGCCCGACTCCGCCCTGAGCCACGGCGGCACTAGCGGACGCCCACGAGCGCGATGCGCGCCTTGTCGGCGCGCCGAACCATCTCGTCCTGGTCCATGACGAGCGTGGAGCCGGCCTCGACCGCCAGCACGCGGCATTTTGCCTCGCGCATCGCCTCGACCGTGTCCGGCCCGACGGCCGGGAGGTCGAAGCGCCGGTCCTGCTGCGGCTTCACCGCCTTCACGACCACCGCCCCGCCCTTCGCGAGCTCTCCTCCCCGCCGGATGCAGGCGTCGGTGCCCTCGAGCGCCTCGACGGCGAGGGCCACGCGGTCCTTCACGACCACGGTCTGGCCGAGGTCGAGCCGCCCGATGGCGCGTGCGAGCTCGAGCCCGTAGCGCGCGTCGGCGGCCTCCTCCTCCGAGGGGGCGTGGCGCCCGAGCACGCCCTCCGGCGCCAGCCGATCCTGCAGGAACGGGGTGGGATCGATGACGGGGAGGCCCCGCTCCGCGAGCCCCCGCGCGATGGTCCGCAAGATGTTGTCGTCGCTCTTCACCGCCACCGTCGCCATGACCTTGATCCCCAGGCCGTCGAGCCAGGCGTCGCGGAAGAAGCGCGCCTTGGCGATGGAGCCGAGCATGACGACCTCCGTCGCGCCCCCTGCCTTCAGCACCTCCACGACCTTGCCGAACTGCCCGAGCTTCACCCAGGTGCAGGCGTCGACGAGTCGCTCGAGCGCCGGATCGGTCTGGTTCACGTGGGCGGCGGCGACCACCCGGTGCCCCGCCCGCCGCGCGCTCTCGGCGAAGAGGACCGGGAAGCGCCCGCCGCCGGCGATGAGCCCGATCGTGGCCACGGCCTAGCGGAGCAGGCCCCGCTCCGACGACTCGACGAACTTCACGAAGTGCGCGATCTCGGGGTGCTCGCCCATCTCCGCCTTGAGCTGGGAGACGGCCTCCTGGAGCGGGAGCTTCGCGCGGAACACCACGCGGTAGGCCTCCTTGATTCGCCCGACCTGGTCCTCGGTGTAGCCGGCGCGCTGGAGCCCCACCGCGTTGATCCCCACGACCTCCGCGCGCGCCCCCGAGACCATGAGGTAGGGGGCGACGTCCATGTTCACCCCCGTGAGGCCCCCGACGTAGGCGAGGCGCCCGATGCGCGTGAACTGCTGGACCGCCGAGAGGCCGCCGAAGATGGCGCCCTCCTCGGTGACGACGTGCCCGGCGAGCGCCGCGCAGTTCGCGATGATGCAGCGGTCGCCGAGGTGGACGTCGTGGGCCACGTGGCTCGTCGCCATGAGCAGGCAGCCGGAGCCGACCCGCGTCTCCCCGCCCCCCTGGACGGTGCCGGTGTGGACCGTCGCGAACTCCCGGATCACGTTCTTGTCGCCGACGACGAGGCGGGTGACCTCGCCGCGGTACTTGAGGTCCTGGGGCTCGGTTCCCACCGCGGCGTGCGGGAAGATCCGGTTGCCGGCGCCGATGGTCGTGTCTCCGTCGAGGATGGCGTGGGCTCCGACGACGTTGCGTGGACCCATCTTCACGCGGGGCCCGATGACGGCGTAGGGCCCGATCTCGCAGCTCGGGTCGATCTCGGCGCCGGGGGCGACGACGGCGGTCGGGTGGACGGGCATGGGCTACTCCGCCTTGCTCCGGTCGACGAGCATGGCCATGAACTCCGCCTCGGCGACCACCTCGCCGTCGACGAGTGCGGCGCCCTTCTCCTTCCAGATGGCCCCCTTCTGCTTCACCACCTCGACGCGGAGCTCGATCCGGTCGCCGGGGACGACCGGCTTGCGGAAGCGGGCGTTGTCGATGGCCATGAGGTAGGTGACCTTGTCGCCGGGGTCGTTCGCCATCGAGGCCTTGGCGAGCAGCGCCGCGGCCTGGGCGAGCGCCTCGAGGATGAGGACGCCGGGCATGACCGGGTGGCCGGGAAAGTGGCCGGCGAAGAAAGGCTCGTTCACGGTGACCGACTTGACGGCGACGAGCGTCTTCATCGGCTCGAGCGACACCACCCGGTCGACGAGCAGGAACGGGTAGCGGTGCGGGAGGATCTTCTCGATGGCCGTGACGTCCATCAGGGGCTGCTGGCGCTCGCTCATCTTCCCTCCTTGAGGCTCTGCACTTCCCTCTCGAGCTGCCGCACCTGCTTCACGAGTTCCGGCAGCCTCTTCAGGGCGCCCATCTGGCGCAACCAGGCGGCGTGGGGCCCGGCCGGGTAACCGGTGTAGGTCTCGCCGGCCGGCACGTCGTTGCTCACGCCCGCCTGGGCGCCCAGGCGGGCGCCGTCGCCCACCTCGATGTGGCCCACGAGCCCGACCTGTCCGGCGCAGGCGACCCCCATGCCGAGGCGGGTGCTGCCGC
The DNA here is from genome assembly GCA_035543235.1 of Anaeromyxobacteraceae bacterium. Lineage (GTDB taxonomy): Bacteria > Myxococcota > Myxococcia > Myxococcales > Anaeromyxobacteraceae > DATJZG01. The sequence goes on along the minus strand of DATKJV010000043.1, from coordinate 110,786 downwards.
CGATTCCCGTCTGCGCGGCGAGGAGGCTCAGCGGGCCCACCTCCACGTTGTGGGCGATCTGCACGAGATTGTCGATCTTCGCGCCCTTGGCCACGAGGGTGCGCCCGAGCGTGGCGCGGTCGACGCAGGCGTTCGCGCCGATCTCGACGTCGTCCTCGAGGACGGCGATGCCGGCCTGGGGCACCTTGTAGTGCCTCGGCCCCGAGCCGTCCTCCCCCTCCATGTCGAAGGCGAAGCCGAACCCGTCGGCGCCGATCACCGCGCCGGGCTGCAGCATGCAGCGGTCGCCGACGATGCAGCGCTCCCGGACCACGACGTTCGGGTAGAGGATGCAGTCCTCGCCGACGCGACTCCCCTCCCCGAGCACCACCCCGGGGTGGAGGATGGTGCGGGCGCCGACCTCGGCTCCCGGCCCGACGTAGGCGAGCGGCATGACCTGGGCGGAGGGGTGGACCCGAGCGGTCTCGTCGACGACCGCCTGCGGAGCCACCTCGGGCACCGCCTCCCGCGGGGGGTGGAAGAGGGTCGAGATCTTCGCGAACGCGAGGTACGGGTTCGCCGCCCGCAGCACGGCCGGGCCCGGCGGCATCGCCTCCCCGTCGGCGGCGACGACGGCGGAGGCCCGGGTGGCCTCGAGCTCCGCCTTGTACTTCCGGTTCGCGAAGAAGGTGATGTCGCCCGGGCCGGCGGCCTCGAGGGGCATGACCCGCTGGACGGTGACGGCGCCGTCCCCCTCGACGTGGCCGCCAACGCGTGCCGCCAGCTCCGCCAGGGTGAAGGTCAAGGCGCCTCCTACTTGTTGCCGGTCGCCGGCTTCTTCTGAGCGGAGTCCGCCTTCTTCTTGTCCGGCGCCGCCGAGGCCGAGCCGCCGGCCTTGTAGCGCGCGTTGTAGCGGCGGATGAGCTCGTTCGTGAGGTCGGCTTCCCGCGGGGCGACGAGGAGGCCCGCGTTCTTCTCGAAGACGTAGGCGAAGCCCTCGGCGGCGGCGATCTCGCGGATGACGACCTCCATCTTGTCGAAGATGACCCGCATGACCTCGCGCTCGCGCTCGCTGAGCTCCTTCTGCATCTGCACGAAGAGGCCCTGGGTCTCCATGAGCTTGCGGTCGAACTCGGCCTGCTTCTCGCGCTTGGCCTCGTCGGACATCACGACCGCCTGCTTCTCGAGGTCCTCCTTCATCTTCTTCAGCTCGTTCTGCTTCTCGTCGAGCACCTTCTGCTTCTGGTCGAACTCCTTCTTCAGGGAGGCCTTCGCGGCCTTGCCCTCCTCCACCTCCTCGACGGCCTGCTGGAGGACCACGTAGCCAATCTTGCCCTGGGCCTGCGCGACCTTCGGGGCGAGGACGGCGAGGGAGAGGGCGGCGGGGATCAGGATCTTGCGCATGTTCTTTCCTTCCTTCGGGCTCAGAAGAAACTGCCGATCGTGAACTGGAAATCCACGGGGTTGTCGATGTAGGCGCCGGTCGTCGGGTCCTTGCGCCGGTTGAGCGGGAAGCCCCACTCGAACCGCAGCGGCCCGAGCGGGCTGAACCAGCGGAACCCGAAGCCGACCGCCTTGTAGAGCGACTGTGGCACGGAGGGGTCGGTGTAGCTCCCGGGGGCGAAGGCGTTGCCGGCGTCGAAGAAGACGAGGGCGCGGATGCCCATCTTCTCGAGGATCGGGTACTCGAGCTCGAAGTTCAGCACGAGCTCCTTGTTGCCGCCGATCTGCAGCTGGCGCAGCGCGGCGTCCGCGTTCGCGGTCTGGCCCACGAGCACGGTGGGCCCGAGCGAGTATAGGCGGTAGCCGCGGACGGTGTTCACGCCGCCCACGTAGTAGAGCTCGGAGACCGGGACGGGGTGGTCGGCGTTCCAGCCGCGGATCACCCCCGCGAGTAGCCGGAACCGGAAGGTGAGGTTCGACCAGACGGGCTGGTAGAGCCGGAACTCGAACGTCTCCCGGTAGAAGAGGTTCACGTTCTGTCCGAACACGCCCGGCGAGAGGAAGGGCGGCGCGACGTCCGCGGAGATCATCGCGAAGAAGCCCTTGTTCGGGTAGAGGCGGTTGTCGCGGCGATCCCACTGTAGCGCGAGCCGGACGGAGCTCGTGGTGCCCGAGATGAAGCGGTTGTAGAGGAGCAGGTTGGAGAGCGCCGACGTGACGTTGATGCCCTCGTACAGGTACGTCGCGAACAGCCGCAGGTCCTCGAACTTCCCCATGAACGGGAGGGCCGAGCCGAGACCGGAGAGCTCGTAGCCCCAGGTCACCGAGCCACCCACGGCGCGGCGGGTGAAGTTCGTGTACAGGTACTCGTTCGCGTAGAGATCGAACGCGAAGGTCCACTTCGTGTCGAAGAAGTACGGCTCGATGAACTGGATCTGGCCGAGCTGGCGGAGCGAGGACCACTGCACCTGCAGCGAGAGGGTCTGGCCCCAGCCGAAGAGGTTGTTCTGGCTGATCTGCCCCGTGAGGATGAAGTTCTCGTAGGAGGAGAACCCGGCCCCGACCTGGAAGGTGCCGGTCGCCTTCTCCTTGATCTCGACCTCGGCGACGACCTTGTCCTCCGCGCTCCCCTTCTTGGTGGTGATCTCGACGGTCTCGAAGTAGCCGAGCGCCGTGATCCGGTCCTTCGAGAGCTTGAGGAGCGTCGCGTTGTAGAGGTCTCCTTCGTAGACGCGCATCTCCCGGCGGATGACCTTGTCCCGCGTCTTCGTGTTCCCCTTGATCTCGATGCGCTCGAAGTACACCTTCTGGCCGGTCTGCACCTCGAAGACGAGGTCGAGGGTCTTCGTCTTGGGGTCGAGGTTCGTGTTGGGGTTGACGTTCACGTACGCGTAGCCGAGGTCCTTGTAGAAGTCGCCGACGGCGAAGAGGTCGTGTGCCACCTTGGAGCGCTGGAAGAGCTGTCCCGGCGACGACTCGACGAGCGGGTAGAGGAAGGGCTTCATCCCGAGCAGCTCGCCCGAGAAGTCGATCTTCCCGATCATGTAGGGCTCCCCCTCCTCCACCGGGATGCTGATGAAGAGGAAGGCGCGGTCCGGGCTGAGCGCGACGTAGGGCTTGCCCACCTTGACGTTCACGTAGCCCTTCTCCAGGTAGACCGCCTGGATGGCCTGCAGGTCCCGCTGGAACGACTCCTCCTTGTAGGTGCCCCCGGACGTCAGGAAGGAGAGGAAGCTGCCCTCCTGCGTCTGCAGGTAGGGCATGATCTCGTCCTTCGGGATGTGCTCGTTGCCGATGAAGTTGATGCGGCGGACCTGGACCTTCGCCCGCTCGTTGATGACGAAGACGACGACCACCTGGTTGTCGGGCTTGTCCTCGAGCTTCCAGGTGACGTCGGCGAGGTAGAAGCCCTTCTCGACGTACTTCTCCTGGATCTTCTTCACCGTCTTCTTGGCGGCGGTCGCGTCGAAGATGGCGTACCGCTTCACCTCCACGAGGTCCTTCAGGTCGTCGGTGGCGATCTCGTCGTTGCCCTGGATGCGGACGTCCGCGACCGACGGCTTCTCGACCACCTTCACCACGAGGACGAGCTTGTCGGGCGGGCCCTTCTCCTCGATGCTGACGTCCGAGAAGTAGCCGAGCTTCATCACCGCCCGGACGTCCTGCTGGATGCGCTTGGCGTCGAGGGGCTGGCCCACCTTCGTGGCGAGCGCCGTCTTGATGGCGTCCGTCTCGACGCGGCGGTTGCCCTCCACCTCGATGGCCGAGATGGTGCCATCCTCCTCTGCGCGCGGGCTCCCCCCGGCGAGAAGGCACACCGCTGCCGCGATGGCGAGGAGGCTCCTCACGAAGCCGCGGAATCTAGTGCATGGTCGCGCAAAGCTCAAAGCCAAAAGGGAATGTTCCCGCTGCCCTAGACGAGCCGGCCGGCGACGAGCCGGACCCGACGGGGGAGCGAGACGGCCAGCTGCTCGTTGTGGGTCACGACGACCGCGGTGATGCCGAGCGACCGGTTCAGGTCGTGGAGGAGGGCGTGGATGCCGTCCGCCGTCTGCGGGTCGAGGTTTCCGGTCGGCTCGTCGGCGAGGAGCAGGCGCGGCTCGAGCACCAGCGCGCGCGCCAGCGCCACCCTCTGCTGCTCGCCGCCGGAGAGCTCCCCGGGGCGGTGCTCCATCCGGTCGGCGAGCCCGACGCGCTCGAGGCTCCCTGCCGCGAGCGCCCGCGCCTCGGCCCGCTGCCGCCGGCCCACGAGCGCCGGCATCATGACGTTCTCGAGCGCGCTGAACTCCGGGAGCAGGTGGTGGCTCTGGAAGACGAATCCGACGGTCTCGTTCCGGAAGCGGGCGAGGTCCTCCTCGTCGAGCGACGCGAGGTCCCTCGACTCGAAGAGCACCCGGCCGCCGGTCGGCTCGTCGAGGGTGCCCACGAGGTGCAAGAACGTGCTCTTGCCGGCGCCGGAGGGCCCGGTGAGGGCGACGAGGTCGCCCTCGGCGATGTCGAGGCTCACGCCGCGCAGCACCTCGAGCGGGCGGCCGCCGAGGAGGTAGGTCTTCGTGAGCGCCTCGATGCGCAGCAGTGGCGCGTCCATCACTCGCTCCTGAGGCCGTCGACGGGCCTGAGCCGCGACGCCTTCGTCGCCGGGTAGATCGTGGCGAGGTAGGACAGCGCCAGCGCGGCGAGCGCCACGAGCGCGAACTGGGCGGGTTCGATGAGCACCGGCAGGTTGCTGATGTAGTAGACCTCCGGGTCGAGCGGGATGCCCACCTTGTCGATGAGCAGGCAGGTGCCGAGTCCGAGGAGGAGGCCGAAGGCCGTGCCCACCGCGCCGATGACGATCCCCTCGGCGACGAAGATCTTCATGATGCTGGGGAGCCCGGCGCCCATGGACTTGAGAACGGCGATCTCGCGGGTCTTCTCGAGCACGAGCATGACGAGCGTGGCGACGATGATGAAGCTCGCGACGAGCACGATGAAGCCCAGGATGACCGCCATCACGATCTTCTCCATCGCGAGCGCGGAGAAGAGGTTGCGGTTCATCTCCCCCCAGTCCTTCGTGCGGTAAGGGTAGCCGTCGAGCGCCCCGAGGACGCGGCGCATGATCGGCCGGGCCGCGTCCACGTCCGCGACCTTGAGCTCGAGGCCGGTGACCGAGTCCCCGGTGCCGAAGAAACGCTGGGCCTCGGCCAGGTCCAGGTAGGCGAACTTGGCGTCGTACTCGTACATGCCGCTGTAGAAGATGCCCGCCACCCGGAACGGCCGGCTCTTCGGCTGGGGCCCGGCGGGCCCGATGTCGCCGAACGGGGAGACGACGTTCACGGCGTCTCCCACCCCGACGCGGAGGCTCCGCGCGAGCTCCCGACCGACGACGATGCCGGGGAGCTTCTCCCTCGGGCGCTCCGGCCCGGGTTCGGCCGCGCCCCCCTTCGGGGGCGGCGGGGAGGCCGTCGCGACGTCCTCGCGCCCTCCGATCGCCTCGCGCAGCGACTTCGCCTGGGCCCGGCGAGACTCCGGGATGTCGCTGGGCCGGGAGAGCCACTCCAGCTTCCCCTCCTCCATGTCCCGGGAGAGGTCGGTCACGCCCCCGACGGTGGCGGGGTCGATGCCCTTCAGGACGGAGCCCGTCAGGTTGTTGCCCGCCGACAGCATGACCTCGTTGTAGAGGAACGGCGTCGCCGCAGCGACGCCCGGCACGGTTCGCACGCGGTCCATCACCTGCTTCCACTCGGCGAAGTCGTTCTGCCCGTACTTGAGCACCACGCCGTGGGCGTGCGCCCCGAGGATCTTCTTCTTCAGGTCCGCCTCGAAGCCGCTCATGACGGAGAGCACGACCGTGAGCGCCCAGACGCCCGTCGCCACGCCCCCGATGGAGATGAGGGTCATGAGCATGGTGGCCGGCAGCCGCGGCCGCTCGTGGGGCTCGCCCCGGCGCGCCGCGCGCCGCTCCGCCGCGTCCCGCCACAGGGACCAAGCCACGCCGGCGAGCAGCCCCGGCACGACCCCGGTCACGACGATGAGGAACAGCCCGACGAGCATGCGAGGGGAGAGCCGGATGTGGCTGCGGGCGATGTAGAGCTCGTAGCCGAACGACGGGTCGAGGCGCCCGGAACCCGTGAAGAGGTAGCTGAGCGTCGAGCCGAGGAAGGCGAGCGCTCCGCTCGCCACCCCCACGAGCACGAGGCCCACGACGAGCACCACCCGTCCCTGGCTCTCCCAGGCGTGGAGCGGCAGCGGCAGTCCCCGCAGCCGCGGCAGGAGCAGCACGACCGGGCCGAGCGAGAGCGCGAGAAGGACGAGCGCGGCGGCGAGGATCTCGTAGAAGGCGAGCCGGCGGCCGACCGCGGCGGCCGCGCCTCCGCCCGCGATGGCCCAGAGGGCGGCGCCGCCGAGCGAGAGCGCCGTCGCGGTCCCGGCGGGCAGGCCGAAGCGGTCGCCGAGGATCACGTGCAGGACCGCCGCCACCACCGGCGCGAGGACCACGCCGGTCGCGCCGAGGGCGAACGAGCCGGCCGCGAAGACGGGCGCGACCGGACGCGGGGCCGCGGACATGGGGTTCGTGGTCGTCTGGTCCATCGCTCCCTCCCGCCAACCGCCGGGAGGCTCGTCTCATTCGCGCGGCTTGAGCAGGGGGAAGAGGATCACGTCCCGTATCGACGGCGAGTCGGTGAGGACCATGGCGAGCCGGTCGATGCCGATGCCCTCGCCGGCGGTCGGCGGCATGCCGTGCTCGAGCGCCCGGACGAAGTCCTCGTCGTAGGGCATCGCCTCCTCGTCCCCCGCCGCGCGAGCCCGGATCTGGGCCTCGAAGCGCCCGCGCTGGTCGAGGGGGTCGTTCAGCTCGCTGAAGGCGTTCGCGAGCTCCATGCCGGCGACGAACAGCTCGAACCGGTCGACGAGGCGCGGGTCGGCGTCGCGCCGGCGCGAGAGCGGGCTCGTCTCGATGGGCCAGTCCACCACGAAGGCGGGGCGGTCTCTCGGCAGATCGTGCTCGCAGAAGACCTCGAAGGCGAGGGCCACCGCCTCGCCCGGGGTGGCCTTGGCGGCGCGCTCGAGCTTCCAGGCGTCCTCGGAGTCCCCCTCGCGCGTGGCGGCGCGGGCGAGCGCCTCCTTCAGCCCGCGGCCCGAGAGGGCGTCCTCGGGCGTGAGCCCGAGCGCCCGGGCGCCCATCTCGACGAGCGAGAAGCGGGGATACGGCGGCGTGAAGTCGATCTCCTGCCCCTGGAAGGTCACCCGAGGCGAACCCTGCACCTCGATCGCGAGCGTGTGGAAGAGCTGCTCGGTGAGGCGCATCAGGTCCTCGTGGGTGGCGAAGGCCTGGTAGAACTCGATGCTCGTGAACTCCGGGTTGTGGCGCCGGTCGATGCCCTCGTTGCGCCAGATGCGCCCGATCTCGTAGACGCGCTCCAGCCCGCCGACGACGAGCCGCTTCAGGTGGAGCTCGGTGGCGATGCGGAGCTTCAGGTCCAGGCCGAGCGCGTTGTGGTGGGTCTCGAAGGGGCGCGCCGCCGCGCCGCCCGCCTCCTCCGGCTTGTGGAGCGTGGGCGTCTCCACCTCCAGGAACCCGCGCGCGTCCAGGAACCGCCGGATCGTGGAGACGATCCGCGCCCGCTTCTCGAAGGTCTCCTTGACGCCCGGGGTGGAGACGAGGTCCAGGTAGCGCTGGCGGTACCGCTGCTCGACGTCGGCGAGCCCGTGCCACTTCTCGGGCAGCGGGCGGATCGCCTTCGTGAGGATGGTGAAGGCGGTCGCCTCGACGGTGAGCTCGCCCGTCTTCGTGCGGGTCGCCGGCCCCTCCGCCGCGGCGATGTCCCCGACGTCGAGGCGCTTGAAGATCTCGAAGCCGCGCTCCCCGACCTTGTCCCGCTTCACCCAGACCTGGATCTCCCCGGAGCGGTCCCGGAGCTTCAGGAACGCCGCCTTCCCGAAGCTGCGCACGGCGACCACGCGCCCGGCGAGCGACCAGGGGCCCGGCGCCTTCGCGATCTCGTCGGCCGGGGCGTCCCCGTACCGGTCCTGCACCTCTCGCGCGAGGTGCGCCTGCTCCCGGCCGTTCCCGAAGGGGTTCACCCCGAGGGCGCGCAGCTCCTCCGCCTTGCGCAGGCGCTGCGCGACGATCTCGCGTTCGGTCGCTCCGAGCTCCTCGGCCATGGCTGTCCCGATCCCTCCCCGGCGTGGGCGGCCGCAGGCTAGTCGGGCACGCCGCCCGGGTCAACGCGGCGGACCGCGTCCCCCTCCCCCGGAGCGCGCCCCGCGGGGTAGAATCGCGCTTCTCGCGAGTCCCGGGAAGGGTCCATGGCCACCATCGAGAAGCGGTACAACCGCGACATCGTCGCCCTCGACGCGAAGACGCCCGTGGAGGAGGCCGCCAAGGTCATGGCGGACCGCCGCATCGGGTCGGTGGGCGTTCGCCTCGAGGGGCGCATCGTCGGCATCGTCACCGAGCGCGACATCGTCTACCGCGCGCTCGCGACCGGCCACTTCTCGCAGATCACCGTCGGCGAGGCGATGCGCAGCGACCTGCCGGCCGTGTCGCCCCAGGCCGAGGAGCGCGAGTGCGCGGAGGTCATGCGGCGCAACTTCACCCGGCACCTCCTCGTGAAGGAGGCCGGCGAGGTGCGCGGGGTGGTCTCGATGCTCGACGTCCTGCAGCTCATGGTCGACGAGAAGGACTGGCTCATCCACCAGCTCCAGCAGTACATGAAGGGCGGCCGCGGCATCGCCTGGTAGGCGGCGCACGCGGGCGCGACTAGCGCGCGCCGAAGACGCGGGAGTCGATCCCGGGGAACAGGTTGTCGCGCGACTCGAGCGCCGCGAGCCAGGCCTCGTCGACGCGCCCTGCCCGCACCTCGTCGGCGAGCCGGGCAGACCGCAGCGCGTGGTCGCGGGTGCGCCGGATGGCGTAGTCGACCGCCGTGCCCGTCCGCAAGATGAAGGCCCAGTCGGAGGCCTGCGCGAGCAGGAGCTCGCGGGCCGCCTGATCGAGCGCGCGCCTCTCGAGGCCGCTCGCGTCCGGGCGATCGCGGGCGACCGCCTCCAGGCGCGCCGCCGCGCGGTGGAGGTGGCGGTAGACCCAGTCGTTCGAGCCGTCGAGCCAGGTCCCGGCGTAGCCGCCCGCGCCCCAGGACGACGCGGCCGGGGTCGCCACCTGCTGCTCCGGGTTCTCCCGGAGGTAGTCGCCGGGCGTGGCGAGGCGGAACCCCTGCCGGTCGCGAGCCGACGCCCGCAGGAGGAACTCGAGGAACTCCGTGCCCTCGTACCACCAGTGACCGAAGAGCTCCGCGTCGAAGGGCGCGACGACGACCGGCGGCGTCCCGCCGGTGCGCGACGCGAGGTCCTCGAGCTGCCGTCGCCGGGCGGCGACGAAGTCCTCGGCGTGAGCGCGGGCGCGCTGCCGGGCGCGCCGGGGATCGTAGAGCGCGCCGCCCCTCGCCCCGCCGGCGCGCCAGTACTTGATCCCCACGTTTCGGCGCGTCCCGAGAGGCCGCTCGAAGGCGCGGACGTGCTCCGCGTCGAGGTCCCAGCCGATGTCCCGGTAGAAGTCGCGGTACCAGGGGTCCGAGGGATACCCGCTCTCGGGGTCGGAGATCGCCCGCGACGCCCCGGGATCCCGGCCGAACGCGGCCGGCCCTGCGGGCGTGTAGACCGGCGCGTACACTCCGCAGCGGGGCCGGGGGACCGCGTCGACGAGGCCGTGGGCGTCGACGAAGAAGTAGCGCAGCCCCTGCGCGGCGAGGATGCCCTCCAGGCCCGGGCGGTACCCGCACTCGGGGAGCCACATGCCCGCGGGGGCCCGCCCGAAGTGGCGCCGGTGCTCGGCCACGGCCACCGCGACCTGGGCGCGCAGGGAGGCCGGGTCGCCCGCGAGGAGCGGGAGGAAGGCGTGCGTGGCGGCGGACGTGGCGATCTCGACGTGGCCCGCCTCCTCGAGACGGCCGAAGGCTCCGACGAGGTCTCCGCGGTAGCGGTCCTCAAGCAGGGCCGCGAGCGAACCGAGCTCGTCCCGGTAGCGGAGCGCGAGGGCGTGGAGCCCCGTCGCGCGCCGTGTGCGGCGCACCTCCGCGTCGGCGAGTGCGCGGAGCCGCGCGAGGTGCTTCGCGTACCGCCGCTTGAGCAGCGGGTCCGCGAGCATCGCGAGCAGCGTCGGCGAAAGGCTGAGGGAGAGCCGGTACGGGACCCGCTCCCCGGCGAGGCGGTCGAGCACGGCGAGGAGGGGGAGGTAGCTCCAGGTGACGGCCTCGGAGAGCCACTCCTCCTCGGGCGTCCCGGCGCGCTCGGGGTGGCGCACGAACGGGAGGTGCGCGTGGAGGTGGAGCACCAGGTAGCGAGGGGCCTGCGGCACCCTCTCGCGATCCCCGCCTCGCGACACGGGCACGGCCGCTCCGGGACGGGAGGGACGGCTGCGACTCGACCCGTCGGAGAGGCGGGCGAGCTCCTCGCGCGCCTCGACGTGGAAGGGCGCTCCGCGGCGCACCTCCAGGGGGCAGTCCCCGAGCGGGCGGTCCCACGGGACCGCCGCGAAGGCGTCGTCGACGACCGGCGACGGGCCGAGGGGAGGGAGCGCCGCCTCGTTGGACGGGGCGCCGAGCGCCCGGGGCTCGCCGCCCGACGCCAACCGGAGCTCCGCGCGGTAGACCCGCCCGGGCTCGAGGTCGTGCACGTAGTGACTGCGCGCCTCGAGAGCGATGTCCATCACGCGGCAGCGCCGAAAGCTCCCATCGTCGTCTCGGACCGACACGACGAGTTGCGCCCTCGGGCGTGAGGACCCGGCCCCGGCGGCCTCGAGCGGCTCCCTCCCGTCCCAGTAGAGGAACAGCGTCCTCGGGTCGCGCGCGAGCGCGACGAAGGCATCCTCGCCGTAGCTCGCCGGGAGGTCCCCGAGCCCCTCGGGGTCCGGGCCGCGCCGCGCGGGAGCGACGCCACCGCGCTCGGGCTCGTCGGCCTCGGACATGGGGTGCGGTGCGCCCCGGACGGCCTCCTCCCCGCGCACCCGCGCGACGAAGTGCCCCTCGGGGTCGAGTCGCGCAGGCGCGCGCGGCGCAGCCTTCGGCGCCGCGGGCCGGGGGCTTCTCCGCCGCCGGGGCCGCCCTCCCCTGCCCCCTGCCCCGGGGCGGGACCGGCGCGCCGGCCTCGCCTTCCGATCGCGCATCGCACCGACGTTCAAATCAGGCCGCACTCCGGGGCGTCAAGCGGATTCCGGGGCCGGAATGGGGCGAACAGGCCCCGGGGTGGGATAATATGTCCCTCCCCTGCGGGGTGTCATGGATCCGACCCCTCTGCTAGCGTGGGCCACTCGTGGAGTGAAATGAGCACCGAGGAGCGACCTCCCGGGAGCACCACCGCGCCGTGCCCGCTCTGCGGGCTCCCTCACGGTGCGCTCGCGCCCTGCGGGCCCTCCCGGCCCCGCTCGGAGAGCGGGGCGACCGTCTCCCTGAAGGCGCTCTCGCACACCCCCACCGGCGAGTCCCTCTACAAAGCGGTCGACCCCCTCGTCGGGACGACGGTGGGGAGCTTCCGGATCGTGCGGGCGTTGGGCAGGGGCGGGATGGGGACCGTCTACCTCGCCGAGCACCCCGTCATCGGCAGCAAGGTGGCGATCAAGTTCCTGCACGAGTCCATGGCCGCCAACGCGGACCTCGTCGGCCGCTTCTACGACGAGGCCCGGGCCGTCAACCTCATCGGGCACGAGAACATCGTCGGCATCTTCGACCTCGCGCTGCTGCCGCCGAACCGCTACTACATCGTGATGGAGTACCTGGAGGGCCTGACGCTCTCCTCGATGCTCCGCTCCGGCCCCGTCGCGCCCGCCGCAGCCCTCGACATCCTCGTGCAGCTCTGCGACGCGCTTCACTGTGCGCACGAGCGCGGCGTCGTCCACCGCGACCTCAAGCCCGACAACGTCTTCGTGCTGCGCCGGCGGGGGCGCGAGCACTTCGTGAAGCTCGTGGACTTCGGCATCGCCAAGCTCCGGGATGCCCCGGCGGGGTCCCACACCGCCGCCGGCATGATCGTCGGCACGCCCGAGTACATGGCGCCGGAGCAGTGCGACAACCGCACCATCGACGCTCGCACCGACGTCTACGCGCTCGGGGTGATGGCCTACCAGCTCGCGACCGGACGCCTTCCCTTCACCGGGACGAGCATCGCCCAGCTCCTCCTCGCGCACCTGAAGGAGCCGCCCCCGTCGCCTCGCGGGGTGAACCCCGCCGTCTCGGCCGGGCTCGAGGCGGCCATCCTCCGCGCCCTGGCGAAGCGCCCAGAGGATCGCTTCCCGGACATGGCGGCCTTCGGCCGCGCCCTCTTCGCCGAGCAGGAGGCGCTCGCCCGACCCGCCGTGGCCACGCCCCCTCCTTCCGCGCCCCCCGCGGCCGCGACGCCGGCCGTGCCGGCGACGCCCGCGCCGTCTCCTTCGCCGGGCCCGCGGCTCGAGGTGCGCCTGCCCGGCGAGGCGGCCCCGCGCCTCCTCGACGCCACCGAGCTGACCCGGGGCGGCGTGTACCTTCGCGCCGACCCGCCGCTTCCCGTCCCCATGGCGAAAGCCAAGGTATCGATCCCGCTCGAGGGCGGCGGAAAGGTCGAGGTCGACGCCGACGTGGTGCGGGTCGTCACCTCCGCGGAGGCACCCGCCTGGAAGATGCCGCCCGGCTTCGCGCTGCAGTTCCACGCGACGTCGACGCAGGCGCGGGCGGCGCTCGACCGGCTCGCCGGGGCACAGCGCCCGGTCGCCGCGGGCGCGCCGCCGGACGACGCTGCCGCCGCCACGCTGCTCGAGGACCTGCAGGCCCGGGCGGGCGCGAGCCACTACGAGTTCCTGGGCCTCCCCCCGGACGCGGAGCTGAAGGACGTGCAGAGCCGGGCGCGCTCGCTCCGGGTGGAGCTCGAGCGCCTGAGCGGGAGGAAGCTCTCCCCGCGCCACGCCGCCATGGTCGCCCCGCTGCTCGCGCGAGTCGCCAAGGCCGCCGACGTCGTGGGCGTCCCCAGCGAGCGGCTCTCCTACGACGCGCGGCACGGGAACCACAAGGGCGTTGCGCGCTGCATCGCCGCCGGTCTCGCGGACGCGATCGTGAACCAGCGCCGGTCCGAGTTCTTGCGGGAGCGCCCCGACGCGGCGTCCCGGGCGCAGCAGTGCCTCTCGCGCGCCCGGGTGGCTCGTGCGATGGGGAACAACGGGTTCGCGCTCGCCCAGTACGAGGAGGCGCTCGCCGCCGACCCGCTGAACCTCGAGCTCCACCGGGACTACTGGCAGCTGCGCCGGGACCGGGAGGGCGTCGCGCGGTGACGAGCTACCTCCTCTCCTGGCTGCGCGCGAAGTTCGCCGCCTCCGACGAGGACTCGTTCCGCCGGCTCCACCCCCACGACTGGCTCGTGTGGGAGGCCGGCCCCTGGCACCCGCCGGAGCGGACCGGGCGCACGCTCCTCGGGCCGGCCACGGTGCCGCCGCCCAAGGGAGCCGGGGAGTCGCTCGCCATCGCTCTGCGCCCGAACCCCCGGCGGCCGTACCTGACGCTCGGGCGGGGCCCCGAGAACGACGTGGTGGTGGACGACGCCACCCTCTCGCGCGTCCACCTCGTGCTCATGCGGCAGGAGGTGGGGGGCTGGACCGTGCGGGACGCCGGCTCCTCGAATGGGACCCGCCTCGAGGGACGGGCGATCGCCGCCGGACGGCCGGAGCCGCTCCCGAGCCGCGCGCGGCTCGAGGCGGGCTCGGTGCACCTCACCTTCCTCGATTCCGGGGCGCTTCTCGCACGGCTGAAGGGCTAGGGCGCCCCTGCGGCCCGCGCCGCCGGGCGCGGGTTCGTGGGAGAATGCGCGCCCATGCAACTCTCCGGAGCCACCGCCCTCGTCACCGGGGCCACCGCCGGAATCGGCGAGGCCACCGCCCTGCGCTTCGCCCGGGACGGCGCCCGTCTCGTCATCGCCGGCCGCCGCGGCGATCGGCTGGATGCGCTCGCCCGCCGGGCCGGGGTCCCCTGCCATCCGCTCGTGCTCGACGTGCAGGACCGGTCGGCGGTCGAGCGCGCCCTGGCGTCGCTCCCGGCCGAGTTCGCCGCGGTGGACGTGCTCGTGAACAGCGCCGGCCTCGCCCTCGGGCTCGAACCGGCGCACCGCGCGAGCCTGGACGAGTGGGACCAGATGATCGCCACGAACGCCCGCGGGCTCGCGACCGTGACCCGCAGCCTCCTGCCGGGCATGGTCGAGCGGGGCCGCGGCCACGTGGTCAACGTGGGCTCGGTGGCCGGCAGCTACCCCTACCCGGGGGGCAACGTCTACGGCGCGACCAAGGCCTTCGTGCACCAGTTCTCGCTCAACCTGCGCGCGGACCTGGTCGGGACCGGGGTCCGGGTGACCTCCGTCGAGCCGGGCATGACCGACACCGAGTTCTCGCTCGTGCGCCTGAAGGATCGCGAGAAGGCGAAGGCGGTGTACCAGGGGATGACCCCCCTCGCGGCCGCCGACATCGCCGACGCCATCCACTGGGCGGTGACCCGCCCGCCCCACGTGAACGTCAACGTGGTGGAGCTCATGCCCGAGGCGCAGGCCTTCTCGCCGTTCGCCGTGAAGCGGCGCTCCTGAGCCGCCCGCGCCCCAGCGGCCGCGGCACGCCGCGCCCGGCCCCGCTACACTCCGGTCCGACCCGTCACCAACGGAGGACCCCCATGAAGAGGCTCGTTCTCGCCACCCTGGCCCTGCCGATGCTCGCCGCCGCGGCCGGACCCAAGAGCCCGCCGGCGAGGACGGAGGTCACCTGGCTCGGCCACGCCGCGTTCCTGGTGAAGACGCCGCAGGGCGCGGTGCTCGCCGTCGATCCCTGGCTCTCGAACCCGGCGAACCCCGACAAGGAGTCGCTCCAGAAGATCGACCGCGTGGACTACATCCTCGTCTCCCACGGCCACTTCGACCACGTCGGAGAGGCCATCGCCCTCGCCAAGAAGACCGGAGCGAAGCTCGTCGCGACCTTCGACCTCATGCAGGCGCTCGTCTCCGCAGGCTACCCGAAGGAGCAGGCCACCATGGCGACCGCGGGCAACGTCGGCGGCACGATCGCGCTCACGCCCGACCTGTCGGTGACCTTCGTGCCGGCCGTGCACAGCTCCACGTTCAAGAAGGACGACGCCTCGCCCGTGGAGCCGGCGGGTTCGCCCACCGGCCTCGTCATCCAGGTCCGCGGCGGGCCGACGCTCTACCACACGGGGGACACCGCGGCGACGTCGGACATGCGGCTCATCGGCTACGAGTACAAGGTGGACGTGATGCTCGCCTGCATCGGCGGCCACTTCACGATGGACCCGTCCGGGGCGGCGATCGCCGCGTCCCTCGTCCGGCCGAAGGTCATCGTTCCCATGCACTACGGGACCTTCCCGCTGCTCACCGGAACGCCCGCCGAGCTCGACGCCGAGCTCAAGAGGCGCTCCCCGAAGACCAAGATGATCGCGATGAAACCCGGGGAGACGCGATCGTTCTAGGCGGGGCCGGGGCGCCGTCCGCGGTATCATCGTCGCGGTGGACGGCGCCCGAACCTCTCGCGCCCTTCCGGGCGGTCCGGCCCCTCGCGCGTGGGCTGCGGTGCCGCCGGGAGGCGGGCGGCCGTGAGCGGGAACCCGCTGCTCCCCGGCGTCGAACCCGCGCCCTTCGCACAGGAGGACGCGCCCCAAAGGCTCGCGCGCCTCGCACGGCGCGTCGGTCCCCGGAAGGCCGAGGAGGCGGCGGTGCTCTGCCGCTGCGCGCCGGACCCCGACCTCGCGCTGGCGGGTGTGGAGCGGTACCTCGACGGGGCGGAGCTCCCGACCGAGCCCGACCTCCTCCAGGCCCTCGTGCTCCTGTGCGGCAGCTCCCGGCTCGCCCAGAAGGCCCTCGGTCGCGAGCCGGCGATGCTGCGCCGCACGGCCCGGTCGCCCTGGGCGCGGCGGATGCGGCCCGAGAGAGACTCCCTGCGGGTCCTGTCTCGCGCCGCCCGGCGCCTCTCGCCGGACGACGTCGCCGGCCTCCACCGCCTGCTGCGCCGCTTCGCGTCCCGCGAGATGCTGCGGATCGCGCTGCGCGACCTCCGCAGGGCGCGGGTGAGCGAGGTGACGCGGGAGCTCTCGTCGCTCGCGACCGCGTGCCTGGACGTCGCGATCCGCTTTCACGAACGGCGACTGCGCGCGAAGCACGGAGCCCCCGAGGGCATGGCGGAGCGCGAGAGCGGGGCCGGCTTCTGCGCGCTTGCGATGGGCAAGCTCGGGGCGCGGGAGCTCAACTTCTCGTCGGACATCGACCTCATCTACGTCTACGGGAGGGACGGGACCACCACCGGCGAGCAGCCCCTCACCCACTTCGCCTACTACGCGAAGCTCGCAGAGCTCGTGACCGAGAGCATCTCGAAGCTCACGGAGGATGGCACCGTGTTCCGGGTCGACCTCAACCTGCGCCCGGACGGGCGCAGCGGCCCCATCGTGAACAGCGTCCACGCGGCCGAGCTCTACTACCAGTCGTTCGGGCGCTCCTGGGAGCGCAACGCCCTCGTCAAGGCCCGGCCGAGCGCCGGCGACCTGGCCGTCGGAGAGGAGCTCCTCGGCCAGCTCGAGCCCTTCATCTGGCGCCGCTCGGTGGACCTGGACGTCATCCAGGAGATCCAGGCGATGAAGGCACGCATCGATGCCCGCGCGGGCGCCGAGGGCAAGGACGATCTCAAGCTCGGCAAGGGGGGCATCCGCGAGGCGGAGTTCTTCGTGACGGCCCTGCAGGTGCTCCACGGGGGCAAGCTCAAGGACCCCGGCATCCGCGAGCGCGCCGTGCTCCCGGCGCTCGACCGGCTTCTCTTCGCCGGGATCGTCGCCGCCCGGGACCGCGACGCGCTCGCCGACGCCTACCTCTTCCTCCGGCGCGCCGAGCACCGCGTGCAGATGGTCGACGGCCGCCAGACCCACCGGCTCCCTCCGCCTGCGGAGCGGTCGGGGCTGGCCCGCGCCATGGGCTACTCGGAGATCGGCCGCTTCGAGGCCGCGCTCGCGGAGCACCGGGAGCGCGTGGCCCGGCTCTTCGGAGGGCTGCTCGGCACGAGCTCCGGGGCGCCCGTCCTCGACCCCGAGCTCGCGCTGCTCGCCGACCAGCAGGTCGAGACGGACCGACGGCGCGAGATCGCGTCCCGGCGCGGCTTCGCGGACCCCGACCGGGCCGTCGCCGCGCTCGACGCGCTGGCGCGCCGCCCCACGCCCTTCTCGCGGCTCGGCGACCCCGCCGCCGCCGTGGCGCTCCTCGCCGAGGTCCTCGCGAGCCCCGACCCGGATCAGGCGCTCTCCCACCTCGCCGACTTCGCGGCCGTCCTCAAGTCCCCGGAGTCGCACTTCCGGCTGCTCCACGAGGCGCGGCGTGTGTCCCGCCTCCTCATCTCCCTCTTCGGCACCTCCGACTTCCTCTCCAAGCGCTTCCTGCGCCACCCGGAGCTCATCGACCAGCTGCTGCGGGAGGACCAGGCCGTCCTCGGGAAGGGGCGCGAGGACTTCGCCGCGGAGATCTCGGCGCGCCTCGCGCTCGTCCCCGAGGGCCTCGGGATCGACGACCTGCTCGAGCGCAAGCTCGCCGAGATCCGCCGCTACAAGAACGAGGAGGTGCTGCGGGTGGCGATGGCCGACATCGCGGGCAGCCTCTCCCTCGAGGGCGTGTCGAGTCAGCTCTCCGACCTCGCGGAGAGCATCCTCGCCACCTGCCTCGCCCTCGCCGAGGACGAGGCGCGCGCCAAGGGGAAGCTGCCGCCGTGCCGCCTCTGCGTCGTCGCCATGGGGAAGCTCGGCGGGCGCGAGCTCGGGTACCACTCCGACCTGGATCTCATCTTCCTCTACCCGGGCGAGGAGGACGCCGGGGCGCAGCCGCAGGTCCACGCCCTCTGCGCCCGGCTCGCGCAGCGGCTGCTCTCGTTCCTCCAGATGCCCTTGCGGGAGGGGCTCCTGTACAAGATCGACACGCGGCTGCGCCCGAGTGGCAACCAGGGAGCGCTCGTCTCGAGCGTGCAGGGGTTCGCCCGCTACCACCTCGGCGCCGAGGGGACCCCCCAGGTGCGGAGCCAGACCTGGGAACGCCAGGCGCTGCTCCGGGCGCGCTACGTGGCGGGCGACGAGGCCATCTGGGATCGCGTGCGCCGCGAGGTCCTCGAGCCCGTCCTCTACGGGTTCGAGCCCGACCGGGCGTTCCTCGCATCCGAGATCCGCCGCATGCGGGAGCGCATGGAGACGGAGATCGGCCGCGAGGCGGACAAGGGGAAGAACCCCAAGGTCGGGCGGGGCGGGATCGTCGACGTGGAGTTTGCCGTGCAGTTCCTGCAGCTCGTCCACGGCCACCGGGTGGCCCGGATCCGCACCCCGTCCACGCCCGATGCGCTTCGCGCGCTGCGCGACGCCGGGTTGCTCCGGGACTCGACCTTCCGGACCCTCGTCGCCGGGTACGAGTTCCACCGGCGGCTCGCGATGCGCATGCGCATCGTCCACGACTACAGCATCGACTACCTGCCACAGGGCGCCCGCGCCCTCGCCCAGCTCGCCCGGCGGCTCGGCTACTACGGCGAGGACCCGGGGGCGCGGCTCGCGACGGACTACGCGCGACTGACCCGCGCGGTTCGCGCAGCCTTCGACGAGGTCGTCACGCCCGGAACCCCGCCGCCGCGCTAAGATGGCCGCAGCGTCACGAGGCAGCGTGACCGCACGAGCGCACCCGCGTGTCCCTCCCCGACGACTCGCTCGAAGGCCAGCGCGCGGCCGTCCGCCCCTTCGAGGAGGCGGAGATGGCGCTCGTGCGCGCGGTAGTGCAGCTCGCGCCCTTCGTGGGGGAGCGCGAGGAGCACGGTCTGCGCTATGCGCTCAACCTCGCGCGGCTCGACACGGCGCGCTCCCCCGACGGGTCGGACGTCGACCTCCAGGAGTTCCTCGCCCCTCTGCGAGCGGAGGTCCTCGCGACGGCGGTGCCGCCGTTGTGCCGCTCGGGCGGCGTGGATCGCGCGGCGGTGGCCGCGCTCGCTCCCCGCCTCACCGCGCTCGCCGCCGACTGGCGCCGGCGCGCCATGGCCTCCTTCGAGGGCCGGCTGCCGGCCGACGTGCTCGACCGGGAGGTTTGCGAGAAGGCGCTCGTCCTCGTGTGCGGCGGCGGGGGGGGCGTCGCCTGGTCCTACCTCGGCGGCTTCGCTCTCCTCGAGCAGTACGGGCTCGTGCCGCGGCTGCTCGCCGGGACGAGCATGGGGGCGGTCCTGCTCCTCTTCCGTGCCCGCAACCGCCACTGGCGCCATGCGGAGATGGCGGCGTACCTGGAGCGGCTCACGTTCCGGGGGCTGTTCCGGGTGCTGCGAACCGACAGCCGCTATGGCCTGCCGGCGGCGCTTCGTCTCCACCTCCGCGCCGGCATCGGCGAGGCCTTTCGCGACGGGGCGGGGCGGCCCCTGCGGCTCAAGGACCTCGCGATTCCGCTGCTCGTCGCGGTCACCGGCGTCCGCAACGGGGCGCTGCCGCGCGACCCGAGCTACTACGAGCACCTCCTCGACTTCCACGGGAGGACGCCGAGCCCCAGCGTGATGAAGCGGCTCGTGAGCGACCTCCTCACCGCCATCGGGGAGCTCATGAAGCAGCGGGACCGCTTCGCCCGCATCTACCTGGGAGCGGACGAGGACACCCAGGGCTTCGACGCCGTCGACGCGGTCGGGTTCTCCTCCTCCCTGCCGGGCGTCATCCACTACGACATCCTGCGCGACGACCCCCGAATGCACGGGATGCTGGACGCGCTCATGAAGAAGCACGACCTGTTCCGCCTGGTGGACGGAGGGCTCGTCGACAACCTCCCTGCCCGCGCCGCCTGGGCACGGGTGCGCCGGGGGGCCGTCGCGTCCCGGAACGCCTTCGTGCTTGCGTTCGAGGGGTTCGGGCCCAAGCTCTCTCAGCCGCTGTGGTTCGGCCTGGAGCAGCTCGCGGCGCAGAACGTCGCGCGCAACCGGCCGTTCGTCCACTTCCACAAGTCCTTCCAGAAGGTGCTCTCGCCGCTCGAGGTGCTGCCGTCCGAGTCGAGCCTGCAGCGGGCCGTGCAGCTCGGAAAGAGCGAGCTCGCGCCGGACATGGCCTTCCTCGCCCGCATGTGCCGTCGCTTCCCGGCGCCCGACGCGGCCTGACCGGTTCCCGGTCGCAAGCGCCCTCGACCGGGCGGCGGGGAGGTGATTTGATGGCGCATTCTGAAGAGGGACCCATGCGAATCCGCTACGAACTCAAGCCTCGGCAGCAGCGCCGCTCGTCCCCGTTCCGGCCCCGGGGCCCGCTCTCCTTCGGCCAGCTGCGGACCGACCACATGTTCCTCATGGACTACGAGGACGGGAAGTGGGTGGACCCGCGCATCGTTCCCTACGGGCCGCTCTCGCTCGCCCCCGGAGCGGTCGCCCTCCACTACGCGCAGGAGATCTTCGAGGGCGCGAAGGCCTTCCTGCACGAGGACGGCGAGATCTACGCGTTCCGCATCGACAAGAACGCGGCGCGGATGAATCGGTCGGCGGCCGGCGTGTGCATGCCGTCGGTCCCGGAGCCCGACCAGGTGCAGGCGATCCTGGCGCTCCTCGACGTCGAGCGGCTCTGGGCGCCGGAGCAGGAGGGGGCCTCCCTCTACATCCGCCCGTTCATGATCGGGACGCAGGACTCGCTGGGAGTGAAACCGAGCTCGCGGTACCTCTACTGCGTCTTCCTCTCCCCGAGCGGACCCTACTACCCGGCCGGCTTCCAGGAGCCGGTGAAGCTGCTCGTCACGCGCCGGTTCCATCGCGCGGCCCCCGGCGGCACCGGGGCCTTCAAGACCGGCGGCAACTACGCGGCCTCGCTCATGGCCGGCGAGGTGGCCCACGAGCACGGGGCGAGCCAGGTTCTCTACCTCGACACCTCCGATCGCTACGTCGAGGAGGCGGGGTCGATGAACCACTTCCACGTCACCCGCTCCGGCGCGCTCGTCATCCCCGCCTTCACGGACACCATCCTGCGGTCCGTGACCTCCGAATCGGTGCTCGAGCTCGGGGAGCGCGCCCTCGGCGTCCAGGTTCGCCAGGAGCGGGTCGAGTTCGACGCGTTCCTGGCGGGCGTCCGGGACGGCTCGATCCCGGAGGCGGGCGGGTTCGGGACCGCGGCGGTGGTCTCCGCGGTGGGGGCCTACGTGTTCGACGACGGCCGCGAGGTGAAGGTCGGGGACGGGACCATCGGTCCGGCGACCCGCCGCGTCTACGACGTGCTCACCGGCATCCAGCGCGGCAAGGTCCAGGGCCCCGAGGGCTGGCTCCACAAGGTGGAGCGCCAGGCGGTAGAGGCCGCAGCGCGGCCGCGAAGGCGACCGGCGCCGCGGGCGAGGCGCCCCGGCCGTCGCGTCGTCGCGACGCGGCGCAGGGCGCGCGCGCGCCGCTGACGCCACCTGCCGGGAGCCCCTCCCAGGGGCCTCCGGGCGGCTGCGAGGCGCGCCTGCGCCCCTCGCCGAACGGTTTTTCCGGCCCCGTCACGAGGGCGGGGAATACGCATGATTTCCTGCTGTTGCCGGAGTAAATGTCCCGGGTCATGACGAGCCGCGTCGCAAAAAGTGTTGACCGCTCCGATCGCGGTCGGCTAAATATGAAAAAAGTCCAGCCCGTGGCGAAAAGCACAAATAATTACAAAGCATTGAGTGGAGCAGGGGCGATGCGAAGCCGCTACCTCGACCTAGACGACCGCACCCAGGACCTGGCGGAACGCATTCGCGATTATCCTGATATCGCCCAGGATTTCCTTCAGAAGTACGAGCTCTCCTGGATTTACCACGAGAACGCGCTCGAAGGCGTCGTGTACACGCTCCAGGAGCTGACGACCGCCCTCGACGCCTCGCCCGTCGCAGATGTCACCGTGGTGGGAGCGCTTCAGGAAGTCCGAAACCACAAGACGGCGATCGAGATCATCCGCTCCGAGGCGCGCGCCAAGAAGCCGAGGATCACGGCGACGCTCGTGAAGCGCCTGCACGAGACCCTGAACGCGGGCATTCAGAGCCGCGGCCCCTCCGAGTACAGAAAGGACATGCCGCTCCACCGCGCCTACTTCCACGAGATCGCGGACCCGGCGAAGATCCCCAACCTGCTCGCGAAGCTCCTCGAGTCGACGGACACCGCCGAGTTCCGCCAGAGCCACCCGCTCCACCAGGCCTCCAGGGTGCAGCACGGCTTCATGCAGGTGTTCCCCTACACGGACGGCTCGGGCCGGGTTGCCAGGCTGCTCGCGAACCTCCTCCTTTTGCATCGCGGCTACCTCCCCTGCATCGTCCACTCCGTCGACAGGCAGCGCTACTACGAGTCGCTCCGCGCCCCGGAGCCGGTCCTGCGCGACCTCATGCTCGAGGCCATGGAGAACGCGCTCGCGAACGGCGAGCGGTTCTTCGCGGACGTGATGGCGGCGCGCGCGAAGCGCGCCGCCCGCTGAAGCGAACTCTCCGTCGCGACTGGCGTTTTCCGGGAGCCTGCGGTTCACGGGCATGGCGGGCGCCTGTCCGATAGTGTATACGGGCACCCCCCATGGTCCTGGGCGCGCACGAGGGAATCGGAGGCGGCGTCTCGAAGGCGTTCGAACGCGCCGAGGAAGACACGGCCGACGCCGTCCAGATCTTCGTGCGCAACCCGCGCGGGTGGGCGTCTCCACCCCTTGCCGACGACGAGGTCGAGCGCTTCCGTGCCGAGGCGCGCCGCACCGGCAAGCCCACGGCCGCGCACTCGCTGTACCTCGCGAACCACGCCGCGGCGGACCGGGTGCTCCGCGAGAAGTCCTGGAAGGCGCTCTCGGACGAGCTCGCGCGCTGCGAGGAACTCGGCATCCCCTTTCTCGTGTTCCACCCCGGCAGCAACCCGGACGAGGCGGCCGGCCTCGCCCTCGTCGCCGAGGGGATGGAGCGGGCGCTCGACGAGGTGAAGGGCAAGGCCCGGCTCGCCATCGAGATCACGGCGGGACAGGGAAGCTCCCTCGGGTGGCGATTCGAGCACGTGGCCGCCATCCGAGACGCGCTGCCCGCGGGCGCGCGACGCCGCGCCGCCGTCTGCTTCGACACCTGCCATGCCTTTGCCGCGGGCTACGACCTGCGGGGGGCCGAGGGATTCGAGGGCGTGTTCAAGGAGTTCGACCGCGTCGTCGGCCTCTCCCACCTGAAGCTGTTCCACCTGAACGACTGCAAGAAGCCTCTCGGTTGCCGGGTAGACCGGCACGAGCACATCGGCAAGGGCGAGATGGGCCTCGACCCGTTCCGGCGCCTCGTGAACGACGAGCGCTTCTCGGACGTCCCCGGCTTCCTCGAGACGGAGATGCTGTTCAAGGAGAACCTCCGAGTGCTCCGGTCACTCGCCCGATCATGACGCGCGCCGTCCAGACTCAGCAGAGCCCCGCCCGCCTGCGGCCGCGCCGCACGAGGGTCGCCCTCCTCCCCGGCTCGACCGGCGAGGTCCGCCGGAGGCTCGACCGCCTCGTCGAGCACGCGCGCGGGCATCGCCGGGCGCTCATCCTCACGCACGACAACCCCGACCCCGACTCGCTCGCCTCGGGAGTGGCGCTCGCCTGGCTCCTCGAGCGGCTCGCCGGCGTCGCGGCCGTCGTGGCCTACGGCGGCATCGTGGGACGGGCCGAGAACCGGGCCCTCATCAAGGTCTTGAAGCTCCCGGTGGTCCCGCTCTCGCGAGTCGTCTTCGACGACTACGACCTCATCGCCATGGTCGACACCCAGCCCGAGCACGGGAACCACTCGCTCCCCTCCGCGCACTTTCCCGACGTCGTCATCGACCACCACCCGCCCCGGCCGGAGAGCCAGCTCGCCGCGGTCGCGGACGTGGGGCGGCAGGCGGGCGCGACCTCCACGGTGGTGACCGACTACCTGCGCGCGAGCGGGCTCGAGGTGCCCTCGCCGATCGCCACCGCGCTCTTCTACGGCATCAAGTCGGACACCCGCGACCTGGAGCGGGAGACCACCCGCCCGGACGTCGAGGCCTACCTGTGGCTCTTCCCCCAGGCCGACCCGCAGGCACTCTCGGAGATCGAGCACCCCCGGCTCCCCGAGGACTACTTCCGCCTCTTCCACACCGCCGTGGAGAGGGCGCTCGTGTTCGACGACGCGGTCGTCTGCGACCTCGGGAAGGTCTACTACCCGGACCTCGTCGCCGAGGTCGCGGACCGATTCCTCGCCATGGCCGAGGTGAGGTGGTCGCTCGCCTTCGGGCTCTTCCACGGTAGCCTCTACTTCTCGCTGCGCACCCGCGACCGGCGCATGAACGCCGGCAAGCTCATCCGCGACGTCATCGAGACCCGGGGTGGCTCCGCCGGCGGCCACGGCTCCATGGCCGGCGCCCGGCTCGCCGTGAAGGGGTTGGCACTCCCCGCGCGACGGCGGCTCGTGCGCGAGGTCGTCCAGAGCTTCCTGGAGGCGTTCGGGGTCGAGCGGTGCCGGCCCCGGAAGCTCGTGTGATCTACCTCGACCACAACGCCATCACCCCGGTCCGCCCGCAGGCCGTCGCCGCCGTCGAGGCCTCGCTCGCGGCCTTCGGGAACCCGTCGTCCACCCACGCTGCCGGGCGACAGGCACGCGGGCTCCTCGACGAGGCCCGCGAGCTCGTCTCTCGCGCGCTCTCCGTGGCTGCGCGGGATCTCGTATTCACGTCGGGCGCCACGGAGGCCGCCGCCCTCGTCGTTCGCGGTGTGCTCGACGCCGCTCCGCCGGGGCGGACGGGCCTCGTGGTCACGGCCGTGGAGCACCCCTGCGTCCTCGACCTCGCCCGGGAGCTCGCGCACGGCGGGACCCCGGTCCAGGTGGTCGCGGTCGACGACGCCGGCATCGTCGACCTCGAGGCTCTCGCGAACGCGGTCTCCGCGGAAACCGCGCTCGTGTGCTGCATGCTGGCGAACAACGAGACGGGCGTGATCCAGCCGGTCGCCGAGGCGGCGAGGCTCGCGCACCGGGCCGGCGCGCCGCTCTTCTGCGACGCCGTGCAGGCCGTCGGGAAGATCGGCGTCGACCTGCGCGCCTTGGGCGTCGACGCGGCGGCGCTCACGAGCCAGAAGTTCGGCGGGCCGCGTGGCGCGGGCGCGCTCTGGGTCGCGCCCGGGATGCGCCTCGCGCCGCAGCTCGGGGGCCACCAGGAGCGGGGGCGCCGGGCCGGCACCGAGAACCTGCCCGGGATCTGCGGGATGGGGGCCGCCCTCCACGCGGCCACGATGGCGCTCCCGGAGGAGGAAAAGAGGACCCGGGCGCTCCGCGACCGGCTGGAGGCCGGGCTCGTCGCCGCCGTGCCCGGGGCGAAGGTGAACGGCGCCTCGGCCCCCCGACTGCCGGGCACGACGTCCATCACCTTCCCGGACACCGACGGCGAGGCCCTGCTCATGGCCATGGACCTCGAGGGCATCTGCGCCAGCGCCGGGGCCGCCTGCACGTCCGGCTCGACCAGGCCCTCCCACGTGCTCTCGGCGATGGGCCTGTCGGTAGACGAGGCGCGGGGAACGCTCCGGCTGTCGCTCGGCTGGACGAGCACCGAGGAGGACGTCGCGGCGGCCTTGAAGGTCGTCCCCCCGCTCGTGAAGCGGGTCCAGGAGGCAATCCGGGTGCCCTAGGCGGCTCTTTTCCGTCCGTGTTTCAGTGCCTTCCGGCTTCGACTTGACTTCCCGCACGCCGGCTCCTACGATTCTTACATAATCTCCCCGTGAATTCGGGGGTTTGGGTTCTTTTCGAGTTCGATCTGCCCCCTGCTGGGTTCGCGATTGGCTTCGCGTAGTTTGGGCCGACTCTGAACAAAGAGGAGCACCCGGCCCCGCCCATGAGCAAGCTCCCGCGTAGCGAGGGAGAAGCCTACGGGCGGAGGCGACGAGGGTGCCCCACCTGTGGCAACACAGGTCCAAGCAACCGAGCCACACGGCCTGCGCGGGGGGCTCTTTTCTCCCATGGACAACGGCGAGGCGAAGCGAGTGCTCCGGGAGCGGCTCGTCCGCATCCGGGCTGCGTTGCCGGAGCCCGCGCGCGCTGCCGCGGCCCGGGCCTGCGCCGGGCTCGTCGAGGGCCTGCCCGCCTGGAAGCGCGCGAGGACCGTCGCCCTCTACGCCCCCATCGGGGCAGAGGTCGACACGTCGGAGCTCGTCCGCCGCGCGCTCGCGGGAGGGAAGCGTGTCGCCTGGCCCGTCCTTCGCGCCGGCCGCGTCGCGCTCGACTTCGCGGCCTGCGCCCCGGAGGAACTCGTCGCGGGCGCGCTCGGGACCCGAGAGCCCCCCGCCTCGGCGCTCGCCGTGCCGCCCGCGGAGATCGACCTCGTCGTCGTTCCCGGGGTCGCGTTCGACGAGTCGGGGAACCGGCTCGGTCGCGGGCGCGGTCACTACGACGCGACGCTCGCGGGCCTCCCGGGGACGGCGTCGCGCGTCGGGCTCGCCTTCGAGATCCAGCTCGTCCCCCTAGTACCCCGCGAGGACCACGATGCGCCTCTCGACGCCGTCGTGACCGAGCGGCGCGTGTGCGCCGCGTCGCGCCCTCTGCGTTGACACGGGGGGCGCCCCGGGGTGAGATTCCAGCCCCTTGAAACTCCTCTTCCTCGGCGACGTATTCGGCAAGCCCGGCCGCAACGCTGTGAAGCGCCTCGTGCCGCGCCTCATCGTGCGCCATGGGCTCGACCTCGTGGTGGCGAACGTGGAGAACGCGGCGAACGGCATCGGGGTGACCCCGGAGGCGGCGGACGAGCTCCTCGGAGCCGAGGTGAACCTGCTGACGAGCGGCAACCACATCTGGGCGAAGCGCGAGATCGTCCCCTACCTGCAGGCGCCGGGGAGCAGGCTTCTTCGGCCGGCGAACTACCCCGAGGGCGCCCCCGGGCGGGGGCACGGAATCGTGGCGACGCCCGACGGTCGGAAGCTCGGGGTCGTGAACCTGGAGGGGCGGGTCTTCATGAAGGACCTGGACGATCCCTTTCGCCTGGCCGAGCGGCTCGTCGCGGAGCTCAAGGCGGCGGGTTGCCGGGCCATCCTCGTCGACATGCACTGCGACGCGACGAGCGAGAAGAACGCGATGGGGTGGTTCCTCGACGGCCGCGTCTCCGCGGTCCTCGGAACCCACACCCACGTGCAGACGTCGGACGCGCGCGTGCTCCCGGGCGGGACTGCCTACATCACCGACGTGGGGATGTGCGGGCCCTGGGACTCCGTCATCGGCGTCAAGAAGGAGCTGGTCCTGGAGCGCTTCCTCACCCAGCGCCCGATCTCGTTCGAGCCGGCGCGGCGCGAGGTCTACCTCCAGGGCGCTGTCGTGGACATCGACGAATCGACCGGCCGCGCCCGCTCCATCGAGCGGGTGCAGGAGCGAGACGAGGAGCAGCCGTGACGGGAGATCCCAGGCTCAGGAGCGCCACGCCCGACGAGCAGTTCCGCGAGGTGACCCGCGGCATGGTCGACCTCCACGTGGAGAAGGAGCTGCGAGACCGGCTGGAGCGCGCGTACACGACCGGGCTGCCGATGCGGGTCAAGGCGGGCTTCGATCCCACCGCGCCGGACCTGCACCTCGGCCACACGGTGCTGCTCTCCCGCATGCGCCGCTTCCAGCAGTTCGGGCACACGGTCATCTTCCTCATCGGCGACTTCACGGGCCTCATCGGGGACCCGACGGGACGCAACGCCACCCGGCCGCCTCTCAGCCGCGAGCAGATCCTGCAGAACGCCGAGACCTACAAGCGGCAGGTCTTCAAGATCCTCGACGACCGCGAGACCGAGGTGCGATTCAACTCGGAATGGCTCGGGCCCATGGCCTTCGCGGACGTGGTGCGCCTCGCGAGCCGGTACACGGTGGCGCGGATGCTCGAGCGCGACGACTTCAAGAAGCGCTACACGGGCAACACGCCCATCAGCATCCACGAGTTCCTCTACCCGCTCGCGCAGGGCTACGACTCGGTGGCGCTCCGCTGCGACATCGAGCTCGGATCGTCCGACCAGCTCTTCAACCTGCTCGTGGGCCGCACCCTCATGCAGCACTACGAGCTGACGCCGCAGATCGTCCTCACCGGGCCCATCCTGGAGGGCCTCGACGCCAAGCTCGACCCCGCCACCGGCAGGATCGCCGGCGACAAGATGTCGAAGTCGCTCGGCAACTACGTCGGCGTCGCCGAGCCCGCCGAGGAGCAGTTCGGGAAGCTCATGTCGATCACCGACGACCTCATGTGGCGCTACTACGAGCTGCTGTCCGAGCGCACGACGGCGGAGATCGCCGCGCTCCGCTCGGGCCACCCGAAGGCCGCGAAGGTGGCGCTCGCGAAGGAGATCGTCCAGCGCTTCCATGGGTCCGAGGCGGCGCGCCGCGCCGAGGAGCACTTCGAGCAGGTGCACGCGCGCCGCGAGACGCCCGAGGACGTCGTGGAGAAGGGCTTCTCGCTGGGGGGGCAGCCGTCCGTGCCGCTCGCGAACCTCCTCGCCGACGCCGGGCTCGCTTCGTCGCGCAGCGAGGCCCGGAGGCTCGTCTCCCAGGGCGGGGTGACCGTGAACGGAGAGAGGGTGCAGGACCCGCAGGCGGCGCTCGGAGCGGGCGAGTACCTCGTCAAGGTCGGGAAGAGGCACTTCGCGCGCCTCCGGCTCACCTAGCGGCCGGCGCCCCGCGAAACCCCCTGCCGACGACGTAGACCTCGAAGCTGCGCTCGCGCGTCGCCTCGGGGCGGGCGACGAGCACCTTGTCGAACGAGGCGCGCACCTCGCGCTGGAAGGCGGGGAAGTCCCCTCCCATGAACACCTTCACGACGAAGCTGCCGCCGACGCGGAGCACCTCCCGGGCAACGGCGAGCGCCGTCCGGGCGAGTTCGAGGGAGCGGGCCTCGTCGGTCACCTTCACCCCGATGGTCTTCGGCGCCATGTCGCTCGTCACGAGGTCGTAGCGGCCCGGGTGGACCTGCCGGAGGGCCTCGAGCGCGTCCGGCGCAAGGAGGTCGAGGACGGCGGTGCGAACCCAGGGCTTTCCGATCGCCCGGATCGGCTCCCGGTCGACGCCGACGGCGAGCCCCCGGGGGCCGACCGCCTCAGCGAGGACCTGGAGGAACCCCCCGGGCGCGGCACCGAGGTCGAGGACCGCCTGCCCGGGCGCAAGCAGGCGGTGGCGCTCCAGGATCTCCTGGATCTTGAACGCCGACCGCGCCCGGAGACCGTGCTCCTTGGCGCGGAGGAAGAAGCGGTCGCGCGGGTCGTACGGCTTCGCCATCGGGGCTCCGGTCTTGCGGGACAGGAACGCCGCGATATCCTCCGGCAAGGGCTCCCGTCAAGCATGGTCTCGTGGAAGGCTGCAGCCATCGCCGCGCCCTTCGCCCTGGCAGGCGTCTGGGCCATCGCCGGCTCGACCCGAGAGCTCGGGCGGCTCGAGGAGGACTTCCGGCGGCAGGGGGAGGCGAGCGCCGCCGAGGGTGCCTCTTTCGTCGAGACCTTCCAGGCCGAGCACGCCGACCGGTACCTCAAGGCCCTTGACCAGCGCCGCGAGATCGCGGCCCGGATGGCGCGGATGCGCCGGGCCCGGTTCCTGGGCCTCTTCGCGCTCGTCGGGGCGGGCCTCGGGGTCGCAGCCGGCAGCGTGCTGCGGCGCATCTCGCGCGACTTGGAAGACGACCGCCGCTGGCTCCGCGGCGACGGCCCTCCACCGTGATCATTGGGACCGGAAGGGTCGACTTTTCGTCCCCTTGACTTGATCGAGCCGGCTGTCGGATAACGCGATTCCCAAGCCGCGACGCCCCCCGGGGCGCGTACCAAGGAGAAGGAAGACAGATGGCGACCATCATCACCGAGGAGTGCATCAACTGCGGCGCGTGCGAGCCCGAGTGCCCGAACGGCGCCATCAGCCAGGGCGAGGACATCTACGTCATCAACGCCGACCTGTGCACCGAGTGCGTCGGCTTCCACGACGAGGAGGCCTGCGCCGCGGTGTGCCCGGTCGACTGCTGCGTCCCCGATCCGAACCGCCCCGAGACCGAGGAGCAGAACTACGCGAAGCTCGCGAAGATCCACGCCGACAAGACCTTCCCTCCGCTCGGCGAGCTGCCGGCCGAGCTGTCGCGCTTCCGCAAGAGCGCCTAGAGCCCCTCTGCGCGAGGACGGGGGGCGCGAGCGCCCCGCCCGGGCTCCGTGACATTTGCCCCGCGTGCTCCTCCGGGCGCGCGGGGCTTTCCTTTGCTAGAACTGCGCCTCGGAGGCGAACGATGGGCGACGGCACCCTCACCGGCGGGCAACTCGTAGCGCGGATGCTCAAGAAGGAGGGCGTGGGCACCGTCTTCACGCTCTCGGGCCTCCACATCGCCCCCATCTACGTTGGGCTCGTCGAGGAGGGCATCCGTGTCGTCGACACGCGACACGAGCAGGCCGCCGCGCACGCGGCGGACGCCTGGGCACGCCTCACGCGCGGGGTCGGGTGCGCGATCGTCACCGCCGGCCCCGGGGTGACCGACGCCGTCACCGGTGTCGCCAACGCCTGGGCCGCCAACGTCCCGCTCGTCCTCCTCGGCGGTGCCGCGCCCACCTTCAACCAGGGACGGGGCTCGCTGCAGGAGATGCCCCAGACGCAGCTCTTCCAGGGAATCACGAAGTGGAGCGATCGGGTCCCCTCCCCCGATCTCGTCCCGAGCTTCCTCGCGAAGGCGTTCCGGGTAGCTCGCGCCGGTCGGCCCGGACCCGTATTCCTCGAGATCCCCTGGGACGTCCTGTCGAACGGCGCGGACGCGGCCATCGCGGACGCGACAACCGGATACCGCACCGATGCGCGCTCCCCGGGCGACCCTCGCGTGGTCGACCGGGCGCTCGAAATCCTCGCTCGCGCGGAGCGCCCCGTCCTCCTCGGCGGGTCCTCCGTCTGGTGGGACGGAGCGGCAGACGTCCTCGACCGCTTCGCTCGCCGGACCGGGATTCCGGTCTACCTGAGCGGCATGGGCCGCGGCTCGCTGCGCGCCGACCACCCCTCGTTCTTCCAGCACAGCAGGAAGGAGGCGCTCGGCGAGGCCGACGCGGTGCTCGTGGTCGGGACGCCGCTCGACTTCCGGGTCGGATACGGGACCGAGCCCACCTTCGCGGCGGGCGCCCGGGTGATCCAGGTGGACATCGAGGGCGCCGAGATCGGGCGCAACCGACCCATCGACGCGGGAATCGTCGGCGACACGCGCAGCGTCCTCGAGCAGCTGGAGGCGGGATCGAAGGCCGGCGACCGCGCCAAGGCGTGGCGCGAGAAGCTCCGGGCGAGCGAGGCGAAGCGGCTCGATCGGCAGCGGGGCTTCGAGGCGAGCGAACAGCGCCCCATCCACCACTTCCGGCTCGCGCGCGCCGTCGACGAGGTCGCGCGGCGCGCCGGCGACGTGACGTTCGTCGGCGACGGGGGCAACGTCGTCGCCGTGGCCGCAAAGGTGATCCAGCTCCCCGGGCCGGGGCGGTGGCTCGACCCCGGCCCGCTCGGCTGCCTGGGCGTCGGCGCCCCCTTCGCCATCTCGGCGAAGCTTCTCGCACCCGAGCGGCCGGTCTGTGTCATCCAGGGCGACGGGGCCTTCGGCCTCAACGGATTCGACTTCGAGACCGCCGTCCGCTTCAAGCTTCCCATGGTAGTCGTCGTCGGGAACGACGCCGCCTGGGGCCAGATCCTCATCCCCCAGCGCGACACGTACGGCGAGGACAAGAGCCCGGCCACCCGGCTCGCGCCCACGCGCTACGATCGCGTCGTCGAGGCGTTCGGGGGCAAGGGCGAGCACGTCGAAGACCCCGCCGACCTCGTGCCGGCGCTCGAGCGGGCCTTCGCCTCCGGCACCGTCTACTGCGTCGACGTCGCCATCGACCCCGAGGCCGCGGCAGCTGCCGGGGCCGCCGGCTACGCCGTCTAGAGAGGAGGTCCCATGTCCGCGCCCCACCCGAAGCTCCACCGAGATCGTTCGGTGGTTCTCATCGTCGACGTGCAGGATCGCCTGACGCCGGCGATGCCGCCCGAGGCGCTCGACCGCCTCGTCAAGTATGCGCGCGCCCTCGTCCACGCGGCAAAGACGCTCGGCATGCCCGTCATCGCCACCGAGCAGTACCCGAAGGGACTCGGCCGGACGCTGCCGCAGATCGTGGAGCTACTGCCTTCGCCACCCCTCGAGAAGGTGCATTTCTCCTGCGGGGCCGACGCCGCCTTCCAGCGGACGCTCGAGAACACCGGCCGGAAGCAGGTCGTCCTCGCCGGCATGGAGAGCCACGTCTGCGTCTTCCAGACGGCCCGCGACCTCGTCGCCATGGGCTTCGACGTCCACGTGTGCGCCGACGCGGTGACGAGCCGGACCGAGGAGCACCGGGAGCGGGGGTTGGACCTCTGCCGGGACGCCGGGGCCGTCGTCACGACCGCCGAAACGGCGATCTTCGACCTCCTCCACCAGGCCGCGACGCCGGAGTTCAAGGCGATCTCGTCGTGGGTGAAGTAGGCGCGGCCCGGAACGCCCGGGGGAAGCAGTGTCCGGAGCAGTGTCCGGAGCAGTTGACCCTGTCCTGTTGCGGTGTTACCTATGCCGTCCCCTGTCTGACCGGGGCGTAGCGCAGCCTGGTAGCGCACTTGCTTGGGGTGCAAGTGGTCGCTGGTTCAAATCCAGTCGCCCCGACCATCAAAGCCCCCGTCACCTGAGCACTTATTTGGTGACGGGGGCTTTCTTTTTGGGGCTCGGGGTGCGCTTTGGGGTGCGTTTTCTAAATGTTTGGACAGCCAGGGTCTACGCCCCTGCTCGCACTCGGCGCTCGACGGCCGGGGGCACGTTCCACAAGCCCAACTGGCCGCCCGCCCGCACCGGCTTCACGCGGCCCACGGGCCACGCGCCTCCCCGCGCAGCCCCAGGTACTCCACGAGCGCCACGACAAAGCCTGGATGCTCCACCGGGCGTGGTCCCTTCCTCGTCGACGTGGACTGTATTGAGGGGAAACGCTTGAGCCGCAGGGCCTTGGTGACGCTTTGCCGAGTGCCGTCGCCGGGTTCCATCACCATGGGTTAATGGTTTCTCATCCCTGCGGGGCGCTCTGCTGAACCGCGCGGTCCGCGAGTTCAGGCAAGCTCACAGCGTGCACGTGCTACAACTTGGCGTTGACGTACTTGGCCAGGATCATCTTGGCGGCCGTCTGATACCCCACGCCCAACTCTTGGCCGCGCCGGCGAAGCTTCGCCTTCAGTTCGTCGCTGAGGAGGATGGACGTGGGTCGCTGCGAACGAACGACGACGGCTGTCCCACTGGACTTGATGTCATCACCAAGATCCTGCTCTTCGAACGCACGCAGCGTCGCATCGCGAGCGCTCGCAGCATTCTTCATTCTCCGCGTACCAGGGCTCTTCTTACGTCGCGACATCGTAGGCCTCCTTCTCCTTCTTCCGCATCGCGCGGCAACTGATCGGCCGAAGCTTCTCGCCGCGGCGGGCGAAGATCAGGGCCGCGTGGCGGCCGTCCGAGGTGACGCCAAGGAGCAGGAAGCGCGCCTCCTCGTGTGCCGGCTCAACGATGCGACCGGCGAACATCACGGGCGCATCCAAGATGCTCTCCACGTCCGCGGTGTGGAAGCCGTGTTTCGCTTGGCTCTTCGTGCTGTTCCCGGCATCCCACTCCATCGCTGGACGGGTTTCCAGCCATGTGGCGATTTCTGGCTCCGCAACCAGGTTCACGGCTCAGAACATAGCTATGTCATAGTGGTTGGTCAACCGCAACCGGCAGGCCCCTGCCCCGCCCAACGTCCAAGGTCGCGTCCACGTGAACGCCCCTGAGAGCGGCCGCTTCTCGCCGGCCACTGCCCGTAGGCTCACTGATGGCCTCTGCAACTCCGCACGAAGCGCACGAGGTCCTGGCTCGCTATCCGGATCGAATGCGTCGAGATCCTCAGGTGCCGAAGCCGGCCTGAGGCGCAGAGCGCGTACACCGTGGCTGTCGACGTCTTGAGCTTCGCTACGGCCTCCTTCACAGTAAGCAGTGCATCCGCACCCGCGGTGACATTTGGTTGCATTACCGGTGCATTAAACGGCTGGCGAAGAGCAGCAGAATCTGGCGAAAGCATCAGCCGTGCCGCTTCGGAATTGTCCGCAGATTGCGAAACCTTGCGAGACTCTGCTTCACGCTGCCGATCGTCTTGGCGGGATTGGGGTGCAAGTGGTCGCTGTTTCAAATCCAGTCGCCCCGGCGCTGGATTGCCGGTCAGGTCTCGCCGAGTGTCGCCAGAAACTCGGCGGCGCTGACCACCATGACGCCCGCGAAGCTTCCCACGGCGAGTACCGCCGCGTCGCCGCTGACGATGGTTCGGGCACCAGCGGCGAGCGCCGTTGCGAAGAGCACATCGTCATAAGGGTCCGACTTGACGACGCGCACGTCGCCGAGCAGGTCGGCCGGCACCATGGTGGCGATGGTCGCCAGCTTGGAAAGCACCTGCCGGGCCTGCGGCTCGCGCCCCTTCAGCCGCTTCAGGATGCGCGGCAGGTCGAGCATGCGACGGCACTCCACGGCGATGGCCGGCGTCCACACCAGCTCGTAGCGGAGCCCGGCCGCCCTGAGGACGGCCGCCGGCACGCCGGCCCGGTTGAGGATGCCGCTCACGACCACGTTGGTGTCGACGACGGCGCGGATCACCGGCGGCGGCTCCGCACCTCGCGCTTCGCCTTGGCGGCAAGCTCGGCGGCCTCCTCGTCCGTCATGTCTCCTCCGGCCTTGGCCGCGTCGAGCAGCCGCGCCAGGTCCACGACCGCCCGCCGCTTACGGGCCGCGGCGATCGCCAGGTCGCGAAGCCAGGCGGACACCGACCCGCCCGGCGCCATGCGCCTGAGCAGGTCCCGGTCGGCCTTGGTGACGCGGACGGGAATGATGACGTCCTTGGTAGCCATGCAGATGGTTATACAACGTATGGCGGTACGTGCACACCGGCGCGCCAGGTCCCTTGCGCTGCTTGGGCCCGAGCGGACGGCGTCCGCCTCCTTGTTCCGTCTATCTACTTGACAGTCGTCTTTTCGCTAGACAGATTTGTGCCGTGGACGCGCGGCAAGTTCTGCGGGCGCGCCTCTGACCTCGGAGGCGAGGTCGTGCGCCAGAAGGGCTCGCACGCACGCGCCCGGGCTGGGGAGTGCTTCGCCACGGTTCCGGACCATGGGTCCCGCGACATCCCAGTCGGGACGCTGCGCTCCATCGAGCCGCAGCTCCCCCCGAGTCTCGGAGCGGGGTGGCTTCGGGGAGGGAAGGAGGAATGATGGCAAGGTACGTGGTGACATACGAGCGAGATGAGGGTGGCTGGTGGATTGCCGGACTGCACGGCGTGCCCGGGGTCAACAGCGATGGAAGGACCGTCTCCGACGCGCGTCGCCGGGTCCGGGAAGCACTCTCGCTCGCGATCGGTGACGAAGCCGCCGAACGTGCCGTCCTGGTGGACGACGTGAAGCTGCCCGCTGAAGTGAAGCGGGCCGTTCGTCGAGCTGTGGCGACCCGGACCCGGGCCGAACGCCTCCAGGCTGCTGCTCAGGACGCCACCCGCACTCTCGTCAAGGAGCTCACCCGGAGATACGGCCTTTCGCTCCGGGACGCGGCAGATCTGCTTGGCGTTTCTCACCAACGCGTTCAGCAACTCAAGGCGGCGCGCCCTTAGAACGTCCGAGGGCAGTCATGGTGTGGGTTTCCACTCCGTTGGCGGCGATGGAATGCGCCACCGTCATGGCGCGACGTATTGCATTTCGGCCTCGGCCAGCACCTCGTCTCGGAAGTACCGGCTCAGAAACCCGGGGGTGGTGAGGTCCACCTTCCGACCAACGATGGCAGTGAGTTCCTCTTCCATTCTAAAGAAGGCCAAGCCTGGGACGTCCGCGTCGCTGTGCGGCCCGAAGTCGTCTCGCAAGACCGAGCCGAACAGCGCCAAGCGGCGCACGTGGTGCCGCTGGCAGAACTGAGCGAGTTGGCGGTGATCGATGGCGATCCGCGCAGCCATAAGCCTTCTTCCTATCAGTTTGGCCGGACCGGCCGCGATCACTTTGGCCGAACCAGCTTCGCCAACGCGGTGCGGCATGCGATCACCCTGGCCGAACCAGAGGCGATCACTTTGGCCGAACCAACCGCGATCAGCTTGGCCGAACCACGACCGATCTCCTACCCCGGTCGATCACGCGTGGAAGCGGAGCTTCTTCTGGTCGGCCACCACCGAACCGCCCCGCCTCCCGCCGTCTTCGGACTTCTCCTAGGGTGACAGCAGCCCGATTCCTCGATCCAACGATGACGAAATCGATGACGAGCGTCGCCGGTATCGGGCCTGCGCTCGTCATCGCGATGGGTCGGCGAATTGCCGCCCCAACAACTCGTTCGTAGCGCAGCCTCGTTGCGTCGCTATGATCGGCGGACACTGCGACGGAGGGAGCCTGGCCGGGTTTAGCGACTTCGTATTCGAGTTGAGGCGGCGGCGCGTAATCCGCGGGCTCGCGGCTTGGGGAATCGTCTCCTTCGCGGTGCTCCAGGTCGTCGAGCCAATCATGCATGCGCTCGAGCTGCCGGACTGGACGCTGAAGGTCGTCGTGGCCGCCCTTGGTATCGGGTTTCCTGTGATGGCAATGCTCGCATGGGCCTTCGACCTCAAGACCACCGGCTTTGAGCGAACTCAGCCCAGCCCCGAGGAAGCCGGTAGGGGAGCCGCCTCGCCTCGGGGAACTCGGCTGGCCCTCCTCCTTCTTGGCCTTGGTGTTACTGCCGCCGTGCCTGGCCTCGTCTACTTCTTCGTCTGGCCGGGCACCGGGCAACGGCCACTGGCAACTTCAGGGCCGGCCACTCAGGCGGGAACCTCCATCGCTGTTCTGCCCTTCGCAGATATGAGCGAGACACACGACCAGGGGTATTTCGCGGATGGTGTCGCGGAGGAGGTCTTGAACTCGCTATCCCGAGTCAAGGGGCTCAAAGTAGTCGGGCGCACTTCCTCCTTCTTCTTCAAAGGCAAGACCGAGGACCTACGCACCATCGGCGAGAAGCTCCACGTCGCGAACTTGCTGGAGGGCAGCCTCCGGAGGAGCGGGGGCCACGTCCGCATTACAGCCCAGCTCATCAAGGCCGCCGACGGAAGCAGTCTGTGGTCGGAGACATTCGACCGGCAGTTGGACGACATCTTCAAGGTACAAGACGAAATCGCCGCTGCCGTCACCCGTGCGCTCGAGGTGAAGCTGCTCCCGGGACAAGAGAGCGTCGGCGCGCGAACCGGAAATCTCGAAGCTTACCGCCTGTATCTGATCGGGCGGCGGGCTGTCCAGACGGCGGCTAACGATGCCGACTTCCAGCGCTCCATCGACGTGCTGGAGCGAGCGGTACGCCTTGACCCAAGCTACGCGCAGGCCCAAGCTTTGCTGGGTTCCGCCATTTTTGAGCGCTTGAACATCCTGTCGCCCTCCGCGCTCGGCCCCGACGAGTGGAACGCGCAGTGGGCCAGAGTCCTGGCGCTTGCCGAAAAGGCTATCGCGCTCGCGCCCGATGTCGCAGATGGTTACCTCCTCCGCGCAACGCTTCGATCTTGGGTCGAGCGCGACTGGGCGGGTGCCCAGGCCGACTACGAGAGGGTCATGGCGCTCGATCACGGAAGCGTCAGCGGAAGGCGGGAATACGCCCTCCTGCTTGCCTCCCTGGGGAGGGTGGGCGAGGCCGTTCGAATAGCGAGGGCGAACGTACAGACTGATCCGCTGGACACTCAAAGCTGGCTCTGGTTGGGCGTCTTCCTGGCGGCGAGCGGCAACCTTGACGAGGCCGTGGCTGCCTACCGGCATGGCCTAGAGGTGGAGCCCAGGGAACCCCGCCTACTTCGGCAACTGGGCTTCGCATACGTCCTGCAGGGGCGGAACCAGGAGGCAGTCGAACTCTTCCACAATCACCCGATCGCCTACATGAAACACACTGGCCTCGCCCTCGCACAGCACGCGCTCCACCGGAGTGCGGAGGCGCAGCGCTCCGTTGACGCACTAACGGTGCTCGAAGAACCCTATTGGCTCGCCGTAGTGTACGCCTGGATGGGCGACAATGACCTCGCTTTCCAATCGCTGGAACAGAGCACGCGCAGCAAGGCCAGCACGGCCATACGCTACATCCGCTTCGACCCGTTCCTCCGTGGGCTTCGTTCCGACCCACGCTACATCGCGTTGCTAAAGAAGATGAACTTGCCTTTGGATTGAGGAGCGCGGTCGCGGGACCCTCGCGAGCGATCCTTCGCCGGGCTAAGGCAACCTCGAGCGTCAACTTTCGCCGAGGCTGGGCGCGGCTGGTCGCCTACTTGTCTTGCCCGCACGCCACCTCGTACCGAAGGTGTGAACCCGTGGTCCCAACGCAAAGCGCGCTTCGGGTCACGACCCGAATTGTGGGTTCCGGAAACTCTTGCCGGTGAATTCCGGAAATTATTGCCGGTTGAGTTGATGCCTCCTGGGTCGCGTCGTCAAGGCCCAGGTGCTTGGTTCGGAGCGACGGGCCGTCGAGCTTGAGGAGACGGCCGCGCTCGAGGATGCGGTCGACGATGGCGGCGCCGAGGTCCTCGTCGTGGAGGACCTTGCCCCAGGCGTTGAGCGGTTTGTTGGTGGTGAAGATCATCGAGCGACGCTTGAGGTGGCGCTCGTTGACGACGTGGAAGAGCACGTTGGCCGCGTCGTCGCCGTAGGTCAGGTAGCCGACCTCATCGACGACGAGCACGTGCGGGTGGGTGAAGGAGGCGACCGCCTCACGGAGGCGACCCTGGCGGCTGGCGACGGAGAGTTCCTCGATGAGGGCCGCGGCGGTGACGAAGAGTGCGTCGAACCCGTTCTGGATGGCCCGGTAGGCGATCGCGACGGCCAGGTGCGTCTTCCCGCGGCCAGGCTTGCCGAAGAGGATGAGCGAGCGCCCCTCGGTGACGAAGTCGGCCGAGAGGTAGGAGCCGATGAGGGGCAGACGAACAGTGGACTGGTAAGTGAAGTCGAAGTCGTCGACGGTCTTGAGGAACGGGAAGCCAGCGTCGCGGGAGGCCCTCTGGAGGCGGGTCTGCTGCCGGTGGGCGACCTCCTCGGCGAAGAGCACGGCGAGTAGCTGCTCGTAGGCCCATTCCTCCTTCTCGGCGCGGGCGCAGAGGTCTCGCCAGACCCGACGTGCATTGGCGAGGTTGAGCCGCTTGAGCAGCGTGTCGGTGGGGATTTCGTTCACAGCGGCAGGACCTCCTGCCGGCTGGCCGAGTCGGGCTGGCGGAGGTAGTGGCGGACGTACTCGACGCCGAAGGTCTGTCCGGCGACGGCGCGGCCGATGGCACCTCGAAGGGCGTCCGCCCCGTGCTGCTGCAGCAGGGTGTGGAGCTGCTCCACCTCGCCGACCCAAGCGCCCGGCCGGCGGTGAGTGATCTCGGTGAGGTAGTCGAGCGCGTCGCCGCCGACCTCCAGCAGGTGCTCACGCATGAGGTAGCGCTTGCCGCGCTTACCCGAGACTTTGGCCACGGCGTCAGCCCGGTGCTCCGGCAGCGTCGACTTGGCGTTGCGCTCGAAGAGGCGCGGATGAAGGGCGCTGAAGCGCCCCGCCACGATCTTCACGCGGTCCTGGTAGAGGAAGAGCGTGCCTGGGATGCCGATGGCGTCGGGCGGCATCGAGTAGAGGTGGGTGTCGTGGAGGACGTACCCGGTCGGCCCGGCCGACACCGGGATCCGCAGTGCGAGGTCCGTCGGCACCACCTTGAGAGGCCGCAGACGAGCCCGCTCCTCTGCCATCCGAACTGCTGGGGTGACGCCCGTGGCGCGGCTCGGGACCTTGGTGTTCACCTCCTCGAGCCACGCAGCGAGCTGGCTGAGCAGGTCGGCCTCGTCGAGGAAGCGTCGCTGCTTGAAGAAGGAGCCCTTCACCCAGCCGACCAGGTTCTCCACGGACCCCTTCTGGTTGCCCCGTGCCGGCCAGCAGATCTCGACCCCCACGCCGAGGTCGAGCATCACGGCAGCGAACGTCGGATTCCACTCCGTGACCGAGCCGTCCTTCTTCCAGTGCAACGCTACCGTCTTCGGCCGGTCGAAGACCGATAGCAACGGCACGCCCCCGAACGCGGTGAAGTGGTCGACGAGCCGGCGGACCAGCGTCTCCACCTGCTCGTCGGGGACGATGGTCACCTCGACCCACCGCGAGTACTTCAGTCGCGAGCCGAAGAAGTGGATGCGCTTCGTCGTGCCATCCATGAAGCGGACATCGACGTGACCGAAGTCATGTTGGACGAACTCGCCGGGCAGGCCCTCGAACCGCACCATCGGACGCACGGGCCGCGGCCGCAGCGACGCGATCAGCGCGTACATCGCGCTCTTGCCGCCCCGGTACCCTTCCAACCGGGCACGGCGCAGAAACTCCAGCGAGAGCAGGTCCGGATCCTCCGCGAGGAGCTTCGCGATGAAGCCGCGGAACGGCTCTGCCTTGGACGGCCGTCCGATGCCGCGCTTCTCTCGCTCCGCCTCGTCGTCCGGCACCACCACCAGCTCCTCGGCCTCGATCATCCGTACCGCTCGCTCCGAAATGCCGGTGAGCTCGGCCACTTTCGCCTGCGTGACCCCGGCCCGCCGCAGCACCTGGACCTCGTGCCGCTTCATCATGTCGTGCATCCCTTTCCTCGCCTGGAGCGCTTCTTTGCGCCCCGGGCGGCCGTGTTACCCGAGGCCTCCGTCTCCCCAGGCGACCGGCAAGAATTTCCGGAAAGGGACCGGCTAGAATTTTCGGAACCCGCACGAATCGACAAAGACACCCGAGTGAGTGTGTCCTCTCGCCGCGCCGTGCCATTTCTGGAGGTCCCCCGCGAGGGGATAGCGGCCGCGTTTGAGAAATGGGCCGCTACTGGAGACCGGTCGCACGGGTAGCGGGAGGTCGAGCGTGCAAAGCGCTCGACTCGGGGCGTGACCCGAAACGGGGTTGCATCGCCACTGCGCGTTCACACCTTCAGAAGGAAAGGAGGTTCCCATGAGCTTCCGCGTCTTTATTTTGGCTCTCGCAGTGGGTGTCGTAGGGTGCGGCGGCACCGGGACCGAAGAGGAGGAGGCCGCTGGAGCGCTCCCCGGTGAGCAGTTAGCGGCCCAGCCCGGGCACAGCATTTCCGGGACCGTAACCCTGACCCTATTCTCCCCGGCCAAGTTGACAGTCTGGCACGGCCCAGGCGTGGGCATCCCGATGCACCTAGGAGGCGCGAGCGCCGCCACGACCAAGACAGATGCATCGGGCCACTACACCTTCCCCGGTCTTGCCAGCGGCAGCTACACCGTCACGCCCTCAAACCCTCCGCTGATCTTCTTGAGCTTCGTTCCAGCCAGTCGGTCGGTCTCGCTTAGTGGCGCGGACGTTGGCAAGCAGGACTTCGCCGGACACAACCAGCTTCCGGTTCACCTGCAGTAAGTGGCGGCAGGCTGCAACCATCCAGGGACAAGGGTCCCCTCGGTAGTCTTCGGACTCCTTGTCTAGTGCGCCATGTCCAGCGCGACCGCCTGGATACGAAGCGGATTCTCTCCGACAAGAAAACTGGATGACTATCCGTGCCGTTAGCCTATTGTTGGGCGTACCGGGTGACCGATCACCCTTTCCGCACGCGAGTTCTGCCTCTCGCGGCGACCTCTCCGGAATGAAAGGACCTGAAAATGCGAAAGCTTCTCCTCGTCTCCTTTGTTTCTTGCCTCCTCGCCGGGACTGCCATGGCCGCCCCGGTTCACGATTGGAAGGATCTTCAGGACGTGCATGCGAAGGTGCAGAAGTGCATCAAGGAGATGGAGCGTGCTCGGGCTGCAAACCACTACGACATGGCCGGGCATGGAGCGAAGGCCGAGGACCTGCTTCGGCAGGTTGAACGCGAGCTGCACATGGCAATCGAGGCGGCGAAGAACGCCAAGTAGGGCTCTGATGCGACGGCGCCGCCTCTGAGGCGGCGCTTCCGTCCCAAGGTCTGATCCGGGCTACGTGATCCTACCTTGCCGCTCCGTGCCGCGCTCTCGGCGCCGCGTCAGTTGGGCGCTCCCCTGGCAATGAACCGCACGCCCCGGCCGCCGAGCCGGCGGGCAGGCGGCGTCCCGTTCTCCGCCTTGTGAAAGACACAGCTCGAGACGGCGATGCTGAGGGACGCGCGCTTGGACGATTCCTGAGCGGGCCGTCTGAGCCCCCGAAGGGCGGGCGCGGCTCGCCTCCCGGGACATGCGGGGCCACCCGACTGCGCCGGAATGCTCTACGACTGGGCGGCCGTCGTTGCAGTCGTCGCTCGGGACGGCAATCATCAACCGAGTGCACCGCGGGCAGCGGAGAACCGCGTTCCACCAGGAGGGTTTCAGATGACGACCAG
Source organism: Anaeromyxobacteraceae bacterium (assembly GCA_035543235.1). GTDB lineage: Bacteria > Myxococcota > Myxococcia > Myxococcales > Anaeromyxobacteraceae > DATJZG01. The sequence goes on along the minus strand of DATKJV010000043.1, from coordinate 68,628 downwards.
GATTCTTTCTCGGGGCACGGTTCTCCCGCTTGGCCTCCCCCGCCCGCGCGGAAGTCCTCGGCTGGCGTCGCGGCTGACCCGCCACGCCCGGGACCTTTCGGATTCCGCGGGGGCCGTTCCCGGTGCACGAGAAGGGGCATCGCCATGACGAGGCAGCGAACGCCTTCGGTCGTGCTCGAGACCATGCAGGCGCTCTGGGGCCTCGCCCACGCTCTCGAGGCCCGCTCCAAGTGGATGCACCGGCGGTTCGGCGTGACCGGTCCCCAGCGGCTGCTCATCCGTGTCATCGGGGATTCCCCGGGCTGCTCGCCCGGCGAGGCTGCACGCCAGCTCCGCCTTCACAAGGGCACCGTCACGCGCCTTCTCGGAGGGCTCGAGCGCCTCAAGCTCGTCGAGCGCCACGCGGACGCGATCGACGGCAGGCGACAGCGCCTCGCCCTGACGGCCCGGGGCCGGCGGGTCTACGCCCTCCGGGAAGGCACGGTGGAAGCGGCCGTGCAGGGCACCTTGGACTCCACCTCCTCCCGCGAGCGCCGGGCTGCCCTCGCCTTCGTCTCCCGCCTCACGTCCGAGCTGACGCCAACGGGCGATGTCCCGGACGCGTGAGCGGCCCGCGAGGTGACGCGGTCCCTCGCACCGGTGGCGTTGCGCTCGGTCGTACGGTCGATTCCAGCCTGGCGCCCCGCAGCCGGCCGCTTGCCAAGAAATGCCCCTTCCGTTAGCTTACGGTTGCATATGCAACTTACTGGGGGCAGGAAGCCCCTGTTCCCTTGCCGATCGAGCCAACCCGGCTTTCGGAAACGTCCGCTTGACGCGGACCCTCGGAGGATCACGTGCGCAATATATGGCTCCTAGCAGCCCCCCTCGCCCTGCTTCTCGCTACCGCCCCCGGATGCGCGAAGCACTGGAAGAACGGGGAGTGCGAGACGAACGACAACTGCAAGGAACAGGAGGGGTACGGGAAGGTCTGCGTGCAGGGTCACTGCCAGGAGTGCGGGGGGGACGCGGACTGCAAGGCGGGCTTCGCCTGCAAGGAGTTCCGGTGCGTCCCCCGCCCCGAGTGCGAGAGCACGAAGGACTGCCCGTCGGGCAAGATGTGCAGCGCGGGCCGATGCGTGGTCGACCCCGATGACTGCAGCTCCGGTACGCCGTGCAGCGGCGGGCGCGAGTGCGTCCAGGGACGGTGTGTGGCGCGCGCGCCCGTGGCGCCGGCGAAGGGCCCCTGTGACGAGCTGCAGAGCGTCCACTTCGCCTTTGACTCGGCAGTCCTCGACGGAGCCGCCCGGGCGGCTCTGCAGCAGGACGTCCACTGCATCAACTCCCAGAGCGTCCACCTGGTGATCGAGGGCAACTGCGACGAACGCGGCACCGTGGAGTACAACCTGCACCTCGGACAGCGCCGGGCCGACTCCGCGAAGAAGTACCTGCACGGGCTCGGCGTCGCGTCGAAGCGGATCGCGACCGTGAGCTACGGCAAGGAGCGGCCCGTGTGCACGGAGTCGACGGAGGCCTGCTGGCAGAAGAACCGAAGGGCCGACGTGAGGGTCCAGCAGCACTGAGCGATCCCGACGGCACCGGACATGCGGGGCGCCGAAGGACGGCGCGCCCGCCCGATGGCCAACTCGCGGAGACACGACTCCCGAGATCGATCCCGCCGGGCCCGGGCCCCGGGGCGCGTCACCGCGGGCGCGAGGGCGGTTGCGCATGCAACCGGCCCCTCGAAGCCCCTGTGGGATTCGCGACGAGGGGAGGTCCGCCGGAACCGCCTCCGGCTCTCGCGCGGGCTTCCAGTCGGTCTACCGCGGTCCCCACCTACGGTTGGCGTGGGAGCGGCGACCTCGGTCGGGGGGCTCCGTCCGATCAGGCGCGGTCGAAGCGATCGAGGTCCATCCGCTCGCTCCACGCCGCCACGAAGTCCTCGACGAGCTTCCTCGGCGCGGACCGGCACACTGGAGTTGCCCGTCGTTCGGTCGCGCGGGACGGGGCCCGCGCGGGGCGTCGCTCGATCCTCGGATCGGGGAGACGGCGGCCGCGTCGCGAAGCGCCGGCGGCCCTAGCGAACCCGCGCGAGCACCGATGCGCGAATGGCGTCCTGGGCGGCGTGCCTCCAGGCGCGGAGCGCGGGAGCCACGGGGGCGCTCCGGCCGCAGCCGAGCGCGCCGTGCCAGAACCCGTGGATCTCGCGGGCGATCCGCTCGAGCGCGTCGACGAACGCTTGCCAGCTCGGGTCGGCGTCGGCGGCGCTCATCAGGACGAGCACAGTGGCGGCGGCGAGGACCGCTGCGCAGACGAGCCTGCGGTGGTCGGCGACGGATCGGACCGCGTTGTCGTTCATCGGCGTCATGGCGACCTCCAGCTCGTTCCCAAGGCCCCTGCGCTTCCGACGTAGGGACAGGACGGGGAGGCAAAGCTGACGGGCTGGGCACGCGCTCGGATGCAGCTGGGGGGATCCGACCGCGTCCATCCACAATGAACCCAGCAAATTCAGTAACTTGGGCTCCCGAACGTCCCAGGAGGGGAACTCGCGGATGCGGCGCCCCGAAGAGTCTGGAGGGGTTCCTCGAGCTCGCTCGCGCGTGGCAAGGCGAGAGGTCCCTCGGCCTCCCGGGTGGCGCGAGGCCGATCGCGACGGGCGTTCGTCAAAGGCGAGCACCCCGGTGCGGGGCTCGCCAGCCATCGCTCACGCGAGGAAGTGGTCGCGGCCCGTCCGGACGAAGACGATCGCGCCTCGCACGCCGAGCCGATCCCGGGACGGGGCGATGGCCGTGGAGAGCATGTCGGCCGGGAGCTGGAACCCGAGCGCCCGAGACAGGTGGCGGGCGAGGATCCGGCGCACTGCGCCGAACCCGCGCTCACCGCCCGCCGCGAGCCGATCCGCGAGGGCCGCGATGCCGCGAACGCCTCCGAGGGTGACGACGCCCGCCCCCAAGGCCCGAGCCGGTGGCGGCGACACACTTCACCGTCGTGAAGGGCACCCCTCGGCCACCGCAAAGCGCGTGGCGCCTCTGCCACGGGTCTCACGGGGCGCCGGCCCGTCTCGAGGACGAAAAATGGCGTCGAGCCCCGGATGCGGCGCCCCGTCGGCACGGTTCTCCCGTAGGATCGCCGCCCGCGCGAAGGAGGTCACATGGCGACCCCGAAGAAGGCTCTCGCTACCCCGGGCCGGCCGGAGCGGCTCAAGAGGCGGCTCTACTAGAAGCAGCTCGCGAAGCTCCACGTCGAGCTCGTGAAGCTCCAGGAGTGGGTGAAGGAGGAGAAGGCAAAGATCTGCGTCATCTTCGAGGGGCGGGACGGGGCGGGCAAGGGGGGCACCATCAAGGCCATCACCGAGCGCGTGAGCCCGCGCGTGTTCCGGGTGGTGGCGCTCCCGGCCCCCACGGATCGGGAACGCTCGCAGATGTACGCGCAGCGGTACCTCGCCCACCTGCCGGCCGGCGGCGAGGTCGTGATCTTCGATCGCAGCTGGTACAACCGCGCGGGCGTCGAGCGGGTGATGGGCTTCTGCTCGGAGAAGGCCGCGAAGCGGTTTCTGAAGGTCGCCCCCGAGTTCGAGCACGCCATGGTCGAGTCCGGGATACAGCTCATCAAGTACTGGCTCGAGGTGAGCCCCGAGGAGCAGACCAGGCGCCTCCAGGCGCGGATCGACGACGGCCGGAAGATCTGGAAGCTGTCGCCCATGGACCTCGAGTCCTACAAGCGCTGGCACGACTATTCGAGGGCGCGCGACGAGATGTTCGCGGCGACGGACCGGGACTTTGCGCCCTGGTACGTCGTCCGGTCCGACGACAAGCGGCGCGCCCGGCTGAACGTCATCCGCCACCTGCTCTCGCATATCCGCTACCGGGACGTGATCCGGAAGCGAAAGCGCCCCGAGCTTCCCCGGCGCCAGGGCCGGGGAAAATACAGGGAGCCTGCCTACCCGTTCAAGTTCGTCGCGGAGAAGTACTGACCGAGACCGCCCGGGGCGACTCAGGGGTCCGCGCCGCCGTCGCGCGCGGGCGATGGCGGCCACGCGGGGAGGACGACGCCCAGGGACACGATGAGGCGGAAGGCTTCCTCCACGCTCATCGCGAGTTCCACGGCGTCCCGCCGGGGAACCATGACCAGGAAGCCGGACGTCGGGTTCGGCGTCGTGGGCACGAACGCCGACACCATGTCCTCCGAGGTCGTGGCCCGGACCTCCTCCGGCCCGTTCCCGGTCACGAAGGCCACGCTCCGGGCTCCGGCGTGGGGCCACGGAATGAGAACGACCTTGCGAAAGGACTTGCTGCCGGGCGCGAGCAGCGTCTCCGTGACCTGCTTCGACCCCCGGTAGATGGCTCCGACGAACGGGATTCGGCCGAGCTGCGCCTCGGAGATCGCGACCAGCCGCCGTCCGATGAAGTTCGAGAACAGCATTCCGGTCGCGAGCAGCAGCGCCGCCGCGAGGACGACGCCCAGGCCGGGCACGCGGAAGCCCAAGAGCGCCTCGGGCCGCAGCGGCCCCGGCAGCAAGACGAGGGTCTGGTCCACCACGTTCACGAGCAGGCGCAGGACGAAGAGCGTGACCGTGATGGGGACCCAGATGATGAGCCCCGTGACGAGGTACTTCCGAAGGTTCCGCCAGCGCCCTCCGCCGTCGGCCATGTGCGTCCTCCTCCTCGGGGCGTCGGACCCGCCCCCCAACGTCCCCTGCTGCCCCGGGACGCGCTGTCTACCACTTTCGGAGCGAGATGGCGGTGCGGTCGGGGCCCATCGGACAGGAGACCCCACCGGCGGCGACGGTCAGGGCTCCCCCAAGACGAACGGCTCCTCCGGCAACGCCGGCGGCAGCGAGAGCCGCTCGCGCATCGCCCGGAACTCCGCCTCGAGCAGCATGGGCTTCGCCATCCCCGTGGCGAGCTCGTTCGCGCGGGCTCGCAGGCTCGCCACGCGGTCTGGATGCTTGTCGGCGACGTTGTCCTTCTCGGAAGGGTCCTCCGCGAGGTTGTACAGCTCGACCGCCTCCGGCAGCGGCGTCCTCCAGATGAGCTTCCAGTCCCCCTGGCGGACCGCGGCCCGGAACGGCTCCACGTTGTAGACGACCTCCGTGCGCGGAGAGGGCCGCCCCTGCGCGACAGCCTCCCACACGTCGAGCCCGTCGAGCGGCTTCCCTCCGTCCGTCCGGGCCCCTGCCAGGCGAGCGAGCGTGGGGTACATGTCGACGACGTGCATCGGGCCCGTGCGGATGCCGGGACGGATCCGTCCGCGCCAGGTCGCGAAGGCGGCGACGCGGGTTCCTCCCTCGTAGAGGGAGCCTTTCCCCTCCCGGAACGGTCCGTTGTCGCAGGGGATGACCACCTTGCTCGCGTCGCCTTCCCCGGCGAACAGGGGGTTGCTCGTGCCGCCGTTGTCGCTCTGGAAGACGACGAGCGTGTCGTCGAGCATCTTCCTCCTCTCGAGCTCGGCGACCACCCGGCCAACCTGCTCGTCGAGGGCCGTCACCTGCGCGGCGTACGCTCGCCGGCTGGGATCGGCGATGGCGCGGTAGCGCTCCTGGTCCCGGACCGGCGCCTGGTAGGGCGCGTGAGGGGCGTTGAAGGCGAGGTAGAGAAAGAGGGGAGTCCCGGGGTCATGCGCCGCGATGACCCTCACCGCCTCGTCGCCGAGCAGGGTCGTCGAGTAGCCGTTCTCGTGGACCCGTTGCCCGTCCCGGTACCAGTCGAGGACCCCGTGCTGCCTGTGCGTGAAGTAGTCGATCTCGCCGATGAGGGGTCCGTACTGGTGGTCGAAGCCCCTCTGATTCGGCCAGTACTTCCGGTCGGCGTGGCCGAGGTGCCACTTGCCGACGATCGCGGTCGCGTAGCCGGCCTGCCGGAGAGCCTGGGGCAGAAGCCACTCGTCCGTCGGCAGCCCGTAGGTGTGCGCGGAGAGGATGACCGCGGTCTGCAGCCCGTAGCGAAACGGGTAGCGTCCCGTCATCAGAGCGGCCCTCGTGGGGGTGCACATGGGCTGCGCGTAGAACTCTTCGAGGCGGGCCCCCGCCTCCGCCAGCCTGTCGAGGTTGGGCGTCTTGATGTCCGATCCGTGGAACCCCACGTCCTTCCAGCCCAGGTCGTCGGCGACGATGTAGACGATGTGGGGCCGGCTTGCCGCCGCGCCCGCCGCGAGCGGCGCTGCGCTGGCGACGGCGGCGAGGAGTCCCAGAACTCGGGGTCGTGTCATGGCCCCCTACCTATCGGCCCGGCGAGCCGCTCGCCAGCCGCAGATCGGCTATCGTCGGCGCATGGAGAGCCGTCGCGTCGCAAGGCCGGGCGGTCGCCCGTACTCCCTGGTGCAGGTCGACGTGTTCACCGACCGGCCGCTCGCCGGAAACCCGCTCGCGGTCTTCCCCGACGCTCGAGGGCTCTCGGATGGGGAGATGCAGGCCATCGCCCGCGAGATGAACCTCTCGGAGACCACCTTCGTCCTCCCGCGCGATCCGAAGATCGAGCGGGCGCGCGGCATCCGGGTACGGATCTTCACGGTGAGGGAGGAGCTTCCGTTCGCCGGTCACCCCACGCTGGGGACGGCCTTCGTCCTGCGGGGCCAGGGAGGAGGCCCCGAGGTCGCGCTCGAGCTCGGCGTCGGGCGGGTGCCGGTGCGGTTCGAGGAGGCTCCCGGGCGCCCACCCTTCGGAGAGATGACGCAGGTCGACCCCGTCCTCGGCGAGGCGCACGACCGCACCGAGGTCGCGCGCGCCCTGGGCGTGCCCGTCGAGGCGCTCCACCCGCACCTCCCGGTCCAGACGGTCTCGACCGGCCTTCCGTTCGTCGTCGTCCCGTTCCGATCCCTGGCGGTACTTCGCGACCTGGTCCTCGACGTGCAGAGGTCGGACGCCTGGCTCCTCCCGCGCGATGCCCGCCACTTCTACCTCGTCGCGCTCGAAACCGAGAGCCCGGCCGCTCGACTGCACGCGCGCATGATCTTCTACGGGGGCGAGGACCCGGCGACGGGCTCTGCCTCCGGGTGCGCCGCGGCCTGGATGGTGGCCCACGGCGTGGCCGCCCCGGACGAGCGCGTCCTCATCGAACAGGGTCTGGAGGTCCGGCGCCCGAGCCGCATCCACGTCCGCGCCTCCCGCACCGGTAGCCGGGTGCATTCCGTGCGGGTGGGCGGAAACGCGGTGGAAATCCTTCGCGGCGAGCTCACCCTCTAGGACGCGCCGCCTGCCGCGCCCCGCCCCGTGAGGCCCTTCGTCGCGATCCTGGCCCTCGCCTCGGCGTTCCTCCACGCGCTCTGGAACGCCGCCCTGAAACGCCAGAGAGACCCGGAGGCGGCCTCGGTCGCCATCATCGCCGCCGCCGTGGTCTTCGCGGCCGGCGCGATCCCACTCGCCGGACCCCCGTCGTTCACGACCGCGCGCGCCGTCGCCTGGTCGATCTCGGCCGGGCTCTTCGAGGGAGGCTACTTCGCGACGCTGGCGCTCTCGATGCGCGAGGCGCCTCTGGCGGTTGCCTACACGATCGCCCGCGGCGGCGCACTCGTCGCAGTGTGGCCCGCCTCCGTCCTGTGGCTCGGGGAGGGAGTCACAGGTCCCTCGGCCCTCGGCGCTCTCGCGGTCGGGTCCGGCCTCGTGCTCCTGGGCTCCGAGCACGCGGGCGTGGCGCGAGCGCGCGGCGTCCTCTGGGCGGGCGCGTGCGCGCTGTTCGTTGCCGGATACCACGTCTCCTACAAGTGCGCGCTCGGCGCGGGGGCCGAGCCGACGGCTCTCTTCGCGGTCGCGCTCGGGCTGGCACTCCCCATCAACCTGGCGAGGCTCGGCCCCGCCGGGTTGACGCGGATTCGGTCGGCGATTCGCGGGAACGGCCCGGCCCTCGCGGCCGCCGGCGCCCTGTGCACGGCGTCCTTCCTGCTCTTCCTCGCTGCCCTCGCGCGCGGAGGTGCCGGGACGGTGATGACGCTCCGGAACGCGTCGGTGGTCTTCGCGCTGCTCCTCGCCTACGCGATCGGAGAGCGCCCCAGCCGGCGCCAGGTCGCTGGCACGGCCGTCGTGGCACTCGGGGCTCTGCTCCTCGCGTGGCCTGCGTGACGCGAGGCGAGCACGCCTGGGCGCCCCGGCCGCACGGGGGGGACGGCCGACCCGCCTTCGGCGGGCATGGCAAGCCCGCCTTGGTGCGTGCCCGACCTCCGTGCAATCATGAGGGCCTCGCCGCGCCCGACGGGGCAGTCCCGGAGGCCCCTCGTGCAACGCATCCCACCCGCCCGCGTCCGGCGGGGAGTCGCGGCGGAGCGCTCCTCGCCGCGATAGGAGGCCCGGATGTTCCTCCACCACCGGACGGTCCAGCCCCGCGCGCCTTCGAGACGGCTGCCGCTCCTCGTGCTCCTGCACGGGATCGGGGCCGACGAGACGGACCTCCTGCCACTCGCGGCTTCGTTCGACCCGCGCCTTCTCGTCGTCTCGGTGCGCGCGCCTCACGCGCTCGAGCCGGTGGGGTACGCGTGGTACGCGATCGACTGGACCGCCTCGCCACCGAGGGGCGATCCCGCCGAGATGGTCGCGAGCCGGGACCTTGTCGCCCGGTTCGTCGAAGAAACCGTCGCCACCCATGGCGCGGACCCCAGCGCCGTGTTCCTGCTCGGGTTCAGCCAGGGCGCGGTCATGTCGCTGTCACTCCTCCTCGCGAGGCCCGAGCTCCTGCGGGGGGTCGTCGCGCACTCCGGGCAGCTCGCCCGACTTCCCGGGCAGGACCCGTCCCCGCCGGCGCTCTCGAACACGAGCGTTCTCCTTCTCCACGGAGCGAGAGACGAGGTGGTTCCGGTCGATCTCGCCAGGAAGGCCCACCAGGTCCTCGCGCCGCTGCTCGGCACACGGGTCGCCTTGCGGGTCTTCGAGGACCTCGGCCACGGCACCTCCGCGGAGAGCGTGTCGACCGCGGCGTCCTGGCTCGCCGCCCGCCTCGGCGACGGATGAGCCGCCGCCCCCCTCAGGCAAAGCGCCTGATGAGCGCCTCGAGGTAGCGGGACCGGACCTGGTCGGTCGCGAGCACGCGCTTTGCGGGCGGCAGGCGAAGGATGACCCCGAGCAGCGCGGCGAGCGCCCGGTGGCTGAAGAGCACCTGGTTGTCGAAGACGAGGTCCTGGAGCTTCCCTCGCTCGATCGCCATCAGGACCGCGCGGTGCGCGCCGTTGAGCGGAGTGAGCCTTCGCGCCGGCCGCTCCGCGAGGGAGAGCGCTCCGGTCCGGCAGCTTCGGACGCAGACCCCGCACCCGAGGCAGCGCTCCTCGTCCACGCGGGCGACTGTGCGCTTCGGCTGGCGCGGGTCGTTCGCGGAGACCGCGGCGAGAGCCTCGACCGGACATGCACGTACGCACCGTTCGCACCCGTTGCACGAGGCGTCCTCGACCCGGGGCAGGAAGTGCGTCGTGTGAATCGGGTGGGCCGCCGCGAAGCGGCGAGCCGCGATCATCGCCTCGCAGCAGCAAGCGCAGCAGTTGCAGATGAAGTTCACGCCCTCCCGCACGTTCTCCCCGAACTGGACGAGGCCGTGCTCGTGGCTCTGGCGCAAGAGGTCGAGACCCTCGGCGACGTCCACGGCCCGCGCGTGTCCGTGACGGACGAGCGCCTGCGCGGTGGTGTTGAAGGTCATGCAGATGTCCTGCGGCGCGTCGCAGGCGCGGCCCATGTGCTCCATCTTGTGCCGGCAGTAGCAGAGGCTGACACCGCGGTGCGAGGCCGTCCGGATGACCTCACTCGCGCGCTCGTAGTCGAGCACGTGCAGCGCGTTCTCCTCCGAGAGGGCGGGCTCGTGCACGAAGACCCGCCCGAGCTGGGTTTCGCCTCCCGCGAAGAGCGCCCGTACGAAATCCTCTTCGACGTTCAGGTACTGGTAGAACATCTCGGCGAGCGCCTTCTGGTCCACGTCGGTCCGCACCCGCATCATCGAGAACTCGAAGAAGCCCGCCATGGGCGGGGGCAACACGTACTCCGTGCCCCGGGGGCCGTCCCAGTCGACGAGCAGCGCCCGCGAGGCGAGGGCGTCGAGGTTCGCGCGCGCCTCGGCCTCGCCCACCTTCCAGATCGCCGCGGCCTTTGCGGCGGTGAACGGCCGGATGGGGAGCTGCGCCACGAGGGCCGCCTCGCGTTCGCTGAACAGGGTCCGCAGGATCTGGAAGAGGCTCTCGGACGCCGGAGCCCCCTGGGGGCAGCGATTCAGCCGATCCGTGAGCCGCGCGTAGGCGGATCGGCCGGTCTGGTGGGCCATGTCGATTCTCCAGGCGCGCTGTTGCGCCGGCCCGATTCGACGACGCCCTCCCCGCCGGGTCAAGCCCGGCCGCCCGGACCCTCCCCGGTGGGACGTGCGCCGTCGGGGCCCGAGGGCGCCCGCACCGACGGTCCCCTCCCCCTGGGTGATGGCGGGCGCCCTTGCGCCGGGCTAAGGCCTTCGCGGGGGCCATCGCCGGCCAGTGTGGCCGCTTCCGACCGGCCCAGGGAGAAAGACATGATCCGACGCCTGTCCGTCGCCTTCCTTGGCCTGTGCCTCTCGCCGGCGGCGCTCGCCCAGTCCGCTCCCGCGGGCGCGCCGGCGCCACCCCCGCCGTCCATGGCACCACCCACGAGCGCGGCGCAGAGCCTCGACCGGCAGCTCGGCTTCGCGGAGAACGACCTCCTGTCGCTCGCCGAGGCCATGCCAGCGGACAAGTACGACTTCGCACCGTCCGGACCCGGGTTCAAGGACGTCCGCACGTTCAAGCAGCAGCTCGGCCACGTGGCGGCGACGATCTACGCGGCTGCCGCCTCGCTGCTCGGCGAGCCCCCCAACCTGAAGGAGGCGGACCTCTCCGGCGGACCGTCCGGGCTGCGCTCCAAGGAGGACTTCGTCGGCTACTTGAAGGGCGCCTTCGCCAAGGGACACAAGGCCATCGCCACGGTGGACGAGAAGAACCTGATCGAGGTCGTCGGTCCGAAGGACGGCATGCGTGGGACGAGGCTCGGGCTCTCGAACCTCATGACCTGGCACACCTTCGACCACTACGGCCAGCTCGTCATCTACGCGCGCATGAACGGGGTCGTCCCGCCGGCGAGCATGCGAAAGTAACGGCCGCCGCGGCGCTCGCCTCAGGCCGGATCCCGAATCCTCTGGAAGAACCACCAGTGGTGCCCGCCCGGGTCGGAGCACTCGTAGCCTCGATCGGCCCAGTGCTCCGGCCCGTAGTCGATCGTGGCGGGCGGGGAGACGATCTGCGCGCCGGCCTCCCGGGCGCGGCGGTAGTGCGCCTCCACGTCGTCCACGTAGACCATGAGGTTCTGGGTGTTCCCGCCGCCCACCCGGCCCGGGCTCCGGCGGTACGGGTACTTGTCCGCCCGCCCGGCCTCGCCCACCATGACGAGCCCGTCGCCGTAGGTGAGCTCGGAGTGCGCGACGCGGCCGTCGGGCCCGTTCACGCGGATGCGGACCTCGAACCCGAAGGCCCTGCAGAGCCAGTCGATGGCCTCGCCCGCATCGTCGTAGTAGAGCCCGGACGAGATCCGCGGCCATCCGGTCGGCGTGGGCTTCATTTCTTCCTCCTGTCCATGGGCGAACCCGTCGCCCCGCCCGCGGTGGGCACGACTTGTCTCTTTCGGCGCCGGACCGGGCGGCGCATCGCCCCGAAGGGGCGTGGCGCCTCCCCGCCCGGAAGCCACGGGTTGAAAGCCCCTCGGGGCGACGGGCGTACAATGGGATCGCAGCAGGTGCCCATTGCGATCCACCGCCCTGGCCCCGGGCAGAACGGCCGGCTCCGGTCCGGCGAGGGTGGCGATCGCGCTCGCGGCCTTGGTCCTCGCGCTCGGGACGGGCGCCAGCGAGCCGCCCGCCCCGCTCCCGTTCCAGGAGCCGGGTGGCCTGCAGCGCCTCTTCCTGCAGTTCCCGTTCGAGGCCCCTTCCGTCGCGGCACCCGGTGCCTTCGAGGGCGAGGTCCGCCTGCTCTACTCGAACACCATCCTCCTCGCCTCCGGTCCGGCGGCCTCCGTCGACGTGGACCTCGAGACGGCGCAGTTCACGGGGTTCCTCCGCGTGGGCATCGCGACGAACGTGGAGGTCCAGGTCGCGGTGCCGTTCACGGTGGACTACGGAGGATTCCTGGACCCGGTCATCGAGGCCGTGGAGGGCCTCTTCCACGCGGCGAACCCAGCCCGCCAGGGGAGGCCGAACGGGCTCACCCGCTTCCGCGTCACCTACCTGGGGCAGTCCGCCTGGGTGGACGGCTCCGACGCCGGGCTGGGCGACGTCTGGTTCGGCGTGAAGGGCCTCGTGCTCGAGCCGCTGGGCGCCCGGCCGGCGATCGCCCTGCGCGGCGCGGTGAAGCTCCCCACCGGACGCTACCCGTTCGGCAGCGGGGAGCCGGACGTGGGCGCGAGCCTCCTCGTTGGCTGGTCCGTCGGGCGGCTCGCGGCGCGGGTCGAGGTCGATGGCGCGACGGCGACGGCCGCGCTGCGCGCCGCGGGGATCGGGACCCGCCCCTACGGCGCGCTCGACCTGGGGCTCACCTATTCCGCGACCGACGCCCTCGCGCTGCATCTCCAGGGGAGCGCTTCGACGTCGCCGCTCCGGGGCACCGGCCTCGACGAGATGGACGCGGGCGTCCGCTACCTGCTTCTCGGCCTCTCCGCCAGGGTCTCGCCGACCTGGGAGCTCGAGTTCGCGATGGTCGAGAACGTCTTCAGTCCCTTCCGCGGCGCCGACTTCACGTTGCTCCTCGGCGGACGGGGACGGCTCTAGCTCGCGCTTCAGGCGGTGCGCAGGCGGGGAAGTCCCTTTCGCTCGAGGCCGCGCTCGATCGCCTCCGCGATGGTCCGCATGGTCTTCACCCGCGCCCAGTTCTTGTCGTTCGCCTCGACGATGGTCCACGGCGCGTAGCTCGTGCTCGTGTTGGTGATCATGTCTTCCACCGCCACGCGGTAGAGATCCCACTTCTTGCGGTTGCGCCAGTCCTCGTCGGTGATCTTGTATTGCTTGAAGGCCAGGTGCTGGCGCTCCCGGAAGCGGCGGAGCTGTTCCTCCTTCGTGATGTGCAGCCAGAACTTCACGAGCACCGCCCCGAAGTTCGCGAGCGACAGCTCGAACTCTTTGATCTCGTGGTAGGCGCGGCGCCACTCCGCCTCGGAGCAGAACCCCTCGACGCGCTCCACGAGGACCCGGCCGTACCAGGAACGGTCGAAGATGGCGAGATGGCCGGCCTTGGGGATGTTCCGCCAGAAGCGCCAGAGGTAGTGGTGGGTCGCGTCGTCCCCCTTCGGGGCGGCGATGGGGATGACCGAATAGCCGCGGGGGTCGAGGGCGCCGATGACCCGCTTGATGTTCCCGCCCTTTCCCGCGGCATCCCACCCCTCGTACGCCACGACGACCGGCCGGCGGCTCTCGTAGCAGGCGAACTCGAGCTCGCGCAGCCGCGCCTGGTACTTCCGGAGGTCGTTGCGGTAGCGCCGGTCTGGGAGGCTTCGGCGGAGGTCCACTGCGTCGACGAGGCTCGTGTGGAGGCGGCGCGCGGCCCGGAGCGCCGCGCGCTGCGACTCGGGCCCCGGGGGATGGGCCGGGCCGACCTGCGCGCGCTTGCGCGCGTCGAGCGCGTCCTCCATGAGGCGCGCGAGCTCCTCGAAGACCTTCAGGCGCCGGTAGTGCTTGTCGGTCGCCTCGACGACGACCCAGGGAGCCATCGGCGTGCTCGTCCGCTCGAGCATCTCCTCCGCCGCCTCCAGGTAGTCGCGGTATCGCCCGTGGGCCTTCCAGTCCTTCTTCGTGACCCGCCAGCGGTCGAACTTGCTCCGCTCGAGCTTCTTGAACCGGCGCTTCTGCTCCTCGGCCGAGATGTGGAGCCAGAACTTCACGACGAGCGCCCCATCGTCGGAGAGCATGCGCTCGAAGGCGTTGATCTCCGAGTAGGCCTGCTGCCACGCCCAGCGCGCTGCGTCCCCCTCGACGCGGTCGACGAGGACCCGGTGGTACCAGGACCGGTCGAAGATCGCGATCTCGCCTCGCCCCGGCAGGCGGGTCCAGAACCGCCAGAGGAAGGGGCGCATCGCCTCCTCGGGGGTCGGCTCGTGGATGGCGTGCACCTTGTAGCCCCGGGGGTCGAGCCGCCCCACCAGCTTCTCGATGGCGTCGCCCTTCCCGGCGGCGTCCCAGCCCTCGAGGACGATGACCAGGGGCAGGCGCGCCTCGTACAGGTCGCGCTGCAGCCGCTGCAGGCGGTCCCGCACCTCGCGGAAGGCCTTCTCGTAGCTCGCGCGGTCGATGGACCGGGCGAGATCGACCATCTCCAGCATGCGTCCTCCCGGTGATCCCCGATCGAGCAGAGCACGGGAGTCGCCGACCGTCGAAAAAAGGGAGCCGGGGGCCGGGAGGCCTCCCCGCCTCAGCCTGGCTGGCTCGGGAGGTCGGCCTCGAAGGACACGTTCCAGCCCTCGCGGTCGCGCACGGCGATGGTCCCGCCGTGGAGCTCGGCCACGAGCCGGCACAGGTACAGGCCGAGGCCGACGTTCCGCCAGTCCCGACGCCCGTGCGTCGCGTACTTCTCGAAGATCCGGTCCCGGAGCTCGTGTGGCACCGGCGGACCCGAGTTGCGGACCGCGATGCGCACGCCTCCGTCGATGGCCTCCGCCGAGAGCTCGATGCGGTCGCCCGAGTCCACGTAGCGCAGGGCGTTGGCGACGAGGTTGTCGACCATGCGCCGCACGAGCGTCTCGTCGAGCCGGGTCGTCGACACGGCCGTCCGCACCTCCAGGCGCACGCCGGCGGCACGGGCCTGTGATTCCGCCGCCCGGGCGACGCCCTCCAGGAGCCGGGCCAGGTCCACCGACACGGGCCCGGCGGTCATGCCGCCCTCCAGACGGGCGATGACGAGCAGGTCGCCGAGCATGTCCGCGAGGCGACCCACCTCGTCCCGCGCGATCTCCAGCGCCTCCGCGCCGTCGGGCCCGACGATCGGGCGCAAGACCTCGAGGCTCATGCCCACGGTGGAGACGGGGTTTCGCAGGTCGTGGACGATGAGCTGGGTGAGCGTCTCCGCTTGCGCCTGGGCGGCCCGCAGCGCGTCCTGCGCCTTCTGCAGCTCGTCCCGGTGGCGACGAATGAGGCGCCCCGTGTAGGCCTCGACGGCATTGCGCACCGCGAGGTCGACCATTCGCGCCCCGGCCCAGGTGACGGCGAGCGAGAAGGCGACGAGCGTGACGAGGAGAAGGCCGCTCGAGCTGAGGGCCATCTCCGACCGCACCGCCAGGACGGCGAGGAAGGCCGAGGAGAGGGCCGCAAAGACGAGCACCGGGCGCCGCGGGAGCGTCAGGGCCGCGAAGAGCAGCATGAGCTCGAAGACGCCCATGAAGTACACGGTGCCGGTCTCGGCGTCCGGCCGCCCCGCCGCCCGCCAGGCGCCGATGAACACCGCCGCGAAGTCCGAGATCGCGCCTGCGTAGATGGCGGCCTGCACCGCGCGCCGGTTCCGCAGGAGCCAGAGCACGGCCAGCGCGACCAGGATGTGGGCGCTGTTCACGGCCATCGCCACCGGCATCGGCGCTTCCTGGTAGCGCAGCCACGCGTAGGCGTAGAGGGCGAGCGTCACCACGCGCAGGCCGAGCCGGAACCACGCGAGCACGAGCGCGTTCGCCGTGCGGACCTCGGCCACGTTCAGGCGCACGAACGCCGCGAGCTCGGCGCGGTCCGGGTCCGACGAGCCAGGACCGAGAGTCCCGGCGGCGGTCTCGGGGGGTCTGTCCAAGGGTTCCTCCCGGTGCAGTTTAGCCCGGAGGGAGCGCCGCGCCACGGAACGTCCTCGGCCGCGGGGTTGACCCTGGCGCCGAGGTGCGGCAGTTTCGTCGCGTGGCTCTTCCGCGGGGGACGCGCGTCTGCGTCGTAGACGACGACCCCGGGTTCCGCAGGACGCTCGAGGGGTTCCTGAGCGCCGCCGGGCTCGAGGTCGAGAGCTTCCGCTCGCCGGGCGACTTCCTGGCGGCGGCACCGGCCTCCGCGTCCGCGGCCTGTCTCGTGCTCGACCTGGAGCTCCCGGGCATGACCGGACTCGAGCTGCAGGAGGCCCTCGCCGCGACCGCCCCGGACCTGCCCATCGTCTTCATCAGCGGGACGGCGGACGTGCGCTCCGGCGTGCAGGCGATGAGGTCGGGTGCGGTCGACTTCCTGGAGAAGCCGTTCGACGGCAGCCAGCTCCTCGCCGCCATCGATCGCGCGGTCGCGAAGGGCGGCCGCGAGAGGGCGGAGCGGGCGGCCCGGGAGGAGGCCCGCGCTCTGCTCGCGCGCCTCACCCCGCGCGAGCGGCAGGTCTGCGACCTCGTGGCGCAGGGGCTCCTCAACAAGCAGATCGCGGCGCTCGTCGGGACGAGCGAGCACACGGTGAAGGTCCACCGCGCCCACGCGCTCGAGAAGCTGAAGGCCGACTCGGTCCCCGACCTCGTGCGGATCCTCGACCGGGCGCGCTAGCGGCGCCGGCCGCTCCCCCCGGCGACGGCGACGGGCCGCTCCAGGTTCCTGCGGGCCTTCTCCGCCGCCGGCCGCACGTGGCAGCCCTCGAGGTGGTCGTTCACGAGCCCCATCGCCTGCATGAACGCGTAGGCCGTGGTGGGACCGACGAAAGCGAAGCCGCGGCGCCGAAGGTCCTTCGACATGGCGTCCGCCTCCGGCGCCCGATATCCCCGGGCGAGAGCGGCCCCGGTGACTCGGCGCGGCCGCGATCCCGGCGCCGGCTCGAAGCGCCACACGTAGGCGGCGAGCGTTCCGAACTCGCGCTCGAGCTCGAGCACGAGCCGGGCGTTCCCGACGGCGGCGGCGATCTTTCCACGGTGGCGGACGATGGACGGGTCCCGCAGCAACCGCTCGACGTCGCGCCGCCCGTACCGGGCCACCTCTCGGGCGTCGAACCCCGCGAAGGCGCGCCGGAACGCATCGCGCTTGCGGAGGATGGTGAGCCAGGAGAGCCCGGACTGGAAGCCCTCGAGGCACAGCTTCTCGAAGAGCCTCCGGTCTTCCGCGACCGGGAAGCCCCATTCCCGGTCGTGGTAGGCCTCGTAGTCCGGGGCGGACGCGGCCCAGGCGCACCGAACCCGCCCGTCCGCACCCTTCGCGAGTCCCCTTCCCACGTCGCCCATGGCGGTTCCGCCTCCCCTCCGACATATAGCGGCCCGTTGCCGCGCCACCATCCGGTGGCGCATCATGTCGCGGTCCGCGAGAGCGGTCGAGGAGACTCCATGAACGCTGCCGAGCTGAACGCCCATCTCGAGAAGCACCTCCGGGTTGCGACCTTTCCGGTGGGAATCCGATCGCTCAAGCCCGGCGAGCCCGTCCCGCCGAAGGCGAAGCGACCCCAGAAGAACCTCGGCGTGAAGGTCGCCATCTGTCAGGGCCTTGGGCTCGCCCGCCGCTATGGCTGGACGCTCGCGTTCGCGGGCGAGGACCTCTCTTGCCCCATCGCCAAGGCCGTGTTCGGCTTCGAGGAGCGCAACGACTACTACGCCTCGGGTGCGCTCGCCGACGGCATGTACGCGTCCTGCCGCGAGGCCGGTGCCCGCTTCGAGGCGGCGCTCGCGAAGTACCAACCCGGGGAGATCTCGCACGTGGTGGCGGGGCCGCTCGGCCGCATCGACTTCGAGCCCCAGACGGTCCTCGTCTACGGCAACTCGGCCCAGGTCATGCGCCTGCTCAACGCCTGCCTGTTCGAGAAGGGCGGCAGCCTCAAGTCGGAGTTCTCGGGGCGCGGGGACTGCTCGGACATCATCATCCGCTCCGGGCAGACCGGCGAGCCCCAGGTGATCCTTCCCTGTTACGGCGACCGCATCTTCGGCATGACCGGTGACGACGAGATGGCGTTCACCTTCCCCTTCGCCATGGGCGCGCAGGTCGTCAAGGGGCTCGAGGGCACCCACGCGGGCGGCGTCCGCTACCCGGTCCCGGTCTTCCTCCGCTACCAGGCGGAGTTCCCGACCTCCTACCAGGAGCTCGAGCGCCTCTGGGAGGAGGCGAACAAGACCTGACCTTCACGGGCGCCGCTTGCGCCCCTTCGCCCTGCGGTCGCCCTTTCCCGGCCGGGCGGCGGCCGGCGCCCGCCTCTCGCCTCGCTCGCCGCGCGAGGCGCGCCGCTCGGCGATGCCCTCGACGAGGAAGGCCGCGATCCACAGCGACGCCGCCACCGAGACGGGCAGCATCTGGCGATGGACGGTGCTCTGATCCACCGTGAAACGGGGGAAGAGCCACAGCGACGTCACCGCCACCTCCGCGAGGAGGATCGCGACCGCCCCGAGCGTCCACGCGGCCCGGCGCTGCGCGAGCGACCGGAACTGGAGAACCGCGACGGCCGGCAGGATCCAGTAGAGGACCCCTGCGCTGCCGGAGCTGAACACCGCCCACAGGAAGGCGGACCCCGCGAGGGAGCGGTCGAGGAGCGCCTCCCGGCCCACGGGCGCCGGCGCCCCCTGCGCGGCTTGGCGTGCGGCCGCGCCCACGAACGGGAAGGCTCCTTCCCATCCGACGGCCGCCACCCGGGCGACCACGAGGAGGAGGTAGGGAAGGCAGATGAGCCCGGCGCGCCAGAAGAATGGCGTCCCGAGGCGGCGCCGCTCCCAGGTGACCTGCGCGAGGAGGGCCGCGGCCACCGCGCCGGCGACGAGCTCGCCCTCGCGCTTCACCATCGCCGCCGCGAGCAGGAGCAGCAGCGACCGCAGCGCGTCGTCCGGCTCCCCGCCCACCCCGAACTCGAGGAAGAAGAGGAACGCCGCCCCGACGTATGTGGCGAGCAGCGCGTCGGCGTAGGTCGTCGTGAGGTGGTAGACGAAGAGAGGAAGCGAGCAGACGGCGAACGCGTACGCCCAACCCCGCTCCGGCCGGCCCCGCGACGAAGGCAGGGCGACGGCGAGGGCCAGGAGCGCGATGAAGCTCGCGACGATGGCGCCGTTCACGTGAAAGTGGTCGACGCGTCCGCTGAGCCGCCACCCGAGGGAAGGGACGTAGGTCGGCAGCGCCCCCGCCATCGAGAGCACGACACGCGCGGCTTCGTTCCACTCGTCGCGGAAGGCGAGGATGGGCGCGAAGGCCCGCACCCGCAAGGCGTCATCGGTCTGGGTCGGCGTCCCGAGCCCGACCTGGAAGACGACCAAGGCGACCCCCGCCGCGTAGGCCGCGAGGGGCGCGAAGAGCCACAGGGGCCGCGGGAGCCACCGGCCGGGTGGCTCTGCCGCCTGCGGGGCCGGAGCCGCACCGCGCCGGCGGAAGGCCCGGACCGCGAGCGCGGCGGCCGGGAGGGCGAGCACCGTGACGGCCGTCGCGCGCGTGTAGCGCAGGCCCGCGAGGAACCGGAGGACGAAGGAGCCGAGCGCGAAGAATCCCGTCCCCGCGAACCAGGAGAAGGGTGTGTCGACCGCGGCCCGGCCGGTCTCGAGGCGGAGGAGGCGCAGGAGGGCGTAGCCGCTCGCGCCCAGCGCGGCGAGTGCGAGGAAGAAGCTCATCGGCGGCGGGCCACGTAGGCGCCCGGGCTCACCTCCGCGACCCTGGCGAAGCCCGGGGGCAGGGGCTCGGCGGAGTCGATGGACACGACGGCGTCGACCTCGTCCGGTCGCAGCCGGTCGACCTGGGATGGTCCGACGTACTCCGCCGCCCCCGGCGCGAGAGTCGCGCACCGGCGCGGCGCGAGGTTGAAGCACAGGACCTCGGGGGCGAACCAGTCGTTCGGGAAGCTCCGGACGGCGACCCGGTCTCCCGGCGGGAGCGTGCGCCGGGCAAGGGCCGCGAGCGCCCCCAGCTTGGGCGCGTAGCGATGGTTCTCCCGGATGCGCGCCTCGGGGTCGAGCGGGAACGTGAGCTCGACGGACGGCAGGAGCTTCGCCAGGAACACGGCATCGGAGGCGGCCGTGGCGAGGATCGCGGCCCCGGCGATGGCCCCGACGAGCGGGATCCGCCGGCTCGCGAGGGCCGCGACCGCGCCGACCGCCACGAGGCCGAGGAAGAGGAGGCCGAGCCGGTCGTACAGGAAGGTCCGTTCCGACTGGCTCCACCACGGCGCGTAGAGGAGGTTGACGGTCGTGTAGCCGATCGCGATCGGCGCGAGGAAGGCAGACCGGTCGAGTGCGGCACGGACCGAGGCCTCGTCCGGGGGCCTCGGCCGGTAGCGGAGCCCGGTGATGGTGAACCGGCCGGAGCCCTCGAGGAGGAGGTAGGGTTCGCGCCGCGTGCTCCAGTTGGCCGTCTCCCGCAGGTCGAGGCGAACCCGGCCGCGCCCCGGCGCGAGGCGGCGATACCGGTACGGCGGCCCGCGATGGTCGGGAAGCTTGCCGGATTCGGCGTCGACGGTGTTGTAGGTCAGCAGAAGGATGCCCGAGGCCTGGTACTCGATCTCCAGCTCCTGCGCCCCGCGGATGGGGAGCACGAGCGCGCTCGGCTGCTCGACGTCGAGGCCGAGCTCGCCTTCGCCCGCGCGGATCGGGACATTGCTCCAGCTCGCCTTCGCGAGAGGAAGGAGGGGCGCGTCCTGCATCCCGGGAGACTCGGGGCGGCCGCACCCGAAGAGGAGCAGGGCGAGCGAGGCGGCGAGCCGCCCGGACCACGCCGAGCCCCCCCCACCTCCCGCACGTCGCCTGGCCATGGAGGCGCCCTCCCCTTCGAGGCGCAGGCGTACCGGACGAACGGGCGCTTGGCAAGGAGCCTGGCGCGGCGAGGGCGCGGGCGTCGTTGCCTCGGCTCGTCCCACCTGCTAGACGTCGGCAGCTCGAGGGAGCGCGATGCCGAGGGAGTGGCCCGCCTACCAGGTCGTCGGGGCGTTCTTCGCACTCATCGCCTCGGCGGCCTTGGGCCTGTGGGTCCTCGTCGCCCGGGCGAAGAAGCGCATCGTCCACCGGCACGTGGTGATCGACGCGTGGATCCCGGTCGTCGAGGAGCTCGTGCGCCGCGGGGTCGCGGAGCCGCACGTGCTGGCGGCGCTCCTCGCAGGCTACGACCTCCGCCTCGAGAGCCCCGTCGCGGTGGCAGCGCGGTTGCCAGCGGCGGTGGCGAGCGTCTCCGACGCCCTGCAGGTGCAGCTGCACGAGATCGCCCGCCCCCTCGTCGCGCGTGCTTCCGACGAAGCCGGCGCGGCCGCGCTCCTCGCGGAGCTGCGCGTCCTTCGCCCCCGCCTCGACGGCCTGCCGGGGGTGGTCTCGGTCGGCGCCCTGTGGCCGGACGACCCGGCGACGCTCGCCCGCCTGGTGGCGCGCTACGCCTCGATGGTGGCGATCCCGCTGCCGCGCCCCGCCCCGCGGCCGGAGGCACCGCCCGGCTAGGACCGTCGGGGTCGGCTACCTCCAGCCCGCCTGCCGAAACACGGCGTGGCACTCCTCGCTGCCGAGGAACGCGATGAACGCCAGCGCGAGTTCGCGGCGCGTGGTCCGCGCCGTCGCGGCGACGGGGGTTCCGCGGTAGAGGCGTTGGGCCTCGGGAAGCTCCACGGCGTCGGCCTCGTCGGCGAGCCGGTCCCGCCAGCTCGTGAACGTGATCCACGCGTCGAGCTCCGGGCGGGTGCGCCAGGCCGCGATGGCCTCCGAGGTGTTGGTGACGGCGACCGCGATGTTCCGCTGGATGGCGGGGATGAGGCCGAGGCGCCCCGCGAGGTCCTCCCACAGGCCGGTCTGGGCCGACCCGTTGACGTCGAGGAGCTTCACGCCGGGCCGGGCCAGGTCCTCGAGTCCTTTGATCCGCTTGGGGTTCCCGCGGCGCACCAAGATCCCCGCCGGGCGCACCCACAGGCTCGTCCGGGTCGCGCCGTCGAGGAAGCCGGGGTGGCGGCGGTCGAGGTCGGTCAGCATGTACTCGGAAGCCTCGAACACGACGTCGGCGTCCTTCTCGGCGCGCGCCCACCACCGCTCCTCGGGTCCACCGTCGATGACGACCCTCACGGCCCGGGCGCGCGCGAACCGCTCGGCGCAGCCCCGGACCGGGGTGAGCGGGCCCCCGGGTCCGTACACGCGCAGTTCCGGCTGCGGCCCGCCGTCGGGCGCAGCGGCACCCGCCCCGCCGACGGCGGCGACGAGGAGAGCAACGGCGAAGCTGGAGTGGCACATGACGACCCCCCGGGGCGGCAGCATCCGGTCCGGGCGCATTGTATCCGCCGGCGCCCAACGGGGCCGCACGCTCTGCTATGGTCGCCGGCCGAGGAGGTGCGCCGTGCAGACCGTCTCCGCCGAAGAGGCCGTCGCGGCCGTCCAGTCGGGCAGCCGCGTCTTCATCCACAGCGTCGCGGCGGCGCCGCGGCGCCTCGTCGAGGCCCTGACGGCCCGCGGGCGCTCCCTCCGCGTGGTGGAGGTCGTGCAGCTGCACACCGAAGGGGACGCCCCGTATGCGGCGCCGGAGATGGCCCACAGCTTCCGGGTGAACACGGTCTTCGTGGGCCCGAACGTACGGCGCGCCGTCCAGGAGGGGCGGGCCGACTACCTTCCGGTGTTCCTCTCGGAAGTCCCGAAGCTCTTCCGGTCCGGGCTCCTCCCGCTCGACGTGGCGCTCGTCCAGGTGTCGCGGCCCGACCGCCACGGGTTCTGCTCCCTCGGGGTGTCCGTGGACGCGTCGCGGGCTGCGGTGCAGACGGCCAAGGTCGTGATCGCGCAGGTGAACCGGTTCATGCCCCGCACCCACGGCGACGGCCTCATCCACGTGGACGACATCGACTTCGCCGTGGAGGCCGACGAGCAGCTGCCGGAGCTCCACCACCATCCCCTCGGGGAGGTCGACCTCGCCATCGGCCGGCACTGTGCCGAGCTCGTGGACGACGGGGCGACCCTCCAGCTCGGCATCGGAACCGTCCCGGACGCGACGCTGCAGGCGCTCTCCGACCACCAGAGGCTCGGCATCCACACCGAGATGCTCTCGGAGGGCATCGTGGACCTCGTCGAGCGGGGCGTGGTCACCGGCGAGATGAAGCGCGTCCACCCGGGCAAGGTGGTCGCCGGGTTCGCGCTCGGCACGAGGCGCCTGTACGACTTCCTCGACGACAACCCCCTCGTGCAGATGCTCGACATCGCGTACGTGAACGACCCTGAGGTGATCCGCCGCAACCCCAAGGTGACGGCGATCAACGGGGCGCTCGAGGTCGACCTGACCGGGCAGGTGTGCGCGGACTCGATCGGCGAGGCGCAGTACTCGGGGGTCGGTGGCCAGATGGACTTCATCCGCGCCGCGGCCCTCTCGGAGGGCGGCAAGCCCATCGTCGCGCTGCACTCCACGACCTCGAACGGCGATTCCCGGATCGTCTCCCACCTGAAGCCGGGCGCCGGCGTGGTGACCACCCGCGCGCACGTCCACTACGTCGTCACCGAGCACGGGATCGCCGACCTGTTCGGGAAGAACCTCCGCCAGCGCGCGGAAGCGCTCATTGCGGTCGCGCACCCGCGCCACCGCGATGCGCTGGCCGCGGAGGCCCGGAGGCGCTTCGGGACCTGGTGAGGGGCGCCCTAGGAGCGCCGGGCCTCGAGAGCCGCCAGCACGCGCTCGAGGCCCTGGTGGAGCTCTCGCCCGTCCCAGAGCGCGGGCAGGACGGCGCCGCCGCCGTGTGCGAGGAGCGCCTCCCGGTGGCCCGAGAAGTGGACGTTGCGAAGCTCGATGCGGTCGAGGAGTCCGAGCTCCGCGGCTCGCCGCCGCGCCGCGGCGGAGTCCTCGTCGTGAATGGCGTGGAAGAGCTGCAGGCGCAGCTATGGGAAAGTGGGCCTACCGCGCCTCGGCGCCGCCGAGCACGGGCAGGCGAAGCCGCAGCGGCTCGAGCTCCTTCTCCGCGCTCACCTGCACGACCGCATGGCACGTCGGGTCACCGAGCACCTTGCGGACGAGGGCCTGGTTGAGCCCGTGGCCGCTCTTGTAGGCCTGAAAGCGCCCGATGATCGGCAGGCCGGCCAGGGACAGGTCGCCGATGGCGTCGAGGACCTTGTGGCGGGCGAACTCGTCGGGGAACCGCAGCCCCTCGGGGTTCAGGATCGAGAAGTCGTCGACGACGATGGCGTTCTCGAGGCTGCCGCCCTTCGCGAGCCCCATCGCCTTCATCTGCTCGATGTCGCGGAGGAAGCAGAAGGTTCGCGCCCGGGCGACCTCGCGCTCGTAGGCCCGGTCGGAGAAGGCGAAGCGGAAGGCCTGGTCGGTCACGAGCGGGTGCTTGAAGTCGACGGTGAACTCGATCGAGAGCGAGTCGGCCGGCTCCAGGCGCGCGAACTTGTCGCCGTCCCGGACCTCGACGGGCCGCTCGACGACGAGGAAGCGCTTCCCCCGGCGCTGCTCGGCAATCCCGGCCTCGCGGACCATGGCGACGAACGGGGCCGCCGAGCCGTCCAGGATCGGGATCTCGGGGCCGTCCACCTCGACACGGCAGTTGTCGATCCCCATCCCGGTGAGGGCCGAGAGGACGTGCTCGACGGTGTGCACGCGGGCCGCGCCCACGCCCAGGTTCGTCGACAGGGTCGTGTCCGTGACGCGCGCCGCGTGCGCCGGGATCTCGACGCCGAGGTCCATGCGAACGAAGGAGATGCCCGAGTCCGCGACGGCCGGGGCGAGCGTCAGGGTGACGGGCGCGCCGGAGTGGAGACCGACCCCGGTGCAGCTCACCCGCTTCGCCACCGTTCGCTGGTGCCAGTACGCCATCGTGGAGCCTCCGCTATCGCACACCGCCTGCTACGACGCACCGCGGCACACGCGGAGCGGCATAGATACAAGCAATAAAAGTACCGTTGGGTCGCCTCGTCCGTGCCCTGTCTTCCAAGTACACGGAATCAATTAGCTATGTCGACGACGGCCTGGGCCCGAATCCGACCCGACCCAGGCTCTCAGCCGGAAAACCGCGACAGGGCTGTCAGGTCAGTGCGAGACACCGCCATCCGTTCGGCGGCGTTTTATAGCAAATCCGCGCCGAGGCGCCAGGCGGGAACGGCACGACCCCGATCCGGGGACGACTCGGGCCTAGAGGAGTGCCCCCTGCTTGCCTCGGGGGCGGTCCCTGCCCAGGTGGGCGTACGCGGCGGGCAAGGCCACGCGACCCCGCGGGGACCTCGCGAGATACCCCTCGCGGACGAGGAACGGCTCGTAGACGTCCTCGAGCGTGTCCCCCTCCTCGCCCACTGCGGCCGCGACGGCGTCGATCCCCACGGGGCCGCCTCCGAACACGTCGATGACCGTCGAGAGGATTCGCCGGTCCATGGCGTCGAGCCCGCGCTCGTCCACCTCGAGCCGCTCGAGCGTGCGCTCCACGATGGCACGGGTGAGCGTGCCATCCCCCTCGACCTCGGCGAAGTCGCGGGCGCGGAGCAGGAGCCGGATGGCGATCCGTGGGGTGCCCCGGGCCCTCCGCGCCAACTCCTCCGCGCCGTCCGGGTCGACGGGCAGGGAGAGCTTCCGCGCCGCGCGCTTTGCGATCTCCTTCAGGTCGGGGACCGCGTAGTAGTCGAGCCGCTCCTGGATGGGAAAGCGGTCGCGCAGGGGGCTCGCGAGGAGCCCGGTCCGCGTGGTGGCGCCGACGAGCGTGAAGCGCTCGAGCTTCATCTCCATCGTCTGGGCACCGAGCCCGGCGCCGAGCACCACGTCGAAGCGGAAGTCCTCCATGGCCGGGTAGAGCGCCTCCTCGACCGCAGGCGAGAGGCGGTGGATCTCGTCGATGAAGAGGATGTCGCGCGGCGCGAGCGCCGTGAGCAGGCCGGCGAGGTCGCCCTTCTTCACGAGCGCCGGCCCGCTCGTCACGTGGAGCGCGACGCCAAGCTCGGTGGCGAGGATGTGCGCGAGGGACGTCTTCCCGAGGCCGGGCGGACCCGACAGGAGCACGTGGTCGAGCGCCTCCCCCCGCTGCCGCGCCGCCTGCGCGTAGACGCGCACGTTGTCGACGAGCTTCTTCTGCCCGACGTACTCGTCGAAGGTGGCGGGGCGCAGCGACTGCTCGAGCCGCTCCTCACCCGGCTGGGCCTTTCCCGAAAGCTCCCGCACCGAGCGCACCGACATGGGGGTAACCTACCACCCGTGTCCGACCGCCGCGACTGGCCCGCGCTCGCCCTCCCCCTTCTCGCGGCCGTCGTCGCCTGCCAGCCGCTGAACCAGCCGGTGCCTCCCCCGGTCTCCGACGGGGGTACGCCGTGTAGCGCGAGCACGGCGGTGGCGGCGGACACGGTCGTGGTCACGAATGGCATCTGCAACCCGTGGTGCCTCTCCGCGCACGCCGGGGCGAGCGTCATGTTCCTGAACCAGGACGGTATGCTCTACCTCCTCGACGGGACCGGCGCGTCCACGTTCGAGATCGCGCTCGCACCCCAGAGCGCCGTGGAGACGCCGCCGCTCCCGAGCGGCGTCGTCCTCGTGACGGCCGTCGAGAACCCCGCGGCCACGGTCACGATCCTCGTCGAATGAGGCAGCCTCAGCCGCGCAATAGCTTCAGCGCCTCGCGCAGGAGCTCGTCGAGGGGCCGGCCCGCGCTCCGGTCGGCCACGGCCTCCACCGCCTGCGCGGCCTGCGGCGGCCGGTAGCCGAGCCCGAGCAGCGCCTGCTCGAGCTGCTCGAGGAGCGGGCCCCGCTCCGAACCGGCTCGCGGCGAGGCCGAGCGCGCGAGCGCGACGAGCTTTTCCTTGAGCTCCACGACCAGGCGCTCGGCGGTCTTCTTGCCGATCCCCGGCACCTTCGTGAGCCGGGCGAGGTCTCCGCCGGCGACGGCGGCTGCGAGCTCGCGCGCCTCGATCCCGGAGAGGATGTTCTGCGCGGCGCGGGGGCCCACCGCCTTCACGGCGATGAGCTCCCGGAACACGGCTTCCTCCTCCTCTCCGAGGAAACCGTAGAGGTCGAGGGCGTCCTCCCGCACGTGCGTGTACGTGCGCAGGAGCACCTTCTCCCCGCGCGCGGGCATGGCGGCGAGGCAGTTCTGCGAGACGTGGACGCGGTACCCGACCCCGTTCACGTCGACGACCACCTCGCCCTCGCGCTTGTCGGCGACGACCCCCGAGACGTGCGCGATCAAGCGATGTTCCTCGCCGGCCGGCACCCGGGCGGTGGCGCGGGACGCCGCGGGGCGCGAGAGAGGTGGCAGACGGCGAGCGCGATGGCATCGGCCTCGTCCGGGAGCGACGCGTCAACGCCGAAGAGGGCGCGGGCCATCCGGACCATCTGCGGCTTTTCCGCGCGCCCGTTCCCGGTGAGAGCGAGCTTCGCCTGGGAGGGGGCGTACTCGAAGACGGGCACGCCGGCGCGCGCGGCCGCTGCGAGGACGACCCCGCGCGCCTGGCCGAGGACCAGCGCCGACCGCGGCGAGACGCCGGAGAACACCGACTCCACCGCGACCGCCTCCGCGCCGGCCCGAGCGAGCAACGCCTCGAGCCCGTCGAGCAGGAAGGAGAGGCGGTGCGGCAGGGAGAGAGCGCGAGGCCCGGGCGCGAGAACGCCCGACTCGACCACGCTGAGCCGGGACCCCGCCCTCGCCACCACCCCGTACCCGCATCGCTGCGTTCCCGGGTCGATGCCCACGACCACCACGGCGCGCATCGTGCCATGCCTCTGAAAGCCCGTCCAGTGAGGGCCGGCGCCGCGCCCTGCCGCACTCGCCGCCTCGGGAACGCGGCGGCCGACTCGCCCCGCACCTTCCCCCGCCGGGACGGGACGGTTATGTTCCCGCGCCCATGCCGCACTCCGCGCCGACGGTTCGCGAGGAGCTCTCCGCCCTCGGCCGGCTCGCCCTCCCGCTCGGCCTTGCCGCGGCGGCCCAGTCGCTCATGGGCGTCGTCGACACGGCGGTCGTGGGGCGCGCCGGCGCTGCGGCCCTCGCCGGAACGGGCCTTGGCAACGTCCTCTTCTTCGCGGTCACCGTGTTCGGCATGGGGCTCATGATGGGCATCGACCCCCTCGTGTCGCAGGCGCTCGGAGCGCGCGACCCCGGACGCGCCCGCCACCTCCTCTGGCAGGGGGTCTGGCTCTCCGGCGCGGCCGGGGTCGCGCTCGCCATCCCGCTCGCGTTCGCCCCCCTGGTTCTCGTCCCGGGCGGCATCGCTCCCGAGGTCGCCCGCCAGGCGTCCGGGTATCTCTGGGCGCGGCTGCCCGGGCTCCCGCCCCTCCTCTTCTTCTTCGCCGCCCGTTCCTACCTCCAGGCCGCGGGGGGGCCCCGCGCCGTGCTCGCCTCCGCGGTCCTCGCGAACGTCGCGAACCTGCTCCTCGACCTCCTCCTCGTCTTCGGCGGGTCCGGGCTCGGGACCTGGCCCGGGCCGCTTCGCGCGGTGCCTGCCCTGGGCGCGACCGGCTCGGGGATCGCAACCACGCTCGCCACCTTCCTCCAGACCGCCTTCCTCGCGCTCGCGGTGCGCTCCCGGCCTGCCGGGGCCCCCTTCTCCCGGCGGCCGACGCGAGACGAACTCGCCCGGGCGCTCCGCGTCGGCTTCCCGGTCGGGCTCCACATGGGAGCCGAGGTCGGCATCTTCGCGCTCGTCGGGTTCCTTGCGGGCCGGCTCGGGACGAGCGCCCTCGCCGCACACCAGGTGGTCATCGCGGTCGCGAGCCTCTCCTTCAACGCCGCGGTCGGCATCGGGAACGCCGGTTCGGTCCGCGTCGGCTGGGCTGTCGGCGCAGGCGACACCGCGGCCGCTCGGCGCGCCGGCCTCGTGGCCTTCGGGGCCGGCGCCGGATTCATGGCCCTATGGGGAACGGCATTCCTCGGCTTCCCCGGGGCCTTCGCCCGGGCGATGTGCGACGATGCCGGCGTGATCGCAGTCGCCACGCCCCTGTTCCGCGTCGCCGGCGTCTTCCAGGTCGCGGACGGCATCCAGGGCGTCGGCGCCGGTGTTCTGCGCGGCGCCGGGGACACCCGCTTCACCTTCGCCGCCAACATGGTCGGGCACTGGGCGCTCGGGCTTCCTGCGGCGCTCGCCCTGGGCCTCGTGCTCGGATGGGGCGTGACCGGCCTGTGGTGGGGGCTCTGCGCGGGGCTCGTGTTCGTGGCGACCGCCCTCTTCGCCCGCTTCCGGCGGATCTCGTCGCGCGCCATCGCGCCGCTGCACGCGGCCTCGGACCTCGGCGCGGCGGGGGAACCGGCGCCGTGAACGTCCTCGTCGTGGGCGGCAACCGTTTCGTCGGCCTCCTCGCCACCTGGCGCCTGCTCGCGGGTGGCCACGCGGTCACGCTCCTCAACCGGGGCAACCTCGGCGACCCGTTCGGCGATCGCGTGGAGCGGCTTCGCGGCGACCGCGCCGTGGACCTCGCACGGCTCGCCGCGGGCCGGCACTTCGACGCGGCGATCGACCTCGCCTGCTACACGGGCGACCACGCACGCGGTGCCGTCGCGGCGCTCGGGGGCCGGGTCGGCCGGTACGTCATGGTGAGCACCGGCCAGGTGTACCTCGTCCGGCGGGACGCCCCGCACCCGGCCCGAGAGGCAGACTACGAAGGACCGCTCCTGCCGCGACCGGCCGCGCCGAAGGACCTCAGGGAGTGGGAGTACGGGATCGGCAAGCGGGACGCCGAGGATGTGCTCGCGAGGGCATGGGCGGAGGCCCGATTCCCCGCCGTCCGCGTGCGCATCCCCATGGTGAACGGCGAGCTCGACTACTTCCGGCGGCTCGAGAGCTACTTCTGGCGGCTCCTCGACGGAGGCCCTCTCCTCCTGCCGGACGGCGAGCTCCATCCGGTCCGCCACGTGTACGGCGGCGAGGTGGCGCGGCTTCTCGTGGAGCTCGCGCTCGAAGGCGAGGGCACCGGGCAGGCCTACAACGTGGCGCAGGAAGAGGCGCCCTCCCTCGCGGGGCTCCTCTCCGAGCTCCGCAGCCTCCTCGGGTCCCGCTCGAGGTTCGTGCCCGTCCGCGCGGATGCCCTCGCCGAGGCGGAGCTCGATCCGGTCGCCATCTCCCCGTTCAGCGGGCGCTGGATGTCCTTCCTCGACCCGTCGAGGGCCCGCGACGAGCTCGGTTTCCGCCACGAGTCGCTCCGCGGCTACCTCGGAAAGGTCGTGGCGAGCTTCCTCGCCCACCCGCCAGCCTCTCCACCGGACGGGTACCGCTCCCGCCCGGCGGAGCTGCGCCTCGCCGGACGCCTCGGCGCATGAGGGAGGGACCGATGCCCCGCAGGGACCTCGAGCATGGCGAGCGGATCCCCCTCCTCAAGACTCTGGGGATCCACCTCACCGAGGTCGGCGAGCGCCACGCGGTGATGGAGGTCGACGTCGCCGACCTGCACCGAAACTACTACGGCGGCGCCCACGGCGGTCTCATCGCGACCCTGGTCGACACCGTGTCCTTCTTCCCGCGGCCCCTCGTACCCTCCGGCCTGCGCCTCACGACCACGAGCCTCACCGTCGCCTACATTCGGCCGGCAAAGGTCGGGGACCATCTCATCGCCCGCTCGGAGCTCCTCCACCTGGGCCGGAGGACGGCGAGCGTGGCGGCCCGCGTCACGGACGGGTCGGGAAGGCTCGTGGCTCACGGCACGGCCACCCTGATGGTCCTCGAGGGACCTCGAGGCGGCTCGGCGGTCTAGGCGACCCGGAGAGGCGCTTGCCGCGGGCGCAGGCCGCGCCGAAACTCGAGGGCGTGCGCCTCCACCTGCCGCAGCCGTACGAGGAGATCTCGCACACCGCCGACGTCGGGATCGCGGCGGTCGGAGCGACCCCGGAGGAGGCGCTCGCCCGCCTCGTCCTCGCCCTCGGGGCGCTGCTCGCCGGGGGTGGCGCGGTCGAACCCGCGGGCGAGCGGGGGATCTCGGTCTCCGGCGCGGCCGATCTCCCGCAGACGGCCGTGGCGCTGCTCCGCGAAGTCCTCTTCGGCTTCGCCACCCGCCGCGAGGTCCCGTGCTCGTGCGAGGTCCGCTCGCTCGCGCCCGGCCGGGCCGAGGCGGCGATCGGGTTCGGGCGCTACGATCCCGCCCTGCACGCGGAGGGAGTCGACGTCAAGGCGGTCACCTACCACGGGGCGCGCTTCGAGCCCGGCGAGCGGGGCTACCGCGCCCAGGTCATCCTGGACATCTGAGCCATGGACCGCCGCGCGCAGAGGCTCCGGAAGATCCGCGACTGGCTGTGGGAGATCCCGCCCGAGGGAGCGATGAAGGTGCCGGGGCGCGTGTACGCCGACGGTCCCCCCGCACCCGACGACCCCGCGCTCGAGCAGGTGGCGAACGTCGCCTGCCTGCCAGGCATCGTGAAGTGGTCCCTGGCGATGCCCGACTTCCACTGGGGCTACGGATTTCCCATCGGCGGCGTCGCGGCGGTCGACGTCGAGCATGGCGCCATCTCCCCGGGAGGCGTCGGGTACGACATCAACTGCGGCGTCCGGGTCGTGACGACGCGGGTGGAGGCGGCGCGAGTGCGCACCCGCCGCCACGAGGTCACGGCGGAGCTCTACCGGACCATCCCCACCGGCGTCGGCTCGAGCCACGCCATCCCC
Organism: Anaeromyxobacteraceae bacterium; assembly: GCA_035543235.1. GTDB lineage: Bacteria > Myxococcota > Myxococcia > Myxococcales > Anaeromyxobacteraceae > DATJZG01. The sequence continues at coordinate 37,325 of DATKJV010000043.1, read as the reverse complement.
CGCCTCTCCCGGGACGAGATGGATGCCGTCCTCGCCAAGGGCGCGCGCTGGGCGGTCGGGCGAGGGTACTTCGCGTCGGGCGGGGACCTCGCCCACTGCGAAGAGGGTGGCTCGCTCCCCGGCGCCGACCCGGGGACCGTAAGCGAACGCGCCCGCGAGCGAGGATCGGACCAGCTCGGAACGCTCGGCAGCGGGAACCACTTCCTCGAGGTCGACGAGGTCGCCGAGATCTACGACCCGGCGGTCGCCGAGGCCTTCGGGTTGCACGAGGGACAGCTCGCCATGCAGATCCACTCCGGGTCCCGAGGCCTCGGCTACCAGGTCTGCGACGAGGCCCTCGCCGAGCTCACGCCCGCGATGGGTCGCTACGGCGTCGACTACGCGGCCCTGCCCGACCCGCAGCTCGCCTGCGCTCCCATTGGCAGCCCGGCGGGGCAGCGCTACCTCGGCGCCATGCAGGCCGCCGCCAACTTCGCCTGGGCGAACCGACAGGTGATGACGGGCCTCGCGGTGCGTGCGCTGTGCCGGTCCCTCGAGATCTCGGAGGGGGAGCTCTCGGCCGCACTCCTCTACGACGTCTGCCACAACGTCGCCAAGGTGGAGGAGCACCTCGTGGACGGCGAGCGTCGCCGGCTGCTCGTGCACCGCAAGGGCGCGACGAGGGCGTTCGGGCCCGGGGACCCTCGCGTGCCCCCGGCCTACCGAGACGTGGGCCAGCCCGTCCTCATCCCGGGCGACATGGGGCGCTACTCCTACGTGCTCGCGGGCACGGCGGCGGCGATGGAGGAGACGTTCGGCAGCTCCTGCCACGGGGCCGGGCGCCTCCTGTCCCGCCACCAGGCGATGCGGCTCGCACGGGGGCGATCCATCCACCGCGAGCTGCTCGACCGTGGAATCGAGGTCATCTCCCGCGGCAAGAAGACGCTCGCCGAGGAGATGAGCGAGGCGTACAAGGACGTCGCCCGGGTCGTGGGGGTCGTCGCTGCGGCCGGCATCTCGCGGCTCGTGGCGCGCCTCGAACCCATCGGCGTCATCAAGGGGTAGGGAGCCGCCCTGGGCACGGGCGGCGCCGCGGCGTTAAGCCACCCGCGCCTTTCCGCGGAGGTGGTGCCCTTGTCCGAGCCGAAGCTCCTCGCCCCTCCCGGGGCCGACCCCCTGCCCGAGGAGCTCGCCGCCCGCATCGCTGCGGCCCCCGCCTCCGCCCGCACGCGACACCTCCGGGACGGGCGCCCGCTGTTCGCGAACCGCCTCGCGCTCGAGACGAGCCCCTACCTTCGGCAGCACGCGCACAACCCGGTCAACTGGTACCCGTGGGGGGACGAGGCGTTCGCCGAGGCGAGGCGGCGCGGCCGCCCGGTGTTCCTCTCCATCGGCTACTCCACCTGCCACTGGTGCCACGTCATGGAGGAGGAGTCGTTCGAGGACCTCGAGGTGGCCCGCGCCCTGAACGAGGAGTACGTGGCGGTGAAGGTCGACCGGGAGGAGCGGCCGGACGTCGACGCCGTGTACATGACGGCGGTCCAAGCGCTCACGGGGCGCGGCGGCTGGCCGATGAGCGTGTGGCTCGACGCCGACCGCCGCCCGTTCTTCGCCGGCACCTATTTCCCCGCCCGCGATGGGGACCGCGGAGCGCCGCGCGGCTTCCTCTCCCTGCTTCGGGAGCTCGCCGCCATCCATCGCGCCGACCCCGGGCGCGTCGCCGAGGCGGCGTCGTCGATCACCAGCGCCGTTCGGGAGGCGATGGCTTCGGGTTCCCCCGGGACCGTCGTCCCCGGACCGGAGGCCGTCGAGGCCGCCGTCGCCTTCGCACGGCGGGTACACGATCCGGTCCACGGCGGCGTGCGCGGGGCGCCCAAGTTCCCATCCAGCCTCCCGGTGCGCCTGCTCCTCCGGCACCACCGGCGGATCGGCGACGCGGCCTCGCTCGAGATGGCGGTCCGCGCCCTCGAGGGGATGGCGGCGGGAGGGATCCACGACCAGATCTCGGGCGGCTTCCACCGCTACGCCGTCGACGAGCGCTGGCTCGTGCCCCACTTCGAAAAGATGCTCTACGACAACGCGCTCCTCGCGGTGGCCTACGCCGAGGCTTACCAGGCGACCGGGCGCCCCTCCTTCGCCCGCGTGCTCCGCACCACGCTCGACTACGCGTGCCGGGAGATGTCCGCCCCTGACGGGGGCTTCTACTCCGCCACCGACGCCGACTCCGAGGGCGAGGAGGGACGCTACTTCGTCTGGACCGAGGGCGAGGTCCGCTCGGAGCTGGGGACGCGGGCCGACCGGTTCATCCGGTACTACGGGGTCACGGCGTCCGGCAACTTCGAGGGCGGGAACGTGCTCCACGTCCCGCGCCCCGACGAGCGGGAGTGGGAGGCCCTTGCCGAGGAGCGGGAGGTCCTCCGCTTCGCCCGGGACAGGCGGCCTCCCCCGCTGCGCGACGAGAAGGTCCTCGTCGCCTGGAACGGGCTCATGATCTCCGCGCTCGCCGTCGGCGGGCGCGTGCTCGCCGAGCCGCGCTACCTCGACAGGGCGGTGCTTGCGGCCGACTTCGCTCTCGGTCTCGCCCGCGGCGGCAGACGCCTCCCGCGCAGCGTGAAGGACGGCCGCCCGTCCGGCCCGGGTTTCCTCGAGGACCACGCCTTCCTGGTCCAGGGCCTGCTCGACCTCCACCAGGCGCGCTTCGGCGCGCAGTGGCTCGCCCAGGCCGTCCGCCTCGCCGAGGAGACCGATGCGCTGTTCGCCGACCCGGACGGCGGCGGGTGGTTCCGCAGCGCCACCGACCACGAGCGGCTCCTGGCCCGCGAGAAGCCCGCCCACGACGGGGCGGAACCGAGCGGGGCGTCGATCGCGGCGCTGAACGCGCTTCGCCTCGAGGCCTTCACGTCCGACGACCGTTGGCGGCGGACCGCCGAGCACGCGCTGCGCGCCAGCTCGGTCGCGTTGGCGCACCACCCCGCCGCCCTGCACGACCTCCTGCTCGCCGTCGACCTCCTCGGCGACGAGGCCCTCCAGGTCGTGCTCGTGTGGCCGGCTGGCGCCGCTCCTCCCCGACCCTTCCTGGACGTGCTCGGCCGGACGTTCGCACCGGGGGCCGTCCTCACCGGCGGCGAGGTGGGCGCTCCCCTCGCCGAGGTTGCGCGGCTCGCGCCCGCCGCGCGAGACAAGGGCGTCGTCGACGGCCAGGCCGCGGCCTACGTCTGCGAGCGGGGCCTGTGCGGGAGCCCGACGACCGACCCGGAGGAGCTCCGCCGAAGGCTCGCGGCGGGGCGGGCGAGCCCGCCTACCGCGTAAGCTGCCCAGCGCGACCGGCACGGGACAAGGCCTCGCGAACCGCGCGGGGGTCGTTCGTGATGATCGCGGCGACGCCGAGGCCACCCAGCCGCACCGCGTCCGCGGCATCGTCGACCGTCCAGACGGCGAGCGCGAGGCCGCGCGTCCGCCAGGCCTCCGCGCGCGCCTCGGTCACGAGCTCGCGCGCAGGGTGCAGGGCGCGGATGCCGAGGACGCGCGTGCAGGCGGCCGCCCGCAACGCCCAGGCTCGCCTCCGGTCGACGAGATATCCGGCTGGCACCTCCGGGGCGGCGAGGCGGAACGCGCCGAGCAGCGCGCAGCTGAAGCTCGATACCACCACCCGGTGCGTCGCCCGCACCTGCCGCACGATGCGGGCGACGGCGGTAGCGAGGCGGAGGTCGGGAAGGCGGGCGGCCTTCAGCTCGACGTTCACGACGGCGGCGGGAAAGCGCTCGAGGACCTCCTCGAGCAGCGGCACCCGCTCGCCCGCGAACTCTCGGCCGCGCCAGACGCCCACGTCGAGCGCACGCAGCCGCGCGACCGGCTCGTGCGCGATCGCGAGGGGCTCCCCGGAGACGCGCCGCGCGTCCTCGTCGTGGATGACGACCACCTCGCCGCTCCCGCACCGCCAGACGTCGAGCTCGAAGCCGTCGGCTCCCTCCTCCATCGCGCACGCGAACGCCGCGAGGGTGTTCTCCGGAGCGCGGGCGCTCGCCCCGCGATGGCCGAGGACGAGCGGCCGGCCCGCGGCGCACGGGAACGGTATCGGGGCTCTCGGGTCGGCTGGCATCGGGATGCGCCCGGGAGGTATGCTACCCGCCATGCGACTTGGCTTCGGCGAGATTCTCATCATCCTGGTCGTCGTCCTCCTCATCTTCGGAGCCAACAAGATCCCCCAGCTCGGCGACGCCCTGGGCAAGGGAATCCGCAACTTTCGCCGGGCGACCCGCGAGGAGGACTCGATCGACGTGACGCCCGATAAGGGATCGGCGGAGAGGCTGTCCGCGAGCCGCCCGCCGCAGGCGCCGGCGTCGCAGGCCCCCTCCGAGAGCAAGAAGGCCTAGGGGCAATGCCTAGGGCCGACCGTCGTCGCGCGGCGGACGCTCGGCCGCGAGGCGCGCCGCGAGCGAGCGGACGGCGGCGTGGAGCGAGCCGTCCTCGGCGATCTCCCCGAGCTCGCGGGCGGCGAGCGTCGGCAGGATGAGCAGCGCGATCTCCGTCTCGACGAAGGGGTTCCGGGCGAGCGCGAGACGGACCGCGCGCCGGTTCCTCCATCGCCGCTCCTGGTAGAGGCAGCGGAGGGTCTCCGGGCGGATGGGGCGACGTGCCGCGATCCGGACCGCGAGCGCCTCCGTGAGCAGCGGGTTCCTGAGGAGTTCGCGCACGACGGCCGGCTCGCCCTCGGCGGCGAGGCGCGCGATGAGGTCGGGGTCGCGCCGCGCCCGGGCGAGCGCCTTCTTGTGGCCCAGCGAGAGGTGGGCGAGCCGGGGGTCGGCCTTGTCTCGCGGCTCCTCGAACGCGCGCCTCGGACCCGGGGACAGCAGGAGCGCCGCCACCTCGGGCAGGTCGAGGGCGAGCGCCGCCGCGTAGAGCTCCGCCCGCCACTCGTAGGCAAGGCCGCCCTCGGGATCGGAGAGGGCCTGGCCCACGGCGGCGACCGCGGCCGCCGCGGCGGCGCCCTTCTCGAGCAGCGCGGCGAGCAGGAGGGCCGCCCGGTCGGGTGCCATCCTCGCGAGCCGCCGCCCCGCGGCGCGCGCCCGCATGGTCCCCTCGTCGAGCGCCGAGAGCCGGCGGACCACGCGAGCCGCCTCGGCGGCCATGTCCTTCCGGACCGACACGCCCTCAGGGCGCTCCCGCCGGGCGGGCGGCGACGCGGAAGGTCACGTCGCCGAGGTAGGCCGGGTAGTCGACGAAGGTGACGAGGAACGGAACCTCCTGCCCCGGGACGACCCGGCGCGCCGCCCGCGGGGCAACCGCCTGGAGGAGGCGGTCCGCGTCCTCTCGCGAGCCGAGGGCCGCGAGTTCCTCGGCGGTCGGAACGGCCCCCGCGAGTCCCTCCGCCCGCGCCACCACGGTCCCGCCCTGCAGCATCTCCGCGCTCACGCGCACCGGCCCGGCGGCGGGCTGCCCCTCCGAGCGGACCTCCCCCCGGAGGACCACGAGGAGGCGGCCGGAGGACGCCTCGTAGTAGCCGTTCCCCCGGGCCACGGCGGAGAGCGGCGCCGGGGCGGCGTGGCCTGCCCTGCGAACGGCGGTGAGGACGCTCTCGCCTCGCCACCACAGGAGGATCCCTGCCGTGAACACGAGGAGAAGCGCGAGCGACAGCGCGTTCAGGAATACCCCGCGCAGCCTCTTCGCTGCGAACGCGTCGGACTCCACCGGCGCCGGCTCCTCGACGGGCGGCGGACGCGCGACCCGCGGCGCCTCCGGCTCCGCCGGAGGGTGCGGCGCGGACGCCCGGGACGCTGCCGCCGGAGGCGGGAGCGGAGGCGGGACGACCGCGGGCGCGACGGCCGGGGTTGGCTCGGGCGGAGCGGGCGTTCCGGACTCGAGGCCGGGGACGGCCTCCGGGAACGGGAACCCGCCCTCGAAGGGGTCCGCCGCCGTCGGCATGGTCTCCGAGACCATCCCGTCCAGCGCTGGGATGCCGACCGGCGTCCGCTCCTCGAGCGAGAGGTCCGCGTCGGGCGCGGACGCGGCGACGGCCGCCGCCTCCGCGCCCGGGAACGCCCGTGCGCCCGTGCGCTCCAGGTCGGCGAGGTTCGTCACCGGGAGGGATCCGAGGAAGGGAGGCAACTCCATCGGCGCCGACACATCCGGCGGCGCCGGCTCTGCCCCCGGGAGGGGTGGTGGCTCGGGGGCCGGGGCGGGCGAGGCCGAGAGGAAGCCCGCGAAGGGATCCGTCGCCTGCTCTGCCTCGGGGAGCCCCGGCGCGCTCGCCGCGAAGGGGTCCTCCCGGACCGGCAGGGGCGGCACGACGTCGACGCCAGTCGCGGCCTTCTCCGCGGGCGGCGGCGGGCCGACCGTGAAGGCATTTCGGCACTTGCTGCATCGGACGCGGGCGCCTCGGGGGCCGATCTTGTCGTCGGCGATGCGGAAGCGGGCGCGGCACGACGTGCAGACGACGATCACTGCGCGGCCTCTCCGGGTGTCCCGTACACACTACACCCGCTTCCCCTTGACACAAAGGAGCGTGCCACACACAATGCCGCACTGCGGCACAGCGCATCCCTGCGAAACTACCTGGGGTAGAGATGACCGAGCAGACCATGGCCGCCGAGGCGACCGCGGCCTCCCGCGAGCCGAAGGTGATCAAGCGGTACACGAACCGTAAGCTCTACGACACGGTCGAGTCCCGGTACGTGACGCTCGAGGAGATCGCCGACATGGTGAAGGCCGGGGCCGAGGTGAAGATCCTCGACAACCGGACCAAGGAGGACCTGACGAGCGTGACGCTCGCCCAGATCATCTTCGAGGAGGAGAAGAAGACCTCGAAGATGAGCCTGCGGACCCTCCGCGACCTCATCCGCCACGGGGGCGAGCGCGCCCAGCAGTTCGTGGAGGACACGCAGGCCGAGTTCCGCGACAAGGTGGAGGGGCTCCGCCACGTGGCCGAGCAGCGGGTGGCGACGCTCATCACCAAGGGGCAGGCGACCGGCGATCGCGCGAAGGACCTGGTCTCCGCCTCCCAGGAGGCGGTGGGTCAGTTCCAGCGCCGTGTCGACGAGCGGGTCCGCGCCGCCATCGAGGGGATCGCGAACCTCCCGGACATGCGCAAGGAGATGCAGCAGATCCTCGGCCGCCTCGAGGAGCTCGAGAAGCGCCTCAAGGACCTCGGGCGGTAGGCGCGCCCCGCGCTACCGCGCGACGCCCCGGGTCCAGATCTCGTCCGCGAGCTCCGCCAGGGCGTGCGCGCCGCTCGAGCGCGGCGCGTACTCGAAGATCGTCTGCCCGTGGCTCTGGGCCTCGTCGATCTTCACGGAGAACCCGAGCACGGTGCGCGCCAGCTGTCGAGGGAACCGCTCGCGCAGCTTCGCGAGGATCTCGTCGGCGAGCTGCGTCCTGCGGTAGAGCGTGGGCACGACGAGCGTGAGCGGCGGGGCGCGGCCCAGGTCGCGCCGCATGCGCTCCAGGCTGTCGAGGATCTCGGCGCATCCGTCCAAGGCGAGGTAGGTGAGCGCCACCGGGATGACGACCTCGGTCGCGGCCCGCAGCACGTTCTCGGTGACGAGCGAGACCGACGGCGGGGCGTCGATGAGGATGGCGTCCCACGCGTCCGGCGCGAGCGCGTCGAGGCGTTCGCGAAGCCGGTCGGCCCGGTCCGGCGCGTTCGCCACCTCGACCGGGAAGGCGGCGAGGTCCTTGTTGGCCGGGAGCACGTCGAGGCCCGGGATGGCGGTCTGGCGCACCGCGGCGCGGAAGGGCAGCGTCGGGTCGACGAGCACGTCGCGCACCGTCGGAGAGATGCCGCGGACGTCGAGCCCGACCGCCTTGCCGGCGTGCCCCTGCGTGTCGAGGTCCGCCACGAGAACGCGACGCCCCTGGGCGCGCGCGATCCAGGCACCGGTACTCACGCAGAGCGTGGTCTTGCAGGTCCCGCCCTTCTCGTTGACGAAGGCGATGCGCCGCATGCGGTCGAGGGCTCCGGCTAGCCGCCGTCCGTCGCCCCGGGCGCCTCGTCGTCCCCGGCTCCCCGGGTGTCCTCGCCCGCCTCGGCCCTCGCGAGTCTCCCGGCGAGCTGGTCGAGGAGCTCCTCCATCTCGCCGAGCCGGCGCTTCAGGTCCGCGACGTCCTGCGCCGAAGGCACCTGCGCCGCATCGAGCGCCGCCCGGAGTCCTCGGTCGAGCCGCTGCCGGGCCTCCCCCGCCGCCGCGAGCACCGTCTGGAAGGCGGAGCCGGCGCGGTCGCCGGAGAACAGCTGGGCGACCGCCTTCCCGACGCGTTCCTCGCCGGCGGCGCGGGCCTGCTTCACGATGGGATGGTTGAGGAGCGAGCGGAGCATGTGGACTTCTCGCCCCCCCGACGATAGCTTGTCAAGCTCCGTGGCCGATCCCGCACTGCTCGATCGTCGCCTGCTCATCGTCACGGGCAAGGGGGGCGTGGGGAAGAGCACGGTGTCGGCGGCGCTCGCGCTGGTCGCCGCCCGCCGCGGGAAGCGCGTCCTCGTCGCCGAGGTGAACGCCCAGGAGCGGGTCGCGCCGCTCCTCGGCGCCCCGCAGGCAGGGCCCGCCGTCCGCCAGGCGATCCCGGGCGTCTCCACCGTCAACGTCGACCCGCGGCACGCCCTGGAGGAGTACGGCCTCATGGTTCTCCGGTACCGGGCGCTCTACCACGCGGTATTCGAGAACCGCGTCGTGAAGTTCTTCCTTCGCATGATCCCGTCGCTCCCGGAGACGCTGATGCTCGGCAAGATCCTCCACGAGGCGCGGGCCGAGAACGCCGGCCACCCCCGCTGGGACCTGGTGGTCGTGGACGCTCCCTCGACCGGACACGCGGTCCAGCTGCTGCGCGTGCCGTCGGCCCTCCTCGACACGGTGCCCGGCGGGCCGATGCGGCGTGACGCGGAGTGGATGCAGCGGCTCCTGACCGATCCGGCTCGCACCGCCCTCTCCATCGTGGCCATCCCCGAGGAAATGCCGGTCAGCGAGACCATCGACCTGAACGCGCAGGTGCGGGACGTCCTCCGCATCCCGCGCGGCCCGCTCTTTTTGAACGCCATGCCGGACGCGCGCTTCTCGCCCGAGGAGGTGAGGCGCCTGGAGGGGCTCCGGGAGGCCCCGCCGCCGCTCGGACCCGCCTCCCGCGCGGCGCTCCTCCAGGCGGAGCGAGCGGAGCAGGCCGGGCGGCATGCCGCGCGCCTCGCCGAGGCCGTGGACCTCCCCGCGGTCACCCTGCCGCTCCTCGCCGTCGACCGGTGGGGCCGGGAGGCCGTCGAGGGCATCGCCGGCGCCCTGGAGGCGCGCGTCTGATGGGCGCGCTGCTCGACGCCTTCGCGGGCAAGCGGATCGCCGTCGTGGTGGGGAGCGGCGGCGTCGGCAAGACGACCGTGGCCGCGGCCATCGCGCTGTCGCGCGCGCTCGCCGGGGGCCGGGCGCTCGTGTGCACCATCGACCCGGCCCGCCGGCTCGCCTCCGCGCTCGGGCTCGCGTCGCTCGGCAACGTCGAGAGCCGGGTCCCCACGCAGGAATTCGACAGGGCCAGCCTCCTCGCCCGCGGCGAGCTCTGGGCGATGATGCTCGACGTGAAGCGAACCTGGGACGACCTCATCGCCCGCCACGCGCCGAGCGAGGCGCAGCGGGACCGCATCCTGCAGAGCCGCATCTACCAGCAGGTGTCCGGCGCACTCGCCGGGTCGCAGGAGTACATGGCGATGGAGAAGCTCTACGAGCTCGCCACCGAGCGCGACTACGACCTGGTCGTGCTCGACACGCCACCCACGGCCCACGCCCTCGACTTCCTCGAGGCTCCCGACCGGATCCTGGACTTCCTGGGGAACGACACGGCGCGGATGCTGCTCGCACCCGCCGTCGGTGCGGGCAAGCTCGGGCTCAAGCTCTTCCAGCTCTCCGGGAGCTACGTGGCGAAGACCCTCTCGCGCTTCACCGGCTCGGACGTCCTGCGCGACGTCGCCGACTTCATGGACAACTTCCAGGGCATGTACGAGGGGTTCAAGTCGCGGGCCGCCGCGGTGCGCGGCCTCCTCGGCCAGCCCGAGGTCGGGTTCGTGCTCGTCTCGAGCGCGAGCCCGCTGTCCATCGACGAAGCCCTGTTCTTCCACGGACACCTTCGGGCGGGGGCCATGCCCGTGGCCGGCGTGGTCGCGAACCGCGTCACGCCCGACCTCTGGACCGGGGATGCCCCGCTCCCTTCGGCCTCCAGCCTCGCCGCCTCGCTCGGCGGGGGCGGGGAGGCCGACGCGGCCCTCGCCGCACGGCTCGCGCGGACGCTCGCCGAGCACCAGGTGTTCGCCCGGTCGGACGGCCGGGAGCTCAAGCGGCTCTGGCGCGGGACGAGCGGGGCGCAGGTCGCGATCCCGCGCCTGCGCAGCGACGTCCACGACCTCGGCGGCCTCGCGGCCCTCGCCTCCTGGCTGTAGGGCGGTCGCGGCGCTCTGGCGCGCGCCACGCACCTGGGTAGGATGGGCAGATGGAGATCGCCCGCCTGGAGGTGGAGACCCGGCAGCGCGCGGAGATGGTGGACGTCACGGATCGCGTGCGGGCGGCGGTGGCGGGCTCGGGGATCCGCGAAGGGGTGGCGTGGGTCTATTGCCCGCATACCACGGCCGGCGTGACGGTCCAGGAGAACGCCGACCCCGACGTGCGGCACGACCTCCTCCTCGCCCTCGAGAACGCCGTGCCGGTGGCTGCCCCCCGCGGTCGCTACCACCACGGCGAGGGGAACGCGGACGCCCACGTGAAGGCCTCGCTCGTCGGCTCGTCGGCGGCACTGCTCGTCACCGACGGCGCTCCGTTGCTCGGAACGTGGCAGGGCGTGTTCCTCTGCGAGTTCGACGGTCCGCGCCACCGCTCGCTGCTCGTCAAGGTCATCCCGGGATGAGCACCCGCTGCCGAGCGAGGGGGGCCGGCGCCCTGGCGGTGGCCCTCTGCCTCTCCACCGCCTGTGCGAGCGCGCGGCCGGCCGCGCGCGGCCCACAGGACGCACCCCCGGCCACCGAGGTCTCCTTCGCCGAGGGCACCGCGGTCGACGTCTCCCGCCTCGACCTCGAGCTCGCCGGCAAGAACGACGAGGAGCTCTTCGCGATCGCGCAGGCCGCGTTCGCCGCCGGCGACTACCGGCGAGCCGCCGCCGCCTTCGGCCGGGTCGCCGACCTCCACCCCGCCTCCTCCCGTCGGGCGGCCGCCCTCTTCGACGCCGGTCTCTCCCACGAGCGGCTGGCCGAGTGGCGCGACGCGCTCCGGCGGTTCGAGCAGTTCGACGCCGGCTACGCGGGCCCCGACGCCGACGAGGCCGCTTTCCACGCCGCGGCAGCGCTCTGGCGCCTCGCGGAGCTCGCCAGCGCCCGCGCCGCGCTCGAGCGGCTCGCCGCCCGCGGGGATCTTTCCGACGCGAACCGGATCCGTGCGTTCACCGAGCTCGGCGTCGTCCAGATCGACCTCGCGGATCTGGACGCGGCCGAGCAGAGCCTGCGAAGGGCCGTCTCGCTGTGGACCGACGCGCGCGACCGCGAGCGGCTCGACCCGTACCACCCGGCCCAGGCCCATTACTACCTCGGCGAGGTGGCGCGGCGCCGGTTCCGCGCCGTTGCCCTCGACCCGTCGCGGGAAGCGGACTCCGCCCTCGAGGCGGCCCTCGAGCGGAAGTCGGAGTTCCTGCTCGCGGCGCAGGGCTACTACCTGCGCGCCATCCGCGTCGGCGATCCCGACTGGGCGGTGGCCTCGGGCTACCGGATCGGCGAGCTCTACGACGAGCTCCACGCCCAGATGACGGCGGCGCCGCTGCCGCCGGGGCTCCCGGACGAGGAGGCCAAGGTCTACCGCGAGGAGCTCGCGCGCAAGGTCCGGGTGCTCCTCGTCAAGGCCATCACCGTCTACGAGCAGACGCTGCAGGCGGCCCGCCAGGGCGGGGTGGACAACCGCTTCGTCGAGGAAGCGCAGCGGGCCGTGGAGCGGATGAAGCGCTCGCTCGTCGAGGCGGATGCCCTGCCCGGCGACGCGGGGGCCGCGGCGCCCGCGCCGGCCGCGCCGCCTCACCCGGCGGCCCCGGCGTCGCCCCGCGGGTAGAGGGAGTCGAGCCGTTCCCTGTGCCTCTCTTCGATGACCTTGCGCCGGAGCTTCTGGCTCGGCGTCACCTCGCCGTCCGCCTCGGAGAACTCCCGCTCCAGGATCACGAACCTCTTCAGGGTCGCGTAGCGGGGAAGCGTCGCGTTCAGGTCCTTGACGGCACGCTGCACGAGCGCGTGCACCTCGGGATGACGGGAGAGCTCCGCCGGGGAGAGGCCTCCGAGGTCCGCCTCCTTCGCCCATTTCGAGATCGCCTCCGGGTCGAGCGTCACGAGCGCGACGCAGTAGTTGCGCCGGTCGCCGTGGACCAAGGCCTGGCTCACCCAGGGGGAAAGCGCCTTCAGACGCCCCTCGAGTTCCTGGGGCGCCACGTACTTGCCCCCGGACGTCTTGATGAGGTCCTTCTTCCGATCGGTGATGGCGAGGTAGCCGTCCGCGTCCGTGGCGCCGATGTCCCCGGTGTGGAGCCACCCGTCGGCGAGCGCCTCCCGGCTCTCCGCCTCCATCCGGTGGTACCCGCGCATGATCCACGGCGCCCGCATCAGGATCTCCCCGTCGGGGGCGAGCCGGACCTCGGCGCCGGGCAGCGGCGGCCCGACGGTCCCCACCTTGCAGCGCCACGGCAGGTTCACGTGGGTCGCGGCCGACGACTCGGTGAGCCCGTAGCCCTCGAGGATCTGGACCCCCAGGGCGTCGAAGAACTCCGCGATCTCCCGTGCGAGCGGAGCGCTCCCGGAGACGAAGAACTTGAGCCGGCCGCCGAAGAGCGCGCGGAACTTCGAGAAGACGAGACGGTCGGCCGTCGCGTGCTGGAGGGCGAGCAGGGGGCCCGGACGGCGCCCTTCGCGCAGCAACCGGGACCTCTCGCGGCCGACGGCGAGCGCCCAGCCGACGAGCGCACGCCGCGCCGCCCCCCCTTCCCGGGCCGAGGCGTTCACCCTCGCGTATATCTTCTCGAAGATGCGGGGAACGGCGCAGACGAAGGTGGGGCGGATCGCCGCCAGGTTCTCCATGATCCGCTCCACCCGTCCGTCGACGGCGGTGGGGAACCCGATGCGCAGCTGGGCCGTCCCGATCATCTTGCCGAAGGAGTGGGCGAGGGGAAGCCAGAAGAGCTGCGAGGCCCCCTCGTGGTCCAGGATGCCGCTCTGCTCGACGGCGGCGGACTGCGAGACCCAGCAATCGTGCGTGAGCTCGACGCCCTTGGGGCGGCCGGTGGTCCCCGACGTGTAGATCACGGTCGCGAGCGAGTCCGGCCCGGGCCGGTGCGCCGCCCGGTCGAAGGAGCCGGGGTTCTTCGCCTCGTGTGCGCGTCCGCGCTCGAGGAGCTCCTCGTACGTGATGACCCGGCCGTCCCCGCTCGCGCGGCCGTCGAACGTGACGATGGCTCGGAGCCGCGCGAGCGCCTCCGGCCTCGACGAGATCTTCGCGACCTGCGCGTCGTCCTCCGCGAAGACCACCGCCGACTCCGAGTCGGAGACGATGTAGCCGGCCTCGTCGGCCGTGCTCGAGGGGTAGATGGTCGTCGTGGCGCCGCCCGCGCACAGGACGCCGTAGTCGGCGAGCATCCACTCGATCCGCGTGGCCGAGGCGATGGCGACGCGCTCCTCGGGCTCGAGGCCGAGGGCGAGGAGGCCGGCGCTCACCGCGCGGATGCGCTCGAGAGCCCCCCTCCAGGTGAGCGTGACCCAGCGCTCCTCCGCGCGGTAGCGGAAGGCCTCGCTGTCGGGAGTCAGCTCGACCCTCCGGAGCAGGAGCTCCGGCACGCTGCGCGGCGGGCTCGTCGTCACCCGCGCCGATGCTAGCCCGCGGAGGGCGGGAGCTGCCCGAAAAACCCCGGGCCGGCCCGGCGCGGCGTCCGCTTGACAGGACACCCGTCCACTATCTAGGATGCGCGCTCCATCGACGAAAGGCGAGAAGACCGCATGGCACTCCCCCCAAACCGCAAGCCCCGCTTCGAGACGCTGCAGGTCCACGCCGGCCAGGAGCCGGCACCTGGCACGAACGCCCGCGCGGTGCCCATCTACCAGACCACCTCCTACACCTTCGACTCGGCCGAGCACGGGGCGAACCTCTTCGCGCTGAAGGAGTTCGGCAACATCTACACCCGGATCATGAATCCGACGACAGACGTCTTCGAGAAGCGCGTCGCCGCGCTCGAGGGCGGCGTCGCGGCGCTCGCGACGTCCTCCGGGCAGGCGGCGCAGTTCCTCGCCATCTCCAACATCGCGCAAGCGGGAGACAACCTCGTCTCGACGAGCCTTCTCTACGGGGGCACCTACAACCAGTTCAAGGTGACGCTCCCGCGGCTGGGGATCGGCGTGAAGCTCGTCGAGGGCGACGACGCCGCGCAGCTCGGGAAGGCGATCGACGCGAAGACGAAGGCGCTCTACGTCGAGTCCATCGGCAATCCCGCCGGCAACGTCCCGGACTTCGAGGCCCTCTCGAAGCTCGCCCACGACAACGGCATCCCCCTCATCGTCGACAACACCTTCGGCGCCGCCGGCTACCTCCTGCGCCCCATCGAGCACGGCGCGGACATCGTCGTCGAGTCCGCGACGAAGTGGATCGGCGGCCACGGAACCTCGATCGGCGGCGTGATCGTCGACTCGGGCAAGTTCGACTGGGCGAAGAGCGGCAAGTTCCCGGTCTTCACGCAGCCCTCGCCCGGCTACCACGGCCTCGTGTTCAACGACGTCTTCGGCCCCCGCGGACCGTTCGGCAACATCCAGTTCATCATCCGCGCGCGCGTGGAGGGGCTGCGCGACCTCGGCCCGGCGCTCTCCCCGTTCAACGCCTTCCTCCTCCTGCAGGGGCTCGAGACGCTCTCGCTCCGCGTGGACCGGCACGGGCAGAACACGCTCGCCCTCGCCAAGTGGCTGAAGGGGCACCCCCAGGTCGCCTGGGTGAACTACACCGGGCTCGAGGAGCACCCCTACCACGCGCGCGCCCGCAAGTACCTGCGGAACGGCTTCGGAAGCGTGTTCACGTTCGGGATCCGGGGCGGCTACGAGGCGGGCAAGAGGTTCATCGACAACGTGAAGCTCGCGAGCCACCTCGCGAACGTCGGCGACGCGAAGACGCTCGTCATCCACCCGGCGTCGACCACCCACCAGCAGCTCTCGGAGTCGGAGCAGAAGGCGGCGGGCGTCTCCCCCGACCAGATCCGGGTGTCCACCGGCATCGAGCACATCGAGGACATCAAGGAGGACTTCGCCGAGGCCTTCGCGGCCGCGAAGTAGGCCGCCAGCACCGTCCGCAAGGGCACTCGCCTGTCCGCTATGGCGGACAGGGGGCGGCCACCCGGTCAGCCCGCGGCCGCGACCCTGGCGGGCGCGGCTGCGGGGCGGTATGGAAGGTCCGGGAAGGCCGGGGGCAACCGCAGGCCGGGGCGACCGCCCCGGCGCCCGGCATCCCAAGGACGGGACGTTGGCCGACACGCTTCCCCCGCTCGATGCGGACGAGGTCGAGCGCTATGGCCGGCACCTGGCCCTCCCGGAGTTCGGCCTCGAAGGGCAGCGCCGGCTCAAGGCCGCTCGCGTGCTGCTCGTCGGCGCAGGCGGGCTCGGGTCGCCCGCCGCCCTGTACCTCGCCGCCGCCGGCGTCGGCCACATCTCGGTCGTGGACTTCGACGCCGTCGAGGCGACGAACCTCCAGAGGCAGGTCCTGCACGGCACGAGGGACGTGGGGCACCCCAAGGTGGAGTCGGCGCGCCGTCGACTCCTCGACCTGAACCCCCACGTCTCGCTCTCCGTCCACCAGGCCCGGTTCTCCGCCGCGAACGCCCTCCCGCTCGTCCGCGACCACGACCTCGTGGTCGACGGCACGGACAATTTCACGACCCGCTACCTCGTGAACGACGCCTGCGTCCTCGCCGGCCGGCCGAACGTCCATGCGAGCGTGTTCCGGTTCGAGGGGCAGGCGTCGGTCTTCGCCACCGCGAGCGGCCCCTGCTACCGGTGCCTCTACCCCACCCCGCCACCGCCCGGTCTCGTGCCGAGCTGCGCCGAGGGCGGCGTCCTGGGCGTCCTTCCGGGACTGCTCGGCACCGTGCAGGCCACCGAGGCGATCAAGCTCGCCGCCGGTATCGGTCGGCCGCTCATCGGCCGCCTGCTCCTCGTCGATGCCCTGTCGATGGAGTTCCGCACGATGTCGATCCGTCGCGACCCCCGCTGCCCGGCGTGCGGGACCCGCGAGATCCGGGAGCTCCGGGACGAGCCCGTCGCCTGCGCCGCCCCGCAGCGGGTCCCCGAGATCGCGCCCGCCGAGCTCGAGGCGCGCCTGCGCCGCGGGGATCCCTTCACGCTCCTCGACGTCCGCGAGGACGACGAGTGGGCCCGGGGGAGCATCCCCGGCGCCCGTCCCGCCCCGCTCTCGCGCCTCGCGGAGGAGGTCCGCGCCCTCGATCGCGGCCGCGACGTCGTCGTCTACTGCCAGGCCGGCGTGCGGAGTCAGGAGGCCGGCGCGCGCCTTCGCGCCGCCGGCTTCGCCCATGTGCTCTCGCTCGCGGGCGGCTTCCTCCGCTACCGCGCCGAGGTCGACCCCTCGCTCCCCGGCGCCTGAGGGGCAATCGCTGCGGCGGCGGCACCCATCGGGGCCGGGCCGATCGGCTTGCAAGGATGGCCCGGTGCGATAGGCACGACGGGTGCCGCCGCTCCGCCTCGCCGACCTCGTGCACGCTCCCGTCCACGCGGGCCCGCTCGACGGCGCCGACGCCTTCGGCGAGGCCTCCGGGGGCGACCGGCTCGTCCAGGTGGGACTCTGGATCGACGCCGGCGGCGGCGTGCAGCGTGCGCGCCACCGGGCGACGAGCTGCGCCGCGCTCATCGGTTACGCCGAGGCCGCCTGCCGGCTCGCCGAGGCCGGCGAGCCGCTCGAAGCGATCGACGGCGGCCGCCTCCAGGCGGCCGTCTCTGGCGCCCACCCTCTCCACGGTGACCGAGCCGGGCTCGTGGCGCTCGCTCTCGAGCGGGCGCGCCTTGCCCGCCCCGCTTCCCCGGAGGCTCCATGAACGTGGCGTACGTGTTCTCGACCCCCAACGCGTCGTTCATCCTCGAGAAGATGATCGTCCCCCAGCTCGAGGAGCGGCGCCACGGCGCGACGGTCGTCGGGATGTTCTTCTTCGTCGACAACAACTACCTGCTCGTCCGCGGCAACCCGACCGGCGAGCGGCTCGCCCGGATCTCGCGGGAGACCGGGATGCTCCTCATGGGCTGCGATCAGTGCTGCTACCAGCGCAGCATCGCCGACCGGCTCATCGAGGGGATCCCCATCGGCTGCTTCCCCGACCTCTACAAGGCGCTCGGCGGCGTCCGCGTCGACCAGGTCGTCACCCTGTAGCCATGACCCGCTCCGCCGCGGCCGTGCCTCACGCGCCGTGAACCTCGCGGAGGAAGCTCTTGCCCTGGTCGGCCGATAGGCCGAAGTACTCCGCAACGGTCGCCCCGAGGTCGGCGAAGCTGCCGCGGACCCCGAGCGGCCGCCCGGGCGCGCCCGGAGCGAGTACGAGGAGCGGGACGTACTCGCGCGAGTGGTCGGTCGAGGCGGTGGTGGGGTCGCAGCCGTGGTCCGCCGTGAGGGCGAGCACGTCCCCCTGCCCGAGCAGCGCCCGGAGATCGGGGAGCGCCCGGTCGAGTTCCTCGAGCGCGCGGGCGAACCCGGTCGGGTCGTTCCGGTGGCCGTAGAGCATGTCGAGGTCCACCAGGTTCACGAACAGGAGCCCGCGCTCGAGCCGCCGGAGCGCCTCGGCCGTCCGCGCGAGGCCGTCCGCGTTGCCCTCGGTGTGCACCTCCGTCCCGATCCCTCGGCGATCGAAGATGTCGGCGATCTTCCCGACCGCGACCACGTCCACCGCCCGCTCCTGCAGCCTCTCCAGGACCGTTCGCCGCGGCGGCGGCAGGGAGAAGTCCCGGCGGTGGTAGGTCCGGCGGTAGCTCCCCGGCCTTCCGGAGAAAGGGCGCGCGATCACCCGGGCCACGTTCCACGGATCGAGGATGCGACGCGCCTGCCGGCACCAGGCGTACAGCGTCTCGAGGGAGACGGTCTCCTCGTGGGCGGCGACCTGGAACACGGAGTCGGCCGAGGTGTAGACGATGGGGAGCCCGGTCCGCTGGTGCTCCGCGCCGAGCGCCTCGATGATGGCGGTTCCGCTCGCCGGCCGGTTGCCGAGGACGCCGGGCCGACCGATGGCGCGGAGCCAGGGCTCGATCACATCGGGGGGAAATCCGCGCGGGAAGAGCGCGAGCGGACGGTCGAGGACGACGCCCATCATCTCCCAGTGGCCGGTGGTCGTGTCCTTTCCCGGGGAGCGCCCCGCCATGCGGCCATAGGACGCGATGGGCGTCGCATCGGGGGGTACCCCGGCCACGTCCGCGACGTTCCCGAGCCCCATCCGTCCGAGCTCGGGGAGGGAGAGGCCCCCGACCGCGCGGCTCACGTTGCCGATGGTGTCCGACCCGGCGTCGCCGTAGGCGGCCGCGTCGGGCATCGCCCCGACCCCGGCCCCGTCAGCGACGAGGATGACGAAGCGCCCGCCCGGCACGTCGCGGATGCTAAGGGAGGTCTCTCGCGGGCGCCAGGCGACCCCGCCGGCTACCTCCCGTGGACGATGTCCACCGAGGCACTCGTCCCGATCCGATCCGCGCCTGCGCGCACCATCCGCAGGGCATCCGCCGCCGAGCGGATCCCCCCGGAGGCCTTCACGCCGAACCCGGGGCCGACGACCGACCGCAGCAGCGACACGTCCTCCTCCGTGGCGCCGGCGCCGGCAAAGCCCGTGGAGGTCTTCACGGAGGCCGCCCCCGCCGCCTTCGCGAGCGCCGAAGCGATGACCTTCTCGTCGCGGGACAGCAGACACGTCTCGAGGATGACCTTGACGGGGACCCCGGCCGCCGCGACCTCTGCGATGTCGCGGACCACCGCGGCGTAGTCCCGCTCCCGGAGCGCCCGCAGGGACAGGACGACGTCGATCTCGTCGGCGCCCGACCTCGCGACCGCCCGGGCCTCCGCGGCCCGCGCCTCGGTCGACGACCGGCCCTCCGGAAAGTCGACCACGGCGACGACGCGGACCCCGGAGCTGCGGAGTGCCCGGGAGGCGACTGCGACGAAGGCCGGACGGACGCACACGCCGCCGAGGCCGTGCTCGACAGCCTCCTCGCACGCCCGTTCCACGTCGCCCTCGCCGGCCTCGGGGCGGAGGACCGAATGCTCGAGGAGCGGGGCAAGGGCCGCGGGGCTCGAGACCGAGCCGGGTTCGGTGGACATGCCCGCAGCATAGCCCGCCCGTCCCACCCGCTATGGCGCGCCCTCGGAGAGCGGCAGGTCGACCCGCCTCGGCTCTCCCTCGAACGACGGCGCGGAGAGGCGGCGCGCGGCCGCCTTGAGACACGCGCCGAGGTCCGACTGCGCGAGTTCCGGGTCGTCGAGCGCCGGCGAGCCCACGCTCCCGTTCGGCGCCACCGTGACCTGCAGCGTCACCCTTCGCCCGGCGAAGCCACGGCCGGGGTCGCGGCGCGCCGCCTCCGCGAAGCAGGCGTCAAACCCGCCCGCGTCGTCCGACAGGGCGCGCGCGATGTCCTCGCTCGAGACCCGGCCCGCGAGCACTCGCCGGGGGGCCTCCGGAGCGGACGCGCCGGCCGGCGCGGGGGCCTCGGACGGGATCCGGACCGCGGGCATCGGTTCCGCCGTCGTCGGGGCCACCGTGTCGGTGGCGACCCCGGTCCCGGCCGGGCCCTCGAAGGGCGCCGCCGGCTGCGGCCCGCCGCCCGCCGCAACGGCCTCCGCGACCGGGGCGGCGTCGCCGCCCCGCCCGTGGAGGAGGACGACCGCGGCGGCGATGGCGACGACCGCGAGCGCGGCGACGCCGAGCGCGATCCGCGGCCCGGCGGTCGGCTTAAGGGGCAGGGCGAGGCTTCCCGTCCTGCGCTGCTGCGGCCAGGGCTCGAGGCGTGGCACCCGTCGCTCCCCGCTCGTTCGGGCGACGGGGCCCGCCGGAGGGGGCCGGCGCGCCGGGGCCGCAGCGGGTGCCGCGGCGAGCGCCGCCGCATCGGCCGCCAAGGCCTCGGAGAGCGTGCGGCCGATGTCCTCGAACTCGTCACGGCCGCCCGGAGCAGGCGCCGGCAACGCGGACGGAGAGGGCACCGGTGCGGGCGCGGGGGCCGCGGCCTCTGCGGACGGCAGCGGGGGTACCGTGACGGGCGCCGCAACGAACGGGTTCGGGTCGGGCGGGGCGGCGGGCGGCGACTGCCGCGCGGCCCGCTCCGGTCTCGCGACGAGGTCGTGGCCGCAGGCGCGGCACTTCGGCTGCAGGGCCTTGCCCCGCACCTCGCCCGGGAGCGTGTAGACGCGCCCACAGAACTCGCAGGTGAACCGCACGTGAGAATCCTACCGAGTTCGATTCCAGCGCGACTGCTGCCGAAAGGCTAGTACCCGTCCTTACGTCCCAGGCTCACGGGACGGCCGCCGGCGTCCTCCTCGTCGAGCCACGGGTCGAGGCCTCGCGACTCGACCGCCCCCGCGAGCCGGCGGTCGAGCAGGTGGCTCGGGACCACGGTGGCGAGGGCGTGTAGGAGATTCCCCTTCACGGCGGGGTGGTCCAGGGAGAGCTCCCGGAGCAGCGCCTTCACCCGCTGGCGCTGGAGGTTCGGCTGGGAGCCGCACAGGTCGCACGGCACGACGGGGAACCGGGCGAGGGCCGCGAAGGCCTCGATGTCCTCCTCCGCGGCGTAGCACATGGGGCGGATGACGACGTTGCGGCCGTCGTCGGAGCGCAGCTTCGGCGGCATGCTCTTCAGGCGGCCGGCGTAGAGCGCCGAGAGGAGCAGCGTCTCGACCAGGTCGTCCCGGTGGTGGCCGAGCGCGATCTTGTTGCAGCCGAGCTCCTGGGCGGCGTTGTAGAGGATCCCCCGCCTGAGCCGCGAGCACGCGGAGCAGTAGGTTCCCCCCTCCGGCACGACCCGGCGAACGATGGAGAGCGTGTCCTCCCGGAGCATCCGGTAGGGGACGCCCACGGCGCGGAAGTGGCCCTCGACGGTCGCGGCCGGGAAGCCGGGGTGCCCCTGGTCCAGGTTCACCGCCACGAGCTCGAAGTGGACGGGCGCCCGCTCGCGAAGCCGCATGAGGAGGTGGAGCAGCGTGTAGCTGTCCTTCCCCCCGGAGACCGCGACGAGGATGCGGTCGCCCGCGCCGACGAGGTCGAAGTCCTGGATGGCGCGCGAGGTCGCCTTGAGGAGCCTCTTCTCGAGCCGCTCCGCCTCGGTCACGCGGGGGGTATATCACCGGCCCCCCCCCCGCGGAGCGCACTCCTTTTTCTCTTTGACGATGCGCCGGTCTTTGGATAAACGGCCCCCCGCACGGGAGACGACCATGCCGGCGAAGGATCTCGGGACCAAGCACACCTGCTTCAAGTGCGCGGCCAAGTTCTACGACTTGAGGAAGCCGCAGGCCATCTGCCCGAAGTGCGGCGCAGACCAGCGAGACGCTCCGGTGCACAAGCCCTCCGCCGCGGAGAAGCGCCCCAAGCCCGTCGCCCCGACGCCCGCGCCCGAGGCCGAGGAGGCGGAGGAGTCCGAGGAGGTCTTCGAGGAGCTCGACGAGGACCTCGGCGACGACGACGAGCCGTGACTCCCTGGGGTGAGAACGCCACCACCCTCCCCCTCCTCGCCGGCCCCCTCCCCGGGCCACCCGCCGGCGCAAGCACGCTTGACCGCGATCAGTGGCCTTCTTAAAAGGACGTTCACGCATGCTCGAGCTCCGGCTCGCACGGGCCACCGCGCTCGCGACCTTCCTGCTCCTCGTCATCGGGGGTCTCGTCCACGCGACCGGCTCGTCGCTCGCGTGCCCGGACTGGCCGCTGTGCTACGGCCAGTTCTTCCCCGCGATGGAGGGCGGCGTCCTCTTCGAGCACGGCCACCGCCTCGTGGCCCTCGCCGTCGTGGTCCTCACCGTGCTCCTCGCCCTCGCCACCTGGCGACGACACCGCGACGGGGGACTCCGGGCGCTCGCCGCCGCCGCCATCCTGCTCGTCCTCGTTCAGGCTGCGCTCGGCGGGATCACGGTGATGTGGAAGCTTCCCCTCATCGTGTCCTCGGCGCACCTCGCGGTCTCGATGGCCTTCTTCTCGACGATTGTCGCCCTCGCCTTTCGGCTCGCGCCGCCCGCCGCGGACCGGGCGTCCGCCCCACCGGCCGGGCTGCGCCTCCTCGCGGGGCTCGCCGCGGCGGCCGTGTACGCGCAGATCGTCCTCGGGGCGGTGGTGCGCCACAGCGGCTCGGGACTCGCCTGCGGAACCGAGGCCCTCCTCTGCCAGGGCGCCGTCTGGCCCCTCGGCGGGCCGGCGCAGCTCCAGATGGCCCACCGCCTCGCCGGCGTCGCGGCCGCGCTCCTTGCCGCCGCCGCAGGCCTTCTGGCGCTTCGCCTCGGACCCGCCCGGGCGCGCGCCGCGGCCCTCCTCGCACCGGTCCTCGCCCTCGTGCAGCTCGGCCTCGGGGCCTGGACGGTCTGGAGCCTGATCGCCGTACCGGTCGTCAGCCTGCACCTCGCGGCGGGGGCCCTGCTCCTCGCCGACTCGCTGACGCTCTACCTCTCGCTCGGCTCCCGCCCCGTCCCCGCAACCGCGGCGGCGGAGGGCGCGGCCGGCCTCGTTCCCGCAGGGGGTGACGCGTGATGGCCCGCAGCCGGACCGCCGTCCACAGCGCCGCCGTTCCGGCCCAGGGGATCGCCGCGCTCGGCGAGCTCGTCGCCCTCGCCAAGCCCAGGCTCTCGGGGATGGTGGTGTCGACCGCCGCGGCCGGCTTGTGGCTCGCCCCGGTCCGCCTCTCCGCGATGCGGGCCGCCGCGTTCCTTCTCGGGACGGCCACGGTCGTCGGCGCCGCGAACGTCATGAACAACTACCTCGAGCGCGACGTCGACGGCCGCATGCGGCGGACCCGCGACCGTCCGCTGCCATCCGGGCGCGTGGAGCCCGCCGCGGCGCTGGCGCTGGGGTTCGTGCTCCCCACCTTCGCCGTCCCCGTGCTGGCGCTGTCGGCGAACCCGCTCACGGCGCTGCTCGCGAGCGTCGCGTTCGTGACCTACGCGTTCGTCTACACGCCGCTCAAGCGCGTGAGCACGGTCGCCCTGTTCGTCGGCGCCGTCCCCGGGGCCATCCCCCCGCTCATGGGCTGGACCGCGGCGACCGGCGGGGTGGGCGCGAGAGGGCTCGCGCTCTTCGCGCTCCTCTTCGTCTGGCAGATCCCCCACTTCCTCGCCATCTCCATCTACCTCAAGGAGGACTACGCGCGGGGCGGCCTCAAGGTCTTCGCGCTCGTCCACGGCGAGCGCGCCGCACGCCGGTTCGCGGTCGCCTCGAGCGCGCTGCTCGTTCCGGTGGGGATGCTCCCGTCCTTCCTGGGCATGGCGGGTCCTCTCTACGGGGCCGCGGCCGCCGCGCTCGGCACGGGCCTCACCGCGGTAGCCGTCGCCGGGCTCCGGCTCCCCGAGGGATCGGCGCGATGGGCGCGCGGCTTCTTCCTCTCGACCCTGCTCTACCTCGTCCTCCTCTTCATCGCCCTGTTCCTCGGGGCTCGGTAGCCCGCTTGCGCGCAGAAGCCGTCGAGTCGGCGCCCGCGGGCGAGGCGGCGCGCCTGGCCGCCCGCGCCCTCGCCTTCTCCTACGGGGACCGCGTCGCCCTCGGCGGGGTCTCCTTCGAGGTGCGCCGGGGAGAAGTGTTCGGGTTCCTGGGCCCGAACGGCGCCGGGAAGAGCACGCTCTTCGCCATCCTGGCCGGGCTCTTGCCCGCGCGGTCGGGGGAGCTCTTCCTCGACGGTGCGCGGCTCGACCCCTCCTCGGCCTCGCTCCGCGCCCGCATGGGCGTCGTGTTCCAGGAGCCGAGCCTGGACGCCAAGCTGAGCTGCCGGGAGAACCTGCTCCTCGGCGCGGCGCTCTTTCGCGTGCCTCGCCGGAAGGCGGAGGAGCGGACCGCGGAGCTCCTCGCCGCGGCCGGGCTCGCGGACCGGGCTCGCGAGGCCGCGGGCAAGCTCTCCGGCGGGCTGCGCCGGCGTCTCGAGCTCGCCCGGGCGCTCGTGCACGGCCCGGAGGTGCTGCTCCTCGACGAGCCCACGACCGGTCTCGACGCGCCCTCCTTCGCCCGGACCTGGGACGAGCTCGCCCGGCTGGGAACGTCGGAGGGCCTGACCGTGGTCCTCACCACCCACCGGCCCGACGAGGCCGAGCGCTGCGACCGCCTGGCGGTGCTCTCCCACGGGCGCGTGGTGGCGGAGGAGACGCCCGAGTCGCTGCGGTCGAGCATCGCCGGGGACGTCGTGTACGTGGAGGGCGACGAGCCGGAGCAGCTCGCGGCCGAGATCGAGGCGCGCTTCGGGCTTCCCGCCCGGCCGTCCGCCGGCGGCGTGGCGGTGAGCCGCGAGCGCGGCCACGAGCTCGTGCCCAGGCTCGTCGAGGCCTTCCCGCCGGGCCGCTTCCGATCCGTGTCGGTGAGGCGCCCGACGCTCGCCGACGCCTTCCTCAAGCTCACCGGCGAGGCGCTCGTCGAGGAGGAGAGGCCGTGACCCCGTCGCGCCAGGTGCTCGCGCCGCGCTTCGCCTTCGACCTCGCGGCCGTCCGCGTCCTGTGGCGGCGCGACCTCGTGCGATTCTTTCGCCAGCCGTCCCGGCTCGTCGGCGCGCTCGGCCAGCCGGTCATCTTCTGGCTCGTCATCGGCTCGGGCATGGGCGCCACGTTCCGAATGGCGGGCCCCCCGGTCGGCTACCTGCAGTACTTCTACCCGGGCGTGGTCCTGATGGTCGTCCTGTTCGCGGCGATCTTCACCACCCTCTCGGTCATCGAGGACCGCCACGCGGGCTTCCTGCAGGCGGTGCTCGCCGGACCGGCCTCGCGCGGGGCGCTCGCAGCCGGGAAGGTCCTCGGCTCGGCGAGCGTGGCGCTCACGCAGGCCGCCCTCTTTCTGGTGCTCGCGCCGGTGGCAGGGGTCTCCCCGGCCGGGGCGAACTGGCTGCTGCTCCTCGCCTCGCTCTCGCTCGCGGCCGTGGCCCTCGCCGCCATCGGGTTCACGGTGGCCTGGGTCGTCGACAACGTGCAGGGCTACCACGCGATCCAGATGACGCTCTTCGTGCCCGCGTGGATCGTGTCGGGGGCCATGTTCCCGGCCGGGCCGGAGCGGCCGGTCCTGGAAGGGATCATGCGCGCGAACCCCATCGCCTACGCGGTCTCGGCCGCCCGCCGTGCGCTCTTCGGACCACACGCCCCGGGCGCCCTCCCCGGCTCCGCGGGACGGGACCTCGCGGTGCTCGCGGTCTTCGCGGCGGCGAGCCTCGCGGTCGCGGCGACCGTCGCCCGGCGGCGCGGAGGTGGCCGATGACGCTCGGCGAGCTCCTGCCTCCCGTGAACGCGAGCCTAAACGCGGCGAGCGCGGTCCTGCTCGTGGCCGGCTGGCGCGCCATCCGGCGCGGGCGCCGCTCGCTCCACCGCGCCCTCATGCTCTCCGCCCTCGCCACGTCGGCCCTGTTCCTCGTGGGCTACCTCGTGCGGGTGGCGCTGACGGGCACGCACCGCTTCCCGGGAACGGGCGCCCTTCGGGCGGCCTACCTCGCTCTCCTGGGCAGCCACACGATCCTCGCGGCGGCGGCCCTGCCCCTCGTGCTGCGCGCGCTCTGGCTCGCCCTCCGGGAGCGCTTCGACGCGCACCGCCGGATCGCACGGGTCACGCTCCCGGTCTGGCTCTACGTCTCGGCGACCGGCGTCCTCGTCTACGTCGTCCTCTACCACGTCGCGCCCCGGTAGGCGCGGCGGTGCTCATGCCGCGCGGAGGGCCTCCTCGATCCGGGAGAGCGCCTCGTCGGAGAGCGCAACCCCCGAGGCGGCCGCGTTCTCCTCGACCTGCTCGGGGCGCGAGGCGCCGATGATGGCCGAGGACACCTCCGGGCGCCTGAGGACCCAGGCAAGCGCGAGCTGCGCGAGCGACAGCCGGAGATCGGCGGCGATGGGACGCAGCCTTTCAACCGCGGCGAGCGTCCGGTCGTCGAGACGGCCCCGGAGGAAGGTGCCCATGGCCGGGCTCGCCCCACGGGAATCCGGGGGCGGCGGGAGACCGGGGCGGTACTTGCCGGAGAGGATCCCCTGCTTGAGGGGCGACCAGACGATCTGGCCGATGCCCTCCCGGGCGCACAACGGGAACACCTCTCGCTCGGGTCCGCGCTCGAGGAGCGAGTACTGGGGCTGGCTGGATACGAACCGTTCGCCGGGAAGGGCGAGCGCGGCCCGGATCTGGGCCGGTGTCCACTCGGAGAAGCCCAGGTAGCGCACCTTCCCCTGGCGCACCGCCTCCGTGAGCGCGGCCATCGTCTCCTCGAGCGGCGTTTCGGGGTCGTACCGGTGGCACTGGTAGAGATCGACGTAGCTCACGCGAAGCCGGCGCAGGGAATCGTCGAGCTGCTTGCGGATCTGCGCCGCCGAGAGCCCGCGCTCTCCCGACGGCATCGGGAAGAACACCTTGGTCGCGAGCACGTAGCTGTCGCGGGGGCGCCCGGCGAGTGCCTCGCCGAGGAAGGCCTCGGCCGCGCCGCCCGAGTAGACGTTGGCGGTGTCGATGAAGTTGATGCCGAGCTCGAAGGCGCGCTGGACGCACGCCTCCGCCCGCTCCCGCGAGACCCCGCCTCCGTAGGTGAGCCAGGACCCGAGCGAGATCTCCGACACCCACAGTTCGCTCGCGCCGAGCCGTCGCCGCCGCATCCGCGCCTCCCCGCCCGGGCCGAAGGCGGCCCCGGCACGCCGGATCTAATCGGGCCCGGCCCGGGCGCTCGCGGCCGGGCCGGGCGCCGGACTGGCCGTCGCGTGGCCGCGCGGTACGATGGACCCGTGCCCCGCCTCCCCCTCCTCGCCACCCTTCTCGCCCTTGCCGGCTGCGAGCGCCCCTCCCGCGTCACGCTCGAGCCGGGCTCCCTTCGGCTCTACGCGCGCGGGCAGGCGACCACGATCCGGGCCACCGTCCTCGGGGCCGGCGGAAAACCTCTCCCGTCCGCCACGTGCCAGTGGTCGAGCGCCGACGGCCGCGTCGCCTCCGTGGCGGGCCGGGGGCGCGAGGCCACGGTCACCGCGAGCGGGCCTGGCACCACCACGGTCGTCTGCGCGGCGGGCGCCGCCTCGGCGAGCGCTCCGCTCTCCGTCCGCATCGCCTCCCGGGTCGAGGCCTCGCCCCCGCGGCTCGAGGTGGGCCTCGGCGACGAGCCCGCGCCTGCCGCCCTCGAGATCTCCGTCCTGGACACCGACGGGCGCCCCTTCCCCGGTCGACCGGCCCAGACGCGCTGCGAGGACGAGTCGATCTGCCGGGGGGACGACCGCGGCCAGGTCTGGCCCGTCGGCCCGGGCGAGACCCGCGCGGTCGTGGAGGTCGACGGGGCGCGTGCCATCGTCCTCGTGAAGGTGAAAGACGCGCGCAGCGCCGCGGCAAGGCCGAGGCGCGTCCAGGGAAACCCCATGGCGGACGTGGAGCGGGCCTTCGCCCCCGCCGGCAAGTAGCCCCTACCGGAGGCCGGCGGCGAGCTGCGCCGCCTCGGCCACGTGCGCGCCCTTCGGGCATACGCGCGCGTAGTCGAGCAGCATCTGCTTCGCGAGGTCGCGCTGATCCTTCTCCGGGCGGCTCGCCCGCTCGCGCCCGAGCGCCCAGAGGGCCGGGCAGCACGTCGGGTCGACCGCGAGCGCCTTGCGGTACAGCTCGCCGACGCGACCGGCGTCCGAACCGCGCTGGGCCTCCACCTCCGCCATCTCCGCGAAGGCCTGCGCGGCCCCGTCGACGCCCGCCTCGCCGTACTCGCGGGCGGCCTTCTCGTACTCGGAAAGCGCCTCGGCGGCCTTGCCCTGCGCCCGGAGCAGGCGTGCGAGCGCCATGCGCGCGTCCGGGTACCGGCCCGAGAGAGCCCGCTCGTACTCCGCGCGGGCGCGCTCCGCATCGCCGTCGGCCCGGTAGGCGTCGCCGAGCAGCTTCGCCACCCGGGCGTTCCCGGGCAGGCGGGCCTGCGCGGCGCGCAGCGCCTCGACGGCCTGCTTCGCGCCCCCGGGTGCCGAGAGCAGCGCCGAGGTCAGGTCCACGTAGAACGCCACCCGCTGCGGATCCATCTCGATGGCCTTCTGGATCGAGGCGGCGGCGCCCGCCGCGTCTCCGCCGGCGAGCTTTCGACGGCCGACCTGGTCCTGGATGTCCGGGTTCGAGGGGTCGAGCGTGGTCGCGTCCTGCTCGTCCTTCGCGCCCTCGGCCGCCCGGCCCTGCGCGAAGAGGATGGTGCCCCGAAGCGCCTGGGCGAGCGCCCGCTGGCGCGGCGACACGTCGGGCGAGTCGAGCACGGTCTGCACGAAGCGGATGGCGGTGTCGTACTGGCCCTCGTCGATGTAGACCGAGGCCGCGCCCAGCAGGGTGGGGACGTGCTCGCGGGAGAGCGCGTAGGCCGCGTCGTAGAAGGTCTTGGCCTTTCGCGCCTGGCCGGCGCGCCGGTACTGCTCGGCGAGCATCTGGTTCACCCGGACGTCGCGGTCCGCGAACTTTCGGGCGGTCGTGAGCGACTCCCGGGCGCCGTCGAGGTCGCCGGACTTCATCTGCAGGACGCCGAGCGCGCCGTAGAGCAGCCCGCTCGTGCCGCCCTCCGGACCCTTCAGCACCCGGTTCAGGTCGGCGATGGCGCCCTGCGGATCGCCGCCGTAGGCCTTCAGGTAGGCGTCCGCCGCGATCATGTGGGAGTGGGAGGACGCCTCCCGGCGCGCCGCGGCGAGGTGCTTCTTCGCCTCGTCCCGGAAGGTGTCGCCCTCCCCGTGCTCTCCCCAGCGCAGCGCGTCGATGTAGGCGAGGAACGAGTGCCCGGCGAGCGAGGTCGGGTCCTTCTGCAGGACCTGCTCGAGCATGCTCGCCGCCTGCTTGTAGGCGCCGTGGCTGTCCTTGGCGATGAGCTCCCCCGCGTCCTTGAGAAGGTGCGCGACCTTCTCGTCGCGGTCGCGCTTCCAGCTGGTCCACGACCACCATCCGCCGAGGAGGATCGCCATCCCGACGACGAGCAGCAGCGTGGTCCGCAGCGAGTGGCTCTTCTTCGGGGCCTTCCCGAGGGCGAGCTCCTCCGTCTTCCCCGAGGGGAGCTGCCAGTCCTGGGTCTCGTACTTGTCCGCGAGCTCGCGCGCGTACTCCAGGTTCTGCTCGAGCCGAGGGCGGCGGGGGGCGGGGCGCGCGGCCGGGCCCGGCGTGGGCACGGGAGCCTTGGGCGGGAGCGCGGGCTCGCGGGTGAGCACGGGAGGCGGCGGGGGCGCGGGGACCGGGGGAGCCGGGGCCGCCGCAGGCGCCGGACCGCTCGCCGCCGCGGGGATCGGCGGAGGCGCGGGAGGAGGAGGAGGAGGAGGGCGCCTCACGGGCGGGGCGACGCCCCAGCGCGCGAGCGCCGTCCGAACGTCGGGATCCTCGGGCGCCGCCTCGGCGGCCCTCTCGAGCGCTTTCACGCCGAGGTCCTTCTCGCCGAGCCGCATGTGAAGGGTGCCGGCCATCGCGTTCGCCGCCGGGCTCTCCGGGTGGGCGGAGAGCGCTCCCTGGACCTCGTCGAGCGCCTTGCGGTCCTTTCCCTGGTCGGCGTAGACGCGGGCGAGCACCAGTCGGGCCGCCACGTCGCCGGGGTTCGCCTTGACGCCCTTCTTGGCGACGACCATCGCCTCCATGAACCGGCCCATGGAGAGGTAGGCCTCGGTCAGCGGGAGCCAGGCTCCAGAGGACGGGTCGGAAGCGAAGGCGCGCTCGAGGCTGGCGAGCTCCGCCGGCGTGGGTTTCCTCGGCGCGTCCATGGGGATCGATTTCTGGTTACCAGGGGGACGGAGGGCAGTCAAACAACGGCAACCCCGCTCGCTCGCACCACTTCCCACCTCGGCTCACCCGGCAGAATGGGCGTGCGAGGTCTCGCGGCGCTCGCGCGGCCGGGCGGCCACCTCCGTCCGCGCGCGCCCCGACCGCCCCGGCCGACGCCGCAACGCGCTTGACACCCGGAGGCCCGGCCCGTAAACAAGGCTCCCCGCCCGACCTCGGGGACCCGTGTTCCGTGGGGCTGTAGCTCAGCTGGGAGAGCGCTAGAATCGCACTCTAGAGGTCGTCGGTTCGATCCCGATCAGCTCCACCATTTCGAGGGGCCCGGTCCGCGAGGACCGGGCCTTCCTCGTCTCCGCCCTCGCGCGGGGCGCCCGGCGGCTCGACGGCGCGACGCGGCTGATCCAGGATGCGCCATGGCGCGCGCCGCGTCCCCGGGGAACCGGCCTTGAGGCCGATCGAGGCTGCGGGCGGACTCCTGTGGCGCGCCTCCCCGGAGGGGCCGCGGCTCGCGCTCGTCCACCGACCCCGCCGCCGCGACTGGTCGCTCCCCAAGGGGAAGCTCGAGCCGGGGGAGACCTTCGAGGAGGCCGCCCTGCGCGAGGTGCTCGAGGAGACGGGCTGCGAGGCCCGCCTGGGCCCGCTCGCGGGCGTGAGCCTCTACGAGGTCGGCGGCCACCCCAAGGTCGTCGTCTACTGGCACATGGAGCTCCTCGTCGAGCACCCGTTCACCGCGGGCGAGGAGATCGACGCCGTCGCGTGGCTCGCGCCCCGCCAGGCGCTCGCGCGCCTCGACCATCCATCGGAGCGGGACCTCGTCTCGCGTCCCGCGCGCCCCTTCCCGGTCGGCCGCGCTCCGTGAAGCGTGCCATCATGGAGCGGTGAGGTCCGCCCGCAACCTGCTCGCCGTCGCCGCACTCCTTCCGCTCGCGGCGGGCGCCGGGGAGACGGCCCGCCTCGACCGCTCCACCGAGAGGCTCGACCTCGTGAAGGCGACGGACGTGCTCGTCGACCCGACCTGCTCGCTCGACGCCGCCCACGCCAGCGCGCCGCCGCTCTCGGGGCGGTACGTGCCGCTCGCCCGCGCGCGGAACCTCGGCTTCACCTCCGCCTGCGCCTGGGTCCGCGTCTCGCTCGAGAACGCGGTCCCCGACCCGCGGACCTGGTCGCTCACCTGGTCGTACCCGCTCGTCGAGAACCTGGACCTCTACGTCCCCGGCCCGGGCGGCTACCGGGAGGTGCGCGGTGGACTCGCCATCCCCCCCGCCGAGCGGGGGATCGTCCACCGCGGGTTCCTCCACGAGGCTCGCGTGGGCCTCGGGCCCGGGGAGCGGGTGGAGCTGCTCTTGCGCGTGCGCACGCGCGCGGCCCTGCTCCTCGGCGTCGACGCCTGGGCGCCGAGCTCCCTCGACGCCTTCGAGCGGACGATGGTGCTCGTCGTCGGCCTGAACCTGGGCGCGCTGATCGTGCTCGCCCTGCTCGCCCTCTACTCCTTCCTCACGCGGCGCGACCAGAGCAGCCTGTGGTTCTTCGCGGTGCTGGTGACGTTCGGGGCCTACCAGCTCGCCGAGACGGGCATCGCCGCAGCCTGGCTTCATCCCGGCGCCCACGCCTGGAACATGCGCGCCCCGTCCCTGCTCGCGAGCCTCGCGGTCGCGTCGGCGCTCGCCTTCGCGCGGCGCTTCCTCGACACGCGGCGGCTGCTGCCCCGGCTCGACGAGGGGGGCCTCCTCCTCGCCTGGGCAACCCCGGCGGCGGGGCTGGCCGGGCTCGTCAGCCTCCGCTTCGCGAACGTGGCCGTGGCCCTTCTCGGCGGCGCGGCCATGGTGCTCGTCGCGGCGTACGCCGCCGTGGCGGTTGCCTCGGGCTCGCGCGCGGCCCGCTACTTCCTCGCGGCGGCGGCGACGTTCCTCGTCGGCGGGATGGCGTTCGTGCTCACCGTCCTCGGCGTCCTGTCTCCGAACGCCTTCTCGATAAACGGGATCCACATCGGCCTCACGGTCGCGGGCGTGATCTTCACGTTCGCGCTCGCCGACCGGCTGCGCGCGCTCGAGGGGCGCGCCCGAGACGAACTCGAGGGGGAGGTCCGGGCGCGGACCCGGACGCTAAGCGAGACCGTGGAGGAGCTCCGCCGCCAGGTCGACGTGCGCCGCCGGGCGGAGGCTGCCCGGACCGAGACGGAGGAGCGCTTTCGCCTGGCCTTCAAGACGAGCCCGGACGCCATCGCCATCCGCCGCCTCGAGGACGGCCGGTACGTGGCGGTGAACGACGGGTTCGTCGAGGCCACGGGCTTCGCCGCATCGGAGGCGATCGGACGGACGGCGGAGGAGCTCGGCGTCTGGGAAGCGGCCAACTGGGAGCGCCTGCTCGCGGTCCTCTCCGACGAGGGCCAGGCGCGCAGCATGGAGGTGCCCATCCGGCGTCGCGACGGAGAGGTCCGCGCCGGGGTCGTGTCTGCCAACGTGGTCACCGTGGACGGGGAGCCGCTCGTGCTCTCGATCGTCCGCGACGTCACCGAGCAGAAGCGCGCGGACGACGAGCGGAGGCGGCTCGAGGACGAGCTCAAGGCCGCGCAGCGCATGGAGGCGGTCGGGCGCCTCGCGGCCGGCGTGGCCCACCACTTCAACAACCTGCTCACCGCCATCTCCTCGCAGGTGGCGATCGTGCTGATGGAGACGCCCGAGGGCCACCCCGGTCGCGCGGCCATCCTCGAGATCCAGGACGCCGTGCAGGGGGCGGCGACCTTCACGCGCCAGCTGCTCGCGCTCGGGCGCCGCCAGGTGCTCGAGATGCGCCCCGCCTCCCTGAACGCGCTCGTATCGAACCTCGGCCAGCTCCTCGGGCGGCTCGTCGGCGAGCACGTGGATCTCTCGCTCGACCTTGCCCCGGAGCTTCCCGCGGTCCTCTGCGACGGCGCGCTCGTCGAGCAGGTCCTCCTGAACCTCGTGGTTCGCGCCCGCGACGCGATGCCGACGGGCGGAGGCATCCGGGTCTCGACCGGCGCCGTCGTCGTCGCGCCGGAGGCGGCGACCGCGGAGCGCCGGCCCGGGCGCTACGTGGTCCTCTCGGTGGCGGACAGCGGCCCGGGCATGGACGAGGAGACGCTGCGCCATGTCTTCGAGCCCTTCTTCCCGACGGCCACCGTCGGCGAGCTCCCGGGGCTGGGCCTGTCGGCCGTGCACGCCATCGCCCGGCAGCACGGAGGCTTCGCCGAGGCGGAGAGCCGGGAAGGACGCGGGTCGACGTTCCGGGTACTTCTTCCGGCGGCGGACGTCGCCGCCGCCCCCGCACGCTCGCTCGAGGGGCCGGCGCTCCCCGGCGGGGGCGAGACGATCCTGCTCGCAGAGGATGAGCGGGAGGTGCGCGAACGAACGGCCTCCCTGCTCGAGAGGCTCGGGTACCGGGTGCACGCTGCGCCGGACGGCAGGGCCGCGCTCGAGCTCGCCGAGCGGCTCGGCGGCGGCGTCGACCTCCTCGTCACCGACGTCGTCCTGCCGCGCATGGGCGGACGGGAGCTCGCCCGGGCGATCCGGGCCCGCTGGCCGCGGGTGCGGTTCCTGTTCCTGTCGGGCTACGCGGCCGAGGCCCTCGCCGTGCGCGAGGTGGCCGGAGACGGATTCGCCCTCCTCGCGAAGCCCTGGAGCGCGGCTGCGCTCGCTGCGAAGCTGCGGGAGGTGCTCGGCGGCGCGTGACGGCGGCTAGCGCCGATGGGCGAGCATCGTGTCGCCGCGGCCCAGCCCGTGGGCGGCGTGGAACGTGCGCGAGAAGGCGCGGAGCTGCCGGGCGAGCACCTCGTCGACGGTCTTCGCGAGCCGCCGCGGGTCGCTGCGCACGAGCGTGCCGTGCGACCATGTCGTCGCCCAGGCGCGCTCGCCCGACGACAGCGAGACGAGCTGCAGGAGCTGCACCTCGACGGAGGCCGCGCAGCGGGCCTTGGTCACGGGCACCATCTGGACGCGCACGTAGAGCATCGGCGCGTTCGGCTCGCGCTCGAGCGCCTCGTCGTCGAGGAGCGCGATCCCCCCTGTGAGGAGGCGGTCCTCCACGTGCAGCCGAATCACCTGCGGGTGGAGGCCGAGCTTCGCGGCTCGGCGGTCGACGTCCTCGACGAGCACGGAGACGCCGTCCACGGCGCCGAGCGTGTCGGCGCGATTTACGATGGGTGTGGGCTCGGCCGCGAGGGCAAGCGCGAGTGCGACCGGTGCGATCATCTGACGCCCCTTCGATGCGGCGAGCTTGGACTACTACTTGAAGGTTAACAGGCGAGGCGCTCGCCGATATCGTCACACGAGGGTATCCCAGGCGACCGGGTGTGCGACCCGCCCTGTTTGCCCTGCGAATACCCGGCCTTTCGCCGGCCCCGCGGCTGCATCCTGTTCATGGTATTGAGGATTTCCGCCTCCACCGATACCTCTGTCCCGCGTCGATCGCGCACCCCTGGACGGGCCAGGGGCGCGGGGTGGGTACGCCTCCTCCGGGGGGAGCACGTTCATGGCGGAAGTCGCCCAGGTCAGCGCCGGCCACACCGCGTCCCACGACGCGTTCATCGCCGTGCGCAACGGGGTGAAGCTCGGGCTCTCGCTCGTGCTCACCTGGTCGGTCGCGCTCGGGGTCCGCATCCTCCTCCCCCGCTACCTGGGACCGGAAGCGTTCGGCCCCATGAACTTCGCCGACGCCTTCTCCGCGACCGTCTTCGTGCTCTTGAACCTCGGCGTCGAGATGTACATCCGCAAGGAGATCCCCGTCCGCCCGCAGATGGCGAGCGAGTTCTTCGCGGGCACGCTCCTCGTCCGCCTCGCGCTCTCCGTGGTCCTGTTCGCGGGGATCGCCGTCGCCATGGAGCTCTCGCACCGCCCGCCGGAACTGCGGCTGCTCGTCTACATCTTCGGCATCGGTCAGCTCTTCTTCACGCTCGACGGGACCCTGTCGGCCCTCCTCCACGCGCACGGGACCGTCGACGGCCTGTCGGTCATGAACGTCGTCGGCAAGGTGCTCTGGGGGGTCGGCATCCTCGTCGGCATCGCCCTTCACCACGCGGTCGTCGGGGTGGCGCTCGCATTCGTCATCTCCGAGGTCGCGAAGTGCGCCGTGCTCTGGCAGCTCGCGAAGAAGCACCTGGGCCTCGGGCTTCGCCTCGACTGGGCGGGCACCAAGACCGCGATCAAGGCGAGCCTTCCCTTCTACCTGAACGCGGTCGCGTTCGTGGCCTACGGTCGGCTCGACGTGACCATGCTCGAGTTCATCACGAGCAACCCGCAGGAGCTCGGGTGGTACGGCGCCGCGAGCAACCTCGCCACTCTCACGCTCCTCATCGTGCCCGTCATCGGCTGGGTCCTCATGCCCTTCTACGCTCGCGCGCTTCACCGCTCGCGCGAGGAGATGGAGGTGGCGCTCGCCCGCTCGGTGGAGCTCATCCTGGCGATCGCCATCCCCGGCTCCCTCTTCATCGTGCTCGGGGCCGACCTCTGGATCCGAATCATGTTCGGGCCCGCCTTCGCGCCCGCCGCCGTGCCGCTGCGCATCATGTCGCCGCTGTTCGTCCTCACCTACGTGGCGACCGTGAACGCGATCGGCCTCATCCTCCTCGGCCGCGGCTGGACGGTCACCAAGGTGTCGACGATGGGGGTCTTGCTCGCGCCGACGCTCGCACTGGTGTTCATCCCCTTCGGCGCCGCGCACCTCGGCGGCGAGTTCCACCGGGGCGGGCCCGGTGCCGGCGCCGCGCTCGCGAACCTCACCACCGAGTCGTGCGTCACCATCGTCATGACGTCCCTCATCGGCTTCAAGACCTTCGACCGCGTGAGCCTCATCCTCTTGGGCCGCACCGCCGTGGTGTGCGCCCTCGTCATCGCCCTGCACCTCTCCATGCCCTCGCTGGGCCACCTCCGACTCTTCCTGGATGCCGTGGCCTACGTGGCACTCGCGATCGCGCTCCGGGCGGTGCGCTGGCGCGAGATGCTGGACTTCGCCCTCACCGCCTGGAAAAGACCTCGTGACCTTCCGACCTGAGAAGTGGGCGCCCCTGTGCGCCCTGCTGGCCCTCGCCCCGGCGTGCAAGCACTCGGGCGACTACGTCTGGGTGGACGACCTGCCCCAGACCCCGCAGGCCGCCGACAAGGAGTACGTCATCCAGCCGGGCGACACCATCAGCGTGCGCGTCTGGAACCAGGAGGGCATGTCGGCGAAGGCCCGCGTCCGCCAGGACGGCAAGATCTCGCTGCCGTTCCTGAACGACGTCGAGGCGGCGGGCATTCCTCCCAACGTCCTCGCCCGCCGCCTGCAGGCGCGCCTCAAGGACTTCATCGTCAACCCGGTGGTGACCATCTCCCTCGAGGAGCCGAAGCCGATCCAGGTCTCGGTGCTCGGCGAGGTGACGCGGCCGGGGATCCTCCAGCTCGAGCCGGGCTCGGGGGTGATCCAGGCGCTCGCCACGGCGGGCGGCCTGAACGACTACGCCTCGCGCGACGGCATCTACGTCATCCGCCAGACGCCGGAGGCCGGCACCCCGCTGCGCATCCGCTTCACCTACGAGTCCCTCACCCAGGTCCGGGGCCGAGCCGCGACGTTCCGCCTGCAGAGCGGCGACGTGGTGGTCGTGGAGTAGCGTGGCCCTCTCGCTCGCCGCCGCCCTCCTGTCGCTCGCCGCCGCGCAGGCAGCCCCGGCGCCGGGCGGCGGGGCGGCGGCCAACGGCGCCGACGCGACCACCGGCCAGGCGCCGGCGGCGAGGGACGCGGGGTTCACGGCCCCCGCGTCCATGAACGTCCGCATCCCGGGAACCCGGAACAGCCCGGCCGACACGACGACGGCGGGCCTCGACCTGGCGCTCGCGAGCCAGCTGCTCACGCAGACCATCAGCGCCACCGGCGCCGCCACCCAGGTCGAGACGGGCATCCAGGTCGCGCCCACCGTGGCGGTGGGCGTCACCATCCCCCGGTTCGGCTTCGCGCTCGGCTACAACCCCCAGCTCTATCTCGTGTCCATCACCCAGGGCCCCTTCGAGGTCCTGCACCGGGGCTGGATCCTCATGGAGTACCGGGCGTCCCCGAACTGGCGCCTCTACTTCGCGCAGCGGCTCACCTACGGCACCAACAACCTCTCCACGCCGGTGACCGGGAACGGCGGGGGGAACGCCGGCCAGCAGCCGCCGACGCTCAACCCCGCCGCGCTCACCTCCCTCGAATACCTCAACAACGAGACGTCGGTCGGGGTGGCCGGGCGCCTCGCGCGCCGGCTGCGCCTCAGCCTGGTGGCCGCGTACCTCAACTCCGGCGGGATCGGGACTGCCGCCCAGGCGGTGATGCCGCACCAGTCGGGCCCGCGGGCCGAGGCCACGCTCGACTGGAACGTCACCTCGGTGAGCACGCTCGGGACCTCGATCGCCGCCCAGGCCAACTTCTTCCCGCTCATCTACGCCTCGACCTCGACGAGCACCGCCCCGGTCGCCGGCCCAGGCCGCCAGATCTACGTGAGCTCGGTC
>DATKJV010000042.1:0-59189 GCA_035543235.1 Anaeromyxobacteraceae bacterium | reverse complement strand
GGTGCCCTCGGCGGAGGCGCGGATGCGCCCCATGGCGCCGACCATCTGCTCCATGGCGCCCGAGCCGTCGACGGCGGCGTCCTTGGCCGAGCGGGCGAGCGCGTTCGCCTGCTGGGCGTTGTCGGCGGCCTGCTTGGCCATGGAGGCCATGGACTCGAGCGACGAGGAGGTCTCCTCGATCGACGAGGCCTGCTGCGAGGCCCCGTCCGCCACCGCCCGCGACGACGCCGCAATCTGCGACGACGCCGCCGACACCTGCTCCACGGACCCGGCGACCTGGGAGAGCGCCGAGGAGAGGGCCTCGAGGGATGCGTTCAGGGTGTCCCGGAGCCGCGCGTGGTCCCCCTCGTAGCTCCCGTTCATCCGGGTGCGCAGCTTCCGCTTCTCGAGTGCCGCGAGGACCTTCATCGCCTCCTCCATCGGGCGCGCGACGCCTTCGAAGGCCTCGTTCACCCCGCGGAGGATCTTGCGGTAGACGCCCTGGGTGCGGTCGGCGTTGGACCGCTTCTTCAGGTCCCCGCTTCGCGACGCGGCGAGGACGACCCCGACCTCGTCGACGAGCAGCCGCAGCACCCCGATCACCTGGTTCAGGTTCCGGCGGATCTGCTCGAAGTCTCCCTGGTAGGTGTCGGCGATCTCGGGTGGCGTGTCGCCCTGGGCGATGCGCTCGAGTGCGCCGGCCACGTCGCGGACGGGCCTCGCGATCGCGTCGAGCGAGGCGTTCATCCCCTCGACGATCTTCTTGAAGTCGCCCTGGTGGCGCGCCGCGTCCGCGCGGCGATCGAGGTGGCCCCCGGCCGTCGCATCGGCGACGAGGTTCGCGTCGGCGAGGAGAGCGTTCACCGCATCGATGCAGGTGTTGACGCTCTGGCGAAGCCCGTCGAAGTCCCCCTTCCACTGTTCGTTGATCTTGGGGGGGATGTCTCCCAGGCTGATTCGCACCATGTAGGCGGAGGCGAGCTGCATGGGCTTCACCAGCGCGTCCATGAGCGAGTTGATCCCCGCCATCATGCGGCCGTTGTAGCCCGGGTACTTCGACAGGTCGGCGCGGATGTCGAGCTTCCCGTTCGTGGCCGACTCGATGAGCATCCGGATGTCGGCGGAGCGGCGGGACACCATGTCGATGATCCCGTTCACGGCGTCGCGCAGCTTCCCGAACTCGCCCTTCCAGTCGTTCGAGAGGCGATCGGGCAGGTCGGCGTTGGCGATCCGCGCGTTGCACTCGATGGCCACGCGGATCGGCGCGAAGGCGTCCATCGTCCGGTTCATGCCCTCGACGACGCTCCGGAACTCGGGGGCCACCGCGCCCGGGTCGGCGCGGACGTCGAGCCGGCCCTCGGAGACGGCATCGGTGAGCAGCTGGCCCTGCTCCTGGATCCCGTCGATGTAGCGGGAGAGGCGCAGGAAGAAGTCGCGCAGCGCCCACAGCGCCCCGACGAGGAGCACGCCCCAAACCACGGCGAGCACCATCATCCGCCCGTGCACCATGGTGCGCACGTCGGGGGTGGCTCCGTCCACCGCGGCGGCGAGCGTCGAGAAGAAGAAGGCGGACGAGAGGGCCACCGCGACCGCGAAGATCCCGGCGAGCAGCATGAGCCGGCCGCGAAGGGTGGAGAAGAACTGGCTGCTGGGCATTTTCGAGCCTCCAGGGAACGGAATCCCCGGGACCTCTTGAGCATCGAGCGTGCCATCGCGGCTGCGCCACGTTCCCCTGGAAATACAGCCGATTGGAGAGGAAATCGGGCTCCGGCCCGGGTGCGGCGGGACCGGGGCGCACGGCGGGAGTTGCAGTCGCAGCGCGGCCTTGCGCGGCGTCCCACGGGTCGCGCCCAGCGTTCCTGCGGCACTACGCGGGGTGGGAGGGGCAGGGCGCCTGTGCGGAAGGCGCGCCGGGTCGAGCTTAACCCTGGGTGACGGCGCGACCGCGCCGCGGGGTCACGGATGCCTCGCGCTCGGGTTGATGAGCGGGTCCTCGGGCGAGAGCTCGACGACCATCTCCACCCGCCGGTTCAGCTCGCGGGCCGCATCCGTGGGCTCGCGGCTCAGGGGCTTCGTGTCGGCGAGCCCCACGGCGGCGAGGTGAGCCGGCGGCACGCGGTGGGCGTCCTGCAGGTAACCGGTGACGGTGGCCGCCCGGGCCGCCGAGAGGTCCCAGTTCCCGCGGAAGCGACCCCCCTGGACCGGGCTGTCGTCGGTGTGCCCCTCGATCCGGAGCGGCCGGTCGAGCTCCTTGAGCTCGGCGGAGACGGCGTCGAGCACCGGGAGGATCTGGGGGCGCAGCGCCGCCTGTCCGGGGTCGAAGAAGTTCGCGGCGGCGAGCCGCACCACGAGCCGGCGCCCGTCCTCCGCGTGCACCGACACGGCCGTCGGGCCCACCTTGCTCATGACGAACGGCATGACCTTCTTCTCGATGCGCCGCCGGAGGTCCTCGATCGCCTTGGCTCGCTCGACGAGGCTCGAGCTCGACGCGCCCGGCGCCACGCGGCAGCCGCCCTCGGACGGTGGCCCCTCGAAGATGGGGAGCGCCCCCGTGCCGCCGTTGCCCGCGGTGTGCAGCGCCCAGCGGATGCCCTCGACGGCCTGGGTCAGCTTCTTGTTGTCGACGCGGCTCACCGCGTACATGACCACGAAGAAGGCGAAGAGCAGGGTGATGAAGTCGGCGTACGAGACGAGCCATCGCTCGTGGTTCTCGTGCTCCTCCTCGTGGTGCTTCTTCTTTCGGTGGCCGGCCACGTCGGTCGTCCCCGGCTAGGCGGCCTTCTTCTCGGCCGGCGCGCTCTCGCCCGTGTAGGCGCGCAGCTTCTCCTCGAGGACCCGGGGGTTGAGCCCCTCCTGGATCGAGAGCACGCCCTCGGCGATGACGGTCTTCCTCTCCTTCTCCAGGGCCAGCTTGCGCTTCAGCTTGTTGGCGAACGGCAGGAAGAGCAGGTTCGCGGACCCCACGCCGTAGACGGTCGCGACGAACGCGGTGGCGATGCCGCCGCCGAGCTTCGAGGGGTCGTTCAGGTTCTCCATCACGTGGATGAGGCCGAGCACGGCGCCGAGGATGCCGACGGTGGGGGCGAAGCCGCCCATCGACTCCCAGACCTTGGCGGCGACCGAATGCTCCTGGAACTCCGCGTCGATGGCGGCCTCGAGGGAGCTTCGGGAGACCTCGGCGTCGACCCCGTCCACCGCGAACTGGAGCGCCCGGCGCAAGAAGGGGTCGTCGATCTCCGGAAGGCGGCTCTCCAGCGCGAGCACGCCGTCCCGCCGGGCCACGCTTGCGAACTCGACGATGCGCCCCGTCAGCGCCGGGAGATCGTGCGTGGGGTTGCCGAAGACGAGCTTCAGCATCTTCAGCCCGCGGACGAAGTCCTTCGTGGGAAAGGCGACCATCGTCGCCCCGAAGGTGCCGCCGAACACGATGAGCGCGGCGGTGGCCTGGACGATGGAGCCCAGGTGCCCGCCCTCGAGCGCCTGGCCGAGGAGGATGAGCGCGATCGAGACGACGATGCCGGCGACAGAGGTGATGTCCATCTCTCACTCCTCCGGCGTCGGGGCCGGGACGCTCCGCGGGAAGGGGACCACGGGGCGCCGCGGCTCGGGCCCGTGCGAGACCTCCGGCCCCGCGAGGATTCGCCGCCTCCAGGCCGCCACCTTCTCCACCACCTCGTTCACCGGCTCCCTCACCATGAGGCGCAGCCCGGTGGTCAGCTGTAGCACCGTGTCGGGCGTCGCCTCGGCGGTGAGGATGTGGTCGGCGTTGACGACGAGCTCCTTCCCGTCGAGCCGCGTGAGAACGATCATCGAACGCCTCCCGCCGCGGTATCCATCGTCACGGCGCGGCTTCCCGCTAAGGCACGAGGCCCTAGCGCTTCATCTGGATGAGCTCGGAGAGCAGCGTGTCAGCGGTCGTGATGGTCTTGGAGTTCGCCTCGAAGGCGCGCTGCGCGGCGATCATGTCGACGAGCTGCGTCGACAGGTCGACGTTCGACTGCTCGAGCGCGCCGGAGGTGATCGAGCCCAGGCCGCCGCTTCCGGGGGCTCCCACCACGGCCTGGCCCGCGGCGGGGGTCGCGTCGTAGAGGTTGCCCCCGATGCTCGTCAGCTGGTCGTTCGCCTGGAAGCCCGCCACCGCGACCTGCCCGAGGAGACGCGTCTGGCCGTTGCTGAAGACACCGGACACCTGCCCGTTCTGGCCGACCTGGATGCTCGACAGCTGGCCGGCCGAGTAGCCGTCCTGTCCCACGAAGGTGGTCGCCGAGGTGGCCGCGAACTGGGTGATGCCGGTCGTGGAGCCGTTCGCGCCGATGGGGTTGCCGAAGTCGAAGTTCAGGGCCTGCGGGTTCGTGGCGCCGAGCGGGTTGAAGTTCGAGGCCTGCGTGTAGGCGGTGAGCGCCCCGTTGGAGTTGAAGGTGAGGGTCCCGTTCGCGATCTCGGTGAGCGTCCCGGCGGTGCCGCCCGTCAGGCCTCCGCCGTCGGCCATGGCGTGCCACTCCCACCCGCCGCCGGTGTTGCGGAAGAAGATCTGGACGGCGTGGGCCGAGCCGAGCGAGTCGTAGACGGTGACGCTGCTCGAGAAGTTCGAGGTCGTGGTCGGGTTCGCCGGGTCCCAGGCGGGCGGGACCGTCGCCGACGCGTCGAGGTTCGCCTTGAGGGTGACGTTCGCCGTCGCCACGGGCTGGGCCTGGACGTTGCCGACCTGCAGGCTCGACGGCACGCCGGACAGCACGCCGGCGGCGTTCGCCTGGAAGCCCTGGACCTGCAGCCCCTGCTGGGTCACGAGGTACCCGTTCTTGTCCACCGTGAACTGGCCGTCCCGGGTGTAGAAGGTGCCCTGCTGGCCGGCGTAGGAGCCGCTCAGCACGAAGAACCCGTTGCCCTGCAGGGCCAGGTCCGTGGTGTTGCCGGTGTTCGTGAGCGAGCCCTCGGTCATGATCGTCTGGACCGTGGCCACGTCCGACCCCAGCCCGACCTGGCCGTTGCCCCCGATGAGCGTCTGCGAGAGGGCGGTCTCGAAGTCGGCGCGACCCTGCTTGAATCCCACGGTGGAGGCGTTGGCGATGTTGTTGCCGATCACCGAGAGGTCGGTGCTCGACGACTCGATGCCGGACGTGGCGGAGGACATTGCGGTGAAGAGGCTCATGACGTTTCCTTTCGAGGCGCCCGTCGGCGCCCTAGCTGGGGTTCACGATCTGCACGACGCTGGAGAGGCTCACCTGCTGGCCGCCGACGAGCAGCACCTGCGACGCGCCGGACGAGCCGAAGGTGACTGCGGTCACCTTGCCCTGGACGAGCGGGCTCGCCGTGACGGTCTGGCCGTCGGCGCGAGCCGCGGTCACGGCGACGTTGTAGGTCCCTGCGGGGAGGGAGTTGCCGTTGCCGTCCTTGCCGTCCCAGGTGAAGGTCGACACGCCTGCGGGCTCGGCGCCGAGCGACAGCGTGCGCACCACGGTGCCCGACGAATTGGTGACCACGGCCGCCGCGGCGTCGGCGGGGAGGGACAGGCCCGCGCCCAGGGTCACGGGCGTCGCGCCGTCGTAGGCCACCTGGTTCGAGGAGAACAGGACGCTCTTGCCCACGAAGGACGCGGTCTGCAGCTGGTTTGCCGACGACTGGGCGCTGATGAGGCTGTCGAGCTTCGTCCCGATGTTCGTGAGCTCCTGCAGCGACGAGAACTGCGCCAACTGGGCGGCGAACTGCTGGTCGTCCACCGGCGCGGTCGGGTCCTGGTTCTGCAGCTGGGCCATGAGGAGCGTCAGGAAGTCGTTCTGGGTGAGCGTCTGTACGGGCACGGCGCTCGACGAGGAGCTCGTCGAGGACGTTCCGGAGCCTGAGACGGAGCTGGTTTGCATGGTTGCTATGCCTCCACGTGAATGCGCCCCGGCTGGGGCGCGCGGATCCCGGCCCCCGTGCGCGGGGTCTGGGGGCGAGCCTGCGGCGGCGCCTGTTCGCCGCCACCGCCTGCGTTCGACGGCTCCTCGCGGAAGGAGGCGAGGGAGCCTCCCGGGTTCCCGGTGCCGCCCCCGTCCCCGGCGGAGGCGTGCCGCGCCTGCGACGGGGCCGCGGCGGGCGCCTCGAGATGACCGAGGGTGAGGCCCGCGCCCGCGAGGGCGTGGGCGAGCTCGGGCGCGTGCTTCTCGACGAGGTGTCCGCCCTCGCCGTCCACGCGGACGTGGGCCACGCCTCCGCGGATTCGCAGGTGGAGCTCGATGTCGCCCGCGCCGGGCTGCGCCGGCGAGATCCGCAGGTGAGCGGCGCTGCGGAGCACCGCCCCGTCGACGGTGGCGGCGGCCGGAGGGGACGGGACGCGCACCGCCGCCGCCCGGGTGGGCGCGGAGGCGACCGGCGCCGGGCCTGGCGGAGCGGGGGCGGCGGCCCTCGCGGCCGCGCCCTCCGGGGCCACCGGAGCGGCGGCCGGCGCGGCCGCGGGGGGGCGCTCGGGGATCTCCTGCGACCGGGAGGGCGCGTCCTGTCGGCGCGTGCGCGACGTGGCGTCCGGGGCGCGCGCACGCGGCGCCCGGGCGCGCGTCGGCGTCGGCGTGGTCGGACCCTGGGCGGCGACGGGAC
Organism: Anaeromyxobacteraceae bacterium; assembly: GCA_035543235.1. Lineage (GTDB taxonomy): Bacteria > Myxococcota > Myxococcia > Myxococcales > Anaeromyxobacteraceae > DATJZG01. Next base: position 52,637 of record DATKJV010000042.1, on the reverse strand, counting down.
TGGCGGCCGGTGGGGCGCCGAGAGATCCGGCGCCTTCCGCCGCGAGGGCCGCGGGGGGGGCGGACGATCCCGTGCTGCGGCCCGCTGTTCCGACCGTGGGACGGGACGACCCGCGAGCGCCCGAGGCCGGGAGGGAGGGGAGCCCGGCGACCGCGGCCGGGGAAGCGTCCGCGCGCTGACCGCCCGCGACCGCGCAGGCAGAGGCGACGGCGGCCGCGGCCGGAGGCCCCGCCGCGGCGGCCCGCGCGCTGGATGCCGCTCTCGGGGCGGGAGCGACCTCCGGCGCCGCGGCAGCGGCGGCGAGGGGAGCCGAGAGCCCATCGGGGACGGCGCGCGCCGGGGCCGAGGCAGGCTCCCTGTCACGCCGCGCCTCCGGCGGACGGGCCTTCGGGGCGGGCGCCGCTTCGTCGCGGGGCGCCGCCGTCGAGGTGGCGAGCGGCGACGGCACGGCCACGGCGACCTCCGGCGCCACCGCCCTGGCGGGCGGCTGGGGCCCCTCGGCCCGGGAGGATGAAGCCTTCTCCTGGCCGGCCGGTTCGAGCGCGACGAGGCTCGCCGCCTCCGTCCCGGCGGGCGCCGCGGCGGTCGCCACGCGCCTTGCGGGTTCGCGCGGGCGAGCGACCGCGGCCGACCCGGCAGCCGTGGCGGGGGCCGCACCCGGGGCTCGCGCCGGGGAGGGCTGCGCGGAAGGCGCGAACGCCTCGAGGACCTTGTCGAACCCGGCCCCTGCCTCGGGGGGCGCGCCGCGGCTCGGCGAGAGCGCGGCGGAGGGCGCGACGTGCCCTTCCCCGGCCCGGCGGGCGCCGTCGGCCTGCGGGCGGATCGGAGAGGCTCCCTTCACGGCGCCTCCGTTCCCGGCGCCGCCATGCGGCCGACGAGCTCGGCCGCCGCCTCGGGCTTGAGCCTCTCGAGGATCGCGGCGGCGTCCGTCGGCCGGATGCGTCGGAGGAGCTCCACGGCAAGCCCCTTGTCCAGGTGGGCGACCACCTCGGCGGCCTTCTCGGGCCGCATCCCCTTCACGGTCTTCGCGAGAGCGCCGTACGGACTCGGATCGCTGGCCGGGGGGCCGGCGGACGCTTCCGGGGAGGGTGGAGCGGTGGACGGGCGCTTGTGTTCCGCGGCCTTCTGGGCGACCTCCAGCCGCTCCGTCTCCTGGCGGAGCGCGGCGCGGGCGTCCGCGATCTCCTTCGCGAGCTTCTCGAGCCGGGACCGGTCGTCGTCGCGCCGCTGCCGCGAGGAGCGCTGCTCGACCGCGGTCTGGCGGACCTCGTCGAGGAACGCCTTCGAGGTGAGCGATGGGGGCACCGCCGGGGCGCCGAGCTCCTCCGGGGTCGGGGGCACGGCCGGCGACGCGGCCGCGGCGGCCGCCGTCGTGGCGGCGGTCTTGCGCGGCGTGCGGGAGGCGTGCGCCGCGGCCTTCGGGGTCTTCGCGGGGAGGGCCGTCGAGGCCACTGTGGTCGCCGGCGCCGTGCTTGCGGGCGCGGAGACGGGCGCCACCTCCGGGGCCGGGGCGGGCGTCTGCCCGGACGCGCCCGGGCGTTGGGCGAGCGCGGAGGCGGGAAGCGGCGGAAGGGTCGGCGCGTCGGGAGGGACGGCGACCGCAGGCGGCGCCTCCACGTGGGGCGCCACGGGCGGCTCCGGGACCTCGGGATTCGCCACGGCGAGCAGGGCGGGGAGGAGGATCCTAAGCACGACGCGCCTCCGGCTGGGTCGCGAGGGCGCGCTGCAGCCGCGAGAGCGTCTCGGGGAGGAGCGTCCGTTCGGCGGGCTCCTGGCGCAGGAAGCTCTCGAGAGCGTGGATGCAGGCGATGGCCTTGTCGACGCGCGGGTTGGACCCGGCTGCGTACGCTCCCACCTCGACGAGGTCGGCCGCCTCGCGGTACGCGGCCAGCACCTCGCGCCCGGCGCGGGCGAGCTCCCGGTGGGCGGGATCGACGATGTCGCTCATGACGCGGGAGACGCTCCCGAGGACCTCGACGGCCGGGTAGTGGCCGCCCTCGGCGAGCTTGCGCGAGAGGACGATGTGCCCGTCGAGGGTGGCCTTGGCGGCATCGACGACCGGGTCGCTCTGGTCGTCGCCCTCGGCGAGCACCGAGTAGAAGGCGGTGATGCTGCCGGGGCCCGCGTCGTTGCCCGCCCGCTCCACGAGACGGGGCATGAGGGCGAAGGTGGAGGGGGGGTAGCCCTTGGTGGTGGGCGGCTCGCCGGCGGCGAGGCCGATCTCCCGCTGGGCCATCGCGACCCGGGACAGCGAGTCGACGAGGAGCAGGACCCGGCGGCCCTGGGCGCGGAAGTACTCGGCGACGGCGGTCGTGACGAAGGCCGCCCGAAGGCGCTTCACGGGGGACTCGTCGCTCGTGGCCACGACCACGACCGAGCGGGCGATGCCGTCCCCGAGGTCCCGCTCGATGAACTCGCGCACCTCGCGGCCGCGCTCGCCGACGAGCCCCACGACCACCACCTCGGCCTGCGCCTGGCGGGCGAGCATCCCGAGCAGCACGCTCTTGCCGACCCCCGGGCCGGCGAGGATCGCCATGCGCTGCCCCTCGCCCACGGTGAGGAAGGCGTCGATTGCGCGGATCCCCAGGCAGAGGGGGCGCTCGACGCGTCGCCGCTCCATTGCGGAGGGCGGCGTGGCCTGCAGGAGCGCGCGGTCCCGGAGCATGGGGACCGGGCCCCCGTCCATCGGGCGAAGGTTCGCGTCGACGACGCGGCCGAGAAGCGACGCCCCCACGGGGACCTCTGCGGCCGTGGCGCGCGGCACGACGGCGCAGCCCTCGCCGACGCCGTGGATCCCCGCGAGCGGCATGAGCCGGGCCGTGGAGCCGGCGAAGCCCACCACCTCCGCCTGCACGACGGAGCCGTCGCGCGCGACGATCTCGCAGCCGGTGCCCACCGGGATGCGCGGGAGGGCCGCCTCGACGACGAGGCCGGTGGCCCGGAGCACGGTCCCTGTGAGCGGCAGCGGGTCGAGTTCCGCGAGGGCGCGCCGGACGGCGTCGATGTCGCAGATCATCAGGCGGCGCCTCCCTCGAGTGCGGCGCGGACGGCGCGCTTGGCCTCGCCCAGGCGGGTGGCGAGTCGGCCGTCGACCTGGCCGAAGTCGGTCTCGACGAGGCAGTCGCCCGGGACGAGCGTGGGATCGGCAACGACCTCGACGCGGGCGGCGGTGAGGTCGCCGCGCCCGAGGCGCTCGAAGTCGGCCTCGAGGGCGGCGGCGTCGGTGGGGCAGAGCCGGAGTGCGATGCGTCGGGAGTCGCCTGCCTTGCGCAGCGCGGAGCGCACCAGCGAGAAGAGGGCCTCGGGATTCGCGCGGACCTCGGTCTCCAGGATCCGGGCCGCCACCTGGAAGGCGACCTCCAGGGCGTCCGCCCGCGCCTGTTCGGCGAGGCGCTCCGCCTCGACGCGAAGCGTGCGGACCGCGTCGGCGACGCGATCGAGGGCCTGCCGCCGGATCGCCTCCAGGTCGGGCGAGGGGGCGCCGGCCTCGGGGCGCGGGACCATCGGGCGGGGCGCGGGCGGGCCCGCGCCGGGCGCGAACGTGAAGGGCTCGACCTGGGAGTGGTCGGCGAGGGCTTCGAGGAAGCGCGGGCGCTTGGGCGTGGTGAGGGGCATCGGTCCTCAGGCGGGCGGTCGCGTCAGAGCATCTTCTCCGAGGGGTTTACGATGGTGATGCGGCCCTGCTGCGCGAGGTCCTGGGCGATCTTGGAGATCTCGGTCTGGGCGGACTCGACCATGGAGAGCTTGACCGGGCCCATCGCCGCGAGATCGTCGGCGAGCATCTCCGCCGCCCGCGACGAGAGGTTCGCGAGGAACTTCTGGCGGACCTCGGGGGTCGCCCCGCGCAGGGCGAGTACGAGCTTGTTGCCCTCGATCTCGCGGAGGAGCTGCTGGAGATCCCGGTCGGTCAGGTTGACGAGATCTCCGAACGTGAAGAGGCGCCCGCGCAGCTCTCCGGCGAGGTTCGGGTCGTCCTTCTCGATCTCGGCAATCACCGCTTGCTGCTCCTCGTGGTCGCAGCGGCGGAGGATCTCGAGGGCGGTGTTCTTGCCGTCGACCTTGCGCATCCCGCCGGCGACGAGCGCCTTGAGCTCGGCGGAGAGCGCCTGGCCCACCTCGCGGAGGATCTCGGGCGCCACGGACTCGATGGTCGCCATCCGGCGCAGCACGTCGGGCCGCAGCTTGTCGGAGAGGTGCTCGACGACCGAGGCCGCACGCCAGGGGTCGAGCGAGGAGAGGACCAGCGCGATCGTCTGGGGCTGCTCGCGGTGGAGCACCATGGCGAGAGACTCGGGATCGGCCTGGGACACCGGGCCGAGCACCTCGTCCGGCGGCGGGGGCGGCACGACGCCGTCGAAGGCGCGCCGGGCGGCGTCCGCCCCGAGCGCCTTCGTGGCGATGTCGCGCAGGACGTCGTCGCCGGCGGCGGCGTCGCCGCCGACCGACTCCATGGCCGCGATGAACGCGTTCAGCGCGTCGGGGACGGTGGCGGGCGAGTTCTTGCGCAGGTTCTTCGCGCCGAGCGCCACGCGGCGGAGCTCGCCCTCGGCGAGCTGCCGGAAGATGTTCGCGGCCACGTCCGGCCCCACGCCGAGCAGGACCGCGGCGGCCTTCACGGAGCCCGGGCCGGCGTGCTCGTCGGCGCCGGTCGGGGCGTTGACGACTGCGTCAGCCATTCGTGTTCCTCGATGCGGGGTCGGTCATCATCCAGGCCTTGAGGATGTGGGCGGCCCGGCCCGGGTCCTTCGCGGCGAGGTCACGCGCGCGGTCGCGCAGCGTCACCGACGGGTCGGAGAGCTGCGGCACGCCCGGGGACGGGGCCAGGGTGGGCGCAGCGGCCGCCAGTCCGGCCTCGATCTCCGCGATGCGCACGCCCGTCGGGAGGGCGGGCACCGGCCCCTTGACGGCGCCACGGCCCCTGCCGAGGAGCGCGACGAGGACGAGCAGGCCGAGGGCGGCCGCCGCCCCGGTACCGTACATCCATGTCTTGGAGGCCGCCGGAGGCGGTGGGGCGGCCGTTCCCGCGTCCTCCGAGTGCGCGAAGGGGGCGCTGGAGATGTCGAAGACGTCGCCCCGGGCGGCGTCGAACCCGACGGCACGGCGCGCGAGCTCGCCGAGCCGCTGCACCTCCGCCTCGGGACGTGGCTTTCCGCCCACCCCGTCGACGAGGACCGCCACGGACAGGCGCTTGAGGCGGGGGACGCGCGTCACGGTGTGGGTGCTCGTCCGGGAGACCTCGTAGTTCTTCACCTCGTCCTGCGTGGAGGAGCTGCCGTGGTTCGCGGGTCCGGTGGCGGTGGCCTGGGCCTGGAGCGGCTGGTTCGCCGCGGCGCCCGCCACGCCCTGCACCGAGGAGGAATCCTGGCTCTGGGTCGAGGAGACGCGGCGCTCGCTCTTCAGCACGGTGGCGTCGGGGTCGACGACGTCGGCCTGGCTCGAGACCTCGGAGGCGTCCACGGTGGCCGTGACGCGGGCCACGACCGCCCCCACGCCCACGGCCTGCTCCAGGATGTCGACCACGCGGCGCTCGAGGTCGGACTCGAGCCGCTTCTCGAAGGCCTGCGCCTCGCCCCACGGCGTGTCGGCAGCGAGCACCGTGCCGCGCCCGTCGACGACGGTGACCGCGCCCGGGGACAGGCCCGGGACCGCCGAGGCCACGAGGTGGCGGATGCCCGCCAGCTCGCGGTCTTCGAGCGCGCGCCCGGGCTGGAGGGAGAGGACCACCGCGGCCGAGGCCTTGCGGTCCTCGTCCCGGAACAGACCCTTCTCGGGCATGGTGAGGTGGACGCGCGCGGACCGGACCTGGGAGAGGCGGCCGATGGTGCGAGCGAGCTCGCCCTCGGTGGCACGCCGGAGGTTCACGTGCTGGGTGAACTCGGAGACGCCGAGGTCGCCGCGGTCGAAGATCTCGAAGCCGACCCCGCCTCCGCGTGGGATCCCGGCCGCGGCGAGCAGAAGCCGCGCGTCGTAGACCTTCGCGCCGGGGACGGCGAGGGCCGTGCCACCGGCCTCCATGCGGAAGGCGACACCGGAGGCCTTGAGCGTCGCGGCCGCCTCGGAAGCGTCCTCGGGGGTCAGGTTCGTGAAGGCATACTGCCAGGCCTCGGCGCTCTGCACCCCGCTCCAGGCGGCGACGCCGATGGCGGCGAGCGCGCCCACGAGGAGGACGAGCCGGAAGGCGGCGGGCAGCGCCGCGAAGCGAACGGGCAACTGCCTCAGCTGACGGAGAAGGGGTTCCATGGAAGAGGGCCTAGACCGTCATCCGCATGACTTCCTGGTAGGCGTCGACGAGCTTGTTGCGCACCTTGGTCGCGAGCCGCATGGCGATGTCCGCCTTCTGGAGCGCGATCGCCGTCTCGTGGAGGTTCCCGCCGCCGAGCGCAACCTTGCCGGCCTCGCGGTCGGCCTCGAGCTGCGTCTCCTCGACCGCGCCGATGGCCTTGCCGAGCTCGTCGGCGAAGTTCGAGCCACCAGACCGCTCGACGGGCGTGCCGGTCTCGTTCGGGAGGGCGACGTCGCCGAGGACCTTCCGGATCGCATCCATCGTCAGCTCCCGATGTCGAGGGCGCGCTGCGCCATCGTCTTCAGCGTGTCCACCGCGGCGGCGTTCGCGTCGTAGGCCTTCTGCGCCGTCATGAGGTTCACGACCTCGTGGATGGGGTTCACGTTGGGGAGCGTCACGAAGCCGTCGGCGTCAGCGTCCGGGTGTGCCGGGTTGTAGACGCGCTTGCCGGGGCTCGCGTCCTCGGCGACCCGCGCGACGCGGACCCCCACGGAGCCCGGGGAACCGCCGGCCTGGGCGTCGGCCGCGCCGAGCTCGGCCTCGAAGGGCACGGCCTCGAGGACCGGGTCCATCCTGCGGTAGGGCCCCCCGTCCGGGCCGCGGGTCGACTCCGCGTTGGCCAGGTTCGAGGCGGCGAGGTTCACGCGGACGCGCTCGGCGGAGAGGCCGGAGGCGCTGATGCGAAGTGCGGAGAGGAAGTCCATTCGATCTCCCGGTCTCGCTAGGCGGTGCCGTCGGAGGCGACGTAGCGAAGGATGGCGAGCTTCTTCGAGGCGGCGCGTGCGGCAGCGCCGTACTGGACGGCGTTCTCGGCGATGGCGACGAGCGCCCGGTCGGCGTCGACCGAGTTGCCGTCGATCCCCGGCGCGGTCGTGGCCCCGGCCGTCGAGGCGGGCGCGGCGCCCGGCAGGGCGGGGGCGCCCGGGAGGGAGGGCGGAGCGTACGAGGCCAGGTTCAGCGGCAGCTCGCCCGGGCTCGGTGCGGCGTCCGGGACGCTCGGCTCGGCCGGTGCGGCGGACGCCCCGGACATCGCGGCCTGGAAGTCGACGTCCTTCGGGACGAAGCCCGGCGTGTCCACGTTGGCGAGGTTGCCCGCGAGAACGGTGTGGCGGGCGAGCCGGACGTCGAGGGCCCGCTCCAGCGTCGACAACGTGGCGTCAAAGATCCTCACGCTCGCTCCTCCTGCGAGCTTCGTGCCGACAGAGGACCCAGTCCGGACGCGGCGTTTCCGGCCGCGCGGCTGGATGCGCCGGGCAGAAGCTGCCGGGCGGCCGCCTCTGCCGGGGCCGTCCGTTCCTCCTCGCGCCAGGCCCGCAGCTTGTTGCGCAGCGTGCGCAGGCCGATGCCGAGCAGGCGTGCCGCATGGGTGCGGTTGCCGTTCACCCGGCGCAGCGCCTCGCGGATGGCGATCCGCTCGAGGGAGGCGAGGTCGAGCGGCAGGGACCCCGGGAGGGCGACCTCGGCGGACACCGTGGAGCGGAGGTCCCGTTCGGCGTGGAGGTGCTCGGGCCCGATCACCGATCCACGGCAGCGCACGATGGCGCGCTGCAGGAGGTTGCGCAGCTCGCGCACGTTTCCCGGGTAGTCGTAGCGCGCGAGCAGGTCGACGACGTCCGGGGCCAGCGCCGGGGCCGGCCTTCCCATCTCGGTCGAGGCCTCGGCGAGGAGCCCTGCGGCGAGCGCCGGCAGATCCTCGAGCCGCGTGCGCAGCGGTGGGAGCACCACCGGGAAGACGTTCAGCCGGTAGTAGAGGTCGGACCGGAACTGTCCGCGCTCCACCATCTCCCCGAGATCGCGGTTCGTCGCGGCGATGACCCGGACGTCGACGGGCACCGGACGCTGTCCCCCGACCCGGTCCACCTCGCGCTCCTGGAGGACCCGCAACAGCTTCGCCTGCAGCGGAAGGGGAATCTCGGAGACCTCGTCGAGCAACAGCGTCCCTCCACTCGCCTGCTCGAAGCGGCCGGTGCGGCGATCGCCCGCGCCCGTGAAGGCGCCGCGCTCGTGGCCGAAGAGCTCGCTCTCGAGCAGGTCCGCCGGCAGGGCCGCGCAGTTCACGGCCACCCAGGGGCCTTCGGCGCGCGCCGACCGGCGGTGGATGTAGCGGGCGAGGACCTCCTTGCCGGTGCCACTTTCGCCGAGCAGGAGGACGGTGGTTGGCGTCTCCGCGACGTCGTCGGCCGCAGCCAGGATCTCGCGCATCGCCGGGGACACCGCCACGGGTTCCGGGGCGGAGGGGAGCGAGGTCGCAGGGCGTCGCGGCGATGGGGCGATCACGGCGTCTCCCCCCCTGCGTGAGATCGAGAGGCGGACAGGGCTTTCCGCGCCGCCGCGAGCTCCTCGTCGAGCCCGGTCGTCTCCGGAGCCGGACCGGTCTGCGCGGAGGGACGCGCCGTGACGGCGCGGGCGATGCGCGTCCAGCGGGGCTTCGCGAGCTCGCTCCGTTCGAGTCGCGAACGGGCGAAGTCGAGCAGGACGGCGGCGCGAACGCGATCGCCGCCAGCGAGGTAGAGCTCGGTGGCGCGTGCGAGGTGATCCGGCAAGAGCCCGGCAGAGACCTCTCCGGAGGTGTTCGCGAGCAGGTTTGCTGCGAAGACCGGGGCGCCGCTCGCGGCGGCGACGTCCGAGGCGGCTCGGGCGAGCTCCACGGCGAGGGGGCCGCGGTCCCGGGAGGGGGTGTCGAGGTAGAGGGCGAGGGCCTGGAGGCCGCGGGCGCCGGGCTCCCGCAAGGCGGCGAGGAGCACGTCTCCGCAGAGGGTCGGCTCCGCCGAGCAGGCGCCGATCGGGCCGCGCTCGGCCGCAAGCGCCTGGGCCGCCTCGAGCGCTCGGCCCTGGAAGGCGTCGATGCGCGCCTGCCGCAGGACGAGGTCGTCGCGGAGAGTGCCCGTGCCGGGGACGAAGAGGATGGCAGCGCGGGAGGACTGGAGGCAGCGGGCGTCGATCTCGCAGAGCCGGGCGCCGGCGAGGCGCCCGTACGGGCTCGAGAGCGAGACACGCCTCCACATGGAGACGGCGGCCTGGAGGTCGCCGGCGCGCGCCGCGAGGTCCCCGAGGCGCAGTGCGGCCAGGTCGCCGTGGGGGCCGCCGAGGGCCTCGCGGAACGGAGCCTCGGCTGCTTCGGGGTGGCCGCTCGCGAGCGCGCACTCGCCCCTGGCGGCGTTGCCGTCGCCCGGGCAGTGCGAGCCGAGGTCGAGGTGCTGGGGGTCGAAGGGGACGATGGGAAGGCCGTCGCGCCCGGACCAGGGGGGCACCTGGAGGAGCCGGAGCTCGAGCTGCAGCCCGGCGGAGTAGGGGACCAGGGCCGCCGCGATCTGGCGGGAGCGGCAGCGCAAGACGACCTCGCCGCCCGTGAGCGAGACCTCCGGGCAGATGGGGTGGGAGGTCGCGCGGACCTGCTGCGCGAGAGCGGCCGGGTCGCGGGAGCCGAGCACCACGCGGGAGGCGAGCGGCTCGACGCGCAGGGAGACGGGAAGCGCCGCGGACGGCAGCGGGATCTTGTCGACCGCGTCGGTGAGCTCGACGCCGCCCTGGGTCGCGACGGGCGCGGCGAGGAAGACTGCGAGGCCCGCCAGAGCGCCGACCGCCGGGGGGCGGGCCTCCTTCGTTGCGGTGGCGAGGCGTCGGAGCACGGTCGGATCCTCGGGGGCCGGTCAGCAGGCCGAGACATCCCGCGTGCGCCGCCGGAGCTTCTCGACGAGCGTCGTGCGCTGGAGACCGAGGAGATCCGCGGCGGCCTTCTTGTTGCCCTGGGTATGGGCGAGGGCCGCGTCGATGTAGGCCTGCTCGAGGCGGCGGAGCATCGTGGGGAGGTCGATGGCCTGGCCGTCGAAGGCGGGGAGCTGTGGCGGCGGGACCTCGGCGCCGCCGTGCAGGACTCGGAAGAGGGGCGTCGGCGCGGGCAGCGCATCGTCGGCGGACGGCAAGGTGGGCGCGAGGGTCGAGGCCGGGAGGCTCGGGGGCGCCGGGGCGATCTCGGACACCGGCGCGAAGGGGGACGCGAACGCGCGCCCCGGGCGCAGGTGCGCCGGGAGGTCGAGGACGCGGATGACGGGGCCCTCGGCGCACACGGCGAGCCGCTCGACGAGGTTCTCGAGCTCGCGCACGTTGCCAGGCCAGTCGTGGAGCTCGAGAAGCCGCACGACGGCCGGGTCGACCGGGCGCCCGCCGCCGCGCTGCCTCCAGAAATGGGCGAACAGGTGAGAGACGTCCTGGGGACGCTCGCGCAGGGGAGGCAGCTCCACCGGACAGACGAGCAGGCGGTAGTAGAGGTCGCGGCGGAACCTGCCGGCCTCGACCTCGGCGGCGAGGTCCCGGTTCGTTGCGGCGATCAGGCGGAAGTTCGCCGGCACCGACTCGGCCGACCCCACCGGCTCGTAGACGCGCTCCTGCAGCACCCGGAGGAGCTTCACCTGCAGGGCGAGGGAGAGCTCGCCGACCTCGTCGAGGAAGAGCGTGCCTCCCTCCGCCGCCGCCACCCGGCCGCGCCTCGCGGCGGTGGCCCCGGTGAACGCGCCGCGCACGTGCCCGAAGAGCTCGCTCTCGAGCAGCGCCTCGGGGATGGCGCCGCAGTTCACGGGGACGAGCGGCCGGGCGGCCCTGCGGCTCTTCTCGTGGAGCAGGCGGGCGAGGACCTCCTTGCCCGTTCCGGTCTCCCCGGTGATGAGCACGGTCGCGTCGCTCTGGGCGATGCGCTCACATGCGCGCACCAGGTCCACGATGGGCGAGTTCGAGGCGTGAACCAGGTTCGCCTTGGTGTCCTCGCTGCCGTGGGCGCTGACGTTCCAGTCCATCGCGAGTCTCCTCCCGGCGCCGCGCAGGGGCGTCGCAGTCGTGGCGTGCCACAGAGCAAGGGTCGGGCCATTGGCGCCAGCCGCCTGGCGGTGCGGCGAATCCGGGGCTTCCCGGGCGTCGGGACGCTGACGGCCCCGGGGTGCATTCACACCCAGTTAGAGTCGGCGACCCATCCCCTCGTCTCAGGGACACGCTATCGACGCCTATCGCCGCGGGCGGCGGCGTTCCCGCATTCTCGCTGGGTGAATGGGGATCGGAGGAGCGGGTGGCGAAGGCGGCGGTGCGCCCGGCTCGCACCCGTGCGCACCGGCGCCGTCGGCAAGGGACGTGCAGTGGCCAGGGCGCGTGGTGAAGGATCCTGCGCCAGAGCCCGGTCACCGCCTGCTCGCGTCCATCCCCGCGGCCGGTCAGGCGGTTGACGAAATCGCCATCGGCGTGGCGGAGACTGCGCCCGACGGGTCAGTCGTGCACGCCAATCCCGTGGCGCGTGCGCTCCTCGACGGGCCGTCGGGCCCCGCGCTTCGGGACGCGCTCCGCGAGATGGCCGACCGCGCCGTGACCGGCGGTGGTCATCTGGAGGCACAGGTGCGCGGCCCGGCGGGAGAGGTGCGCCTGCTCGTCGCCCGCGGCCCCGGGGATGCCTGCATCGCCTTCCTGGAGCGCGACACGGAGCGCGCCAGCCGCACGCAGGTGAGGATCCTCCGGTCGATGCTGGCGAGCGTGTGCGAGGGTGGCTCGGCCGCCTCCGCCGGCGCCGCGGCCCTCGTCTCGCTCGCCTGGGCGCTGCCGGGCGCCCAGCTCGTCCTCTACGCGGTGGACGCCGACCAGGGACGCCTCGTGGCCCTCGCCCACGCGCGGGTGCCGCCCTCGAGGGCCGCAGCGCTCGCCGCGCTCCCGCTCGACGGCGACTCGCCGGCGGCCCAGGCCGCGCGCTCGGGGGCACCCTGCCGTGCCGTCGCGTCGGCGCTCGTCGGTGCGCCCGAGACGGCACTCGCTCTGCCGGTGAAGAGCGGCAGCGAGGTCCTCGGCGCGCTCTTCGCCTCGGGATCCCCGGCGCTCCTCGGGGAGGCGGCCCTCCGGATGCTCCAGGGCATGGCGGATGCCGCCGCGACCCTGCTGTCGCGGGAAAGGCAGGAGGCGTCGCTCGCGCGAGAGCGGCACGCGAGGCGGCAGCTGGAGGAGCGCGGCGAACGCGCCCGGCGCGTCGAGGTGCATCGCCAGGGGCTCGCGACGGTGGGGCGCCTCACGGCCTGCATCGCGCACGAGATGAACGGGCCGCTCGCGTTCATGCGGACGAACCTGAAGGTGCTCGGCGACCACGCGGAGCGCGTCCGCGCCGCGTTGGCGCCCGGGTCCGACCCGGGCGGCCTCCGGGAGATCGCCGGGGAATCGAGGGAGATCGTCGAGGAATGTCTCGAGGGACTCGACCGGATCGGATCCGTGCTCCAGTCGCTGCGCGGGCTCCTGCGGGACCCGACGGAGCGCATCCGCTTCCATCCCTCCCAGCCGGTGCGGGAGGCGGTCGAGGTCTTCCGGCGAGCCCGGCGGGGCCAGTGCGACGTGGAGCTCGTCGTGGAGGAGGACGTCCCCGAGCTCGAGGGCTCGCCTGCCGTGCTCTCGCACGTCGTCCTGAACCTTCTCGAGAACGGGCTCGACGCCATGGACGGCGCGGGCTCGCTCCAGGTCCGGGCGCTGCGCGCGGACCGATCGCTCCGGCTCGAGGTCGAGGACCGCGGCCCCGGAATCCCCGGCGACGTGCGCGGCCGCATCTTCGAGCCCTACTTCAGCACGAAGCCGGTCGGACGCGGCACCGGGCTCGGCCTCTATGTCTGCCGCGAGCTCGTCACGCAGATGGGCGGCCGCATCGGCTTCGAGAGCAGTGGCTCGGGAACCGTCTTCCACGTCGAGCTCCCCGGGGCCTGAGGCTCGCGCGCCGGACCGCCTGTCCACGCAAGCGGACGGCTCTCCGTCATCTTGACAGGGCTCCGGCGCGCCCCCTAGAGTCCGGGCCGCCCCCGTCCGGATGGCGGGCGACCGCGCTGTCATGCCCTTCGTCGAGAAGCCCCCGGATCCTCTGGCCCCGGCCCGCGCCGCGTTCATCGCGCCGGAGACGCGCTGGTTCGTCCTCCCCGGGGGCCTCGAGCTGGAGTCGGGGGCGAGGCTCGCCGCCGTCCAGGTGGCGGTGAGGACCTGGGGGGCCCTTGCCCCCGAGGGCGACAACGCGGTGGTCGTCTGCCACGCGTTCACCGGATCGGCGGACGTCGACCGCTGGTGGACGCGGATGTTCGGGCCGGGACAGGCGCTCGACCCCGAGCGCGACTTCATCGTCTGTTCGAACATCCTGGGGAGCTGCTACGGGACGACGGGCCCCGCCTCCGTCGACCCCGCCACCGGGAAGCCCTACCTGGGCGCCTTCCCAGCGGTGACGTTGCGGGACCTGGTCCGGGTCCAGGCGGAGGTCGCCCGTGCCCTCGGGGTCCGGCGGGTCCGCGCGGTCGTGGGGGGGTCGCTCGGGGGGATGCAGACGCTCGAGTGGGCGCTCATGTACCCCGACCTCGTGGACTGCATCGTTCCCATCGCCAACTCGGCGCGGCACTCCGCCTGGGCGATCGGCCTGTCGGAGGCCCAGCGTCAGGCGATCGCCGCGGACCCGCGCTGGCGCGGGGGCCAGTACGACCCGGCCGACCCGCCGGCGGACGGGCTCGCCGCAGCGCGCACCATGGCGATGTGCACCTACCGGAGCTTCGGCAGCTTCGAGCAGCGCTACGGCCGAAGGCTGCAGGCGCCCGGGCTCTTCGCCATCGAGAGCTACCTCGGCTACCAGGGGAAGCAGCTCGTCGACCGCTTCGACGCCGCGACCTACCACGCGCTCACGCGGGTCATGGACACCCACGACGTGGCGCGGGGCCGCGGGGAGTACGAAGACGTCCTGCGAAGCATCCGGCAGCCGGCGCTGGTGGTGTCCATCGACAGCGACGTCCTCTACCTCCCCGAGGAGCAGCGCGAGATGGCGCGCCTCATGCCGCGCGCGCGCCTCGCCCGGCTCGAATCCCCGCACGGCCACGACGCCTTCCTCATCCACGTCGAGGAGCTCTCGGCGCTCGTCGCGGAGTTCCGCGCCGGCGTGGAGGGACGCGCGCGTCCCCGCCGCCCGGTGGCCGCGCCCGCGCGCGGGCAGGGGGTGAGCCTCTTCGTGCTCGGGAAGGGCAAGGTCGGCTCGGAGTTCCTCGAGCAGGTGCGCGGGCAGGCAGGAAGCCTCGCCTCCGACTACGACATCGCACTGCGCGTTGTCGGAGTGGCGGATTCCCGCGGGACGGCGTTCGACGAGCAGGGCATCGACCTCTCGCGGTGGCGAGAGGCGCTCGCCCAGGCTCCCGCCGGGGGGCCCTTCGGCGTGCCGGCAGGCCTCGGGATTCTCGACCGCCTGGCGCGCCTGCCAGGGCCGGTGCTCGTGGACCTCACGGCGTCACCGGACCTTCTGCCCGCGTACGAGGAGGCCTTCCGCCGCGGCATCCACGTGATCGGCGCCAACAAGCGCCCGCTGTCGGCTCCCTGGATCGAGCGGGAACGCCTCTGGTCGGCGCGACGGGAGGGACACGTCCACTTCCACTACGAGACGACGGTGGGGGCGAGCTTGCCTCTCATCGACACGCTGAAGAACCTCGTGCGCACCGGCGACCGCGTCCGTGCGCTCGAGGGGGCGCTCTCGGGAACCATCGGGTTCGTCATGGGCGAGGCAGAGAAGGGCACGCCGATGTCGCTCGCGGTGCGCTGGGCGCGCGAGCTCGGGTACACGGAGGCCGACCCCCGCGACGACCTCTCCGGCCTCGACACCGCGCGCAAGGCGCTCATCCTGGCGCGGGAAATGGGCATGCACGCCGACGTCCGCGACATCGCCATCGAACCCCTGCTCCCGGCGGACGCGACGGTGCCCGGATCCCTGGAAGACCTGTTCGAGGCGCTGCGCCGCCACGACCGGGCCTTTGCCGCCCGGGTCGAGGCCGCCCGGGCCCGCGGGAGGGTGGTCCGCTACCTCGCTCGCGTCGACGTGGCTTCGGGGTCCATCCAGGTCGGGCCCGTCGAGGTCGCGCCAGACCACCGGGCGGCCCGGCTCCGGGACGTCGAGGCGTACGTCGCCTTCACCACGGACCGATACCTGGCGAGCCCGCTGCTCGTGCAGGGAGCGGGCGTCGGGGGCGCGGTCACCGCCGGCGGCGTCTTGACCGACGTTCTGCGGGTGGCCGCGGCCCTGGGAGTGCGGGCGAGCTGGAGCGGGTAGCGCAGGCTCAGAGGAGCCTGCCCTGGGCCTCGGCCCCGAACCGTGAGAGCCAGCCCGACATGCGCAGCTTTCTCCGGGTCGCGTCCGAGCTCATGTAGCGCACGGTCCCGTAGATCGGGCGCTCCGGGCCCCAGGGCCGGTCGTAACGCCCGAGGCACCAGAAGATCCCGCTCGCCGAGTTCGGGTCCCGGCCGTCGAGCGCCCACCGGTCGTTGAGCGCCAGGAGGCGAGCGAGCGCGTCGCGCGGCGTCGTCGACCAGGCGAGGACCCTCTTCCCCCACAGCATCCGGAGGTAGTTGTGGATGCGCCCCTCGCGGCGCAGCTGGTTCTGGGCGGCGTTCCAGATCTCGTCGTGCGTCCGCGCCTCCTCGAGCTCCTCGGGCCGGTACGCCGCCTCGCGCCGATCGGATGCGTGCGCCTCCAGGGTCTGCCGCGCCCAGGCGGGCAGGGAGTCGAAGGAAGAGGCCGCCTCGGGACGACGCGCGAGCATGTTGAAGCCGAGCTCCCGCCAGGTGACGAGCTCGTCCAGGAACGCCCCGGCCTCGGGGCTCATCCCCCAGAAGCCCTCTTTCGCGCCGCGGCGCTCGTCGCCCAGCCGCGCGGGCGTCCAGCGCTCCCGCCGGACGACGGCGCGAAACACCTCGTGGACCGAGACCTGGCCGAAGTGGAGCCACGGGGAGAGACCGCTCGAGGCGTCGGCGTCCGGGTGGCTTCGCTCGAGATAACGGCCGAGGCGCTCGGCGACGAAGGAGCGGAGGACGGCCCGGCCCGCGGCGCTCCCGCCCCGGCACCCCTCCGCCGGCGGCACGCCGTGGTCGATGGGAAGGGCGGCGAGCGCCGACGGGTCGGCGCGAAGCAGTCCGTCGGTCGCTTGCGGATAGAGCCGGAGCACCTCGTCGCGGACGCGGGCGCCGCCGAGCCCGGGCAACTCCAGCGGGTCCGGCAGGGGCCCGCGCTCGATGTGCGAGGCGAGTTCCCGCTGGAGGAACCGCCGGAAGGCGTACGCCGTGGGGAACACCGCATGGGTCGCCCGGATGGGGAGCAGGCCGTTCGAGTCCACCGCCTCGAGGCGCACCCCGAGCCGCCCGCCGGCCGCCGAGAGCATCCGCGGGAGGAAGAAGGCGGGGAAGTCGTCGGTGACGACCACGCAGGCATCGCGGGCGAGCGCCTCGAGCAGCCCACGCCCCGCCCCGGGGTCGGGCTCGACGTAGGCGAGGCTGGCGACGCCCGCGTCGGCCAGGGCGCGCGCGTTCTCGGCCATGCCCGGCAGTACGAACGAGTGGAGCCGATCGCTCGCCCACGGGTAGCCGACCCGGAGCGCTTCGAGGACGAGCAGCGGGCGCCCGAACTCCCGGCACCACTCCGCAGCCCGATCGAGCGCGAAGTTGAAGGCCACGCGCCGGGCGGTGGTCATCCAGTAAAGGACGTGCCGGCCGCGCGGGTTGGGGGGGGCGCCGTTGACGGCGCGGACGCGGACCTCGGGTACCGTCTGCCTTCGCCTCGCCATCTCTAGGCCGCGACCTCACTCATGGGTTGCGAGGCGGCGCTGCGGCGAGCGACGCGCCGGCACCCCCAGCTTCGCATCCCGCGGCCCCTCCCGAGGAGGCTGGCACGAGGCGTCGGCCCAGGCATCCGCTTGCACGCGCGACGAGGACCCACATGGGCTCCCCTCCCGGCCTCAGCATCTAACGCGGCGGCGGGCCGGACGCCTCAGCGCGCTACGCCGGCGAGGCCCCGACTGGGCCCGTGCGGGCGCGGTCGTGCAGGCTATGTTCGCGCCATGATCGGACCGAAGATCCAAGACGCCCTGAACGCCCACGTCACCGCGGAACTCTTCAGCGCAAACCTGTACCTCGCCATGTCGGCCTACTGCGAGTCCAAGGCGTTCAAGGGATTCGCACGCTGGCTAAGGGTGCAGTACTTCGAGGAGGTCGAGCACGCGCACAAGATGCTCGACTACCTCGTCGCCCGGGGGGGCGTGCCGGCGGTCGGGGCGGTCGCCGCTCCGCCGCGCGAGTTCGGGACCATCCTGCAGGTCTTCGAGAAGGTCCTCGAGCACGAGCGCCACGTGACGCAGAGCATCGACGAGCTCTACCGGGCGACGGTCGCGGAGCGCGACAGTGCCGCGCAGGTATTCCTCCAGTGGTTCGTCTCGGAACAGGTCGAGGAGGAGGCGAACGTGCAGGAGATCGTGGACAAGCTGAAGATGGTGGGCGATCGGTCCAGCGCCGCCCTCTACCTCGACAAGGAGTACGGGAAGCGGCAACGCAGCTCCGCATAGACTGCGCCTCGCCGGCGCGACGTTCCCTGCGAGGGGAGCGCCCGCGCTCCCGGCGCCGAGACCCTAGTACCCTTCGCCGTAGAGGAGGCACTCCTGCCCATCGGGCGGAGGGGAAACGCTCACCGGCGGGTCGTAGGTCTTGTCCGCTGTCTGCGTGCAGGTCGGGGTCGGGAACAGGCACGTCCAGTCCCGGCGCTTCATCAGGACCCCGTTCTCGAAACCGTACTGGGAGCACTCGTAGCCCGCCGCGGTCCAGTCGTGGAAGCAGCTCACGACCTGGTAACCCGAGGGCCAGAGGTCGTAGGGCGAGGGTGCGCTCCCTCCGCAGGCGGCAAGGAGCGACAGGGTCACGATGGCCCGCTTCATGGCTACGCTCCCGCGGCGGAAGGCGAACCCCCGCAGCAACGGACACCTGCGCACTCTCCTCGATCCTCGAGGTCGGCCGCCGATGCCCTGAAGCGTGCTCCCCGCAGGTCGCGGGTGGCAGTACCTATCCGGGTCGGGACCCGACGAGATGCCGACCTCTCGCGCGGCGGCCGGTGCCCGCGGTCTCGGGCCCGCGCCGGCCGCGGTCGCGGCTGCGACGAGCGGCGACGTCATCACCGCGACGAGGAGGGTGAGGGAGCTGGCTCCAGGCGTCGTGCTCCCCGGACAAGCCGCCGTCGGTCCCGTTGCGGAGCGGGCTCCACTCGCCCGCCCGCTCCGGAACTCCGTCGGCGATGCACTCCAAGGGTCGCTTCGCGAGCGGCTTGTCCTGCTGCGCGGGTGGCGCCCGGCGAACAGCTCGGGGACGGGAGCCGTCGTCAGCCGACTCGCGCATTGCCCTGGAAGGGCCTTGCGGCGGCGCCGCGCGGTGGTCAGCGTAGGGGGGCGACGGACGCTGGCCGGCGGCGGGGGACAGTCCCCCTTCCCTGGAGACCCTTGCCTCCGGCCGCGCCCGTCGTAGGGCGCGGCCCCTTCCGCCAGGACGATGCTGCTGAGGGTGGCGCGGTCCTCGAGGGGCGGGCCGCCGCCCGCCCTTGATCTCTAGCCCATCGGCGACCTGGAGGGCTGCCTTCGCCTTGCGGCCCGTTCTGGCGATGGAACTGCCCGGGCGCCTCGCGGCGCCCGGTGGCCCCCCGAGACGCTCTCGATGCAAAGGCGGCGTCGGGCACGGCGGCGGAGGCCGGTTTGACCGGCTACTTCGCGCCGCGAGGGATTCGGCGCGGCGCACTGGATGCGGGGGCAATGGGAGGGAGGGGCGCCTTGACGAGTTCCACGCGGGCGAGCACGCCGGCCGGGCCTTCGCGAGAAAGGCTCGTCGCCCTGCAACCCGAACCCGCGACGCAACCGGCCAGGGTGCACTCGGAGCAGAACCCACGGCGGTAGGATGCCGTCCCCGGGCAGTCCGGGCAGAGACAGGGCCAACACGCGGCGCCTCGGCTGGATGCGAGCCGCCGCGCCAGGGCGCGGGTGCGATACGCCCCCCACGTCGCGATCACGGCTACGGCCAGGGCGAGCCCGGTGAGGAAGCCCATGTCGTTTCGGATGCCCGACCGAGGCCGGAAACTCCACTAGCTCATGGTTCGGGTCCTGGCGGACCCGCCCCACCCTTGGGGTCGGCCGGCATTCTTCCGCGAGGACGGGAACGCGTCCAGGCCGTGGGGAGTTAAGGCGCTCCACGGCCGGGCCCTCCCGTCACCAAGGTGGGGGTCGGCGAGGCCCCGGACCCGGCTTCCTAAAGTGGCGCGGGTGCCGTGCCGCCGTTACCGTCGCCCCGCGAGCGGGAGTGCGCAGCGCTGTCGGCACCTGCCCCCCCCGGTGTCGCGACGTTGCGTCGCTCCCGCTCGCGCCTTTCGGGGCGGTTCCCGGGAGTGCGCTAGCCTGGCGGTCGCGGAGGCGAGCACCGAGCCATGGATACCGGCCACCACAAGGCTGTCGCGCGGCTCACGCTAGGTGCCGCGGCACTCCTCCTCGCCGTCGCCGCGCCCGACCTGGGGATCGCGCTCGGCGCCAGGCTGATGTTCCACCTTGCGGGGTGGGACGGAGGCAGCGAGGAGCAGGTGAAGCAGGCCGAGCGCCGGCTGGCGGCGATCGAGGCCGAGAGGGCCACCCTCGAGGAGCGGGCGCGGCGAGGTCCGGCGGACCTCGCGGTCAACGAGCGGCGCGCGAGGCTCGGTGACGAGCAGGACAGGGCGAAGCGCGTCCTGGAGCGCCTCCGGGGAGAGCCTCCGCCCGCCTGGGCGAAGCGCGCGCTCCGCGTGGCGCTCGTCGTCGGCCCAACCCCGTTCGTCCTCTACATCCTCTACGGGTTGGCGGCTTCGGTGCGCCGCCGGGCGCGGGCGCCAGCCGCCCGCGGCTGAGGGCCGATCCTGGCGGCGGCTCGGGGTTCGGTCGAATGCACGGGAGCCCCGCCCCGAGGCGGGGGACCGCGGGTGCTCTCCGTGGCGGTCAGGGAACGAGGACGGCCGCACCCCGCAGGCGGCCGGCGCGCAGGTCGGAGAGCGCCTCGTTGGCGCGCACGAGGGGGTAGGGGACCACCTCGGTGCGGATGGGCACCCGGGGGGCGAGGGAGAGGAACTCCTCCCCGTCCCGCCGGGTGAGGTTGGCGACGGATCGAACCGCGCGCTCGCCCCACAGGAGGGCGTAGGGGAACGAGGGGATGTCGCTCATGTGGATGCCGGCGCACACGACCGCCCCGCCCTTCCGGAGACAGCGAAGTGCCGCCGGGACGAGCGCGCCGACCGGGGCGAAGAGTATGGCGGCGTCGAGGAGGCGGGGGGGCGCCTCGTCCGAGCCGCCGGCCCAGGATGCGCCGAGTTTGAGCGCGAAGGCGCTCGCCTCCCGGTCGCCGGGGCGAACGAACGCGAGCACCTCCTGGCCTGCGTGGCGCGCGAACTGGACGACGATGTGGGCCGCGGCGCCGAATCCGTACAGGCCGAGCCGTCGTGCGTCGCGGACGAGCTGCCAGGCGCGGTACCCGATGAGCCCAGCGCACAGGAGCGGCGCGGCTTCCGCGTCCCCGAAGGACGCGGGAAGCGCGAGCGCGAAGCGCTCGTCGACGACCGCGCGGTCCGCGTAGCCGCCGTCGAGCTGGTACCCCGTGAAGAGGGCCTGCTCGCAGAGGTTCTCCCGGCCGGACCGGCAGAACTCGCACTCCCCGCAGGTCGAGCCGAGCCAAGGCATGCCGACCCTGTCGCCTGCCTTGAAACGCACGGCGGCCGATCCCGTCCGGAGCACGCGTCCGACCACCTCATGCCCCGGCACGAGGGGGCGCTTGGGATGCGGGAGCTCGCCGTCGACGACGTGGAGATCGGTGCGGCACACTCCGCAGACGCGCACGTCCAAGAGCAGCTCGCGGGGGCCCGGAGCCGGGTCGGGACCTTCCTCGAGGGTGAGCGGCTGCCCCGGAGCCCGCAGCACCATGGATCGCATCGCCGCGAGAATAGCCCCCTGGCGCGCCCTGGCCGGGCGTTTTCCGCTGGCCCGGAAGGGGAGCGCCCGGTAAAGGTGTCGGCCAACTCCGAGGAGCCCGCGATGGCCCTTCCTGCCGACGACCGGGACTTTCGCCTGCCGGACGACGTCCGCCCGGTGCGGTACCAGGTCCACCTCCACGTCGACCTCGAGGCGCGCCGATTCTCCGGGCGCGCCCGGATGTCCCTCGAATTGGGACGCCCCACGGCCGAGGTTGCGCTGCACGGTGCCGGTCTCGAAGTGACCCGCTCCACCTTCCGGGTGGGCGGGGAGGACCGGATCGCGCGGACGGAGCCGCTCCCGCGGGCCGAAGCGCTCCTCTTCCGACTGCCGGAGGCCCTGCCCGCCGGGCCCGCGGAGCTCGAGGTGGAATGGACCGGGCAGTTCAGCGATGGCCTGCGGGGCCTCTACCGCGCCGGCCCCCTCGCCGTGACGCAGTTCGAGGCCTCCGACGCGCGGCGGGTCTTTCCCTGCTTCGACGAGCCCGGCTTCAAGGCGCCCTGGGCCGTCACCCTCGAGGTCCCCGGCGGCGCGGTCGTCCTCGCGAACGGGCGCGAGCGCTCCAGGACGGTCCGGGGCGACCGGGCGATCGTCGAGTTCGAGGAGACCCCGCCCATCCCGACCTACCTCGTCGCCCTCGCCGTGGGACCCCTCGGGTCGTCGGCGGAGGCGTTCGCGGGCGCCGTTCCCGTCCGGACGTGGTCCGTCCCGGAGAAAGCCTCCCTGACCGGGTTCGCCCAGGAGGTGGCGCTCGCGGTGCTTCCGCGCCTGGAGGAGTACTTCGGGCTGCCGTACGCGTTCGGGAAGCTGGACCAGGTGGGGGTGCCGGACTTCGAGTTCGGGGCGATGGAGAACGCGGGGCTCGTGGTCTATCGCGAGGCGGCGCTGCTCCTCGACCCGTCGACGGCCGCGCTCGCCGTGACGAAGCGCGTGGCCGAGGTGATCACCCACGAGCTCGCCCACCAGTGGTTCGGGAACTGGGTGACGATGAAGTGGTGGGACGACCTCTGGCTGAACGAGTCCTTCGCCACCTGGATGGCCTTCAAGATCGTGGACGGGTGGCGGCCCTCGTGGCGCATCTGGCTCGACTTCGACCAGGGGAGAAGCGCGGCGCTCCATCTCGACGCCCTGCGGTCGACCCACCCCATTCGTGCGGAGGTGAAGAACCCGGAGGACATGGGGGAGGCCTTCGACCTCATCACCTACGAGAAGGGCGGTGCCGTCCTGCGGATGCTCGAGGCCTGGCTCGGCGAGTCCGGCTTCCGGGAAGGGATCCGCCTCTACATGCGGAGGTTCGGACGGGGGAACGCCACCGCCGAGGACCTGTGGGCAGCGCTCGAGGAGGCGACGGGCCAGCCGGTGCTCGAGCTCGCGAACGCCTGGATCCGCCAGCCCGGCTACCCCATCGTGACGATCGAGTCGTCCGGACGGGAGCTGCGGCTCTCGCAGTGGCGCTTCTTCGCCGACCCCGGCGCGGCGGAACACGGGGTGTGGCCTGTTCCCCTCCTCGTACGGTTCGCCGACGCGACCGGAGTGCGCGAGGAGCGGGTGCTGCTCCGCACCCCCGAGGCCGGGCACGTGCTCCGAGCCCGGGGAGAGGTGCGCTGGGCTTACGCCAACGGCGGGGTGACCGGCTTCTACCGGGTCGACCACGGGGCAGGCGGGGTCCGGGCGCTGTCTCGCCACCTCGGCGAGCTCGCCCCGGCGGAGCGGGCGGCGCTCCTCTCCGACGAATGGGCGCTCGTGCGCGCGGGGGTCCGCGGCCCGGAGCCCTTCCTCGACGTCATCGCGGCGCTGGCCGGCGAGGAGGACCGCGCCGTCCTCGACGAGCTCGTGAACCGGCTCGCCGCCATCGAGCACCGGCTCCCCGGCGAGGCGGCGCGCGACCGGTTCCGCCGATTCTCCTCCTGGCTCCTCCGCCCGTCGCTCGCCGCGGTCGGCTGGGACGCACGGGGCGGGGAGGGGGACGAGGACCGGCTCCGGCGAGCGGCGCTCGTCCGAGGCCTCGCCCTGGTCGCGCGCGACGCCGACGCCACCGAGGAGGCCAAGCGGAGGTTCGACCGATACCTCCGCGGGGACCGCGCGGCGCTCGAGCCGAACCTCCACGACGCGGCAGTTGCGGTCGCCGCCCGCGGCGGGGACGCCGGCCGATTCGAGGAGCTGCGACGGCTGTACCGGGAGGAGAAGGACCCAGCGTACAAGAGGCGCTACCTTCTCGGCCTCGCGCTGTTCGAGGACCCGGCGCTCGCGCGGCGCGCGGTGGAGATGCCATTCGGGGACGAGGTCCCCCTGCAGGACCTCGCGTCCTTCGCAGGCGCCCTGTTCGGGAACCGCGCCACCGCCGACGGGTTCTGGGCGCTCGTTCGCGCCGGCTGGGGCCGGCTCGAGGAGCGGCTCGCGGAGGCGCCGCTCATGCTCCGCAGGATCGTGGAGGGAGTGGGCGCCCTCACCGAACGCCGGCACCTCGAGGAGGCGGAGGCGTTCTTCGCCGCCCACCCCGTCCCCGCGGCGCGCCAGGGGATCGCGCAGACGCTCGAGCGGCTCCGGCTCGACGTGGAACTGTGGGAGCGGATTGGCCCCGCCGTCGAGGCATGGCTCGCGGGCCGGCCCGGGGCGGCGCGGTGAGCGAGCACGTCGAGCTTCCCCGCCGGTGGACGCCGCCGGCGCTGTACCTCCTGCTCGACCTGCCGTACGGCGCCGCGGTCGGCTACCTCTCGGTCGCGGTTCCGTTCTGGCTCGCGGCCCGCGGCGTCCCCCTCGCCGACATCGCCGCCCTGTCGGCGACCGCCTTTCTCCCGCACGCGCTCAAGATCTTCTGGGTGCCGCTGCTCGACGTCGGGTCGCACCGGAGGGCCTGGTACCTCGCCATGGTGGGGGGAACCGCGGCGCTCCTCGCCATCCTCTCGAGCTTCCCCCAGCTCGTGGACCGACTCTGGCTCTACACGGTGCTCCTCACGGCCCTCCAGGTCGCGGCCACGACCGGACACGCCGCCCTGAACGCGCTCGTCGCCGTCACCACCCACGAACGGGACAAGGCCAAGGCCGCGGGCTACTACATGGCGAGCAACGTGGGCGGGACGGGCCTACTCGGGGCGCTCGCCCTCTGGCTCGGATCGCACGTGTCGCCGAGCGCGGCGGGGCTCGTCCTCGCCGCCATCGTGCTCGTGACGGGCGCGGGGGCGCTCATGATCGTGGAGCCCCGCGGAGAGGCAGGAGCAGTGGGGAGCGCGCTCGGGCTCCTCCTCCGGCGCCTCGGCGCCATCGCGGCCGACCTCTGGCGGACGGCCCGGAGCCGGGAGGGGTTCACGGGCCTGCTCATCAGCCTCGCCCCCGTCGGCTGCGGGGCACTCACGAACCTCTTCTCCGGGATTGCCCACGACTACGAGGCAAGCCAGAGCCTCGTCGAGGTCGTGAACGGGTTCGGTGGCGGGCTCGCGGGCGCGCTCGGGTCGCTCGTGGGCGGGGCGCTCGCGGATCGGATGAACCGCCGGCTGGCCTACGCGCTCGCCGGGGGCGTGACGGCGCTCGCGGCGATCGCCATGCTCGCCGCGCCCATGACGCCGACCACCTACGCCTGGGGAACGCTCTCCTACAGCTTCGCGAACGGAATCGCCTTCGCAACCTGGGCGGGGATGGTCCTCGACGTGGTCGGGACGGGGGCCGCGGTGGCGACGAGCTACGCGCTCTTCGTCGCGAGCTCCAACCTCGCCATCAGCTACGTCACGGCGCTCGACGGCTGGGCGAGCGGCTTCCGCGGGCTGGACGGCGGCTGGCCGTATCCGGCCGGCGCGCGCGGGGCGCTCGCGTTCGACGCGATCATCACCTTCGTCGGGATCGCACTCCTCCTCGCGATGGTCGCGGTGACCCGGCGCATGGGCCCGGCCGCGCCCCGCTCCACGCCCTGAGCGGTGCCCCTTCCTCCGGGCCTTGCTTCCGCGGTAAGGCAGCATCCATGGAGGCCGTCGCCGCGCTCGTGCTCGTCGGGGCCAGACCCCGGAAGGCGGCCCTACCCGTGCTCGCCGGAGCCGTCGGCTCGCACGCCGGGACGCGGTCCTTCCCGGTCCGCGTCGCCGCTCCCGGCCGGGAGCTCGAGGACGCGATCCGCGAGGCCGGTGCCCGCGGCCCCGTCGTGGTGGGGTGGTCCCTGTGCTCCTGCGACCTCGCGGCGGCGGCGCAGGAGCGCGCCCGCCTCGCCGCGACCGGGCGCGCCCTGCACGTCGCCGGCGGGCCGCACCCCACCGCCGATCCCCTCGGCGTGCTCCGGGCCGGCTTCGACCTGGCAGCGGTCGGCGAAGGGGAGCGATCGCTCCCGGAACTCCTCCTCCGCATCGCCTCCGGCGGCGATCCGCGCGGGGCAGGCCTCGCCTGGGTCGAGGAGGGGCGGCTGGCGCGCGGGCCTCGCCCCGCCGCCGTGGACCTAGACCGGTCCCCCCCGTTCGCGCCGGACCTCGACTGGTTCGGCCCCATCGAGATCACGAGAGGCTGCCCGCACGCCTGCCGCTTCTGCCAGACCGCCCAGCTGCAGGGCGGGCGGGTCCGGCACCGCTCCCCCGGGGCGGTGGGCCGATTCGTCGCCGAGATGGCCGCCCGCGGCAAGCGCGACGTCCGCTTCCTCTCCCCGAGCGCGCTGGGGTACGGCTCGACGGACGGGCAGGCCTCCCCGGCCGCGGTGGAGGAGCTCCTGGCCCGCGCCCGCGAGGCGCACGGGCCGGGGGGACGCCTCTTCCTCGGCAGCTTCCCGTCCGAGGTGCGGCCCGAGCACGTGTCCCGAGAGGCTCTCGCGATCCTCCGGCGCTTCGTGGCGAACGATCACCTCGTCATCGGGGCGCAGACCGGATCGGAGCGGATGCTCGCGGCGAGCCGCCGCGGGCACGGGGTCGAGGAGGTCCGCCGAGCCGTCCGCATCGCGCTCGAGGCCGGCTTCCGGGTGAAGGTCGATCTCGTCTTCGGCCTTCCTGGCGAGCAGGAGGACGACGCCCGCGCCACCCGGCTGCTCATGCGGGAGCTCGCCGGGATCGGCGCGGAGCTCCACGGCCACGCCTTCCTGCCGCTCCCGGGCACGCCGTGGCAGGGCGAGGCCCCGGGCGCCCTCGACCCCGAGACGCGGCGCGAGCTCGAGCGCCTGGCCTCGCGGGGACGGGCGAGCGGCCGCTGGAGGCGGCAGGAGGCGCTCGGGCAGGCGCTCGCGGCGGCGGCCCCGCGCCTGCCCGACTGGAGGGGGCGCTAGGGGCGTGCGGGCGTCTCCCCAGGAACTCGAGGAGGGCCTCGGCGACGGCGTCCGGCCGGTGGCGCATCATCATGTGGCCCGCGCCGGGGAGGGTCCGGCGCCGGACGTCCCGGAACGCGACCAGCCTCCGGTCCATGTCGGGCGGCGGCGGCATCTCGCTCTCCCCGGCCTCGAGGAGCAGAACCGGGCAGCGAATGGCGCGCCAGTAGGCGCGGGCCTGGGCCAGCCGGAACGGATAGGGACCGCGGGTGACGTGCATCGGGTCGTGCTTGAACGCCCGGCCGCCGGAGACAGGAACGGTTCCCCGCTCCGCCAGGAACAGCGCGACGTCGGGAGGGCAGCGCGGGTCGAAGGTGCGAATCCGCTCGGCGCACGCCTCGATGGAAGGCAGGGGCCTTGGGCCGCGCAGCCGCGCCCGGCGCACGCCGTGGATCCAGTCAGCCGCCCGGTGGGGCAGGTCCGCGTCCTTCACCTCGCCCACGTGGATGCTCTCCATGGCCACGAGGCGCTCGGGGCGGTCCGGGAAGGTGCCGGCGTAGAGCGCGGCGATGGACCCGCCCATGGAGTGACCGACGAGAACGAGGCGGTCGCGCGCGAGCTGGTCCACGATGTCGGCCACGTCGTGGACGTAGTCCATGAAGTGGTAGTAGCCGCCGGCCCCGACCCGCTCGCTGTCCCCGTGGCCTCGCAGGTCCGGCGCCACGACGTGGTAGCCCTCGGCGGAGAGGGCGGGGGCGACGAAGGCGAATCCCCACGCGAGGTCGAGGAACCCGTGCAGGCAGAGCACGGTGGTGCGCCCGCCCCCGTCCCACTCGAGGAGGTGGTGGCGCAGGTCGTTCGCGACGATCTCGCGGTGCGTGGGGTGAGTGTCCCGCATTGCGATTGGAGACTACCAGGGACCGCCATGCGGCCGCGCCCCGCGCCTCCTCGCGCGCAGGATCGTCGCCCCTTCCGGCGATCGCGCGCCGCCGTGCGTGCCCTTCCGCGCAGCCCGGCGCTCCTCGGGAGCGGCTGCGCCCGCGGGCGGCGTCGGGCGCGCAGAACCCCGGAGGGCCGCGGCGCCGCGCGGGGGGAGGTTGTACAAGGGTTCTCCGAGGAGGACGCATGCGCGCGGTCTGGATCACGCGACACGGAGGGCCGGAGGTCCTCGAGGTGCGGGAATCGCCGGAGCCCGTTCCCGGGCCCGGCGAGGTCCGCGTCCGGGTGCGGGCGGCGGGCCTCAACTTCTCCGACGTCATGGCGCGGCTCGGCCTCTACCAGGACGGTCCAAGGCTGCCGGCGGTCGTCGGCTACGAGGCCTCCGGCGTGGTCGAGGCGCTGGGCGAGGGCGCGTCGCGCTCGAGGCCTGGAGAGCGCGTCCTCGTCCTCGCCCCCCGCGGCTGCCAGGCGGAGGCGGTGGTCGTCCCGGAGGGGCAGGTCTTCTCGATGCCGGATGGCATGAGCTTCGAGGAGGGGGCAGCTCTGCCCGTCAACTACCTCACCGCGTACCACGTCCTCTTCCGCCTCGGGAACCTCCGGCCCGGTCAGTCGCTCCTCGTCCACATGGCCGCCGGTGGGGTGGGGACCGCCGCCCTGCAGCTCGCCCGGACGGTCCCGGGTGTGACGGTCTTCGGTACCGCCTCGGCGGCGAAGCACGGCTTCCTCCGGGACTCGGGGTGCGACCACCCCATCGACTACCGGGCCGCGGACTACGCCGAGGAGGTGCGCCGCCTCACCTCCGGGCGCGGCGTGGACCTGGTCATCGACCCGCTCGGGGGGGCGGACTGGAAGAAGGGCTACCGGCTCCTCCGGCCCGCAGGCCTCCTCGTCGCCTGCGGGTTCGCGAACCTCGCCGGGGGCGAGCGGCGGAGCTGGCTGCGCGCCCTGCGGCAGATCCTGCAGGTGCCGCGCTTCTCTCCACTCAGGCTCATGACGGAGAACCGGGGCGTCGCGGGGGTCTACCTCGGCGCCCTCTGGGCCGAGGCGGCCCTCATGACGGAGGAGCTCCACGCGGTGCTGGCGCTCTACCGGCAGGGCTCGGTGCGGCCGCGCGTCGACTCCGTCTTCCCCTTCGAACGGGCGGCGGACGCGCACCGCCGCATCCAGGAGCGAAAGAACGTCGGGAAGGTCGTCCTCGTGCCGGAGGTCATATGAACCGTGCGAGGAAGTCGAGCACGCGGCCCTCCGCCCAGTAGCGGGGCCGCCACGGCCAGCCGGCGACGAACGCCACGTGGCCACCTCCCGGCGTGACCTCGAGCGTCACGGCGGGGTTCGCAGCGGCCGCGTCGAGGGGGATGGACGGTGCGGGGACGAGCGGATCGTCCGCCGCCGAAAGGAGCAGGAGCGGGTGGCGCACCGCGCGGACGAGCGGGCCGGAGCTCGAGCGCGTCCAGTAGTCCTCGGCGCCGGCGAAGCCGTGGAGGGGGGCGGTGACGATCTCGTCGTAGGCGGCGAAGGTGCGGGCGGCGCGCACGCTGCGCGCGTCCAGGCGTCCCGGGTGCTCGGTCGCCTTGGCGAGCGCCTTGCGCCGCAACCGGCGGAGGAAGCGCTCTCGGTAGACCCACGGCCAGAACCCGGAGCCGTCGAGGGCCCGCGCGCACGCGGCGAGGTCGAACGGCGTGGAGACGGCCGCCGCGGCGCGAACCTCGGACGGGACCGCGGGGCCGCGCTCGGCGAGCCACTTCACGATCTGATTCGCGCCGAGCGAGAAGCCGCAGAGGAGCAGCGGGCGCCCGGGCGCCTCGGTCGCCAAACGGCGGACGACGGCGTCGAGGTCTTCGGTGTCGCCGGAGTGGTACTGGCGGATCAGCCGGTTCGGCTCGCCGGAGCAGCCCCGGAAGTTCCACGCCGCGACCGCGAGGCCCCGTCGCGCCGCGCAGGCTGCGAGGCCGCGCACGTAGGGCGCGCGGGAGCTTCCCTCGAGGCCGTGGGAGATGACGAGCAGGGGTGCGTCCGGCCCGGGACCGTCGATCCGGTCGAGGTCGAGGAAGTCTCCGTCGTCGAGATCGAAGCGCTCGCGCCGGTACCGGGGGCGGGGGAGCGGGCGGGCCACGCTCGCGAAGACGGTGCCAAGGTGGCGGCCGGGAAGCCAGCGGGCGGGGGCGAAGGCGCTCACGGGGGGCGTTTCCTACCGCAACCGGCCGCTCCCGTCACGGCTTCCCCGGCCAGCGCAGCGCGCGACCCCGCTCGACCGCCAGGCGATGGAACTCCGCCAGGGCGCGCGCGGCGGCGCGGTCCCCGAGGAGGTCGAGCGCTGCGGCGATGGCCTCGAGCGTGGACATTCCCCCGGGGACGGTCGGGCGGCGGAGGCGATCGCTCGGGGGGGCCTCGAGCGAGAGCCGGGGGAGCGCTTGCAGCGCGGGGATGCGCTGCAGCATGCGCCGCGCCTGTGCCCACGTCCCGTCGAGGACGACGAGGACGTCCAGGTCCGGAGGGGGGGCGGCCGCTCCCCCCGAGGGGAAGAGCACCGCGGCCCGCCCGGGCGCGATGCGCGCCTCGCCGAGGGGGGCGCCCGCCAGCCCGTGCTCGAGGACCTCGCAGCGCTCGAGTGCGAGAGCCGCCCAGCGGCCGGTGTTCGTCGTGCGGACGCGTTCGGAGGCATGCCGGACGAGGACGATCCGCGTCGCGGTGCGCAGGCGCGGAATCGACGGGCACAGGCAGTGGGCCGGGGGGAAGTAGCACCGCGGGCAGCGGCGCGAGAGGTCGGGGACGCGGGTGCGCAACCGTGCCCTAGTGCTCGGCGCCGCCGACCAGGAACAGGTTCACGCCGCTTCGCGCCCACCCTTCCTCCGCGGCGAGGAGGTCGAGGGCGAGGGTCGCGACGTCGTCCGCGAGGGGCTCCGCGCGCGGGGACTGCTCCCGGTAGAAGAGCTTCACGTAGGCGCGGCACGAGGAGCAGGCCTCGGCGCGGACGCCCGCCGGCCCGCCCTCGACGGCGAGGTAGGAGATCCCGGCGGTCGAGCGGCAGAGCCAGCACTGGATCCGCGGCAGGTTCCATTCCGAGCCGCACAAGGAGCAGGCGAGGTAGCGCAGCTTGTCGTCCCCGAGGACGACGCCCGCGACCGGGGGAGAGGCGCAGACCGGGCAGCCGGAGCGGGTGCGTTCGACGCTCGAGGCGGGGAGGCCCGCCGCGAGCGACGCGAAGTACACCTGCAGGGCCGCCGCCACGAACGGGGCGGCGGCGAGGTCCCCCGGCCCGGGGGCGCCGGAGAGGGTCTCGTCGGCGAGCGCCTCGAGGTCCGCGGGCGAGGCGGCGGCGAGCCGCCCCATGGCCGCGCGCGCGGGCGCGGGCCAGGCTCCAGGCCGGAGTCCCGAGAGCAGCGCCCCGAGCCCGGCCCGCCAGTCGGCGTGGCGCCGCAGCCGCGTGGCCCGGAGCGGTACCTCCGCGGGAAGGTCGCCGGGTGCGGACCCGGGGCGCACGAGGGGCAGGGCGGCCCGCTGCGCGCCGACCATGTCCGCGAGCGCGAGGAGGAGGTCCTGCATCGGGTTCCCCGGCGCGAGTTCGCGCAGCCGCTCCGCGCGCCGCCGGAAGAGCTCCGCGGGACGCGGCAACCGGAGGTACTCGATCTCGCCCGGGAGCGCCTCGGGCGGGGCCTCGGTCATGGGTTCTTGCCCGTGATGCTCCGGAACCAGCCGGGGTGGTGGAAGCGGGCCCAGGCCTGGGTGACGGTTCCGCGCACCATGGCCCGGATGCTGCCCTTCGTCCAGAACGCCGCGTACCAGTGGACGCCGATGCCCACGAACATGACGAACGCCGTGACGGCGTGCAGGAGGCCGGCCGCACGCCGCAGGAATGGCGGGAACCGCGGGGCGAACCACGGCTGCCACATCACGATCCCGGTGAGGAGGAGCACCCCGATGATCGGAACCATCGACCAGTACATGAGCTTCTGGCCGGCGTTGTACTTGCCGGTGTCCGAGAAGTGAGCCTCCTTGCGCATGTAGCGGAACATGTTGCGCACCCAGTGCGAGTCGGCCGCGGTCCAGCGGTTGTCCGCCCGCAGGCGAAACGCGTACGGGTAGAAGAGCAGGACGAGCACGACCCCGCACACCGGGTGGACGAAGCGCATGAACTGGCCCCCGCCGAAGAGGGCGGAGAGCCAGAAGAAGAACGGCGAGAACATCGCGAGCCCCGACAAGAACAGAAGGACGAAGGCGATGGCGATGATCCAGTGGACGACGCGCTCGCGGTTGCCGTGGCGCAGGATCTTGCCGTCCGGGAGCAGGAGGTCCTGGTCGCGCTCGCTCATGGCTTCGCCTCCTGGGCGCCGGGCCCGGCGCTCCCTTCCCCTTCCTCTGGCACCTCGAGGGGTCCGTGGCGCATGTAGTGCAGGATGCCGGCCACGAGCACGCTGAACATGGTGAGGACGCCGACGGCCCGGGCGGCGGTGGACCGCCAGAGGGCGAGGAGCGGGCCAATGCGCGGGTCCTTCGGAAGCCCATAGGCCTCCGGACGGTCCCCGTGGGGCAGGACGAAGAAGACGTGGGTGCCGCCCACGCCGGGCGGGTTGTAGACCGCGGCCTGGGAGAAGCCGCGCTCCTGCAGGTCGGTGATGCGGCCCTGCGCCTCCTCGATGAGCTCGGCGCGGGACCCGAACGACAGCGCGTGGGTGGGGCAGGACTTGATGCAGGCCGGCTCGAGGCCCACCGCCACGCGGTCCGAGCACAGCGTGCACTTGTAGACCCGGCTGTCCTCCTTGCGGAGCCGCGGGATGTTGAAGGGGCAGCCGGAGATGCAGTAGCCGCAACCGATGCAGTGGTCCTGCTGGAAGTCGACGATGCCGTTCTGGTACTGGACGACCGCGCCGGGGGACGGGCAAGCGCGCAGGCACCCCGGGTCGGCGCAGTGCAGGCAGCCGTCCTTGAAGATGAGCAGCGCGAACCGCCCGTCGACCTCCGTCTCGTTGAACTTCATCACCGTCCACGACTGGTCGTCGAGGTCGGGCGGGTTGGTGTAGGCGCCCTGGAAGGTCCCGATCGTGTCGCGGAGGTTGTTCCACTCCATGCAGGCCGCCTGGCAGGCCTTGCACCCGATGCACTTGGAGAGGTCGATGAGCTTCGACACCTCCGGCTGGAAGGAGCGGGCGTCGGGCGCGACCGAGGTGGTCGTGGCGGAACGCGCGCGGATGTCCTGGGTCTCGAGAGCCATGGCGCGCTCCTCAGGCCTTCTCGACGGCGACCAGGAACGCCTTGTACTCCGGCGTCTGGATGTTGGCGTCGCCGACCGGGGGCGTGAGCGTGTTCGCGAGGTAGCCCTTCTTCGCAAGACCCGTGAACCCCCAGTGAATGGGGATCCCCACGACGTGGACCTCCTTGCCCTCGATGACGAGCGTGGGCAAGCGCTTGGTCACGAACGCCTTGGCCTTGATGGCGCCCCGCTTGGAGCGCACCTGCACCATGTCTCCGTTGCGGAATCCCTTCTGGCGCGCGAGCCCCTCGGGAACTTCGACGAACGCCTCCGGCTGCAGGATGGCGGGGATCCGGGCGTGCTTCGTCCAGAAGTGGAAGTGCTCGGTGAGTCGGTAGGTGGTGGCCACGCAAGGGAACTCGTCGGGCCTCCCGAAGGCCTTGGCGTCGTTCGGGAACACGCGCGCCGCCGGGTCGTTGAGCACCTTGCCGAACGGGTTCTCCAGCAGCAGGGCGTCGAAGGGCTCGTAGTGCTCCGGGAACGGGCCGTCGGCCATGGCCGGCGCCCAGAGGCGGGCGACTCCCTCCGAGTTCATGATGAACGGGTCCATCCCATCGGAGGGCGGCGAGTCCACTTTGAAGTCGGGGACGTCGTTGCCGACCCACTTCTGGCCGGTCCACCAGATGACCTTCCGGGAGGCGATGTACGGGGTCCCGGCGGGGTCGCAGGAGGCGCGGTTGTAGAGGATGCGGCGGTTCGCTGGCCACGACCAGGCCCAGCCGAGCGTCAGGCCGAGGCCGCTCGGATCGGCGGTGTCGCGTCGCGCCATCTGGTTGCCGGCCTGCGTGTAGCAACCCGCGAAGATCCAGCAGCCGCAGGCCGTCGTCCCGTCCGCCTGCAGGACGGCGAAGCCCGGAAGCTGCTCCCCCGCCTTCGCGAGCAGCGCCCCCGGCTGCTTGGGGTCGGGGACGTCGGCGAGGGCGGAGCCGTTGAACTCGCGGGCGATCTCCTCCGGGCCCGGGGCGCTCGGCGTCCGGTAGCTCCAGGTGAGCTTCAACACCGGGTCCGGGAAGGCCCCGCCCTCCCTGGCGTAGAGCTGCCGGAGCCGGAGGAAAAGCTCCCCGACGATCTCCGGGTCACCCTTCGCCTCGCCGGGCGGCTCGGCGGACTTCCAGTGCCACTGCAGCCAACGGGAGCTGTTCACGAGCGACCCGTCCTCCTCCGCGAAGCAGGTGGACGGCAGCCGGAACACCTCGGTCGGGATCTTGGCCGGCTCGACGTCGTTGTACTCCCCGTGGTTCTTCCAGAACTCGGAGGTCTCGGTAGCGAGCGGGTCGATGACCACGAGGTACTTGAGTCGCGAGAGGCCGGCGAGGAGCTTCGGCTTGTCCGGGAAGGACGCGAGCGGGTTGAAGCCCTGGCAGACGTAGCCGTTCAGCTTCCCCTGGCTCATGAGCTCCATGACGCGCAAGGCGTCGTAGGGCGCGTCGACCTTGGGGAGGTACTCGTAGGCGAAGTCGCTGTCGCTCGTCGCCGCCGCCCC
This sequence comes from Anaeromyxobacteraceae bacterium, assembly GCA_035543235.1. Taxonomy (GTDB): domain Bacteria; phylum Myxococcota; class Myxococcia; order Myxococcales; family Anaeromyxobacteraceae; genus DATJZG01. The sequence continues at coordinate 18,674 of DATKJV010000042.1, read as the reverse complement.
GTACCAGGCCTTCATGAGCGAGACGAAGAACTTGGGGTAGTTGGACCAGTAGTTCATCTGGCCCGGCCGCAGAGGCTTGAGCGTCCGCTTCTCCAGGTACTCCTTCAGGTTCGGGTCGTCCTCGGTGGGGAGCGTGAGGTAGCCGGGGAGCGAGTTCGACAGGAGCCCGAGGTCCGTGAGGCCCTGGATGTTGGAGTGGCCTCGCAGGGCGTTCACGCCGCCGCCGGCCATCCCCATGTTGCCGAGCAGGAGCTGGATGATGGCGATGGAGCGGATGTTCTGCGATCCGACGCTGTGCTGGGTCCAGCCGAGCGCGTAGAGGCTCGTCATGGTGCGGTCGGGCGCGGCGGTGCTGGCGATGATCTCGCAGATCTTCAGGAACGTGTCCTTGGGCGTCCCGCAGACGCGCTCCACCATCTCCGGCGTGTAGCGCTGGTAGTGCTGCCGCATCCGCTGGAGGACGCAGTCCTCGTCCTGGAGCGTCGGATCGACCTTCGCGTAGCCGTCCTTGTCGAGCTGGTAGGTCCAGGTGGACTTGTCGTACCGGCGCCGATCCGGCTCGTAGCCGCTGAACAGGCCCTCCTCGAACTCGAACTCCTCGTTCAGGAGGAAGGAGGCGTTCGTGTACGCCTTGACGTAGTCCTCCTGGATCTTCCGGTTCTCGAGGAGGTAGCGGATGACGCCGCCCAGGAAGGCGATGTCCGAGCCGGGGCGGATGGGGGCGTACAGGTCGGCGACCGCGGCGGTCCGCGTGAAGCGCGGGTCGACGACGATGAGGCGCGCCTTCTTGCGGGCCTTGGCCTCGACGACCCACTTGAAGCCGCAGGGATGGGCCTCGGCGGGGTTGCCGCCCATCACCAGGACGACATCCGCGTTCTTGATGTCCACCCAGTGGTTGGTCATCGCGCCACGGCCGAACGTCGGGGCCAGACCGGCCACCGTGGGGCCGTGTCAAACACGGGCTTGGTTGTCGAAGCAGACTCCTCCGAGGGCGCGGACGACCTTCTGGAAGATGTAGCCCGTCTCGTTGGACGAGGCCGACGCGGCGAGGAAGGCGGTCGTGGTCCAGCGGTTCACCGTCTGGCCCTTCGCGCTCTTCGCCGTGAAGTTCCGATCGCGGTCCTCCTTCATGAGGCGGGCGATGCGCTCGAGGGCGAAGTCCCAGGAGACGCGCTTCCACTCCGACGACCCCGGGGCGCGGTACTCGGGGTGGCGGAGCCGGGTCGGGCTGTGGACGAAGTCGAGGAGGCTCGCTCCCTTGGGACACAGCGTCCCCCGGTTCACCGGGTGGTCCGGGTCCCCCTCGATGTGGATGATCTCCGTGCGGGCGTTCTTCGCGCGATCGCCGAGCCCGTAGAGGATGATGCCGCACCCCACCGAGCAGTACGGGCAGGTGTTCCGGGTCTCGCTCGTGGCGGTGAGCTTGAAGGGCCGCGCGTCGGCGAGGGCGCGCTCGGGCGAGAAGCCCAGGGCCGCGACGCTCGTCGCTCCGAGCCCGGACGCCGTGAGCTTCAAAAACCCTCTTCGGGTGACGTTCATGTCTCCTCCCTGGCCGCCACGATTGGAGCTTAGTTAAAGGGGAGCGCCCCTCGAGCGCCGAGCCCGAAAGGGGCGCGCGTTGCGCGCCGCGTCACAGAACGCTCTCGACACCGACACGGCAAACGTTAATTCTCTGGCGCTGCGCCGCGGCGCGATCCACTCATGGCGGACGAACTGATCCTCGAGACCCGTGACCTGGCGAAGGAGTTCCAGGGATTCGTCGCGGTGAACGGCGTGTCGCTCCGCGTGCGAGCCGGCTCCATCCACGCGCTCATCGGCCCGAACGGCGCGGGCAAGACGACCGTCTTCAACCTGCTCACCCGTTTCCTCCCCGTGACGCGGGGCACCATCCTCTACAAGGGGGCGGACGTGACGCGTGCCGCGCCGGCGGACCTCGCCCGTCGCGGGCTCGTGCGCTCGTTCCAGATCTCGGCCGTGTTCCCGAGTCTCACGGCCCTCGAGAACGTGCGGGTGGCGCTGCAGCGCAGCCTCGGCACCTCCCTCCACTTCTGGCGCGCGGGGCGGACGCTCGAGGTCCTCGACGGGCGTGCCCGCGAGCTCCTCGCCGCCGTCGACCTCGAGCGCCTCGCCGACACGCCCGCGGGGGAGCTCCCCTACGGCCGCAAGCGCGCGCTCGAGGTCGCGACGACGCTCGCGCTGGAGCCGGAGCTCCTGCTCCTCGACGAGCCGACCGCCGGGATGGGGCACGAGGACGTGGGACGGACCACCGACCTCATCGCCCGGGTGGCGAAGGGGCGGACCGTGCTCATGGTGGAGCACAACCTTTCGATCGTCGCGAACCTCTGCGACCGGATCACCGTGCTCGCCCGCGGAAGCGTGCTCGCGGAGGGCAGCTACGCCGAGGTCTCGCGCGACTCCGCGGTCCGCGAGGCCTACATCGGCGGGGCGGGGGGGGCGGCGTGAGCCCCGCGTACGCCTCCGGCGCCGAACTCCTTCGGGTCCGCGACCTGCACGCCTTCTACGGCGAGTCGCACGTCCTCCACGGCGTCGACCTCGACGTCGACGAGGGGGAGGTCGTGACGCTCCTCGGGCGAAACGGCTCCGGGCGCACGACGACGCTCAAGTCCATCCTGGGCCTGGTGGGCAGGCGAACGGGCTCGGTGCGGCTGAACGGTCGCGAGACGGTCGGGCTGCCCACGCACCGCATCGCGCGCCTCGGGATCGGGGTCGGCTATTGCCCGGAGGAGCGCGGCATCTTCGCCAGCCTGTCCACCGAGGAGAACCTGCTGCTCTTGCCGCGGCTCGGGAAGTCCGGGATGTCCCCGGAGGAGATCTACCGGATGTTCCCGAACCTCGAGGAGCGGCGCCGCAGCCAGGGGACGAAGCTCTCCGGGGGCGAGCAGCAGATGCTCGCCATGGCGCGCATCCTTCGGGCGGGCGCACGGCTCTTGCTCCTCGACGAGATCACCGAGGGGCTCGCCCCGGTCATCGTGGAGACCCTCGGGAGGGTCGTGCGGGAGCTGAAGGAGCGCGGCTACACGATGGTGCTCGTGGAGCAGAACTTCCGCTTCGCGGCCCCGCTCGCCGACCGGCACTACCTCCTCGAGCACGGGCGGGTGGTGGACATGATCGAGGCCGGGCAGCTCTCCGGCCGGATGGATTCGGTGCAGAAGTTCCTCGGAGTGTGAACGAAAGAAAGGACGACCGCATGAACCGAAGGATCGCCTCCGCGCTGCTCGCCGCGTCTCTGTGCGCCCCGGCAGTCGCCGCCGACGCCGCCAAGGGCAAGGTCTCCGACGACGTCGTGAAGATCGGGGTCCTCACCGACATGACCGGGTACTACTCCGACCTCGCGGGCCCGGGATCGGTCGAGGCCGCGAAGATGGCCGTCGAGGAGTTCGGTGGCAAGGTCCTCGGAAAGCCGATCCAGGTGGTCAGCGCGGACCACCAGCTCAAGGCCGACGTCGCCTCCACCGTCGCCCGCCGCTGGGTCGACGAGGAACACGTGGATGCGATCGTGGACCTCGTCTCCTCCTCGACGGCGTTCGCGGTGATGCCCGTCGCCGCCCAGAAGAAGGTGATCACGCTGCTCTCGGGCCCGGGCACGACCGCCATCACCGGCGACAAGTGCACGCCCTACACCGTCCACTACACCTACGACAACTGGGCGCTCGCGAACGGCACCGGCGGTGCCGTCGTCAAGCAGGGAGGCACGTCCTGGTTCTTCCTCACCGCCGACTACGTGTTCGGGAAGTCGCTCGAGGCCGACACCTCCGCGGTCGTGAAGGCCGCGGGCGGCAAGGTCCTCGGCGACGCGCTCTTCCCGTCGCCCGGCACGACGGACTTCTCGTCCTACCTCCTGCAGGCGCAGGCGTCGGGCGCGAAGATCATCGGCCTCGCGAACGCCGGCCAGGACACCATCAACTCCATCAAGCAGGCGAACGAGTTCGGCATCACCAAGGCCCAGAACCTCGCCGGCCTGCTCGTGTTCATCAGCGACGTGCACAGCCTCGGGCTCCAGACCGCGAAGGGCATGTACCTCACGACCGCCTTCTACTGGGACCGGGACGAGGCCTCGCGGAAGTGGGCGAAGCGGTTCTTCGAGCGCACGAAGCGCATGCCGACGATGGTGCAGGCCGGCGTCGCCTCGGCGGTGGGCCACTACCTCCAGGCGATCCAGGCGGCGGGCACGGACGACGCGGACGCGGTGATGGCGAAGATGCGCGAGATGCCCGTGAACGACTTCTTCGCGCAGGACGGCCACATCGGCCCGGACGGCCTCCATCGCCACGCGATGTACCTCGCGCAGGTGAAGACCCCCGAGGAGTCGAAGGGGCCCTGGGACTACTACAAGATCCTGAAGACCATCCCGGCCGCGGAGGCCTTCCCGAGCGTTGCCGAGCAGAAGTGCCCGTGCAACCCGCCGTACCTCGACGCCGCGAAGTGCCCCTACGTGAAGAAGTGACCCGGACCTGAGGCCTCCGGCGCGGCGCCGCGCCGCGCCGGGGCCCCGCTCCCATGACGCGCGCCCTCTTCGGACAGCTGCTGCTCGGGCTCATCAACGGCTCGTTCTACGCGCTGTTGTCGCTCGGCCTGGCCATCATCTTCGGGCTGCTCGATGTCGTGAACTTCGCCCACGGCGCCCAGTACATGATGGGGGCGTTCCTCGCGTGGATGGGTCTGCAGTACCTCGGGGTGAACTACTGGTGGGCACTCCTCCTCGCGCCGGCGGTGGTCGGGCTCTCCGGCATCGCCGTCGAGCGGCTCTTCCTGCGCCGGCTCCAGGGACTCGACCCGCTCTACGGGCTGCTGCTCACCTTCGGCCTCGCCCTCATCATCGAGGGGCTCTTCCACCAGGGCTACGGAAACTCCGGCAACCCGTACCCGGTGCCCGAGGCACTCCGCGGCGGCTTCGACCTCGGCTTCGTCTACCTGCCGCGGTACCGGGCCTGGGTGGTGCTCGTGTCGGCCCTCGTCTGCTTCACGAGCTGGTTCGTCATCGAGCGCACGCGCCTCGGCGCCTACCTGCGCGCCGGCACCGAGAACCGGCGGCTCCTGCAGGCCTTCGGCATCAACGTGCCCCTCATGTTCACGATCACCTACGGCTTCGGGGTGGGGCTCGCGGGCTTCGCGGGCGTGATGGCGGCCCCCGTCTACCAGGTGAGCCCGCTCATGGGCTCGTCGCTCATCATGGTCGTGTTCGCCGTGGTGGTCATCGGCGGGATGGGCTCGATCCTGGGCGCCATCGTGACCGGCGTCGGCATCGGGCTCGTGGAAGGGCTCACGAAATTCCTCTACCCGCCGGCGGCGAGCGTCGTGGTCTTCGTCATCATGGCGCTCGTGCTGCTCGTGCGGCCGGCAGGCCTGTTCGGGAGGCTCAAGTGACCGCGCCGCTCTACCGCCGGCCGGTCTTCCTGGGCTACGCGGCGATGGTCGTGGTGGGCGTCTCGGCCCCCTTCGTCGTCTATCCCGTCTTCGCCATGAACGTGCTCGTCATGGCGCTCTTCGCGAGCGCGTTCAACCTGCTCGTCGGTTACGTTGGGCTCCTCTCCTTCGGCCATGCCGCCTTCCTCGGGTCGGCGGCCTACGTCACCGGCTACGCGGCCCGGACCCTGGGGCTGCCCGTGATCCTCGCCGTCCCGGCAGGCGTCGTCGTCGCCGCGGTCCTCGGGCTCGTCTTCGGGGCGCTCGCCCTCCGGCGCTCCGGCATCTACTTCGCCATGATCACGCTCGGGTTCGCCCAGGTGATCTACTTCCTCGTCGTCCAGATGCCCTGGACCGGGGGGGAGGACGGGCTGCAGGGGATCCCGCGGGGGAGCTTCCTCGGGTTCGACCTCTCGGACCGCCTGACGATGTACTTCTTCGTCTACGCCGTGTTCCTCGGCGCCTTCTTCCTCATCCACCGCATCATCGACTCCCCCTTCGGGCACGTGCTGCGCGCCATCCGGGAGAACGAGCCGCGCGCCGTGTCGCTCGGCTACGACGTCGCCCGGTACAAGCTGCTCGCCTTCGTGCTCTCCGCCGCGCTGGCGGGGCTCGCCGGCTCGCTGAAGGCCCTCACGCTCCAGTTCGCGACCCTCGGCGACGTGACGTGGCAGCGCTCCGGGGAGGTCGTGCTCATGACGCTGCTCGGCGGCATGGGCACGGTGATGGGGCCGAGCGTCGGCGCGCTCCTCGTTCTCACCCTCGAGAACTACCTCGCCAGCCTGGGCTCCTGGGTGACGGTCATCACCGGTGCGGTGTTCGTCATCATGGTGATGGCGTTCCGGCGGGGCGTCGTCGGGGAGGTCCGGGCGCTCGTCAAGCGTTCCTTCTAGGACCGGAAGCAGCGGCCGCGCGGCCGCGAGGAGGACTGGGCATGGCGCAAAGCCTGACGGACAAGGTCGCCTTCGTGACCGGCGCCGCCGGAGGCATCGGTCTCCGCATCGCCGAGGCGCTCGCCGCGGAGGGCGCAAGGGTGACGGTCGCGGATCTCGACGGTGCAAGGGCCAGGGCCGCCTCGGAGCGGCTCGGCGCCGGGGCCATGGGCCTCGCGGTCGACGTGACGAGCGAGGCCCAGATGGTCGGCGCGCTCGACCGCACGGTCGCCGCCCACGGGCGCCTCGACATCCTCGTGAACAACGCCGGGCTGCAGTACGTGTCGTCCATCGAGGAATTCCCGGCGGAGAAGTTCGAGTTGCTGCTGCGCGTGATGCTCTTCGCCCCGTTCCTCGCCATCAAGCACGTGTTCCCCATCATGAAGAGGCAGCGGAGCGGGCGCATCCTCAACGTGGCGTCCATCAACGGCCTCGTCGGCTTCGCCGGCAAGTCCGCCTACAACAGCGCGAAGCACGGCGTGATCGGCCTGACCAAGGTGGCGGCGCTCGAGGGAGCCCCCCACCGCATCACCGTCAACGCGCTCGCCCCCGGCTACGTGGACACGCCGCTCGTGCGCAACCAGCTCAGCGACCTCGCCCGCACCCGCGGGGTCCCGCTCGAGCGCGTCCTCGAGGAGGTCATCTACCCGCTCGTGCCGATCAAGCGCCTGCTCACCGTGGACGAAGTGGCGGCCTACGCGCTGTTCTTGCTCTCCGAGCAGGCCGCGGGAATCACCGGTTCGGTGGCGGTGATGGACGGCGGCTACACGGCGCAGTGACCCGGCCGGGCCGGGCGGCCCGGGCCGGCAAGTCTCCGACGTCGCGGCGGGCGCCTCGGAGCGGGCCGCTGACGCTCGAATGGTTGGACGGGGACCTGGCTCCGGCCCGGCGGCGGGGCTCTAGCTCAGCGGGGCCCGGGCCGGGGTCAGCCAGACCTCTGCGCCGACGCGGAACATCGCGGCGGGGATTCCGAGCTCGTTCGGGTCGGCGGAGAGGAAGGCGGCCATGGCCATCGCGGCGTCGGCGCGGCGCGCCGCTTCGTCCGGGATCGGGCCGAGCTCGCGGCGCGTCTCGAAGACCGCCTCGACGAGTTCCTTCACCGTCGGCTGGGAGGGGAGGGACGAGCGGATGCGGAACAGGTAGCGGTCGATGGGCTCGGAGGTCCCGAAGGCGAAGGTCACCACCGTGTCGATGGCGCAGTCGACCTCGTTCTCGGACTGGAGGCGCTCGACCTCGGCGTCCACGGCGATGGTCTGTTCGGTCATCTGCATGAATCCATCTTGCCCAGAAGATCCGCGGGGTTTAGTCCCGCGACGCAGTGACGACGAAACCGCACACGCGGGCGCACAAATTCCCCGGGTCAGGGGCGCGGGTCTGGGTCCACCGGTGGGTCGATGGCGAAGTACGCCGCGAGCAGCGAAGTGGCCGTCTCGCGGTCGGACGCGAAGCCGGGCGACGAGGAGCGATCCGCGAAGACGGCGTCCACGAGTTCGGCCACGGTCGGCGACGGGGGGAGCTTCGCGGCGACCGTCTCGGGCGCGTCGTCGCGCGAGAAGCCGAGCAGGGCGCGCAGCGCGAAGTTCAGGTCCCGGGGGTCGCTGAGGCTGAAGCGGGCGTGGGGGGAGTTCACGCTACGATGATGCGGTACGGCATCGATCGCCGGCCATCCCGCGCCCGGGTGAAGTCGCGCCGTACCCGGGTCCCCGCTGACGGAAAGTTGGCTGCGATGCTACGCTTCGGGGCGTGCATGTGGGACTGGTCCTCACCGGCGGTGGCGCGCGAGCGGCGTACCAGGCCGGTGCGCTTCTCGCGCTCTCCGAGATCCTCCCGCGGGGCCCGCTTCCCTTCCGCAGCCTCTGTGGCATCTCCGCGGGCGGCGTGAACGGCAGCTTCCTCGGTGGCAACCTCGACGACTTCCCGGACGCTGCGCGGAGGCTCGCCGACGTCTGGCGCGAGATCACGCCCGACCGCGTCTACCGGACGGACAGCCGGCGGATGCTCTCCATCGGGACGCGCTGGATGCGGGACCTGTCCACCGGCGGCCTCTTCGAGCGCAGCCGCATCAACTTCCTCCTCGACGCCACCCCGCTCCGGGACTTCCTTCACGAGAAGCTGCCGCTCCTCCGGCTCCGGGAAAACCTCGCGTCGGGCGCGCTCGAGGGATTCGCGGTCACCACCACGAGCTACGCCACGAGCGTCGCGGTGACCTTCTTCGACGGCAACCCCGCGATCGAGCCCTGGGTCAGGGCCACGCGCGTGGGCATTCGCGAGAGCATCCGCCTCGACCACGTGATCGCCTCTGCAGCCATTCCCATCTTCTTCCCGCCCGTGCGCATCCGGGGCACCTGGTACGGCGACGGGAGCGTGCGCATGACCGCGCCGCTCTCTCCTGCCGTGCACATGGGGGCGGAGAGGCTCGTCGTGGTGGGTGTGAGGCGCTGGCGGGACCCGGGGGAGCTCATCCCCCCGCGGAGGCCGCCCCGGAAGGACTCGCTCGCCCCCTCCGAGATCGCCGGCACGCTGCTGAACGCGGTCTTTCTCGAGTCGATCGAGGCCGACGTGGAGCGCCTGGAGCGTCTCAACCAGCTCGTCTCGCTCGTCCCCCCGAAGGATCGCGGCCGCGTGCCCCACCATCTCCGGCCCATCCCGGCCCTGGTGCTCCGCCCCTCTCGCGACCTCGGCAAGCTCGCGGGAGACCAGTACCTCCGGTTTCCTCGCTTCCTGCGCTACCTGCTCTCCGGCATCGGCGCGAACGGCGCCAATGCGTCGGACCTGCTGAGCTACCTCGCCTTCGAACCGGTGTACGTGGGCCGGCTCGTCGAGCTCGGCTACGAGGACACGATTGCCCGCCGCCACGAGATCGAGCTCTTCTTCGGCGACGAGCGCACCCCGCCCGACCGGCGCGCCGCACTTGAGCGGCAGCCCGCCTCGCGCTAAGGGTTGAGCCATGCCCAAGGCAAAGCAGATCTCCGCATGGGTCGAGAACCGGCCAGGGATGCTCGGCAAGGTCGCCGACGCCCTCGGCGCGAAGAAGGTGGACATCCGCGCGTTCATGGCGGCCTCCCTCGAGGGGAAGGGCTTCCTGCGCGTGGTCGTCGACAAGCCGGCAGCGGCGCGCCGGGTCTTCACCTCCCTGGGGTGGAAGACGACGGTCGACGACCTCGTGGAGGTCGTGGTCGCGGACCGCCCCGGCGCGCTCGGGCGCGTCGCGGACCGGCTCGGGGCGGCGGGCATCAACATCCACTACGGGTACCTGGGAACGGCGCGCCGCGCCGGCAGGGCGAGCCTGTTCCTCGCGGTCGACGACCCCAAGGCAGCGCTCAGGGCGCTGCGGAAGTAGCGCCTCCGAGGAGGGCGGCGGCGAAGGCCGCGATCCCGGCGAGGCGAAAGTCGTCGCCCGGGGCCGCGACGAGCTGGACGCCGACCGGGAGGCCGGCCGGGCTGCGCCCAGCGGGAACGGAGACGCACGGGACGCCGAGGAGCGTCCAGATCCGGTTGAAGGCCGGGTCGCCCGTCGAGGAGAGGCCGGGAGGCGCCTCCCCCGGCGCCGACGGCGTGAGGAGGGCATCGGTGCCGGCGAGCGCCCCGGGGAGAGCCGCCCGGGCGCGCCCGGCGAGCTCCTGCGCGTCCTCGTAGCGCCGTCGCGGAAGGGCCTCGCCGGTCCGAACCAGCTCGAGGAAGACCGGCGACAGGTCCGCCTCCCGCGCGCGCCGGAGCTCGCCGAATGCGCTCGCGGCCTCGGCGGCCATGATCACCTGCTGGGCCTCGAAGAGGCCGTGGAACTCCGGGCCGAGGTCGACCTCCCTCACCTCGGCGCCTGCGCGGGCGAGTGCCTGCGCGGCTGCCTCGACGAGCGAGCGCGTCTCGGGGGCGGCGAGCGGCCATTGCTCGGTCCGGCACAGGGCGATGCGTCGCGCCCCGGCGGCGACGGGTCCGGCGCCCGGGGGGATGCCGAGGGCCGACAGGAGGGGACGGAGGTCTCCCGGATCGCGGGTGAACACGCCGAGGGTGTCGAGCGTGGGCGCGAGCGGGCTCACACCGTCCATGGGGACCGAGCCGTGGGTGAGCTTCATGCCCACCACCCCGCAGAAGGAGGCCGGGCGGATCACCGAACCGGCGGTCTGCGTCCCGAGCGCGGCGGGAACCATGCGGGCCGCGACCGCGGCGGCCGAGCCGCTCGACGATCCCCCCGGCGTGCGCGTGGGGTCGTGGGGATTGCGCGTCTTCCCGGGCCGGTAGAAGGCGAGCTCGGTCGTGACGGTCTTGCCGAGCACGACCGCGCCGGCCGCGCGCAGGCGCGCGATCGCCGTGGCGTCCCGGTGTGGGACCCGCCCCGCGAAGATCGGGGTGCCGCGCTCGGTGGCCAGTCCGGCGGTGTCGATGACGTCCTTCACGCCGACCGGCAGTCCGGCGAGGGGTGGGCGCTCCTCCATGGCGTCGATGCGGCGCGCAGCGCGCAGGGCACCCTCGGCGTCGACGAGCTGGAAGGCGGAGACCCGCGGCTCCTCCGTCGCGATTCGCGAGAGCAACGCCCGCACCAGCTCCTCGGCCGAGAGCCGTCGGCGGCCGAGCAGTTCGAGCGCCTCGCAGACGCCGAGGTCCGCCGGGGATTGCATGGCGTGAGCGTAGCGCAACCGGCGGGCGCCCCGCCCGTCCGGAGATGGGTCCTAGCGGCCGGGGTGCACCGCGCGGAGCGGCGGGAGGGCCTCGGCGACCTGCCCGAGCCGCTCCGCGAGCCTCGGGGGGATCCGCCCCTCCCAGAGCGGCGCCCAGGCGAGCGCGGCGCACAGGGCCCCCACCGCGGCGATGCAGGAGGCGGCGCGGGCGTGCTCGCGTGCCACCCGCCGGCGGCGCTCCCGCGCCCGGGCGGCGAGCTCGGCCGCGCTGAGCCGGCTCGAGCGAAGCGCGAGCCGTATGACCGCCGCGAGCGTCGCGAAGGCCGCGCCGAGGATGTCCGCTCCGACGAGGACCTCCGCGACGCCCCGGCCGAGGCCCGCGCCCACGTCCATGAGCGCGGGCCGCTCCTCCGCTGCCCTCGCGGCCTTGCGGGCCTCCCGCCGCCCCTTGCGTTCCAGGGCGGAGACCCGCGCGTTGCGGATGACGAGCCTCAGGAGGGCGGCGAAGAGAAAGTAGAGGGCGTAGCGCGTCTCCGCGGGGGGCGGCGCGAGCACGTACGGGGCGAGCCACGCCGGGAGGCGCGCCCAGTGCACGAGAAGCGCCCCGAAGGCGAGGACGACGAACCACACGCGTTGGCCCTCCGAGGGCGACGATACCGGAAGGGGCTCCCGCGACGCATCGGAGGAGCGGTGGGCGCGGCTGCGGCGGCCGGCGGGCAGGTGGGAGGGCCTCCCACGAGCATCGGGACCGGCTGCGGGTTCGGGGCCTAGCGGGGTGCGGGGGCTTGGGCGGGAGCGAACGTCCGGGCGACCCGCTCGCCGGTCGTCCGGAGTTCGGCGAAGAGCGCCCGCGCCGCGTGCGGATCCACGCGCAGGGCCCCGGCGCTCTGCGCGACCTCGACCGGGGCGTGTGCGGAGTTCGCGGGGTCCCGGCGCAGGTCCTCGAGGGCGGAGACGAGCCGCACGACGTGCAGGTCCGCGAACTCCGGCTCCGCCGGGACCACGTCGTCGTGGTGGCGAACGCAGAGGACGGTCAGGTACTGGGGCAGGCTCCACTCCTGGTGGACCTCGCCCCCGATCTCGAGATGGACCTGCTCGAGGACGCGCCGCACCCGGTCCGGCGATGGCTGGACCGCCCCGTCGAGCGCCAGCGCGGAGATCGAGCGCAGCGCCACGGACTTGCCCACGTCGAGGAGCATGCCGCCGAGGTAGGCGCGGTCGGAGCGGGCAGGGGGCTCGCGCATGGCGAGGGAGGCCGAGACGGTGGCGACCGTCACGGCGCGCAGGAAGAGGTCCGACCACATCCCCGAGAAGGCGGCGAACTCCTGCCGCATGCGGGGGCTGAAGAGGCTCTTCGCGGCGAGCGCGCCGGCCACGCGCGCGGCCTCCTCGAGGCCGATGCGCGCGACCGCGTCCCGGACGCTCTCGACCTCCGCGACGCCGCGGTAGTAGGCGGAGTTCGCGACGTGGAGGACGGACGCGGCCAGCGCAGGGTCGTTTTGGACCAGCCGGGCGAGGTCCGCCGCGCCGGTGCGCGGGCTCGCGACCAGGTTGAGGATCTGCAGCGAGAGCGACGGAGCCGAGGCGGGTCCCGGGCGGTTCTTCCGGAAGTGCTCGATCACGAGGCCGGCGACGCGCAGGTCCTCTTCCTCGTCGGCGACGGACGGCGCGGGCGGCGGGCCAGGCGCGACGCCGAGGACCCGGGCGAACGGCGCGAAGGCCGGATCGAGGGACGGGGGGAGGGGCGTCTCCGGTCCCTCCGGGTCGCGGGGCGCGGGCTCGCGGTCGGGCCCACGGTCGCGGGGCCGCTTGCCGAGGATCCCGGAGAGGAAGCGACGCACTCGATCCCTGTATCACCCGGGGATGGCCCGGGCAAAAAACGCAGGGCGGACGGCGCCCGCGGCTTCGTCTACGCGGAGGGTCGCGTGGCGGCCTGCTCTCCCACGTAGCGAGAGATGACGAGCAGGGTGTAGATCTGGCCCGCGAGCGCCTCGAGGACCGCGAAGCTCCGCCCGAGCGGGTGCACGGCGACGACGTCCCCGTAGCCCACCGAGGTGAGCGTCGAGAAGCTGAAGTAGATGTAGGTGGAGATCGGGCGCTCCCTGGCGATCGGAGCGATGGCGCCGGGGCGGACGATGTCGAGGACGTGGAACACCTCCGCGAAGACCGTGCCGAGCAGGAGGTAGGTGAGGAGCACCGCGAGCAGCCGGTCGGGGAGCTTCCCCTTCGAGAACACGTCGACGAGGACCATGGCCCCGAAGATCGCCGTCGCGAGGCCGAAGGTGGCGGCGCTGAGGATCTCGGTCCCGTTCGCCCCGAAGGCGATGTGCGTCCACTGTGCGGCGAGCGCGACGAGCGCCGCCCCTGCCGCGAGGCCCCGCAGCGCCTTGTGGCCGCCGAGCGCCACGAAGGCGCTTCCCAGGGTCGCGGTCGACGCGATGGCGAGTGCGACCCGCGGGATGGTGCCGACCGTGACGAGCGGCGGGAGGATGAAGATCTCGACGAGGAGGGCTGCGAGCAACGCGTAGCTGCCATTCCGTCGGAGGCTCTTCAGGCGGTCGGGTACGTGGGTCACGGGCTCCCCTCCGGGGCCGCCGCGGCGCGGCGCTTCGGCGGCGCCATCCTAGCCGGTTCCCAAGGCGGCGCGAGTTCAGCCGCGCTGGCCGATGGCGCCGGCCGATGTTGAGGCCCCCGCCGACATCCCGTAGAGTCCGTGCGTCGGATCGTTCGGGATTTGGTGGACGCCTTCGCCCGAAGCCGGCTAAGACCTTGGCCCGCACAGGTTCAGGGGCGAGGAGAGGCGGCGGCGACAGGGCGCCGGAGGGCAGCGGTCCGTTGGCAAGAGGCCCCGTAGCTCAGCTGGATAGAGCGGCGGTTTCCTAAACCGCAGGTCGGGTGTTCGACTCACCCCGGGGTCACCAAGACAGGCGGCGAGGCGTCACCCCGGTCCCGCGGCCGGGGGCGCCCGGCCCGCGCCCGATCTCCGCGCCCCCGATCCCCCCGGCACACGCGCGCGGGACAGCCGGCCGGGCAGTGCCGCGCTACGCTCTGCATCGCTTCCAGGCGGGGAGGAGGCGAGCCGGGGCGCGGCGCCGCGGGGGAGGGCGCGGCGCGCGTCCCGGGCTCGGTCCCGGAAGCGCCCGCACAAGGGGGCGAGCGTGGAGCGCGCGTGCCGCGGCGCCGGTGGCGGCGTACGCCTGCGGTCGCGCGCTCCCGCTCGGGCGGCGAGATAGAAGGTGGCCTCGGCGGACGCGACCCCACCTTGGTGACATTGACCCCGACGGCGATGGAGCTGTTGCGGCGGGAGGGGGAGCCAGCGAGGGCAACTGCCGCGGCGAGGCTGGACGGGCGCGAGGCTCGGGCGAAGCCGGACGCGGACGCCCGCCGGCGGGCACCGCCCGGCCGGGAGCCGGGTGCGAGATCCACCGCTATCGGCCGGGTTGCCCGGGCGCGCGCCGTGGTAGTCTCGCCGGCCGTGCGCTCCGCGTCGGTTCCTCGGGACCCGCGGGCGAGCGGGGCGGCGCACGGGCGGCCGCGCCGGTTCATCGAGGGAGGCCGGACGATGGAAGAGCTCCAGCTGCTCGCTCCGGGTCTCCTCTCCGTTCGGCTGCGCGAGGGGCTCTCGGGGCACCATCCGCTGTTCCCGCTCGACGACATCCGCGAGGCCTTCGCGGCGCCCGCCGCCGAGCTATCGCCGAAGGAGGCCGAGGAGGTCGGCGAGGCGCTCGTCGTCATCGCGCGCGATCCCATCTGCGATGCACGCCATTCCATCGCCGCCATGCCGAGAGCGTCCCGGGACGCGCTCATCCGCCTCTACTTCCGCCTCCTCGACCAGGCGGCCGCGCCGCCGCGGTCGGTCCACTGAAGTGCCGGGAAGGCTCCTGCGCCAGCTTCGCCCGCAGGGCGTCCGGCCAGCCGTCCGCCGCGTCCTCCGCGAACTCGGCGCCGCGGGCCACCGCTCCTGGATCGTGGGCGGCGCCGTGCGCGATCTGCTGCTCGGGCGCGTGCGGCGGGATCCGGACGAGTTCGACGTCGCGACGCCTGCCACGCCGGCCGAGGTGCAGCGTCTGTTCGGGAGGGTGGTTCCGACCGGCATCGCGCACGGGACGGTCACCGTGCTCGAGGGCGGGGCGCGCATCGAGGTGACGACGTTCCGCGGGGAGGGCGCCTACGTCGACGGAAGGCGCCCGTCCTCGGTCACGTTCCACACCGACCTCGACGCCGACCTGGCCCGTCGCGACTTCACGGTGAACGCGATCGCTTGGGATCCGCTCGCCGGAGAGCTGCGCGATCCCTTCGAGGGGCTCGCGGACCTCCGGCGGGGCGTGATTCGGGCGGTCGGCGACGCACGGGAGCGATTCGCCGAGGACGGGCTGCGCCCGCTGCGCGCGGTCCGGTTCGCGTCGGAGCTCGGGTTCAGGCTGCAGGCGCGCACGCGCGCTGCCATACGGCCATCGCTCCCGGTGGTGCGACAGGTCTCGAGGGAGCGGGTCGCCGACGAGCTCTCGCGGCTGCTCGCCGGTGCCCACGCGCCGGCAGCCCTGCCGTTGCTCTGGCGGACGGGCCTCCTCGGGGAGGTTCTCTCGCCGCTCGCGGGACTGTCCCCGGCCCGGGTGCGGCACGCCGCGGCCGTGGCCGGCACCGTGGCGGCCCGTGGCGGCGGGCCGGGCGGCCGCGGGGAGCGCGATCCCGTCCTCCTCCGGCTCGCGGCGCTCCTGCACGTGGTCTCGCCGGAGCTCGCCATGCAGGCGGTCGTCGAGCTGCGGCTGCCGAACCGGCTCGCCGTGGGCGTGGCGGTCCTCCTTCGGGCGGGTCCCTGCCTTTCGACCTCGGCGGTCCGCTATCCCGGGCTCCCCCGGGAGGTCCGCCGCTGGCTGTCGGCGACGGGGCGCGACCGGGCGCCGGACGTGCTCGCCCTGTGGGAGGCCGACGCACGCCACCAGGGCGCGTCGTCCCGGCGGGCCGTCGCCGATGTCCAAACCCTCCGCCGGCGCGTCGCGAGCGTGCTCCGGGGGCGGCCGGCTTTGACCGTGGGCGAGCTCGCCCTCGACGGCCGCGCGGTCATGGGGCACCTCGGGGTCTCCGGTCCCGCCGTGGGGGAGGCCCTCCGCCATCTCCTCGACGTCGTGCTCGAGGAGCCTTCGCGCAACGAGCCCTCGGCGCTCCGGGAGGCGCTCCGGGGCTGGCGCCCGGCGCCGGAAGGGCCGGCCTGACCGAATCGCGATTCCCGCGAGCGCTCGCTGCCGATCCGCACTATCATCCGCCCCCCGGGACGAGTCGAATGCCGCAGAGGATTCTGTGCATCGAGAGTGACGGCGAGCTCCGGGCGCGCGTCCGCCGGCTGCTCGAGGCCCAGGGCTTCGCGGTGGACGAGGCCGGAACCGGCCTCGCGGGAATCCATCGCGCGCTGACGCTTCCGCCGGACCTCGTCGTCGCGGAGGTGCACCTCCCCGACATGGACGGCGTGGAGATCGCGACCCGCCTGAAGCAGGAGAAGGCGCTCGCCTCGGTGCCCTTCATCGCGCTCGGGGACGCACCGGCCGAGCACGACGTGGCGCTCGCCGCGGGGGCCGACGCTTTCCTCGCGAAGCCCATCGACGAGGAGCGCTTCGCGGCCGAGGTGCGGGGCGTCCTCAGCGGGCGGCGCGAGCTCCTCCCGGCCGAGGGGGAGCGGGCCGGCCTGAAGGCGCTCTCGGCCTCCATGGCGGGGCACCTCGAGAACGCCCTCGAGGCGGCGCGCAGCTGGGAGGAGCGCTACTACGAGCGCGACCGCCTGGGGCGCATCTTCATCGCCAACCTGGCCCATGAGCTCCGCACGGCCCTCACACCGATCTCGGGGTACATGAAGATCCTCGCCTCCGACAAGCTCGGGCCGCTCGCCGCGCAGCAGAAGCGCATCCTGGAGTCGATCCAGGGGTCGGCCGGGCGACTCACCCGCGTCGTCGAGAACCTGTCCGACTTCGCGAGCCTCCAGGCGACGGACGCCGCGCTGTTCCTGGGGTCCGTGGACCCGGACGCGCTCGCCGACGAGGTGGTGGCGGACCTGCGCCCGGTCGTGCGGGAGGCCCGGCTCCACGTCGAGGTCCAGAAGTGCGGGTGCGGGCCCGTGACCGCGGACCCGAAGAAGATCAAGCAGGCGCTCGCGAACGTGGTCGGGAACGCGGTGAAGTTCTCTCCGCACGGTGGCGAGATCCTCGTCGAGGTGCGCCGCGACGGGGACGTGCTGCGGTTCTCGGTGTACGACCAGGGGCCGGGGATCGCCCCGCAGGAACAGGAGCACGTCTTCGAGCCGTTCTTCCACGCGGCCGGCAAGGACGAGGCCTCGAAGCACCCGGGGAGCGGCCTGGGGCTGCCCGTGGCCCGGCGCATCCTGGAGGCGCACGGTGGACGGATCTCCGTGGAGAGCCCGCCGCGGACCCAGTCGGAAGGGGTGCGGCGCCACTTCGCCGGATCGAAGTTCGTCCTGGAGGTTCCGGTCAAGGCCCCGGGGTAGCCACCGTGCGGGTGCTCGTGGCCATGTCCGGGGGCGTCGACTCCTCGGCCGCCGCCGCCCTCCTCGCCGCTGCCGGCCACGAGGTGGTCGGCGTGTCCATGCGGGTCCACGATTTCTCCGACCGGGCGCGCGGGCGCTCGTGCTGCGCGCCGGACGACCTCGAGGACGCGCGCGCGGCGGCGCGCCGGATCGGCATCCCCTTCTACGTCGCCAACGTGGAGGAGGAGTTCGGGCGCAGGGTGGTGGACCCCTTCGTCGACGACTATCTCAACGGACGGACCCCGAACCCCTGCATCGCCTGCAACACGGAGGTGAAGTTCGACTGGCTCCTGCGGCGGGCACGGGCGCTCGGGGCCCGGCTCGCGACCGGGCACTACGCCCGCGTCGAGCGGCGGGGCCGGCGGGTCGCCCTCCTCTCCGCCCTCGACCCCGCGAAGGACCAGAGCTACTTCCTCTACGGGCTCGGTCAGAGGGCGCTCGCCGAGGTGCTGTTCCCGGTCGGCCACCTGCCGAAGACTCGCGTCCGCGAGGCCGCGGCAGCGGCCGGCCTCGCCACGGCGGACAAGCCCGACTCGCAGGAGATCTGCTTCGTCACGCGCGGCGACGCGGCGGACTTCGTCGAGCTTCGTCGCCCCGCCGCGGTCCGGCCGGGGGTGCTCGTCACCACGGACGGAGAGGTGGTCGGGGCCCACCGCGGCGTGCACCGGTTCACGGTCGGGCAGCGGCGAGGCCTCGGACTCGGCTCGCCGGAGGTGCGCTACGTCGTCCGCATCGAGCCGGAGACCGCCCGCGTGGTCGTGGGCAGCGCAGCGGAGGCCTCCTCCGATCGCCTCCGGACGGAGAACACGAACTGGGTGGCGGGTGCCCCGCCTCCGCGCCCGGTCGAGCTCACCGTCAGGGTGCGCCACCGGCACGAGGGGGCGCGGGCCGAGGTCCGCCCCGTCGACGGCGGGAGCGCCGCCGTGGTCCTATTCCGCGCTCCGGTCCGCGGCGTCGCACCGGGGCAGGCGGCGGTGTTCTACGACGGGGAGGAGGTCGTCGGCGGTGGGCGCATCGCGCGCGGCTAGGCGCAATGCAGGTCACTTAAGGCCAGGTCGCTTGCGGGGGTAGTTGCTCATTTTGATCTTTACGGCCCTTGGATACAGGCGCTCGGTACGGCGAGGCGGCAAGACGCAGGATTCGGCGAGTTCGTTGCGGAAGCGCTGAAGG
>DATKJV010000041.1:0-35336 GCA_035543235.1 Anaeromyxobacteraceae bacterium | reverse complement strand
CTTCTTCTGCACACGCATGACGACGGTTCGCGCATCGCAAGGAGTGTCAGGGAACTGCAGGATCAGGGGTGTGACGTTCGCCTTGCCTTCGGGCCTCTTGATGAGCAGAGCCTACGCGAGATCCATCGCTCGGTGCACTTCGTTGTCAATCCCGCGGTATGGGAAGAACCGGGTAGCAGCACGGTTATAGAAGGGCTGTTCTTTGGAACGCCCGCGATCGTGCCCAGCCAAACTGGGAGCGCGGACTTCGTCAAGCCGGGGGCCAATGGATACCATTACCAATTCCGCGACGTGGACGATCTTCTTGAAAAACTCCGGACCGCGGTGGAAGAAGTGGGCGGGTGGCGGCACCTTCACGAGGGTGCACTACAAAGCGCGCGACATTACCGGCGCCTTTCGGACCTACACGTCGAGATGCTGTACGAACGCCTCTTCAACCGGCACTGACCGCTTGACTTAAGTCGATTCAAGTCGATTCGTGGACTTTCCGATACTCTCAGCACAGGAGTTGCTGTTTGCGAGTTGTTTGGCCGAAGTTCCGTTGTGGCCAATGGCCTCAAGTTCGACCTTAACTACAATGAGAGGCCCTTGCGGCGCGATGGCGGACTATCGCTGCAGGGGCGAGCAGTAGCGGAGTAAGCTCGGGCTTCTATCGGTCGGCGGATTGGGCTTAGCGTGCAGGTGGGTATTTCTTCGTGAGGCGGCCGCGGACTAGAAAACCGGGAGATTAGGACGACCGGCGTGCGTGTGCCAAGGTGTTTAAAGGGAGCCCTGATGGCTGAAACGGCGCGCGCGAGAGGACAATCAAAAGATGCCGCTCATAGTCGCGCATCCTGACACGCAGCATAGTGGCCAGGCGGCGGCAGCACTTAAGAGGGCAGGGATGCTTCGGTTGTTTCTTACGAGCTTAAGCCTGCGGCGTCCCATGTTGGTTGGACCGGCCCTTCGTGTAATTGCCCCCGGTCTGCATGCGCGCCTCGCGCAACACCGTTCGCACGTAGAGTTCAACCGAGACGAATTGCGGGTTTTCCCATCACACGCCGTAGCGATACGACTAGGTCAGAGGGCATGGCTCGAGAGTCAACGACGGTTTGGTCGGTGGGCAGGGGAACTCGGGGTGCGGGAACGCTGCGGCGTAATGGCGTTTAACACCAACGCCGTCGAGACATTCCGAGTTCTGAAGGGGGCTGGCCTTCCGTGTATTTTAGATCAGACCATTGCCTCGCGCCGTTGGAGCGACAAAGCTGGTCAAGCGGAATGCGACTCCTTCCCAGAATGGGGTGACAGATGGGCGGCGCCGCCGTGGCGAGCGAGCTTAGAAGACGAAGAGCTTGCAATGGCTGACCTTATCCTCTGCGGTTCGAGGTTCTGTGCAGACACGGTAAAGGAGGAGGGAGTTTCAGAAGGCAAACTGGCGGTCGTAGAGTACGGCGCGGAGACCACCCAGTTCGTTCCCAATTTGAGACCGAGGCCAGACGACGGTCAAGTTCGTCTCCTGTTTGTGGGGACGCTTTCATTGCGCAAGGGCCTTCACTACCTTCTCGGGGCGGCCAGGCGTCTTATGCACATGGGAGTAACGGTCACCGCCGTGGGCGCGCGTCGCGTTCGCAGCGAAGCGCTGGGAAGGTACGCGGGCATTCTTATGCCGATCGGATTCCGCCTCCACGAGCAAATGCCAGCCGTCTATCGCGAGCACGACATCTACGTATTCCCAAGCCTCGTCGAGGGGTCGAGCCTGTCGATCTACGAGGCGCTAGCGAGCGGGTTGCCGGTCATTACCACTCCGAATGCGGGAAGCATCGTGCGTGATGGCGTAGAAGGCCTCATCGTTCCCCCACGGAACCTCGACGCATTGACTTCTGCCATCGAGCGTCTGGCAGCGGACCGGGATCTACGTATCACGATGGGGCGCGCGGCCCGAGAGCGCGCTCTGAGCTACGGCGACTGGAGCCATTACGGAGAACGTCTGGCGAGAACGCTGAGGCCTTTTGCCTGATGCGACGTGGTATCTTTCTTCGACTCGAGAATGGCCGTATCATCCTATTACTGGGTCTTCCGCTTTGGTGGCCGCGACGTCCTGGCCGCCCCCTGCGAAAGCGCCGGGATCCGGGCTGCCGCAGTGCGTTCCATTCCCGCGGCGACGGTTCGATCGCGCCTTTACCGTTCGATGGTTCGGAGCGCGGTCGGATTAGGCGCGGACCGGTTCTTTGCGCGCCGTCACTTCAATCCGGTGCCGCGATTCGTCGGCTTTGACTGGGCAGCCTTCGACATTCTCTTGAGGGAGGTGGTCGGCCGCGATGCGTTCCAAACGGCCGTGATCCAGCCCCCGCAGGGAGGCAGGAACCGGTTTTACGTGCATTTGTTCTCGGGCGACGGTTACCGCTTCGCCTTTGCCAAGGTATCGATGGACGGGCAAAACGATGCCCAACTCCGGGCCGAGGGCGAAGCACTTTCGACGGGAGAGATCGGAAACACTTTCCGGCGCCCGAGAGTCCTTGCGGTGAAGACCCACCAATCCCGTCAGGTCCTGCTTTTGGAGTCCCTTCCGATGCGCTCCTGGCCCGCCGGTCCCGTCTGGACTAAGGCCGTAGCCCGGGTCCGGCAGGAGATCGCTGGCGAACCGAGGGCGCTCGGTGCGATTCAAGAGTGCTCCTGGTGGCCCGAGTTCGTGGCCTGCCATCAACAGTTTGGGCCGCTCGCTGAGGCCGTGGAACGCGACGGGGCCATCGACATGACGGTCTGCCGCGCCCACGGCGATTTCGTGAACTGGAATTTCCACGAAGATAGCGACATTTTGTGGCTCTTTGATTGGGAATGCTACGCTCCGGACGCGCCGGTGTTGACAGATGAGGTGAGGTTCCTCCTCGGCCTCCACACGCGAATGGCGATCAAGAACCCGGGCGCCCTGGCGAGGCATCTCTACGAGCGCTACCGATGCGAGGACCCGCATCATCGGCGGGACCTCTTTCGCGCCTTGGCATTTCTCCACGCAAGAGATACGACGACCGCTACGGCCGTGGCGATTGCCTGGCCCGGCAGTTGCGGTCATCCATGACCGGCTCATATCGAGACCTGTTCACCGCAGAAGGTGCCGCGACGGCCTATGAGGAGGGCCAGTACGAGGCTGGCTCATACTGGGAGATCCTGTGGGAACTGGAGAAGCCAATACTCGACGATATCCTTGAGGAACTACGGCGACATAGACAGTCCGTCTGCTACCTCGATTTCGCCTGTGGCTCGGGTCGCATTCTCTCGTACGTCGAGGAGCGGTGTGACAAAGCCACCGGAGTGGACGTCTCCTCGGAAATGCTAAAGCGGGCAAGCACCCGGGTAAGGAAGGCTACCCTTGTACAGCGCGACATCACCGTCGATGGAGCTTCGGTCGAAGGCCGCTACGATCTCATCACCGCGTTTCGCTTCCTACTCAACGCAGAGCCGGAATTGCGGGTCGCGGGTCTCTGCGCCCTCGCCGCGCGCCTGCGCGACGGGGATAGCCGGCTGGTGGTGAGCGTCCACGGCAATCCGCTAAGCTACAAGGCGCTTGTCGGTCCTTACCGTCGCGTTCGCGCCCTCATCAAGGGCTACCCGGCCGAAAGCCTCCTGTCCGTCGCCCAAACGCGTCACCTTCTTGCCGGAGCCGGACTGGAAGTGGTTTCGGTGCACGGCATGGGGCTCTTTCCTGCCAGGATGTGGAGCGCTCTGCCGCGGCGGATCGCCCTTGCTGTGGAGGGTAGCTTGATGCATGTGCCGTTGATCCCCCGATTTGGTGTGAACCAGGTATTGGTATGCCGGAGGTCGGGCGAAGGGTGATCGACAAGGGGGCGAGACGCACGGCCATCATTGTGGCCCGCTTGGGTCCTTACCATGTGGCGCGACTCGCTGCTGCAGGAGCGGCGCTTGGCCGCGAGTCGTGCACGGCAATTGAGGTGGCAGCGAGAAGCCGGGAATACGCGTGGGATCCAGTCGAAGCAGAAGGCTTCCGCCGCCGAACGCTCATCCAAGGTCGCGACTACGAAGATGTACCCCCCTGGGAGCGCACGCGGGCGATGCGCGAAGGCCTCGACGAAGAGCGGCCCGATGTGGTTGGCGTCAGCGGGTGGGGCTTTCCCGAGGCTCGCGCTGCCGTGCGCTGGTGCCGGCAAAACGGCCGCGTGGCGATACTCATGTCGGAGAGCCAGGAGCGTGACAAGGAGCGGCGTTGGCTCACGGAGGCGCTCAAGCGGCAAATTATCAGGGAGTTCGATTCGGCGCTGGTCGGCGGTGATCGCCACGTGGACTACCTCGTGCGGTTGGGCATGGAACGTTCCCGGATCGTCACTGGCTACGATGTCATCGACAACGATTACTTCGCGCGTGAGTCCGACGCGGTGCGCGAGGATGCCGCCGGCCGGCGCTCGGCGCTCGCGCTACCCCGCGATTACTTTCTCTCCTCGGCTCGCTTCGTGCCAAAGAAGAACCTGCCGACGCTCTTGGAAGCCTATGCACTCTACCAGCAGCAGATGGCAGGGGCGGCCTGGGACCTCGTCTTGCTCGGCGACGGGCCACTCATGCCGCAGATCCTCGAACTTCGGTCCCGGCTCGGCCTCGAGAAGTCCGTTTTCTTGCCCGGATTCAAGCAGTACCAGGAATTGCCGACGTTCTATGGGCTCGCGCGTGCCTTCGTCCTCCCGAGCACCTCGGAGCAGTGGGGGCTCGTAGTGAACGAGGCCATGGCTGCTGGTTTGCCCGTCCTGGTATCACAGGTCTGCGGTTCCGCCGAGCTCGTGCACGAGGGGGAGAACGGCTATCGGTTCGACCCGACGAATCCCGTCCAGTTGGCGGGGCTGATGGAGACGCTGACGCGGGACGAGCACCGGCTTCGGGTGATGGGTCTCGCTTCTCAGCGAATCGTACAGGGCCGGGGCCCGCTCACGTTTGGCGAAGGGCTGCTGAAGGCGATCGAGATCGGGGAAGCGTACCTCGCTGCGCGGGGCCCCCGGCCCCTGCCCAACCCCGCGCTGTGGATCTGATGCGCGTCACCCATGTTTCGTGGCTGCTTTCTCGGGGCGGCGGAGGAATACCGCCGGTCGCCTTATCCCTCGCGGCGGCGGAGCGCCTTCAGGGGCTCGACGCGCGGGTACTGGGGGTGAGAGACCCCACGGCGCCTCCGCTTCCGGCGCCCAGCGTACCGCGCGCAGTGTTCCCCTCGATCGGACCCGTGGCACTGGGCTACGCTCCGGCCCTGGCCGCGGCCATACGCGACGATCCCCCCGATGTGCTCCACTTGCACGGCCTCTTCACCTGGTCTTCGCGTATCACTCGCGGCTGGGGTCGCCGTTCGGAGGGGCCCGTCGTCGTGAGTCCGCACGGGATGCTCGAGCCGTGGGCGCTAGCGAACTCAGCCTGGAAGAAGAGGCTGTTCTGGCACCTTGTAGAACGCGATAACCTTCGCGGTGCCTCGTGCCTTCACGGGCTCTGCCTTCCGGAAGCGCGGAACTTCCGCAGTCTGGGACTGCGGAATCCGATCGCCATCATTCCGAACGGCGTGGATCTTCTCGAGATGCCTTCACCCCTTCCGCGTGCCGCATTCGATGCGCTGTTCCCGGTGGCGGCGGGTAGACGCTCATTGCTCTTCCTCGGCCGGATACATCCCAAGAAGGGCCTGCTTCACCTTCTCGATGCCTGGGCCACCGTCAAGGCCGAGGGCCGACTCGGGCCCGATGGGTGGCTCCTTGTGGTCGCCGGCCCCGATCAGCTCGGACACGCTTCCGAGGTCCAGGCACGAACCCGCGCTCACGGCTTGGAGCAGGACGTGATCTTCACGGGTCAGCTGCATGGGGAGGCCAAATGGGCGGCACTCTCGGCGGCTGAGGGTTTCATCCTTCCTTCGTTCAGCGAGGGCTTCTCCGTGGCGGTGCTCGAGGCCATGGCATTTCGCATCCCCGTTCTCCTCACGCGCCAATGCAACCTGGACGTCGAGGCACTGGGCGCCGGCCTCCTTTGCGAACCGGATGCGTCCTCGGTAGCGAAGCAGCTCCGGTCGTTCCTGGCCCTCGAGGAGAAAGGGCGTCGTATGTTGGGCGAGAAGGGACGCCGCGCAGTGGAGGAGCGGTATAACTGGCAGGCGATCGCGCGCGACATGGGCAACGTGTACGCTTGGCTCCTCGGCGCGGGACAGCGCCCGTCGTGCGTGGAGGTGAGCGCTTGACCGAGCGCGGAACGGTAAGACTCGCAGACTTCGAAAACGCGTGGTACGACCCGGGCCAGCCGGTCCTCGTTCGCCTGATCTGGCTTGCCGTTAACCGCGTCTTCTTCCTCTCGTGGCTTCCGTGGCCGTACAGCGTCAAGCGAGGCGCCTTGCGCCTCTTCGGCGCAAGGATCGGCAAGGGGGTCGTCATCAAGAATCGGGTGAACATCAAATACCCCTGGAATCTCAGCGTTGGCGACCACGCCTGGATCGGCGAAGCGGCGTGGATCGATTCGCTCGCCAAGGTGACCATCGGCGCCAACGCCTGCCTCTCGCAAGGGTGCACCATCGAGACGGGTAACCACGACTGGTCAAGTCCGTCGTTCGACCTGCGCGTCGAGGCTGTCGTTGTCGAGGACGGCGCCTGGGCGGCGGTGAATTCGCTCCTCCTTCCCGGGGCGCGTCTTGCGAGCCATGCAGTCCTCGGAGCGGGGAGCGTGCTCTCGGGCAACACCGAGGCATACGGTATCTACCTAGGTGTTCCCGCGACGAAGGTGAAGGAGCGAGTCATCCGGACCGCTCCATGAAGGTTCTGCTCCTCAACCAGTTCTTTCATCCCGACGTCGCTCCGACCGGCCAGATGGCAACGGAGCTCGGGGAGGACCTCGTCCGGGCTGGAGTCGATGTGACGGCCGTGGTGAGTCGCGGAACCTACCTGGGCGGAGTCCGCCTTCCTCGCCGGGAAGAGCACGCAGGGATAGCCATCCGGCGCATCCCAGGGACGGCCTTCGGCAAGAGAAGCCTCCTCCATCGAGGGCTCGACTACGCTTCTTTCTATGCTTCCGCCGCAACGGCCCTCGCGCGGCTCCCTCGCCACGACGTCGTGATCGCCATGAGCACGCCACCCCTCATCGCCGCTGCCGGCCTCGCCGCGAAGGCGCGCAGGGGGAGCCGCCTCGTCTACTGGGTCCAGGATCTGTATCCCGCGGTTGCTGTCGCCTTTGGCGCACTCCGGGAGGGTTCACCGGTCGAGCGAGCGATGAGGGAGGTCTCGCGACAGGTCATGCGTCACGCCGACCAAGTGGTCGTCCTCGGGCAGTCCATGGCGGAACGCGTCGCCGATGCCGGAGCGGATCCCGGGAGGGTGCGCATCATAGAAAACTGGGCGGACGGCGGAAAGTTGTGCCCCGTCGCCCACGAGGAGAACGCCCTCCGCGCCGAGGCGGCGGGCGACGCCGCGTTCGTCGTCATGTACTCCGGGAACATCGGGCGCGCCCACGACGTCGAGACGATTGCCAGGGCCGCCAGGCTCCTTCGCGATCACAGGGAAATCCGCTTCGTGTTCCAGGGCGACGGGGCGAAGCGCACCGAGTTCGAGGCTGCGACGCGAGGTCTCGAGAACGTCCGGTTCGCGCCCTACCAGCCCGCGGACCGTCTCGCCGAGGCGCTGTCCGCCGCGGATGCCCACCTCGTCACCCTGGCGCCCGCCGTGGCGGGAATGCTCGAGCCCTCGAAACTCTACAGCGTCATGGCAGTGGGCCGGCCAGCGCTCTACGTCGGACCGCTGCACGCGGAGGCGGCCAGGACCGTCGAGCGCGAGAGATGCGGGTTCGCGTTCCGAAACGGGGACGCGTCCGGTCTTGCGGAGGCGATCGTCGGTCTCTCATCAGATCCCGCCCGGTCCGCCGACCTGGGGCGGCTCGCTCGCGAGGTGTTCGTGGCTCGCTACGACCGCCAGATTCGGACAGCCCAGTTCGCACGGATGCTTCGCGAACTCCCCTGAAAGGGTGTCGCGACCCGCGGAACGCACTGCCCGGAGCGCTCGATGTATGTAGCTGTGCGGTTGAGATCAACCGAGCGTCTGACATAATCCGCCAGCCGTCTCGGGGGAGGGGCAAAAGGGATGCGGGCGTAGATGCGGACCATCTTCGTCACCTTCACCCTGGCGCTCATCGCGGCCCTCGCGGCAACTCCGCTCGTTCGAGCGATGGCGACTCGCCTGGGCGCCATCGACCACGCGCTCAACTCACGAAAGATCCACGGGCGCCCGGTCCCGCGGATGGGCGGGCTGGCGGTGGTTCTCGCCTTCTACGCGCCCCTCGCGGGGCTCTTCTTCTGGGACACCGGCGTCGGCCGGCTCTTCTGGGAAAACGGTCGTCAAGCCGTCGCGCTCATCGTCGGCGGGTCCGCCATCGCGGCACTGGGTGTCCTCGACGATCTCCGCGGCTCCGGGGCCGCCAAGAAGCTCGCGGTCCAGTTCGCCGTTGCCGCGCTCATGTGGTGGGCCGGGTTCCGGGTGGAGAAGGTCTCGACCCCGTTCGGCGCACCACTCGACCTCGGGCCCCTCGGCTTCCCGGTCACCCTCCTCTGGATCGCTGGCGTCACGAATGCGCTCAACCTCATCGACGGCCTCGACGGCCTCGCTGGAGGCGTGGCCCTCGCGGCCGTCGGAGCGATGCTCGTCATCTCCGTCGAGTCGAGCCAGTTCCTGATGGCGCTCTTCATGGCGAGCCTGGGGGGCGCCCTTGTCGGGTTCCTGCCGTACAACTTCCACCCGGCCTCCGTCTTCCTCGGGGACACGGGAAGCCTCTTCCTGGGCTTCGTCCTCGCGACGACCTCGCTCCAGACGAGCCAGAAGGCCTCGACCGCCGTGGCGCTCGTCGTCCCCATCGTCGCACTCGGTCTCCCGATCGGGGACACTCTCCTCTCCATGCTTCGCCGCGCGATCCGCGGCCAGAGGATGTTCGCGGGAGATCGGCGCCACATCCACCACCGGCTCATGGACCTCGGGCTGTCTCAGCGCTCGACGGTTCTCGCCCTCTACCTTCTCTGCACCATCCTGGCCGGGGTCTCCGTTGCGCTATCTCGCGCGAACGCCGCGCAGACGATCGTGTACCTCGCGGGCGTATCGCTGCTCGCGCTCATCCTCCTCACGGCCGCAGGCTACATCCGGCTCGAGGAGGCCCAGAAACTCGGCCGCGAGCGCAAGCGCAACCTGGAGGTGCGGGCGAAGCTGCGCTCCACCGAGGATCGGCTCCGATGCGCACTCACGCTTCCGGACGTGTGGGAATCCGTGAAGGTAGTGGTCCCGGTCCTCGGCGCAACCTGTGCGACGTTGGCCATCGTCGAGCGGGACGGGGACACGAAGCGCACGGAGTTCTCCTTTGGGTTCGATCAGGCGAGCCCGGACCTATTCGTCGCGCGTTACAGCCTCCGGGGAGAGCGCCCGGGCGACAGTGGTCTCGAACTCGGCTGGGAAGACGGCCGAACGACCGTCGACCGCGACACCGAGATCGCCGTCGAGCTCCTCTGCGAGCACGTGTACAACGCGCTCCAGGGCATAGAGGCCGCGAGGAAGGCGATCGCAAACGGGGGCGGGAAGGTCGTCGGCCTGAGGCGCTAGGAGCCGAGGCGATCGGCGCGACTACCCGGCCGGAAGGCAAGGCAGCCTTGATCCTCGTCCTCTCGAAGACGCTCGACCTGCTCCTCGCCCCGCTCACCTGGGCACTCCTCTTCATGTTGGCGAGCCTCGTACTCTGGCGACGGGCGCGGTGGGCTGCCGTGTTCCTGGGAGCCGCGATGGCGACGCTCCTCGCGTTCTCGTCCGGCACGGTCGCGGATCGCCTCATCCACCACGCAGAGGCGAAGGCTCGCTCGACCTATCGCGCCGACGTGACCTACGACGCCGTCATCGTCCTCGGTGGCCTCGTCGACGGAGCCGCCTCGCGCGCGACTGGGACGGCACAGCTAACGGACCCTGTGGAGCGCATCACGAGGGCCTACGAGCTCCTCCAGGCGGGCCAGGCGAAGAACGCACTCCTCTCCGGAGGGTTCATCAACGCGCGGCCCGAAGACCGCTCCGAGGCAGAGTGGCTCGCGATGAAGCTCCGGGAATGGGGAATCGCCCCAGATCGCATCGCAGTGGAGGGGCAGAGCCTCAACACCCATGAGAATGCCGTCCACTCCGCGCTCGTCGCGCGAGAGAAGGGATGGACGAAGCTCCTCCTCGTCACGAGCGCCGCCCACATGCCGAGGGCGCTCGGGTGCTTCCACCGAGCGGGTCTCTTCCCGGACGCCCTTCCGGTCGACTTTCGCTCGGGCGACGAGCGCGAGGCGGGCTGGCAGCCTCGAGCCTCCGCGCTAGCGAAGAGCACCGAAGCCATCCGGGAGATGGCTGGCAGGGTCGTCTACCGCGTCCTCGGCTACAGCGAGTGAGCGTCAAACGTGCCTTGCGCCGGGCGATCGCGCGGCTGCACGGACCTCCCGGCAGCAGCGGGTCCCAGGCCTCGACGACGATTACACTGTTTACTCTGCGACGTTGGAGGATGGCAGGGTTCGTGGTAGTGCTGCCATTCGCAATTCACTGGGTGGCGTTTGGCGCCCCGCGAAAGGTCCACTGTGCGACAGGCCATTCGGGAGGTCTCGCCAGAGCCAAGTATGGCAGGCGCCAACTGGTGGGCGCTGGGCCTATTTGTCGCGCTGCTCGCGCTCCGGTTGCCGTTTGCCCGCTGGGCCGAAGCGGGACAACTGCTCAACCCCGATGAAATCGAGACAGCACTCATGGGCGCTGACCGTTTTCTAGGAGTGCCGCCCTGCCAGACTCATTGGCCCGCATCGCTGAACCAACTGCTGCTGCTGCCAGTATTAGGGGCAGACATGTTGGTGCAATCGCACTTTCGGCCGACCGGCGCGGCGTTTATCGAGTACGTGGCGGGGATCTACCGTTCGCCGTGGCATACGGTGTGGCTATCGCGAGTTATCGTCGTGGTGGCCTCAAGCTTGGGGTTGGCCAGCTTGGTCGTCCCGCTGGCGAGGCGCGGCGCCGGGGCGTGGGCGTGCGTGGTGGCGCTGCTGCTGACGGCGACCACGCCGTCGCTGTGGCAAGCGTCGATAATGTCCCTTGGAAACGGATTAGCGCTAGGCCTGGGGTGCCTGGCTATAGCGGTGTCGTTGTCCGAGGCGTGTGGTGGTCACCCGCTGCATCGCCCGGTGGCGGCTGGGGCGCTGCTGGGGTTGATGCTCGCGTCGAGGAACACCATGGCCCCATTCGTTCCATTAGTCGGGGCGATCCTTGCGTCCCGCTCATCGAGGCCTTGGCGAGACCTAGTTGCCATGACCCTGATGATGGCCGTGGCTTTGGTCGCGGCGTTTCCGTACGTTTGGACTGAACCGATCCGCGTGGCCCGGGCAACGGTGGGCGCTTACATCAAGCACGGGGAGGCCAGCGGGCTTCGCGCAGCGCTAGGCATGATGGTGAAAGTCGTGCCGTCGTGGTTGCTGGGGGCAAGTGTGCTCGCGGTGATCGCGGGAGTGCGGCACCGTCAATGGTGGCTTGTGGGGGGGCTGGCGCTGGCGACGGCGACGATCCTGATACCGGCCGCGCGGAGTCCGGAGATAGTGGAACGTTACTACCAGGCGATGGTGCCAATCTGCGCTGTGATGGCAATCCTGCTCCTAGTGATACCAGCGAGGGGGTACCTGCGAGGTGAGTCGGAGGGACTTCGCCGGGCGACCGTCGCGGTTGGCTTGGCCGCGGCTGCGGGCATCATGGTCTGGCAGATCGTTTCCCGGCCAGAGCTCAAGAGCAACAAGCTGACGGCGATGCGGCCGGCAGAAGTGCGGGAGAGTCTGGCGGCACTCTCTGGCCGAAGGGTCCTCCTGCCGGCGTGGTACTGGCCTTGGGTGCTGGACCTGGCCACACGCGAGTCGCTGAGAGATACGGTGACCCGGGTCGAGTCCACGATGTGGGGCGGCGGGCACCTTTCGTTCACAAGCTCCTTCGGTCTGGACCAAGCGCTGGTTACCGGGCTACGAGCCGATTTCAACGACAAGGAGCAAGCATTTGCCGCGCGGCTTCGCGCGGTGGCCGCGGGGAAGGCGGAAGGGACGGTAAATATTGGCGTCTACGCGGATCCAG
The DNA here is from genome assembly GCA_035543235.1 of Anaeromyxobacteraceae bacterium. GTDB lineage: Bacteria > Myxococcota > Myxococcia > Myxococcales > Anaeromyxobacteraceae > DATJZG01. The sequence goes on along the minus strand of DATKJV010000041.1, from coordinate 23,253 downwards.
CGTGGGCCAAGCGCTTCGGGCAGCTAACGCTGGAGGAGGCGCTCGCTGTGTTGCGGGTTGGCAGGGCCGACGCGGTCCTCGCAGAGGAGGCGCCAAACGGAGATGAATTCTCGTCCCAGTCGGTGGCGGGAGGGTGTTTGCTAACGCGGCGCCCCTAAGTCCAAAGTGCCGGGTGTGTCGCCAGTGGGGCTGTACGAATTGCCGTTATGTCCTTCGAGGCCTCCGCTAGCACTGCTCTAGAGGAGCGCTAGAGGCGCGACGCGACCGCTCGCCGTCTCCGCGTGCAGGCGGAGGCCCGCATCCGCGGCTGCTTCGTTCACTGGAGCCTGCAGAAAGACACGCTGAAGCAGGGCGTGGAGCGGTGGACACCAACCACCTCGATGGCCGGCACGTGGAGGAAGCTCTCATCCCCGAACCCTATTCGCCGGCGGCCCTGACCAGAATGAAACGACCGGTTCCGATTCGGAGGTCGGCTCACGCTCTTGGGTGATCCTGACCGCGGCTGCCTTGCCTGGACAATCAAATGATAGATCGGCTCCGCGCGAACTCTGGCGCTCTCGTCTTCCCGCTTCTCGTTCTCGTCTCCTGCGCGACGCCGAACGGTCGCGTGGAGAGCCCCCGTCTCCACGACCGGTGGCCTGCGCTCCGGACCATCGGTCTCGTGGCACCGACCGTGGACGTGGACGAGAGCGCGGTGGACGCGGATGGCTGGAAGCGCGATGCGGAGGAGGTTGTGACGGCGACTTTCGGGTCCGAGCTCCGCAAGCGAGGCGCGGAGGTGATCCGGGTCCTGCCCAAGCCTTCGACGAAGGACGCGCTCGCCGCGCTGGCGCGGCGCTTCGACGATTCCGCCGAACTCGCCGCCCGGGCCGCGAAGCGGGGCGAAGGCCTTGCGCTCCCCGGTGCGCTAGGCGATCTCGCCTCCCTCTCGAAGGCGTGCGGCGTCGACGGCTTCCTCCTCGCATCCGCGACGGCAGTCCCGCCGGCCGGCGCACCGCGCCCCTCCGCCGTCGCCCAGAACCAGACGTCCTTCCAGGCCATCCGCGAGGCAGCCTCCGGGGAGGGCCTCTCGGGGCAGGGTCTCGTTCGCCTCGGCTGGCTCGCTGCGGGGATCGTCGACGGGAACGGCGAGGTGCTGTGGTTCGCGACCACGGGCACCCCTGGCGACGAGGAGGGCGACCTCGCGACCGATGTCGCGGCGGAGCTCGCGGAGAAGCTGCCGGGGAAAAGGCGCTGAACCTGGATCTCTACGGCCAGGGCCTGATGGTGACGAAGTAGGCCTCGCCGCCGCGCTCCGGTGTCACCTGCTGGACGATGCGCTTGTCCTTCGGGATCGTGAGCCTCGAGTGGGTCCGCGTCGCGGGAACGAGGACCTCGTAGGTCGCGGTGTCTCGACGCGACTCGAGCAAGGTCACCACCACCTGCAGGCCGCCCGGGACCGCCACCGGAACCGGCTTCTTGAATTCCATGGTCGTCGTGAGCTCGCCGGCCTCCTCCCAGCGGACGTAGGCCGTGTGAGAGAGCTGGTGGGAGAGGTCCCTCAGCACCGGGGCAATCTCCGCGGGACCCTGGCGCGAGCCCTTGAGCACCCGGATCCGCGCCGGGATCCCCGCCTCCGCCCAGGCGACGGGCTGGGCGGCGAGGAGTCCCGCCGCGAGTACCGCCCCCCTTGCGAGCGTCGTCATCGTGGTCTCCCTATGTGCCTTCCGAGTCGCTCATGAGGATGACGGGGCCGTCGCTCGTATCGAGGACGACGGGCGAGAGCGTCTCGGACGTCACCTCGACGCCCGGGGACGCCGGCTCCGGGCCGCCCGAGCGCTCGACGAAGAGGAAGAGCGCCGCCGCCGCGAGCGCGGGCGCGACGGCGGAGACGACCGCGAGCACCTTGTGCCGCCCGAGGAAGGCCTTGAGCGAGCGCAGGCCCCCGGCCTTCTCCGGAGCGCCCGTCCTCCAGGCGGAGGCCGGGATCCGCGCCATGACGCCGTCGGCGAAGTCCGTGAAGTCGCGCCGGGCGGCAGCGCGGGAGAGCGCCTCCGCGAGCATGCCTTCGGTCGCCGAGAGGTCGGCGAGGCGGCCCTGGCAGGCGTCGCAGAAGGCGAGGTGCGCGTTGAGCCGCGCCTCCTCGTCCGTGCTGAGCTCGCCCGGGTGGGCGCCAAGCATCGGGGCGTAGAGGGCGCATTCCTTCACGACCCGGCGCCCTCCTCTCCCGTCGACCGGCCCGGCCTCGGCACGAGCCCCGCGTAGGCTCGCAGCCGCGCCTGCATCTTCTTCCTCGCATGGAAGAGACGGCTCATGACGGTGCCCTTGGGAATCCCCAGCTGCTCGGAGAGCTCCTCGTAGGAGAGCCCCTCCACCTCCCGCAGGACGAGGATCGTCCGGTGGGCCGGAGGCAGCTCAGCGAGGGCCTCGGTCATCTTCTCCTGGAGCTCCTTCCGGAGCACCGTCTGCTGGGGGTTCGAATCGAGCGAGGTCGCGAGGATGCCGTCCGCCCCTTCCTCGAGGGCCGCCTCGTCCACGTCCTCCAGGTCGTCCTTCTTGGACGCGCGTTCCCTGCGGACCGCGTCGATGGCGATGTGGGTGGCGATGCGGAAGAGCCAGGTCGAGAACGCGCTCTCGCCCTTGAAGCCAGAGAGGTGCTGGTGGGCGCGGACGAACGAGTCCTGGGCGACGTCCCAGGCGAGGTCCGGGTCCTTCACGATGCCCAGCGCCACGGCGAACACCTTCCTCTGGTAGCGGACGACGAGCGCGCGGAAGGCCTCCGCGTCGCCAGCCCTGGCTTTCTCGACCAGCGCGAGGTCGTCCACTTCCATGGTGAAGGACGCGGCAGGGGCGGGGAAATTCACCGCGGCCTGCGGCAACTTACCACACCCCATCGGGTGCGCGAGCGGCGGCGATAGGCTCCGGAGAGGCCCCGGGTTAGACTTCGCAGAGGGCCGCCACCCGGAACGGAATGTCCCGTCCGGACGGCGGTTTACGTGTCAGTGGCGACGCCGTACTCGGAGATCTCTCGCGTCCTGAGCGTGGCCCGCCGCCGCGAGGGCCGGGTTGCCTTGGGGACCGCCGCTGGCTGGGGGCTCGCAGCCGCCGCAATGGCGCTCCTCGGGGGAGCGCTTCTCCTCGCCTACGGGCCGGCGTGGGCGCTCACCTTCGGCCGGCCGCTCTCGCTCGCCCTCGCGGCGCTCTCGATCGTGGGAGCTCTCCTCTGGGGAGGCTACGAGGTCTGGAAGGGGGCGCGGTCGCACCAGGACGTCGCGCGGACCGCCGCGAGCGACGACCTCGCGCTCCGCTCGGCGCTCCTCTCGGCCGTCGAGCTCGCCCGCGAGCGGAGCGCGCTTGAGAGGACCGGCAGCCTGAGCGTCGCGCTCGTCGACGAGCACATCGCCCGGACGGCGGAGCGCGCCCGCGGCCTCGACCTCTCCCGATCGATTCCCTCCCTGCCCGCGAGGCGCGCGGGCACCGCGCTCGCCGCCGTCGCGGGGCTCGAGCTCCTCTCGTTCCTCTTTCTCGGGCCGAACCTCGCGCGCGGCTACTCGCGGCTCTTCACGGCCGTCCGTCCGCCCGCCGTCGCGCCCAGGCTCGAACCCATCACCGGCGACATCGAGCTCACGTACCTCTATCCGGCCTACACGGGCCGCCCCGAGAAGAAGGTCCCTGGCACGGGAGGCGACGTCACCGCGCCGAAGGGGACGGAGGTCCGGATCGCCACGCGGTCGGACCGCCCCGTGAAGGAGGCCGAGCTCGTCGTCGAGGGCTTCGCCGCGCAGCCGTCAGGCGGAGGCGCCGACGCGAAGCCCGTCCCGGCGGGGGCCGGGCCACCGGCCGCGGGGCCTGCTCGCCAGGCCTACGCGCTCCGCGTGGAGAACGGCCGGGATCTCTCGGGCTCCTTCGTCGTCGGAGACTCGGGTTCGTACCGCTTCCAGTACCTGGAGCGCGGCAAGCTGAATGTGGCGGGCCCGCCCATTCCCATCGTGGTGGAGCCGGACGCCTTCCCGGAGGTCCGCATCACAGCGCCCGCGGCCGAGGTGGAGGTGGACCCGTCGGCGAGCGTCCACGTCGAGTGGTCGGCGTCCGACGACTACGGCCTCTCGGAGCTCGCGCTCGTGCTCAAGCCCCCGGCGGCCGAGGAGGAGCGCCGGGTCGTCCGTCGCTTCGATTCCACGCGCCGGGAGGCGGGCTCCCTCGACCTCGAGCTCGAGCCGCTCCACCTCGCCGAGGGCGAGAAGCTCCTCTACTGGCTCGAGGTGAAGGACAACGACGCCATCTCGGGCCCGAAACGCGCCGCGTCCGCCACGCAGTCCGTGAAGATCTACAGCGAGGCCGAACACCACCGCCAATCGCTCGCCAGGGCGAAGGAGCTATGGGAGGAGATGGTGGGGCTCCTCGGCGACCGCCTCGAGCAGCTCCGCCGCGGCACCCCGGTGGACCTCGAGAAGGTGACCCGCGGGGAGGTCCTCGACGGCCGCGCCCGGCAACTACACGGCAGGATGAGGGAGGCCGCCCAGGCGCTCCGCAGGGACCGCTCGGCGCCGAAGGAGATCCCGCTCGCTCTCGCGAACGTCGCGGCCGGCATCCGCCGGGAGGAGGAGCGCCTCGCCGTCGCCCGCCAGGCGCTCTCCCGGTGGCTGCGGATGGGCCGCCTCGACGATTCGCTTCCCCGCCGGATGGACGAGCTCGACGAGGGCATGAACCGCGAGCTTGAGAGGGACGTCCTCTACCTCGAGCAGCTCTTCGACAAGCGGAGCGCCGAGGACCTCGTCCGGATGGCGAAGGACCTCTCGAGCCGGCGGCGCGACCTCGCGAACCTGCTCGAGAAGTACAAGCAGGCCCCGACCGAGCAGGCGAAGAAGGAGATCCTGGCCCAGATCGCGCGCTTGAAGGCCCGGATGCAGGACATGCTCCGGCAGATGAGCGAGCTCGCGAGGGGCGTCTCCGACGAGCACATGAACGCCGAGGCCATGGCCGAGATGGCGAAGAGCCAGGACCTCGGGACCGCGATGAAGCGGATCGAGGACCTCCTCGCGAAGGGTGACGTCGACCAGGCGATGAAGGAGCTCGACGCGATGGGGAGCTCGCTCGACCAGATGCTCTCGTCGCTCCAGCGCACGGCGGGGATGCCCGACGAGCGGAACGCGGCGCTCATGAAGCAGATGCGGGAGTTCAAGAAGGACCTCGAGGCCGTCGAGAAGGACCAGGCGACGGTCGCCCAAGAGACGGAGAAGGTGAAGGCCCAGTACCGCAAGGCCGTGGCGGAGCGGCTGAAGCGCGCCGAGCAGGCGACCCGCAAGCTCCAGGAACTCGCGCGGAAGGCCCAGGACGAGCTCGCCCAGGCCCACCCGGGCACCTCCGCGCGGTCGGAGGACGACTACACGCAGGCCAAGGACCGGCTCGAGGACCTGCGCCGGGCGCTCGCCATGAACGACCTCGACACCGCGCTCGACGTGTCGAAGCGCGCGCTGCCGCCGCTCCAGCGGCTCGCTGGCGAGCTCGACAGCGAGGCCTTCATGGCGGAGCGCTACTCGGGCCTCCAGCGCCGCGATCCGGCGGGCATCCGCGAGGCGGCCCGCCACGCCCGCGACGCCGTCCCGCCGGCGAAGAAGGTGAAGGACGAGCTCGAGTCGATGTTCCCCGACCCGCGGACCGTGCTCCCGAAGGGCGAGCAGCAGAGGCTCGAGAAGCTCGCCCAGGAGGAGCAGGGTCTCGAGGAGCGCGCCGGCAAGCTCCAGAAGCAGCTCGAGGAGCTCATGCAGGCCGCCCCCATCTTCCCGCCGCAGGCGAGCCAGAGCCTCGGCGAGGGGCGGGGCCACATGCAGGCGGCCGCCGACGAGCTGGGTCGCAAGAACCCGCAGCGGGGTCACGGCCAGCAGCGGGAAGCGCTCGAGTCGCTCGACCGGCTCGAGAAGGGCCTCGAGGAGATGGCGAAGCGGAGCCAGGGCAGCGGCGGCACGGGGTTCCCGTTCCCGTTCGCGGAGGCCGGCATGGGCCACGGCGAGGGAGCGGACGGCGAGCCGTCGCGCGAGAAGGTGGAGATCCCGCAGGCGGACCCGACGAAGGGGGAGCAGTTCCGCAAGGACCTCCTCGAGGCGATGAAGCAGGGAACCCCGGAGACCTATCGCGGCGAGGTGAAGCGCTACTACGAGGAGCTCGTGAAGTGACGCGGATGCTCGTTACCGTCCTGCTCCTCGCCCTGTCGGGCCCCGCGGTCGCGGCTCCGAAGAGGGGCGAGAACGCGTCCTCCGTGGAAGGCGCCGCGCGGAACGCCCTCGACCTCCTCGGGGACGAGCGGGTAGAGGAGGCCGCGGCCGCGCTCGAGCCGCTCCTCTCGACGTCGTCGACGGACCCGGTGGTGGCGCTCGCGGCGGGCGTCCTGCGCCTGCACGAGCAGCGCTACGGCGAGGCGGTGGCGCTCCTCGAGAAGGCCGGCAGCTCCGGGGTCGGCCGCGACTGGCTGGAGCTCGCGAGGAGCGCCCGGGACGTGACGAAGAACCACCTCACCGCGGAGAGCGACCACTTCGTCGTCAGCCACCCGAAGGGGAAGGAGGAGGTCCTGGTCCCCTACCTCCTCGAGGCGCTCGAGGCCCAGCGGGCGGCGCTCGAGAAGGACCTGGGCTGGGTGCCGCCCGGCAAGGTGAGGGTCGAGATCCTGGAGACGACGCGCGAGCTCGCGCGCCTCTCCACGCTCAGCGAGGAGGAGATCAAGACCACGGGGACGATCGCCATCTGCAAGTTCAACAAGATGATGGTGACCTCCCCCAAGGCGCTCGTGCACGGGTACGAGTGGCTCGACACGGCCGCGCACGAATACGTCCACTACGTCGTCACCCGCCGCACCATGAACAACACGCCCATCTGGCTGCACGAGGGGCTCGCCCGCTGGCACGAGTCGCGCTGGCGCGGGCCGGGTGGCGAGATCCTCTCGCCGTGGTCGGCGGCGCTGCTCCGCGACGCGGCAAGGCGCGACAAGCTCGTCACCTTCGCGCAGATGCACCCGTCGATGGCCAAGCTGCCCTCGCAGGAGGCGGCGGCGCTCGCCTTCGCGGAGGTCGCGGTGGCGATCGACTACATGAAGAAGAAGGGCGGACCGACCGCGATGGTGAAGCTGATGGACGAGCTCGCCGCCGGGAAGAGCGCGGAGGAGGCGGTCGCGGCCGCCATGCGCGAGCCGTTCGCCGCCTTCTTCCAGGGCTGGCGCCGCGAGCTCGCCACCCGGCCCCTCCCGGAGGGAGGCGAGCAGGAGATGCGGAAGCTCCGTTTCCTTGGCGACCCCAAGCACGGCGGAAGCTACTCGGAGTGGGCGGAGATCCCGGACGAGGAGGCGCGCCGCTTCGCCCGCCTGGGCGAGATCTTCCGCGAGCGGGGGCGCTTCGAGCCCGCCCGCCAGGAGTACGGGAAGGCGGTCGCGAAGGTAGGGGCGCGCTACCCGATGCTCGCGGGTCGCTACGCCATGGCGTCCATGGTGACGGGCCACGACGCCGACGCCGAGCGGGCGCTCACCGAGGCGCTCCGGGGCCACCCCGAGGACGCGGGGCTCCACGTCCAGAAGGGGCGCCTCTACGTGAAGCGCCACGAGTGGCAGAAGGCGGTCGACGCGCTGCTCCTCGCGAACCGGGTCGACCCCTTCGACCCCGAGATCCACGCCGGGCTCGCCCAGGCGGAGCGCGCGCTCGGCGACGAGAAAGCGGCCTCGCGCGAGGAGCGCTTCGCGAGGATACTGGCCGGGCACGAGCCGGCCCCATCCGGGGAGGGGCCCGCGGACCACTCCACCCCCCCCGGTCACCCCTAGAGGAGCCTCATGGAACCGCCCCCGCTCCCCACCGCCGCCCCGCCCCGCGACGCCGACCTCACAGCCGTGCGCGAGCTCGCCGAGGCACGGCGGGCCATCCTCGGCGAGATCGAGAAGCGGATCGTCGGCCAGAAGGAGGTCGTCGACCACCTGCTCGTCGCGCTCTTCGCCCGGGGCCACTGCCTGTTCGTGGGCGTGCCCGGCCTCGCGAAGACGCTCCTCATCTCGACCGTCGCCGAGGTCCTGAACCTCTCCTTCAACCGGATCCAGTTCACGCCGGATCTCATGCCCTCCGACATCACGGGCACGGACGTCCTCGAGGAGGACCACACGACGGGCAAGCGGGCCTTCCGCTTCGTGCAGGGCCCGATATTCGCGAACCTGCTCCTCGCCGACGAGATCAACCGCACACCGCCGAAGACGCAGGCGGCGCTGCTCCAGGCGATGCAGGAGTACCGGGTCACGGCCGGCGGCGAGACCTACCCGCTCGAGCTCCCGTTCCTGGTCTTCGCGACCCAGAACCCGATCGAGCAGGAGGGGACCTACCCCTTGCCGGAGGCCCAGCTCGACCGGTTCATGTTCTACGTGACGGTGAACTACCCGTCGGCCGAGGAGGAGGTCCGGATCGTCCGCTCGACGACCTCCGCGGTCCGGCCGCTGCTCCACCGGGTGCTCTCGCCGGCCAAGATCCGGGAGCTCCAGGACCTGGTTCTGCGCGTTCCCGCCGCCGATCACGTCATCCGCTACGCCGTCGAGCTCGTCCGACACACGCGCCCCAAGGAGGCCGGGGTCCCGGATTTCGTCCGCGACTACGTCTCCTGGGGAGCCGGCCCGCGGGCGAGCCAGTACCTCGTCCTCGGTGCGAAGAGCCGGGCCATCCTGGACGGCCGCGTCGCGGCGTCCGTCGAGGACGTGCAAGCGCTCGCCCTGCCGGTCCTCACCCACCGGGTCATCGCCAACTTCCGGGCGGAGAGCGACGGCGTGACGAGCTCCGAGATCGTGAGCCGGCTCCTCGAGAAGGTGACCGCGTAGTTGGCCGACCAAGGAAAGAAGCTCCTCGACCCGGCGGTGCTCTCGCGCCTCGCGACGCTCAAGCTCCGCGTCCGCGCCGTCGCCGAGGGAGTCTTGACCGGTCTCCACCGCAGCCCCCACCGCGGGCAGTCGGTCGAGTTCGCCGAGCACAAGGAGTACACGCCCGGCGACGAGATCCGGCACATCGACTGGAAGGCCTACGGGAAGTTCGACAAGTACTACGTGAAGCGCTTCGAGCAGGAGACGAACCTCCGCGCCTGGCTGCTCGTCGACGCCTCCGGCTCCATGGGCTACCGGGGGGCGGAGGGAAGGCTCTCGAAGCTCGAGTACGCGAGCGCGCTCGCCGGCACCCTCGCCTACGTGCTCGTCCGCCAGCAGGACGCGGCGGGGCTGCTGGTCTTCGCGGGCGGGGTCGCGAAGGCCATCGCCCCCCGCGCCGAGCCCTCCCACGTCACCGCCATCCTGGAGACCCTCGAGGGGATCGAGCCCGCGGGCGAGACCAGGCTCGCCTCCGCGATCGACTTCCTCGTCGAGCGGGCGCAGCGCCGCTCCGGGGTCTTCGTGTTCTCGGACCTCATGGACAAGGAGGAGCGGGTCCTGAAGGTCGTCGGGGAGCTCCGGAAGCGACGCCACGAGGTGACGCTCTTCCACGTCCTCGACCCGGCGGAGCTCGAATTCCCCTTCGAGGACCCGACGATGTTCCTGTCCATGGAGGACGAGCGGAAGGTCGAGGCCCGCGGCCGCGACGTCAAGAAGGGGTACCTGGAACTCGTCCGGCGCTGGCTCGAGGAGACCCGCCGCTTCGCCTCCGAGGCGGACATCGACTACGTGCTCGCGCGAACGGACGTGCCCCTCGACGAGGTGCTCGTCCCCTTCCTCGCCCGGCGGGAGCGGAGCGCCGCTTGAACCTGTCGTTCACGAGCCCGGCGCTCCTGTGGGGGCTCGTCGCGGCGGCGCTCCCGCTCGTCGTCCACCTCTTCTTCCGGCGGCGGCCCCGCCCCACGCCGTTCCCGGCCATCGACTTCATCCTGCGCGCGCGGCAGGAGAACCAGAGGCGCCTGCGCTTGAAGCGCATCCTCCTCTTCGTCGCACGCACCGCGCTCCTCGCGGCCGTCGCGCTGGCCGTCGCAAGGCCGCGCCTCGTCGCGCCGGAGGCGAAGGCGGCGCAGGGGGCGGTGGGACCCGCTGCGGTGGCCATCGTCCTCGACGCGTCCGCGTCCATGGGGTACCGGTGGTTCACAGGCACGCTCTTCGACCGCGCCAAGGCGGACGCGATCGAGGTCCTCACGGGCCTCAACTCCGACGAGCCGGCGACGCTCGTCGTTTGCGGAGGGCCTTCCGTCCCGCAGGCGGAGCGTCCCTCCTTCGACAAGGCCGAGCTGCGCCGGCGGATCGCCGCCGCGGAGCTCACCCACGGCCACGCGGACCTCACCTCCTGCGTGGGGGCGGCCGTGCAGGCGCTCGCCGAGAGCGCGGCCGGCCAGGCGCTCCGGCGGAAGCTCTTCGTCGCGACCGACATGACCGCCGTCTCCTGGAGGCTCGACGCGGCGCCGCCGGTCGTCGCGACGCCCTCGGGTCCGGTCCGGCCGGAGGTCACGCTCCTCGACGCGGCGCGCGGCGAGCGGCTCGAGAACGCCTGGCTCTCGAGCGTGGCGGCCGAGCCCGACCCCTCTGTCGGGCCCAGGGGCTACCGGATCACCGCCACCGTGAACGGCCAGCGCCGCGAGCCCGAGAAGGACGCGTCTCTCTCGCTGCGGGTCGGCGACGGGAAGCAGGAGCGGATGGCCATCCGGAGCTTCATCGAGGTGCCCCAGGCGGGGAGCACGAAGAAGACCCTCGCCTACGACTTCCCGACGGGTGGGCCGGCGGTGCTCTCGCTCTCGCTCCCGGAGGACGCCTATCCCGAGGACGACGCCCTCGCGCTCACCCTCCACGTCCCGCGCGAGGTGAAGGTCCTCGTCGTCGACGGCGCGCCCTCGCCCGTCCGGCAGAGGGACGCGGCCTTCTTCGTCGAGGCGGCGCTCTCGGGGAACAGCTCGCCGGTCCGGCCGACGGTCGTGGACCAGGACGGCCTTTCGAAGGTGAGGCTCTCCGACTACGACGTGGTCTTCCTCCTGAACGTCCGCTCGCTCGGCGAGAAGGCCCCGGAGCTCGTCGACTTCGTCGAGCGCGGGGGCGGGCTCTTCCTCGCCATGGGGGACGAGGTCGACCCCGACCGCTACGAGCTCGAGCTGAAGCGCATCCTCCCCGCACCTCTGCACGTCGTGAAGACGGCGGACCGCTCGGCGGCCCGATTCGCAGAGGTGGACTGGGACCACCCGGCCCTGGCGGTCTTCTCGGGTCCCGCCCGGGAGGGGCTCGAGTCGGTCCGGACGTTCCGGTACATGCTGCTCAAGCCCGAGCGGAAGGACGCGTCTTCCCGGGTGCTCGTGCGCTTCGAGGACGGGAGCCCCGCGCTCGTCGAGGCCCGTCGCGGCCAGGGGCGGGTGATGCTCTTCACCTCCACCGTCGACCGGGAGTGGTCCGACTGGAGCATCCGGACGAGCTTCCTCCCCGCCATGCAGCGCATCGCTGCCTTCCTGGCGGGCGGCCTCGAGGAGCGGCGGGACTGGCCGACCCCGGTGTTTGCGCCGCGGATCCTCCCCGCACCTGAGGGCATCCAGGTCGTCTCGCTCCTCGGGCCCGACGGCCGGGAGCGCAGGGTGGAGGCGACCTCAGGAGCCGCGAGCGTCACCCCCGACGTGCCCGGGCTCTGGCAGGTGAAGGTCCGCCGCGAAGGGAAGGAGGCGCTCGACCCCACGCTCGCCTTCGCCGTGTGGCCCGACCCGCGCGAGAGCGACATGCGCCGGCTCGAGCCGTCCGAGCTCACGGCGTGGTTCGGGGGCGAGAGCCACGCCCGGGTGGCGGGCGACCGTCCGGCCAGGGAGGGCCGGGACATCCCGCTCTGGTCCTGGCTTCTCGTCGTCGCCGTCGCCGCCTTCCTCGCCGAGGGCCTCCTCGTCGCCTGACGAAGAAGGCTTGGCGGAGCGTGGAGCCGTGCGCGATATTGCGGGCATGAGAGGCATCCGCGTTCCAGAGGACTTCGTTCCCGTCGCCCGATTCGAGAAGGAGTCGAGCCACTGGGTGGAGTGGGTCGAGGTGAGCGCCCGTCCCGTCGTCGTCACCCGTCGCGGACGAGCGGTTGCGGTTCTCGTCGCCCCGGACGATTACTTCGGTGCGAGCCAGAGTCTCGGCGTCCTGCAGAGCCTCGCTGCGGAGATGCAGGGGGCGGTGGCGAGGGTCCCGGGGCGGACTCCGCGGAAGGCGCCGCCGGCACGGAAGACGAGGCGGCGCGCGAAGCGCCGGCGGTAGGATCGGGCGGTTGCCATGGACCTCGACCGCGCGTGCGCCGGGCTCCTCTGCGTCGGGTTCGAGGGCACGTCGCCCTCGAAGGAGGTTCTCGCGCTCGTCCGCCGCGGCGTCTACGGGGTCATCCTCTTCGGCCGGAACGTCGAGAGTCCTCGCCAGATCGCCGAGCTCTCCGGCGCCCTCAAGCGCGCCGCCGGCCGCCCGCTCCTCGTCTCCATCGACCAGGAGGGGGGGCGAGTGGCCCGGCTCCGCGGCCGCCAGGGCTTCACGGAGATGCCCCCGATGCGGGCGCTGGGCGGGACCGGCGACGAGGCGCTCGCCCGGGAGGTCGGCGCGCTCTTCGGCCGGGAGCTCCGCGCCGTGGGGATCGACCAAGACTACGCTCCGGTCGTGGACGTCGACACGAACCCGGCGAACCCGGTCATCGGGGATCGGAGCTTCGGCTCCGACCCGGAGCTCGTCTCCCGGATGGGGGCGGCGCTCGCGGCGGGGCTCCAGTCGGAGGGGGTCGCCGCCTGCGCGAAGCACTTCCCGGGGCACGGCGACACGCGGCAGGACTCCCACCACGACCTGCCGCGCCTCCCGCACGGCCTCGAGCGTCTCGAGGCGGTGGAGCTCGTTCCCTTCCGGGCGCTCGCCAGGGCCGGGGTCGCGTCCGTGATGACCGCCCACGTCGTCTTTGAGGCGCTCGACCCGTCGCGCCCGGCCACGCTGTCGAGGCCGGTGATGAACCTGCTCCGTGGCTACTGCGGCTTCGACGGACCGGCCGTCTCCGACGACCTCGAGATGAGCGCGGTGTCGAGCTTCTTCACGCTCGAGGAGGGTGTCACGGGTGCGATCGCGGCGGGGGTCGACGGGCTGCTCGTCTGCCACACGGCCGAGCTCCAGCACGAGGCCATCGACATCCTGCGCCGCGCCGTCGAGGAAGGGCGCATCCCCGAGGCGAGGATCGCCGAAGCCCGCTCGCGCGTCGAGCGGCTTCTCCGCTGGGCCGGCCCGCCGCCCGATCCGAGGCTCGCCGCGGAGAAGGTCCGCACCCGCGACCACCTGGCGCTCGCCGGCCGCCTCCCCCACGTCCACCGCGGGCGGGACCCGACGGCTTGAAGCGGGGGTGCAGTGGGTTGTCTAGCCGGGGCGCTTCTCCAGGATGCGGAGCGCGACCATCGCGTACAGGAACGCGTGGACGACGTGGGCGGGCCGTCCGCTGCGGGCGACGAGCTCCGCCACCGGCCGGTTCCCGTCGACCAAGGGGAGGATCTCCGCCTCCCACTTCTCGATCTCCACGTCGTAGAGGTCGTAGGACGGCTGCGATGACGGCACGAGGTAGTCCTCGGGCGCGATGAGCCTCCGGAGGCGCTCGGGCTTGTAGAGCTTCTTCACCCCGCGGGCGATGAGGTTCGCCGGGTGGAGGTCGAGCTTCACCGACTCGCCCGCGGCCCGATCGGTGAAGTGGAGCCGGTACTCGCCGTCCTCCCAGGCGAAGATGGAATAGATGATCGCCTTCAGCTGCTGCGCGAGGTAGTAGAGGCGCTCCGCGTCCTTGAGCAGCCCCCGCTCGACGAGGAGGTCGCCGAGCCGCTTTCCGGAGCTCTTCGCCTCGTTTCCCAGCGAATCGAACTGGGCGGGGGTGATCTTCCCCACCCGGACGAGGAAGTGGCCGAAGCGGTCGTTGAGAAGGTTCGAGATCGCGAAGCAGGGGCGTCCCTTCTCGAAGTAGATGGTCTTCTTGACCTTCCCCTTCTGGACGGTGAGCTCCCCCGTCTGCTGGGCCTCGTAGAAGGCCGTGATGAGCTCGGGGAACTGCTCGCCGAGGCGGCCCTGGGCGGCGGGCATCCGGACCCGGGGCGCGGCGGGCTTCACCGGTGCGGCCTCCACCGGCTTCCCGTGCAGGACTCCCTGGACGACGCCACCCTCGCGGAAGGCGATCTTGCCGGTGAGCTCCATCCCGGGGACCGTGTCCTCGGTCTCGACCGCCACCTCGACGTCGAAGTCCGCCTCGTCGTCGGGCGGGCCCGGCGGCGGCGGCTCGGGGGCACCCTTCTCCGCGGGCTTGAGCGACCGGAGCATCTCCGCGAGGCGCTTCGCCTCGAAGGGCTTCTCGAAGTAGCCGAGGGCGCCGTGCTTCACGCGCGCCTCGGCAGCGGCCCGCGCCCCCTTGAAGACGCCGGTCATGAACACGAAGGGAACGTCGGCGCGGCGGAGCGCCTGGGCGACGTCGTAGCCCATCATGTCGGGCAGGAGGATGTCGACGGCCGCCGCGGCGGGCTTCTCCAGGGCGAGGATGTCGAGCGCCTGCCTGCCGCGCGAGGCCGTGACCGGTGCCCATCCCTCCGACTCGAGGAACCGGGCGAGCAGGTTCACGAACTCCGCGTTGTCGTCGACGAGCAGGATGCGCGGGCGCGACATGGAGAGTGGAGGAACATACCGGCTCGGGTCCCCGGCGACAATTCTCGCGAGGGGCCGCGCCCGAGCGTGAAGCCGCCGCTCGGGGCGCCTTCCCCGCCTCCCGCCATCGTGCTAAAAATCGGCGTTTTCCCGCTCCTTTTGCCGGGGAGGTTCGGATGCGCCTTGCACGTGTCGTCGCGGCCATGGCGGCCCTCGCCGCCGTCGCCTGCCAGACGAAGAAGCCCGAGGCCGAGGGCCAGGCCGGTCCCGCCCCTGCGGCCGCGCCGTCCGCGGAGCGCATCCTCGTCGGCCACATCGGGTCGATGACCGGGTCGGAGGCCACCTTCGGGCAGTCCACCGACAACGGCATCAAGCTCGCCATCGAGCAGTGGAACGCGAAGGGGGGCGTAAAGGGGCGCCAGCTCGCGCTCAAGACCTACGACGACCAGGGGAAGCCCGAGGAGGCGGCCGTGGCCGCCACGCGGCTCGTCGTGAACGACAAGGTGAACGTGCTCCTCGGCGAGGTGGCCTCGAGCCGCTCGCTCGCCATGGCGCCCATCGCCGACTCGAACAAGGTCCCGATGATCACCCCGTCGTCGACGAACCCCCGCGTGACGAAGGAGAAGGACCAGGTCCGGCCCTTCGTCTTCCGCGTGTGCTTCATCGACCCCTTCCAGGGTACCGTGATGGCGAAGTTCGCGCGCGATGACCTGAAGGTCACGCGGGTCGCGATCCTCCGCGACGTCGGAAATGATTACTCCATGGGGCTCGCCGACTACTTCCTCGCGAAGTTCAAGGAGCTCGGCGGGACCATCGTCGACGACCAGAGCTACAAGGCGGGCGACCAGGACTTCAAGGCGCAGCTCACGGCCATCAAGGGCAAGAACCCCGAGGCCATCTACGTGCCGGGGTACTACACGGACGTGGCGCTCATCGCGCGCCAGGCTCGCGAGCTCGGGATGAAGCAGCCGCTGCTCGGCGGCGACGGCTGGGACTCGGTGAAGCTCTACGAGATCGGCGGCAAGGCCATCGAGGGCTCCTATTACTCGAACCACTACGCCTCCGACGACCCGAGCCCGCGCATCCAGGACTTCGTGAAGGCCTACCAGGCCCGCTTCGGCTCGATCCCCGACGGCCTCGCCGCCATGGGCTACGACGCCGCCATGGTCGCCTTCGACGCGATGAGCCGCGCCTCCGAGCCCTCGGGCGTGCCGCTCCGCGACGCCATCGCCGCGACGAAGGACTACGCGGGAGTCACCGGAGTCATCACCATCGACTCGAACCACGACGCGAACAAGCCCGCCGTGGTCGTCGAGGTGAAGGGCGGGAAGTCCGTGTACGTGACGACCATCCGGCCGTAGAGTCCCGCGGCCGACAGCCCCGGTGGACGCGATCGCCCGACTCCCCGAAGCGCCCCGCGCCGAGCAAAGGGCCGACCCGTGACCGAGTTCCTGCAGCACGTGGTGAACGGGCTCTCCCTCGGCACCATCTATGCCCTCATCGCGCTCGGCTACACGATGGTGTACGGGGTGCTGAAGCTCATCAACTTCGCGCACGGCGACGTCTACATGGTGGGTGCCTTCGCGGGCTACTACGTCGCGACCGCCCTCGACGTCGAGCGCTCTCCGTCGCTCGCGAAGGCGCTCGTCGTGTTCGTGGGGTCGATGGCGGTGTGCGGGGCGCTCGGCTTCGTCGTCGAGCGCTTCGCGTACCGGCCGCTCCGGAACCGGCCTCGGCTCGCCTCGCTCATCACCGCCATCGGGGTGAGCTTCCTCCTGGAGTTCGGGTTCCAGCTCCCGAGCCTCCGCTCGCAGGCGGAGTCGCTCGAGAGCGCGCTCTTTGGCTTCGGCCTCCGGCTCCCCGACTTCCTCCACCGTCTCGCGCTCGCCCTGCCGGACAGCTTCCCGCCGGGGCCCACGCCGCGCTTCTTCCCCGAGCCCTTCGAGCGGGTCGACTGGACGGTCCTCGGCGGCGTCCACGTCTCGAACTACGACGTCGTCTCCCTGGGCGTCGCCTTCGCCTTCATGGTCGGCCTCCAGCTCATCGTCTACCGCACCAAGTTCGGGACGGCGATGCGCGCCGTCTCCTTCGACGCCCGGACCGCGGGGCTCATGGGGATCCCGGTCGGCCGGGTCATCTCCGGGACGTTCGTCCTCGGGAGCGTCCTCGCAGCCGTGGCGGCGCTCCTCGTCGCCGGCTCCCGCCCCCGCATCGACCCGATCATGGGGCTCATGCCGGGCCTCAAGGCCTTCGTGGCGGCGGTCTTCGGGGGCATCGGCAGCGTCCCCGGCGCGATGGTGGGCGGGCTCGTTTTGGGGTTCTCGGAGGAGATGGTGGCGGGATACACGGTCTCGTCCTTCCGCGACGGGATCGCCTTCGCGATGCTGATCCTCGTGCTCCTCATCCGGCCCGAGGGGCTCTTCGGCCGCGTCACGGTGGAGAAGGTCTAGTGGGCACGGCGCGCCTCCTCCTCCGGGCGGTCCTGCCCTTCCTCGTCGCGCTCCCGCTGCTCGTGCTCGTCCAGGCCGTGTCGCCGCTCGACTGGGCGATCGTGCTCGTGGCGATGGGCGTGAACGTGATCCTCGCGGTGTCGCTGAACGTCGTGAACGGCTTCACCGGCCAGTTCTCCATCGGCCACGCGGCCTTCATGGCGGTCGGGGCGTACACGGCGGCGCTCGTCACGACGGGCTTTCGGGGCCTGGAGATCGGGTTTCTCCCTGCTGGGGTCGTCGAGGCGCTCGTCTTCGCCGCCGCGCTCGTCGCCGGGATGGCGACGGCGTCCGTCGCGGGGCTCGTCGTCGGCATCCCGTCGCTAAGGCTCCGGGGCGACTACCTCGCCATCGTGACGCTCGGGTTCGGGGAGATCATCCGCGTCGTCATCGAGAACACCAGGGTGCTCGGACAGGCGACCGGCATCTCCGGGCTCCCGCCCATGACGAACATCGTCTGGACCGGAATGGGCGTCGTCGCGACGGTGCTGATGGCGAGGCGACTGCTTTTGTCCACGCAGGGGAGGGCGCTGCTCGCCATCCGCGAGGACGAGGTGGCGGCGGAGGCCATGGGGATCGACACGGTGGGCTGGAAGGTCCGGGCCTTCGTCATCTCCGCCGCCTTCGCGGGCCTCGCGGGCGGCCTCCTCGTCCACAAGATCCTGCTCGTCACCCCGCGCATGTTCACCTTCGTGAAGTCCATGGAGGTGGTGGTGATGGTCGTGCTCGGCGGGATGGGCTCCATCACGGGCTCCGTCGTCGCCGCCACGGTCCTCACGCTCGCGCTCGAATGGCTGCGCGGGCTCGAGCAGTACCGGATGGTGATCTACTCCCTCTTGCTCATCGTCCTCATGCTCACCCGGCCGAGCGGGCTCTTCGGCACGAAGGAGGTCTGGGACACGCTCCCCCGCTGGCTGGGCGGCCGCCGCGCCGAGGGAGGGGCGCCGTGACCGCCCCGGTCCTCGAGGCGCGCAAGGTGAGCATGCGCTTCGGCGGCCTCCGGGCGCTCGCCGGCTTCGACCTAGCCATGCAGACGGGCGAGCTCGTGGGGCTCATCGGCCCGAACGGCGCCGGCAAGACGACCGCCTTCAACGCGATCACCGGCGTCTACGAGCCGACGGAGGGCGAGGTGCTGGTCGCGGGCGAGCGGGTGAACGGGATGCGCCCGCACCAGATCTGCGTCCGGGGGGTCGCACGGACCTTCCAGAACGTGCGGCTCTTCAGGGACCTGACGGCCCTCGACAACGTTCGCATCGCCTGCCACGCGGGCTCGGAGAGCGGTTTCACCTCCGCGTGGCTCCTCACGCCAAGGCACGAGCGGGAGGAGGAGCGCATACGGCAGCGAGCCGAGGAGTTCCTGCGGGTGATGGGGCTCTCGCAGCGGTCCGGCGAGCTCGCCCGGAACCTCCCCTACGGCGAGCAGCGGCGGCTCGAGATCGCGCGCGCGCTCGCGACGGGGCCGAAGCTCCTCTGCCTCGACGAGCCCGCCGCCGGCATGAACGCGTCCGAGAAGGTCGCGCTCATGGACCTCATCCGCCGGATCCGCGACGAGTTTGCGCTCGCCATCCTCGTCATCGAGCACGACATGCGACTCGTCATGGGCGTCTCGGAGCGGGTGCTGGTCTTCGACCACGGCGTCACCATCGCGCACGGGAAGCCCGAGGAGGTCCGGCGCGACCCGAAGGTCATCGAGGCCTACCTCGGCGACTCCTACCTCGCCGAGCACGACATCGCCGCGCCACCGGGGGAGGCGGGCCCTTGAGCGAGGCGGCCCCGCTCCTCTCGGTCGACGGGCTCGTCGTCCACTACGGTGTCATCCGCGCGCTCGCGGGCGTGTCGCTCCGGGTCGAGGAAGGGCAGTGCGTGGCCCTCATCGGGGCGAACGGTGCCGGGAAGACGACGACGCTCCGGGCCGTCTCGGGTCTCGTCCGCCCGACCGAGGGATCCATCCGCTTCCGGGGGGAGGAGCTCGTCGGGCTCCCGCCCCACGCCATCGTCGGCCGCGGGCTCGCGCAGGCGCCGGAGGGGCGCGGGATCTTCCTGAACCTCACCGTCCAGGAGAACCTGGACCTCGGCGCCTACCTGCGAGCCGACGCGGACGGCGTGGAGCGGGACAGGGAAAGGGCCTACGACCTCTTCCCCATCCTCCGGGAGCGCCGCTCCCAGGTCTCGGGGACGCTCTCGGGCGGGGAGCAGCAGATGCTCGCCGTCGCCCGGGCGCTCATGAGCCGACCGACGCTCCTCGTCCTGGACGAGCCGTCCCTCGGCCTCGCCCCGCAGGTCGTGGAGCGCATCTTCCAGGTGCTCCGGGACGTGAACCGCGACGGGGTTTCGCTCCTCCTCGTCGAGCAGAACGCCCACAAGGCGCTCCAGATCGCGGACCGGGCGTACGTCCTCGAGACCGGCGCCATCGTGATGGAGGGGACGGGGAAGGCGCTCCTCGCATCCCCCGAGGTCCGCAAGGCCTACCTCGGCGAGTAGCCGGCCGCGATCTCTCGGAGCCGCCGGTTTCGCGCCGGTCCGATGGCGACGTGTCCGGCCGCGACGGCGAGGCCGAGCACGAAGGAGCCGGCCCAGAGCGCCTCCGACCCGAAGCGCTGGATCACGCGCCCGCCCACGAGCGGTGAGGCGATGGCGGCGAGAGCCCAGGTCATGGAGTACGCGCCCTGATAGCGGCCCCGAAGCTCCGGCGGTGCGAGCTCGGCCGGGATGGCGGACGCGACGGGCAGCGTGCAGATCTCCCCGAAGGTCCACACCACGATTCCGGCCGCGTACCACGGCGCGGAGTGGCGGAGCGCGTTCATCCCGAAGCCCGTCCCGACGAGGACGGAGCCCAGCGCCATCACGCGGGCCGAGTCGAAGCGCGGGACCAGGCGCGCGGCCAGGGGCTGGAGGAGGACGATGAGGATGCCGTTCAGCGCGATGAGCGCGCCAAAGCCCGCCGTCGACACGCCGTGGGAGGTCATGTCGACCGGGAGCGCCAGGCTGAACTGCATGAATACGACCACGAGGAGGAGGTGGAGGGCGAAGAAGGGGGCGAAGGCCCTGTCCCGGAACGGCGCCAGGATCCCGAGCAGGGCCTCGCCGAGGGGCTCGGGCCGCTCGACCGGAGGCCGGGTCTCCGGGACGTTCTTCATCACGATGGCCGCGAAGGCGAGCGTGGTCAGCCCGTCCCCGACGAAGAGGAGGGCGTAGCTCACCTGGGAGATGAGGCCCGCGAGCGCGAGTCCGAGAGAGAAGCCGAGGTTCACGGCCCAGTAGAGGAACCCGAAGGCGCGCCGCCGATCCGCCGGCGGGACGACGTCCGCCACGACGGCCTGCGCCGGGGGGCGGTAGATCTCGCCCACGAACCCGGTCGCGAACACGAGCGCCGCCAGCCCGGAAGGCGCGGTCGTGAAGGCGATGCAGATGGTGAGGAGGCCGCCCCCGACGAGGGAGAACAGCAGTGTCGCGCGCCGTCCCAACCGGTCGGCGAGGAAGCCCGCGACCGGTCCCGCGAAGACCGACCCGAGGCCGAAGAGGGATACGACGACGCCGGCCTCCGCGACCGAGAGGCCGCGGCTTCGAGTGAGGTAGAGGCCGAGGAACGGGACGAGGAAGCCGCCGAGCCGGTTCACGAGCATGCCGGCCCAGAGTGCCCAGAAGGCGGGCGGAAGGCCGGCACCCACAGCCCGGAATCTGGCTACCGTCGCGGCGAGAGAGGAACGTGGCGTACGCGAGAGCGACTAGCGGACGAGGATGTCGGCCTTCGCGAGTGCCGTCACGATCGACGTCGCGAGCGGCGTGGCGGCTTCCTGGAACGTGAAGAAGTTGCGGGTGGTGGAGGCCCCGTTCCAGATCGTCGGGCCTGGATACGCCTTGCCGGCGAACGCCTCGCTCTGCGACGTGGCGACCCCCGGCTGGTCTGCGGTGGCCGCGCTGAAGGAGGTGAGGTGCAGGAAGAGCACGAGGTCCGCGTGCTGCGCCTTCACGTAGGCGACGAGCCCCGCCTCGCTGAACTGGCCCGGGGGAAACGTGGCGCTGGACGTGGCGACCTCGAAGCCGCGGCTCACGAGCGCCTGGGCGATCGCGTTCTCGAAGGTCACCCGGACCTCGGCGTCGTCGATCATCCCCACGACCATGATCCGGTGAAGCGGGACGGGCACGTAGTTCGGATCGCGCCAGACCTGAACGGTGTTCGTGCTGGCGCAGGCCGCGAGCGCTAGGGCGCCGAGGGCCGGGCCGATGAATCGGGTCGGTCGCGTCATGGATGTCTTCTCGCAGACTCCAGCCCGCAAGCGCAAGTCACGACTGGCTAGCCCAAGCGCGCCTCGCACGGACCGCGCACGCACCCCTGGCCGCTCGCTGCCATTTCCCGAGGCAGCACTCTCCCGCTTTCGCGACCGTGGGTCGCCGGGTCGTGCGGCGCTCGCTGGACCGTGTGAAACCTCCGGGATTCTCTGAAAGTCGACCGCGCCCGTCCAGAAGGTGCGGTCGTCGGGGGGCGTGAACGCGCACGATCGTCGCCTGCGTCGCCCATTCGGCGCCGAGAGCGCCGGACCGATACCAGGTCTGCCGTCTTCGCTGCCCCCAAAGGGCGCGGCCGCCCCGGAGGGCGGCCGCGCAACGAGCGGAGGGGCGTCGGCCTCCGCCGGACTGCGTGCTCCTAGGTGTCGAAGTAGAGGGCGAACTCGAGCGGGCTCGGCCGCATCCGGATCGGGTTCACTTCCTTGTCGTACTTGTACTGGATCCAGGTCTCGATGACGTCCTCGGTGAACACGTCGCCCTTCAGGAGGAAGGCGTGGTCCTTCCGGAGGTTCTCGAGCGCCTCGTCGAGCGAGCCCGGCATCTTCGGGATGTCGCGGAGCTCCTCCGGCGTCATGCCGTAGATGTCCTTGTCGAGCGGCTGGCCGGGGCTGAGCTTGTTCTCGATGCCGTCCAGGCCCGCCATGAGCATCGCGGCGAAGGCGATGTACCCGTTCGCGGCCGGGTCGGGCGAGCGGAACTCGATGCGCTTCGCCTTCGGTGACGGCGAGTACATGGGGATGCGGATCGACGCGGAGCGGTTCCGGGCCGAGTAGGCGAGGTTCACCGGGGCCTCGAAGCCTGGCACGAGCCGCTTGTAGCTGTTCGTGGTCGGGTTGCAGAAGGCCGCGAGCGCCGGGGCGTGCTTCAGGATGCCGCCGATGTACCACATGGCGATGTCCGACATGCCCGCGTAGCCGTCGCCGGCGAAGAGGGGCTTGCCGCCCTTCCAGATGGACTGGTGGGTGTGCATGCCCGAGCCGTTGTCGCCGTAGAGAGGCTTCGGCATGAACGTCACCGTCTTCCCGTGGCGCCGGGCGACGTTCTTGATGATGTACTTGAACCACATCAGCTTGTCGGCCATGTTGACGAGCGAGTCGAAGCGGATGTCGATCTCCGCCTGGCCGGCCGTCGCGACCTCGTGGTGCTGGCGCTCCACCTTGATGCCGAGCTGCTCCATGATGGCGCACATCTCGGAGCGGATGTCCTGCTGGCTGTCGGTGGGGGCGACCGGGAAGTAGCCCTCCTTGTAGCGCGGCTTGTAGCCGAGGTTGCCGCCCGGCTCCTCGCGCCCGGTGTTCCACTGACCCTCGGCCGAGTCGACCTTGTAGAAGCCGTGGTTCACGCCCGTGTCGTAGCGGACCTCGTCGAAGATGAAGAACTCGGCCTCGGGCCCGAAGAACGCGGTGTCGCCGATGCCGGTCGACTTCAGGTACTTCTCGGCCTTGATGGCGATGTTGCGCGGGTCGCGGGTGTACGGCTCCTTCGTGATGGGGTCCACGATCGTGCAGATGAGCGAGAGCGTCGGGATCGCCATGAAGGGGTCGATCACCGCCGTCGACGAGTCCGGCATGACGAGCATGTCGGAGGCGTGGATCGCCTGCCAGCCGCGGATGGAGGACCCGTCGAAGCCGAGGCCCTCGTCGAAGACGGCCTCCGAGAGCTCGCCGATGGGGATCGTGAAGTGCTGCCAGATGCCGAGGAAGTCGTTGAACTTGAGGTCCACGAACTCGGCGTTCTTGGACTTGGCGAGCTCGAGTGCTTGCTTGGGCGTTAGGGTGGCCATCGTTTGAATTTCTCCTGACCTCGCAGGGGGGTTGACGCGCGTCGGGATAGCACGGGTCGTGCCACGTGGGAACGCCCCGATCTGGAGCCGATGGGCGAATCCGCGACGGACGGGTGCTCGGCCGACGTGCAGCAAGTGCTCGTTTATCG
>DATKJV010000040.1:0-8846 GCA_035543235.1 Anaeromyxobacteraceae bacterium | reverse complement strand
GACGCCCCGCTGCTCCGTCCGCTGCTCCGGCCCGCCGTGGCCCGGGCCGTGCGCCGGCAGTGCGCGTCCCAGGGCATCGGCCGCAAGCCCGAGGAGGCCGTGCTGCGGGACCTCGATCGCCACCTCGAGGCGCTCGGCGCCTGGCTGACCGGCAAGCCCTGGCTCGCCGGCCCCGCCCTGTCGCTCGCCGACCTGGCCGTGTTCGCCCAGCTCCGCTGCGTACAGGGGGCGGAGGAGGGGCGCGCGCGCCTCGCCGCGAGCGGCGAGGTCGAGGGCTGGATGGCGCGCGTGGCCGAGGCGACGGACGCCCCCGCCCGGCCCGCCTGACCGGCGTCGGGGGCGGCGCGCCCCGCCAGGGAGCGGCGCCGGAGCGGCCGCCGGGGCATGCTCGGCGGGCCCGGGCTCGCCTCCGGGTCGGGGGGGCCATGCGCCACGTGATGCTCGAGTACTTCCACGCCGAGAAGCAGGAGGCGCTCCTCTTCCTCGCGGCGGGCCTCGTCGCGCTCGCCACGTCCGCTCTCCTGCTCCGCGGCGGCGGGACCTGGAAGTCGATGGCCTGGCCACTCGGAGCGGTGGCACTCGTCCAGATCGGCGTCGGGGCCGGGGTGTACCTGCGCACGGGCCGCCAGGTGGCCGCGCTCGAGGCGAAGCTCGGGGCGGATCCGGCGGCCTACCGGGCGGAGGAGGAGGCGCGCATGGCGAGGGTCATGGCCAGTTTCCGCCGCTACAAGGCCGCGGAGGTGGCGCTCCTCGCCGCCGGGATCGCCCTCACGTACGCCTTTCCGCGCCGCGAGGGCTGGTACGCCGCCGGGGTCGGCCTCGTCGCGCAGGCGGCCTTCATGCTGGTGCTCGACCTCTTCGCGGAGCACCGGGCCCGGCTCTACCTGGACGCGATCCTGGCGCTGCGGTGAGGGCGGTCACGGCGCCCGGGCGACCGCGTAGGCGGTCTCCCAGGTGGCAGGGACCGCCCCCTCGCGGCCGTGTCGCTCCGAGTAGATGCGCGACATCTCCGAGACCGCGCGGGCGAGGCCCAGGCCGCCCCTGCGCCCCGCGACGGCGTTGCCGGCGCCGATGGCGCGCAGCGACTCGACGAGGTCCCGGGGGGAAGCGTGGCGCTCCACGCGCCGCTCCACCTCGAACCGGACCGGGGGAAGGTCCGCCCGCGCGAGCGCGTCCCGGATGCGGGCGGGCGAAGCGAACGCGTGCGTGGCCGCGGCGACGTCGGGCGGAAGCGCCGCCCGCCACGCGTCGCGAAGCTCGAAGAGCGTGTCGCCGCAGAAGAGCGCGAGGCAGAAGGTCGCGCCGGGCGCGAGGACCCGGCGCACCTCCGCGAGCGCCGCGTCGAGGGAGACCCACTGGAAAGTCGAGCTCGAGACCACGAGGTCGAACGCCCCCGAACGGAAGGGGAGCGCCTCGGCGTCGCCGACCGCCGCGGCGGCGGGGCCGAGGCGGTCGCGGCAGGTGCGGGCCATCCCCGGTGCGAGGTCGACCCCGGTCGCGGCGAGCGCGGGAAGGCGAGCCCTCAGACCCTCGAGGAGCCCGCCGGCGCCGCAGCCCACGTCGAGGGCGCGTCGCGCCCCGGGCGCCGACTCGGCGGCGAGGGCGAGCACCCGCGCGGCGATGGCGCGCTGGAGGAGCGCACGCTCCTCGTAGGCGGCGGCGCCTCGGGAGAACGCCTCGCGCAGGCGGGCCTTGTCCACCGCGGCGGGGCGCTCCCGCGTCACGGGAGCTCCGCGAGGAAGGATCGCACCGGGGCGAGCAGGTCCGCCAGGCGCGACAGGAAGGGCGCATGGCCCGTGCGCGGAAAGGTGACGCGGCGGGCGCGGGCGAGGGAACCCGCGAGCGCCGCCGACGCCCCGGCGGGGACGATGGCGTCCTCCTCCCCGTGGAGGAGGAGCACGGGGACGTCGATCCGGCCCGCGACCGGGCGCAGGTCGCCCTCGCGGAGCGCGTCGAGCGCGCCGCGAGCGGCGCCCGCGTCGGGCGGTTCGGCGGCGAGGCGCGCCACGGCGCGGTCCCGGGCGTCCGGCGCGAGCTCGTCCCGCGTGAAGCAGGACGCGAAGAAGCGGGCGAGCGCCTTCCCCTGGTGGATGCGCATGCGCGCGGCGAGCGCGTCGACCTGTGTGCGCGCGAGGCCGTGGGGGTGGCCCTCCGCGGCCGTGAACCGGGCCGTCGCGGCCACGAGCGCGAGGCCGGAGGCCGGGGTCCGTGCGTCGGCGAGCCGGGCGGCGGCCGCGAGGGCCACCTGGGCGCCGAGCGACCAGCCGAGGAGCACCGGGCGCTCGAGGCCGAGCGATCGGACGAGGGCAGCCACGTCGGCGCCGTGGTCCTCGAGCGAGAACGGCCCGGCCGGCGGGGGGGAGCGGCCGTGTCCGCGCAGGTCCACGGAGACCACGCGCCGGTCCGCGGAGAGGGCGCGGGCGACGTCGGAGAGCGCCCGGCCCGAGGTGGCGAAGCCGTGGATGAGGACCACGGGTCGCCCGGAGCCGGCTTCCTCGGCGTGGAGGGGTGGCGCGGAGATCATGCGGAGGGGCGGGAGGATAGCAGCCGCGACCCCGTCGTCAACCCTCGCCGGTTCCAGGGTTTACGAGGCGCGGCCGCTCCGCCGCGGCGGGCGCGGCGGCGGTCCGCTATCCTGTCGGCCCGGTGGCGAGAGGACGGCTCGAGATGGCGCGCGCCCGCGCGCGCCTGCAGGCGACGGTCCGGCGCCACCTCGCCTCGCGCGGATTCGACGAGGTCGAGACGCCGTGCCTCGTCCCCGCCCCGGGGATGGAGCCGCACATCCAGGCCTTCGAGACCCCCTTCGTCCCGGAGGGAGGGGGCGAAGCCCGGACGCTCTACCTCCACTCGAGCCCGGAGTACGCCATGAAGCGGCTCCTCGCCGCGGGCTTCGAGCGGATCTTCCAGATCGCTCGGGTGTTCCGCAACGGCGAAGTGTCCGCGACCCACAACCCGGAGTTCACGATGCTCGAGCTGTACCGCTCGGGCACGGACCACCGGGGCATCATGCGGGACCTGGAGGAGCTCCTCGAGGCCTCGGCCGCGGCCCTGGATCCGGACGGGGTGCCGCGCGCGCGCTGGCGGGGCGCGGAGGTCTCCTTCACCGCCCCCTTCGAACGCACGACCGTCGCGGCCGCCTTCGCGGCCGCCGGCGTGGACCTCGACGCCTGCGGGGAGGACGCGGGCCGGCTGCGCGCCGCGGCGCGCGCCCGCGGCGTCGACGCCGGGCCGGAGGGGGAGGGGTTCGAGGACGCCTTCTTTCGGGTGTTCCTCGCGGCGGTCGAGCCGCGGCTCGGGCATGGACGCCCCGTGTACCTCACCGACTGGCCCTCCTCGATGGCGGCTCTCGCGAGGATCTCCAAGGCGGACCCCCGCTGGGCGGAGCGGTTCGAGCTCTACGCGGCCGGCCTCGAACTCGCGAACGGCTTCGCCGAGCTCAACGACCCCGTCGAGCAGCGGCGGCGCCTCCTCGCCGAGCGGGACGCGCGGCGCCGGCTGGGCCGCGCCGAGTACCCTCTCGACGAGCGCTTCCTCGCGGACCTGGGCCGCATGCCGGAGGCCGGCGGGGTTGCGCTGGGGCTCGACCGCCTCCTCATGCTGCTCGCGGGCGCGGACTCCATCGAGGACGTCCTCCTCTTCCCGGCGAGAAGCTTCCTCGGGGGATAGGGCGCCGCAAGGCGCGCCCGGCGGCCGCAACCGGGCTCGTCAGGCGCCTCGGCGTCCAGCGACCGCGGGCCGCCGGGGGGGCGACGGGAGCGGCGTCGAAGGAGTCCGCCGGGCATACGCCGGACCCTCCTCGCCGCTCCCGCCGGCGGCGGCCGGCGATCCAGAGCCGGACCGCGCGCCTCAGTTGCTCGCCACGACGACCGTTCCCTTGGTCGAGAAGTCCCCGAAGAAGGCGTTGCGGTCCTTGTAGTCCCAGTGCGTGTCCCCGTCGGCGTAGTGGAACGTCACCGACTTGCCCTGGGTCACGTTCATCACCCAAGGGAACGGAGTCACGCCGTCGAGCTTGATCCGCCTGGCGACCGTCTTGCCCCCGGTCTTGCTCTCGCCGACCTTGATGTTCACGAGGTCGGCGACCAGCTTGCCGCCGCCGATGTCGATCTTGGCCGTGTCCCCGCCCGCGACGAGCGAGATGGTCGCGAAGGCAGGCGCCTTGGCGTTCTTGACCTCCATCTTCCCGAACATGCCCGCGAGCAGCTTGGGGAACGCGGCCTGCTGGTCCTTCGTGGCCCTGTCGTCGAGGTAGATGGCGAAGTGGTCCATCTCGCCCTTGTTCATCGCGTCCATGACCTTCTGGTTGTTGGGCGACTTCAGGACCACGGCGAAGTTCAGCCCGTCCATCTTGGTCATTCCGACCGTGGCGTGGGTGAGGTGGAAGAGCATGACGGCGTCGCAATGCCCCTCCGTGGGGAGGAACTCGTTCGTCCCGCACGGGCAGCTCACGGCGCAGGCGCACGTCTCGTAGTACTTTCCCTTCGCGTCGAACGCGGACCCTCCTCCGAGAGCCGTCAGCGGCAAGAGACCGATCGTGAATATCGCCGCGGCCTTTCTCATCGTCATGGCTTGATGCTCCTTTCTGCGGTTCCCCTCCCCGTCGACCCTGCTCGATCGAGCTGCGAGGCGACCTGTTGGAGATCGGTGATGCCGCGCTGGGCGAAGAGCAGCGCACCCTCTCCGGAGATGAGGTAGGTGGCCGGCAGGCTCCCGTCCCACGCGCGGTCGAACTCCCGGATGACGGCGACGGCGTCCGCGCCCCGGGCGCGGAGGCTCTCGCCCGGCACGCCCCCGCTTCGCCGGAGGAGTCCAGCGGCCGCGGCCGCGGTGGTCGCGTCGTCGAGCGAGATCAGGACCGTGTCCACGGACCCGGTTCGCCTGCGAAGCTGCGCGAGGAGGCGAGGCATCTCGGCGGTGCACGGAGTGCACCAGCTCGCCCAGAGGTGCACGAGCTTCGGCCGCCCGGACCGGGGCCTGGCGAGGCTCGCGCGGATCTCGGGCGCGTCCGCTTCCCGGAGATCCGGCGCGCCGGCGAGCGCGCTCGCTGCGCAGGCGACCACCGCTGTCGCTACCCGAAGGCGCATTGCACGCCCCGTAGCGACGCCCCGCGGAGCGAACAAGGTCCACATGGGTCGTAAACGAATCCCGACCCGGGTGTGCGCCGATCTTCCAGCGGCGGCGCCCGCGCCCGGACCCGGTCACTCGTGGAGGAAAGATTTGCTTCACCGTTCGCGAAGGGGTACCTCCTCCCCGGGGCAGGCGGGCGGCGAGCTCGGCGTCCCGCCTCCTCGTCTGCCTCGATGTCGTCCCACCACCCCGCAGGGAGGAGCCCGCTCGGCGCCGACCTCGTGCGGCGAGCTCCTGGTCGACGGTCGAGGCGTCGTCGTCTTGCCCGGGCCGCGGACCCGTCGAGACCCTTCCCGGTGGCGGCGCGCCTCAGCGGCTGCGGGGCGGCGCCTTCTCCGCAGCAAGGCGGTACACGGGCACGACGTAGGGGCCCTCCGGGATCACCGCGACGCGGCGGTCCCCGCTCTTGCGGACGCTCGCGCCGACCGCCGCCTCGACCGAATCGACGAGCTGCACGCCCGTCAGCGCGCGCGCCTCGGCGGACAGGGCGGGCGCGAACAGGTAGACGGCTCCGGCCCGCATGGGCTTCAGCTGCATCTGCGTCTGCCACTCGTCGACGTCCGCGTAGGCCTTGCGGCCGATGTCGTCCGCGAAGCCGTCCATGCCGAGTGCAAGGAGGCGCCGCTGCGCCTCCACGTATTCGCGCGAGCCCAGGCCTTCCGAGCACTCGGATGCGATGACGAGGTCGCCGCCCGCCTCGAGGATGTCGAGCGGCGCCACCATCCCCTTCACGGTCTGGTAGTAGGTCTTGTCGAGCGGGTACCCGGCCGCGCTCGTCACCACGGTCCGGAAGCGGCGCGGGACCTCCACGCGCGTGTACCGCGCGGCGAAGTCCACCGCCTCCGCGTGGCTCTGCACGACCTCGCCGTAGTTCACGAAGGAGAGCCGTCGCTCCTCGTCGATGACCGTGTTCATGGCCAGCACGCGGCCCAGCATGCCGACGATCGCCAGCTGCTCGCGGTGAAGAGGGTTCCCGTCCAGCACGCAGTTGTCGGCGCGCGGGTCGGCCATGAACCGCGAGCTGTGGAAGGTGGTGATCGTCTCCTTGTGGGCCACCCCCGGTGCGATCACCTTCCGCCCGCCGGAGTAGCCGGCCATGAAGTGCGGCTCGACGAGCCCCGTGACGACCTTGAGATCCGCCTCGACGAAGCGCCGATCGAGCCGAACCCGCGTCCCGTGCGGCGTGTGGCCCAGGTCGACGTGGGCGGCGTCGTCGCGCGCGTCGTGGTTGACCACGCGGACCGCGTCGAGCACCCAGGGATCTCCGACGAGCTCCAGGAGCTCGGGCCCGAGGTTGGGCCGGTGCAGGCCGGTCGCCACCAGGACCAGGATTCGCGAGGGCTCGATGCCGCTCTCCATCATCTGGCGGATGAGCGGCCGCAGCAGCAGCCGGTTCGGGACCGGGCGCGTGACGTCGCAGATCAGGATGCAGGCGCTCTTCTTGCCCGCCGCCTCGTCGCGGAGGGGCGCTGCGCCGACGGGCTCCCGGAGCGCCCGCGCGACCGCCGCGTCGGGCTCGGCGAGGATCGGCATCACGGGCTTGCGGACCACCGTGACGTCGAGTTCCTCGGGGAGCCTCACCCGGACCGCGCCCCGGCCGTAATTCAGCTCGACGTCCATGTCCAGGCCTCCCGGCAGGACCCGCGAGGGCCGTTTAGCACCGCATACAGCGGTTTGCCAGCCCGCGGCGGCCAGTGAGGCGAGCGCCCCCTTCGCTCGGGCGGGTTCGGGGAAAGAGGAACCCTCGCGGGCGCAGGTGCCGGGTCGATCCGGCGATGGCGCGCCCGTGGAGCACCGCTCGAGTCAGAAGCTCACGCCGAGACCGATGTCGAAGCGCGTGAAGTTCGTGTTGACCGCGAAGAGCTGGTAGTCGGCCTTGACGACCACGTGCGGGGTGACGAAGAAGCTCAGGCCAAACGTCCAAACCCGGTCGTGATTGATGGGCCAGTATCCGTAGTCGCCCGGCGCCGGAGACACCGGAACCTGGCCCGACGGGATCGACGGCCCCGGCGTGCCCTCGTAGCTCGAGCCCATGTCGTAGATCTCCCAGCGGGCGAAGGGCGACAGGCGGAAGAGGCTGGTCTCCCAGACCGTGTAGGCGGCCTGGACGAAGGCGCCGTAGAAGGCCGAAGGGATCGGGTTGGGGGACCCCGGATTGGCGGCGTTCGACGAGGCCACGTTGGTGATCGCGCCGCCGGCGTACAGCGCCGAGAGGTCGAGCTTGCCGGGTGTCCATCGCGCGTGGGCCTCCCACAGCCAGACGCGCTGGTTCCCGGAGATGGGCGCGTTCGGCGGAGCGGGGACCTTGACGGCGTTGCCCGTGAAGCAAGCGGCCCCCACCAGGAAGCCGGGCAAGCCGTGGTAGCTCAGGGCGACGTACTGGGAGAGGTACTGTGCGTTGGCGAGCGCGAGCTCCTGGTGGGTCGCCTGCAGGGGCGCAACGTCGCTCGACTCCAGGTTGAGGGCCGTGAGGTACGGCGGGTACTCCTGCACGTAGCTCCACTGCGCGAGGTTGAAGCCGCTCGTCAGGCCGACGTTCCAGGCGAGGCCGATGTCGGTGTCGCCGTGGAGGTTCAGGCCCCCCTCGCGCCAGGTGCTCGGGATGATGAGCGTCTCGACGAAGTTGCGCTGCACGCCGTAGAAGCTCGTCGGCTCGTGGTGCTCGTTGAGGAAGCCGAAGGGCATGAGGAACAGGCCGGCGGTCACGGTGAGCCAGTCGGTCGGCTGGTACTCGACGTAGAACTGCTCGACCTCGAACTCGCCCACGTCGGTCGCGGACGCGACGGCGTGCTCGATCTCGTACTCGGAGTTGAACCGGAGGCGGTCCATGAATCGGTACCCGATGCCGAACACCGCCCGGTAGAGGTCGAACTGGGTCAGCGCCGAATCGTGCACCGGATGGGTGTAGTAGACCTCGCCGTATCCCCAGAGACTCAGGTTGTCGAAGAGCGAGGGACCCGGAGATCCCTCGGGCGGGGCCTGGGGGGCTGCCCCCGAGGCGCCCTGGCGCTGAGCCTGGAGCGCATCCATCTCGGCCTTCAGCTCCTGCTGCTGCCGCGTGAGCTGGTCGAGCTTCTCCTGGAGCTGCTGCGTCGGGGGCGCGGCGGCCGTCGGCTCCTGGGCGAGGACGCGGTTCGCGGTCGCGGCGATCGCGGTGAGGACGATGATCGCCGAGAGGACGGCGATCCTGGCGCGAGAGGGAGTCATCATGGTGGGTGCTCCACGCGTGGTGGGAACGGCGGCAGCCGGCCCTACGGGGACGGGGCCGTCGAGAGCTGGCACTGCGGCGGATTCGGGTAGGTGTCGGGGTTCGACGGGTCGTAGCCGTCGGTGAGCGTGCACAGGAAGGCGATGACGTCCGCGATCTCGGCGGCCGTGAGAGTGGGGGCCTGCCCGCCGGCGGCTGCGGGCGGCGTGTAGGGCACCTCCCCGATGTTGACGTTGGCGTCGAACGCGACGGGGAGGTCGTTGTACTCGTAGAGGTCCGGTGTGCCGTCGGCGGCCGTGTAGAACGTCCCGACGGAGACGTACGGGTTCGCATCCGGCGAGCCGACCGGATAGGGAGTGGGGTTGTTGCCGGTGTTGTTGTTGATGTCGCGCGTCACGTACCACTGCAGGACCTGCTGGAGGGTGGCGAAGACCCCGTTGTGGAAGTACGGCGCGGTGACGGCCACGTTTCGCAGGGTGGGGACCTTGAAGAAGCCACAGAGGGAGGTCGTGGC
>DATKJV010000039.1:0-144213 GCA_035543235.1 Anaeromyxobacteraceae bacterium | reverse complement strand
GCTTTGAAGGCCTGGATCTCGGAGGAGCTCGCCGAAGAGCTGGCGAAACCGCCTCTCCAGGAGCAGGTGCAGACGCTGCAGCAGCTGATGAATCAGGACCTGGAGCCCGACCCGGGTGGCGGCGGCGTGAAGGTCCGAGAGGGCGTGGCGGAGGACCGGCGCGTCTCCGTCGAGGACCCCGAGATGCGTCACGGACGAAAGAGCAAGTCGAAGCGCTTCAACGGGTACAAGCGCCACATCGCGACAGACCTCGACACGGACCTCATCCTCGCAGGGGCACTCACCCCGGCGAACCGACCCGAGGGGGAGGCTGCGCCCGAGCTACAGAGGGATGTCGTCCGCCAGGGTCTCCGCATCGGCGAGCTCACATCGACCAGGGCTACATCGCGAGCCCGCTCGTGGATGATGTGCTCAGCGCGGGCGGTGAAGTCATCTGCAAGCCTTGGACGGCCCACAACGGGAAGGCTTTCACCAAGGCCGCCTTCAAGATCAACATGCGTGACCTCACCATCACCTGCCCAGCCGGCGAAACCGAGAGCCTGCGCTTCGGCTCGGATGTGGACTTCGACCCCGACGCCTGCGATTGCTGCAAGCTCCGACCGAAGTGCACCACCGCGGCCCTGGGGACCGGGCGCACGGTGGCCATCGCCGTGAACGAACGCCTCCAGCACCGGCTCCGGAAACTCCACCGCTCACGCCTGGGGCGGGCGAAGCTCTGGAGCGCACCGCCGTCGAGCACCGCCTCGCCCACGTCGGCCGCCGCCAGGGCAGACGAGCCCGATACCTCGGCCTGCGCAAGAACCTCTATGACTTGCGCCGGGCCTGCGCTATCCAGAACCTAGAAACGATCCAGAGAAAGGCCGCGTAATGAGATCGTTTTCAAACTGTTCGCCGCTCTAGGGAGCCTTTGCCTTCCGAGTGCCGGCTCGGGTCCGGGCGGCGAGAATTCGCCCCAGGTTGCCCTCGATCCAGTCGGCCAGCGACTGCACTCGTATGGCCACTTCCTCGCCCAGCTGCGTCAAGCTGTACTCCACGCGGGGGGGGATCTCCGGGAACATCTCGCGCCTGACGAAACCGTCCGCCTCGAGTGAGTGAAGGGTCTGCGAGAGCATCTTCTCGCTGACGCCGGCGACCTTGCGCCGCAACTCGCTGAACCGGTGCGTGCGCTCCCGAAGGGCCGCGAGCACGAGAACGCCCCACCGGCTCGTCACGTGATCGAGCACGCCCCGCGACGGGCACTCGGGAGCGTAGAGGTTTCCGTGCATTCGAGGCCCGCCCCGTACCCCGGCCGCCGGATCCTTGCTTGTCATGGCATCATGTAGCTAACCCGTAGGTACGTACTTTCCAAGAGAAAGCGTGCGGGTTACATGGGGCGTCCACTTCCCCTGCATGGAGGGCGCCACATGATCGCCGCCACCGGAGCCACTGGCCACCTGGGCCGCCACGTCATGAACCAACTGCTCGAGGGGGGGGCCGCCGAAGAGGTCGTCGCGGCCGTCCGCTCCCCGGACAGGGCCGGCGACCTCGCCGCCCGGGGCGTGCACGTGCGCAGGGCCGACTACGACGCCCCCGAGACGCTCGCCGGAGCGTTCCAGGGCGTGGACAAGCTGCTCCTCATTTCCGCGAACGAACTCGGCAAGCGCGTGCAGCAGCATCGTGCGGCCGTCGCCGCTGCGAAGAAGGCGAGCGTGAAGCTGCTCGTGTACACGAGCCTGTTGCATGCGGACACGTCCGGCATCTCTCTGGCGGGCGAGCACCTCGCCACCGAGAAGGCCATTCGCGAAGCCGGGATCCCGTTCGTGATCCTGCGGAACGGCTGGTATCTCGAGAACTACACCGAGAACCTCGGTCCCGCGCTCCGGCATGGTGTCATGCTGGGGGCCGCGAAGGCGGGCCGGATCGCAGCCGCGTCTCGCGCAGACTACGCAGCCGCGGCCGTGACGGTCCTCACGGCCCGCGGCCACGCCGGCAAGGTGTATGAGCTCGCCGGCGACACGAGTTTCACGCGGGCGGATCTCGCGGCGGAGGTCGCCCGCCAGTCTGGGAAGCCCGTGGCGTACAGCGACATGCCCGCCGCGACCTACGCCGAGACGCTACGAGGCCTCGGCGTGCCCGGCCCGGTCGCCGACATGCTTGCCAGCGCGGACGAGGGCATCGCCCGCGGCGAGCTCGACGACAGGAGCGGCGACCTGCGGCGGCTCATCGGCCGTCCAACGGCCACGCTGGCCGAGGCAGTTGCCGAGGGCCTGAAGCGGGTGTGACGAGCGCGTGTGCCGAGCCCCCCTGTCGGGTCCCGGCCATCCGAGGGAGGGGAGGGGGCGCCCAGCTCGCGGGATCCGTTGCACTCTGCGAAGAGCGTTCCTGGCGGTCGGGAGCCGGCCGTGCGTCGAGGGTTCCGCTTCGTGCAATCTGGCCTGGCCATCGCCCTAGCAGCGTTGCTCGCCGGCGCAGGCGAGGCATCGGCAGGTGCAACCCGCCAGCTTGCCGATCTGCTCGTCGCCGACGCTCGCCTGGCGACGGAGGTCGCTCGTGGGGGCTGGTCCGGCGCCGCCCGGGAGCTGCTTGCAGACGACGGGATCGTGCTCCTCCCCGGGGAGGACCTCCCTTCCGGATCGCATCAGGCGGCCCGGCAGGTCGCCCGCTGGTCCGAATCCGCCCGCGAGCCCGCCCTGCACCATCTGGCAGCCGCTGTGTCGCAGGATGGCCGGCTGGGATTCTCGGCTGGGTGGGCAGAGCAACAGGAGGGCGGCGGGAAGACGTTCCTGCGGTACGTCGCCGTGTGGACGAGGCGCGCGGGATGCTACCGGGTCGCCGTGCTCGCCTTGGCCCGTGCCAAGAAGCCGGGAGGGCCGCCGCCCGCGGATTCCGCGATCGCCAGGCACTATTCGGGTTCGGCGCAACCCCAGGACGAAGGGCAGCTCAGGTCCGAGGTGCTGGCGACCGACCGCGCCTTTGCTGCCCGGGCTGCCGCCATCGCGGCGTCGAGCGGGTTCGGCCCTGCCTTCGTGGAGTTTGCCGACCCGAACGCCGTCGCGATCGGCCAAGACGAGATCGGCTGGGGAAGGAAGGAAGTCGGGGAGGCCTACGCCAAGACGGACCCGGGGGAGCGGCTCGGCTGGGAACCCGTCGCGGGCGGCACGGCCGGGAGCGGCGACCTCGCGTGGACGGTAGGCCTGGCCGTGTACGAGCCGCCCCGGGGACGGCCCGCCTACTCGAAGTACCTCACGATCTGGGCCAGGCAGCCCGACGGATCCTTCAAGTGGCTGGTCGACGTCGGCGTCTCGAGACCCGCTCCGGCGTCGAGGTAATCCGTTCGTGGAGGAGACGTGGAGGGCCCGCGCGACGCCGGGCGCCCGCCCTCCGGCACGAGTGACGGAGGGCGGGCACGGATCCGCTAGTCCCGGTGGTCCGGGCAGGGGCCGACGGCGTCGCCGTGCCGGAGGTGTTCGTCGAACTCCGCTGGGAAGGCGGCACTGACCGTGTGTCCTATCCCGCGCTCGCCCTTCCCCAGGTGGCAGACGAAGGCTTTCGGGATCTGGAGCACCCATCCCGCCCAGTACTGAAAGCCCATGCCCCAGCCGGCGAGGACCGTCCCGTCATCCGACATCGCCATCGGGGTCCACAGCGAGAGGTACTGATCCATCGCCGTCCCCTGCTGGCGGAGGAACGCGTCGAGGCTGACCGCGCCCATCTCCCTGGTCCACAGGAACGGCCCCGGGCTCACGCTGAACCACGGGTCGCCGGCAAACCCTGCCATGACGCTGCCGTCGCGGCTCAGCGCGTAGGCGTGCGGAGGCGCGGCATCGGACGAGTAGGACGAGTAGTACCGGACCTCCGGCCGGTCGACCCGCTTCCGCCAGCCGAGCCCCTCGTTGGGCAGCCCCCAGTAGGTCGCGCCGGAGACCACCTGGCCGTCGCTGCTCAAGCCGGTGGCCTCGTCCAGGTCGGACCCGTCGGCCTGGGTGATTCGTGAGGGCTTGCCCTGCAGCCAGACGACGGGCACGCGGCCCCCCCAGTCGTTCTCCTCCCAGCCGGCGAGGACGGAGCCATCCGCCGAGGCGAGGGTCGGGCGCCCGTTGATGGGTGTGCCGTCCGCCTTCTGTCCGGTAGACGGCAGGAGCCTGGTACCGCCTCGCCTCGGGTTCCACTGGAAGCCCACGTAGTCGAGGCAGGTGTTGTACGCGAGGCCGAACACGGTGCCGTCGTTGGCGACGCCGGAGTTGTCGGTGGTGTCGGTGCCGCAGCTGCCCACCCGATCGACCGGCAGCCAGCCGTTCCGCACGTCCCAGCGGAAGACGCCCAGATCCGTGTCGTCGTCGGAGAGGATGTTCGTTGAGATGTACCGACCGTTCCCGGAGATGCTGGTGATCGTACCGGGGGTGTTGACACCCAGGGAGACGATGCCGGCCTTCTCCGTCCAGCGGAAGGCGGGGCCGCCGCGGCCATAGTTGCCCACGACGGTCTTGCCGTCGCCCGAGATCCCTGTCGCGCCCGCCCCGTAGTCGAGGGCGAGGACCACCGGGGCGCCCTTGCGCCGCTCGAAGGCGATGTCCGCCCGGACGGGAGACCCGGCGCGGGCCGTGATGACCTGGTAGGCGCACGGGTCGAACGGCCACCCGTCGTCGCCCCGGCGAGGGCCATCGTAGAAGCGCTCCGAGCCCGGCAGGAACCAGAGCGGGGGCGTGGGGAACCCGCCGGCGACCACAGCGTCGAGGTAGACGACATAGCGGGCGCCCGGCCTGAGCCCGTTCAACGTGAAGGAGCCGTCCGGGCCGAACTGGCCCTGGGTCCACTGGCCGGAAAGCGAGGAGTTGGCGTCGGCGAACGGGTCGTCGAGGTTGCGGACGATCACGTTCACGCCGGTGAGTTGTGTGCGCCCGTCGAGCCCCAGGACCTTGCCGGAGATGGTCCCATAGGCTCGGGGCCATCCCGGCCCCGGGTAGAGGTCCGACACGGCGGCCACGTCGTCGGTGGTATGGACGTTGGCCTGCCCGAGGCCGACGTCGCTCGTCGGGGACGGGTCGGAGAACGGGTACATGGTCTCGACGTCCGCCGCGGTGAGGTCGGTGCGATACGGGAGGGCGGCACAGCTCTGCGGGCCGACGGGCTCGCCGGTCCAGGGACCGTAGAAGTAGGCCGCCCCGTTGGTTTGTGTGTGCGCCAGCCCGATGGCGTGGCCGAGTTCATGGGTGGCGATGCCCTGGTAGTGGGCCGCCTCGACGTCCGAGGCGTCGATGGCCTGGCCGTTCAGGACCGTCCAGCTCTCGGTGATGAAGCCGGTCGAGTCATCCCCGAACTCGGGGGACGAGATGCCGAGGACGCTCGGGCCGACGCCGAAGAAGTCCTGGAAGATCGAGCCGTCCGCGTCGAATACGACGTCGATGCCGCCGCCGTTCCAGGCGCCAATGACGAGGTCGGCGTTCGCCCCGGTGATGTCCGGAAGTCCGATCAGGGAGAAGTCCCCTTGCAGCACCGCACGGAAGGCGGCGGTCGGGACGGACGCCCAGCTCGCGAGCCCCGTCGTCACCTGCGCGGCGCCCACGGCGTTGCCGAAGGTGACCTGGGCCGGGTAGTTCGCCCAGTCGGTGACGACCGCGTAGTCCCCGAGGTCGTGGTAGACGGGCACCGCGACACCCGGCGGGTACCTCCAGGGCTTGCCCGAGACGCTGTCCACGATGAGGGGTGCGCCGGCCCGAGCCGGGAAGGATGCCGCGGCCGTCGCGGCGGTCGCGAAGAGAAGCAACGTTCGACTAGCGATCCGCATGGCGCATCCTCCCGCTCTCGATCCACTTCCCGTCGACGGCCTGCTTGATGAGCGAGGCGAATCCCTTCGCGTTCACGGGCCCGCGCGCCGTGGCCATCACCCGCTTCTCGGCGTCGCCGAGGAGACCCGGGTCGATGACCACGTGTTCGAACAGGCCGGCATTGTCGACCGCGTTGGCCGCGCCCCCGACCGACACCCGGAACTGGCCCTGGGCGAGCCCCGCGGTCGTGCGGAGCCCGGTCCAGGCAGCCTTCCGGCGCAGGAAGAAGATCGACTCCTCCCCCTTCGCGTACGTTGCCCACCCGGCGGGCGTCACCATCAGGTTCACGCGTCCGTCTCCCACCCGCCGCGGTGCGAGCAGCCCGAACTGCCGGAAGGTGAGCTCGCTTCCGGGCTGGCCCTTCAGGGACTCGGCGACGAGCAGGGTCACCTCGGTGTATGGGACGCCGCGGGAATCGATGCCGTCGGTCACAGCCTTCACGCGGCCGCGGACGATGAGCTCCGACTCCTGAAGCAGGTCGACGATGTTGAGGTGCTTGCGGACCGTTGTGGCATGCGCGGTCGCGGGGGCGAGCAGGAGCGCGCTCAGGAACCAGGCCCGGGCTCGGGCGGTGCTTCGCGGCATCGACATTCGGCTCTCCTTCTGGGGCGGTGGCTACGGCGGGGCGACGGAGGGTGAGGGGGCGTTGGGTGGGGCCGGGGCGGGCTCGGCTGGGATGCCGAGGAGCCGGGACGCGCCGGAGAGGACGCGGTAGTGGTCCGAGGAGAGGTGTCGCAAGAGGTCTGCCTCGCTTTCCCAGCCGCTCACGAAGACCACCCGCTCGCTCCCCTCGACGTCCCCGCAGACGATGCAGACGCAGCAGCCCGGCTCCCGTTCGACCTCGGCGCGCAGGGACCGAAGGGCCTGGAGGAGCTCCTCGCGCTTCTCCGCCGCCGGGATCAGGATCGAGGTCTGGACCTTCATGACGTCCAGCGAAGGGCTCACCGGTGCTCCTCTCTCCGCGCTCGCATCAGCAAGCGCGGGGCCAGCCATCGCTGGAGGTCTTCGCTGCGCCAACCGGCCGCCGCCTCTGGCCTTGTGTTGGGGGGAATCGCCCGGTCGGGGGACCCGCCGGGGGCGTCGACGCGCCCACGGCATTCCGTGGGCGCGAGATGTCGCGGGCGATTTCCGGTCGTGGGGCCGGGCAGGAACGCCGACGGCCGCCGCTGCTACCCGGACGGGCGCCGGATGTCGAGCCTCTGCATCCGCGAGCGGAGCGTGCTCGGCTTGAGCCCAAGGACGGCCGCCGCGCCGTCGGGCCCCTCGAGCTTCCATCCGGTCGCTGCCAGCACGTCGAGGATGTGAGTTCGCTCCACGTCCTCGAGCGAGCGCAACGAGCTCTCGGAGGCGCGAGGCGCCGCGTCGAGCGTGACGTGTTCGGCGAGCCGGACGTGGTCGCCATCCGAGACCAGGACCGCTTGCTCGATGACGTTTTGGAGCTCGCGCACGTTTCCGGGCCAGTCCCGCGCCTGGAGCGTCTGGATGACGAGTTGCGAGAGCGCGAGCGATGGGCGCCCCAGGCGTTCGCAGGTGGCGTCGACAAACGCCTTGGCGAGCATGGGGATGTCGTCCTTGCGCTGGCGGAGCGGGGGCACGCTGATGGGAAAGACGTTGAGCCGGTAGAAGAGGTCTTCCCGAAACCGACCGGCCGCGACGTCCCGAACCAGGTTCCGGTTGGTGGCGGCGATGACCCGGACGTCGACCTTGAGGGTCCGGTCGCCCCCCACGCGCTCGAAGGTCCCGTCCTGGAGGACGCGGAGAAGCTTGGCCTGCAGCTCGGGAGATAGCTCCCCCACCTCGTCGAGGAACAGGGTGGCTCCGTCGGCCAGCTCGAAGCGCCCCCTCCGCAGTGCCAGCGCGCCGGTGAAGGCCCCCTTCTCGTGCCCGAACAGCTCGCTCTCCGCGAGGGTGGGGGGCAGGGCGGCGCAGTTCACCTTCACGAGCGGCCGGTGCTTGCGGGGGCCGAGCGCGTGGATCGCCTCCGCCACCAGCTCCTTTCCCGTGCCCGTCTCTCCCTGGATGAGGACGGTCGTGTCGGAGGGAGAGACCTGGCGGATGCGGAAGTGCAGGTACTTCATGGGGTCGCTCTGGCCGAGCAGCTCCCCCGAGCCCTCCACCGCCTGGATCTTCTCGCGGTAGAAGGTGTTCTCCGCCTCGAGCCGATCCTTGAGCGCTCCGATCTCCAGGTAGGCCTTCTGGAGCGCCAGCTCGCCGAGCTTCCTCGCGGTGATGTCGCCGATGCTCCCGCGGCTCCCGGCGGGCGTGCCGTCCTCGAGGCGTACCGGGTTGCTCGCCTGGCGGACCCAGCGAACCTCTCCCTGAGAGGTTCGAAGGCGGTACTCGATCGGATCCTGGTCGGCACCCGCCAGGGCCACGCGCTGGTGATCACGCCAGGCGGGGCGGTCCTCCTCGTGGACGAGCTCCTCGAGCAGGCCGGGATTCGTGCGGAACTCTTCCGGAGGGTGACCGCTCAGGCGCGCGCAGGCCGGCGAGACGTACTCGAAGGTCCCGTCGGGTCGGCACCAGAACTCCCAATCGTGCGTGAAGTCGGCGACGGTGCGATAGCGGGTCTCGGCGCGTGCCAGTTCCCGCTCGATGCGGCGGCGACGCTGCAGCTGGACCACCAGCAGGGCGACGAGAAGCCCCTCGAGCGCCATCACCCCCAGCCCGAGGCCAATGGTCCGGCCGTGCTCCTGCCACAGGCTGGGAGGCCGGAAGAGCACGACGCTTCCGCGGGGAAGCCGGCGCTCGGGCAGGCCCCAGCGCTCGAGCTGGCGCCAGTCGAACATGGGAGCGAGCCCGGCGTCGGCCACGAGGGGAATGGACGAGGCCGGCTCGCCGCCGAGGACGCGCCGGCCGAGTTCCGCGGCAGCCTTCCCGGCGCGTTCCATGCTGACGAGCTCGCCGCCGAGGATCCCCGCGCCGATGTCCTCGTAGATGACGCCGAAGACGGGCCGGCGGCTCGCCGCCGAGATCCGCGTCACCGGGGTCGTGTCGAGAAAGTCGCGACCGGTGGCGTCCTGCAGGAGGCTTCCGAAGAGAACCAGGTCCTCGTCCGGGATCTGCGCGAGTCGCGCCTCGATCTGATCGAGGGACAGGTCGTTCAGATACGCGAACTCCACCCGCTCGGCGAAGCGCTCGAAGATCTTCCGCCCCTGTTGCGCCTGGGCGCGCTCGTATGGGCTCGCGCCGAGCACGACTTGGATGCGTCGCGTGGCGGGATACAGGGCGAGCATGAGCTCGACGGTCGGGGGCGCATTCTGCGGCGGCAGCGCCCCGGTGAGATCCGGGCGGTCCGCGCGGGCGGCCTCGACGGTGCGCCGGGGAACGTAGCAGCTGACGATGGGGACTCTGGGCAGGAAGCCGCGCGCGACGACGAATTCCAAGGCCGCGGGGCCGACGGCGACGACCAGGTCCACCCTCCGCGAGGCGTACTTCTCGCGGTAGAGCGCGAGAAGTGCGTCTTCGTAGGCCTTGCCCGAGAAGCGGTCGAGTCCCGTGTACTCGCTGTAGACGTCGACCTTGGCTTCCTGTTGGAGGCCTTCGCTCAGGGCGACGCTGAGCTCCCGTAGCCCGGCCACGTCCTGGGAGATGGAGTGGAGGATCACGACCGCCGGGCGAGCCGCCTCCGCCGAGCCCACGCCCGGTGTTGCGGCGATGGCGATGGCGAGGAGCAGGCCGCGCGGGCTCAAGGGGTCCTTCCGGCGTGGGGGCGCGTGATCTAACGGTGTCGGCCGCGCGTGGCTAGCGGAACGCGAAGACCGCTTCGACCCCGGCTGTGTAGGTCAGCTCGCCTTCGGCGACGGGCACCTCCTGAGGCGCCGCCTCCACGGCGAGGGTCCGGCGCAGCGGCCGCGGGGCCGGCCCCGAGCTTTCGTAGATGGAGAGAACCTCTCCGAGCTCGACTCCCGCAGCCTTCGCCAGGGCCTCGGCCTTGGCTCGGGCAGACGCGTAGGCGACCCGCAGCGCCCGAAGCTGCTCGGCCGACGGGTCTTCGCGATCCATCTGCAACGAGCCGACGAGATTCGAGCCAGCCTGGGTCACGCGCTCCAGGACCCCACCGAGCCTGGACAGGTTGCGCACCCGAACCTCAACGGTGTTCGAAACGCGGTAGCCGGTGATCGGGCCTGGCTTCCCGTCCTTCCAGGCGCGCTCCATGGAGACGTTGTACTGGCTCGTCCGGATGTCCTTGGGCGACACTCCTTCGGCGGCCAACGCGTCGAGAACGGCGCGCATCCGGCGCGAGCCCTCCGCCGTAGCGGCCGACACGGTCGGGCCCAGAGCCTCCACGCCCACGGACACGATGGCGATGTCCGGCTGCGCCGAGACCCGGCCCTCGCCGGTGACCCGGATGGACCGCTGCGTCGCAGGAGCGGCCGCATCGAACCCCGCCGCGAGTGCCGAGGGCGAGGGGGAGAGGGCG
The DNA here is from genome assembly GCA_035543235.1 of Anaeromyxobacteraceae bacterium. Taxonomy (GTDB): domain Bacteria; phylum Myxococcota; class Myxococcia; order Myxococcales; family Anaeromyxobacteraceae; genus DATJZG01. The sequence continues at coordinate 133,986 of DATKJV010000039.1, read as the reverse complement.
AGCGCGAGAGCCGCGGCGGCCGCGGCCGCGTGGAATGGGACGTTCATGGCATTGCCTCGGTCGCGGCGAGTCGCGCCGCGGACGGTGAATGATGGCAGAGGCGATGCGATGCGGGAAGAACCGAAGCCGCGCCCGCCCGCCTCGCCGCCCCGGTGAGCGCGTCCCGATGTCGCGCTCGGCGTGCGCGGCGCGTCCCCGGAGGCCGACGAGGGCGCGAGCGATCGAAGGGGCGGCTCTCCGCCAGCGTCGCGATCCCGTGCTCGCTCCGGGCACGCTCGGTCGGAGGGCGAAGCGGGGGGCCGCCGGCGCCTGCACCTGATGTGGCATGCTCGAGGCCCGGGTGCTTAAGATTCGAGCCCTCGAACGCGGTGGTGACCGAGAAGGGGAGAGTGTCGATCCCGGCCAAAGTCCTCCGCAGCCTCCTCGCGGCGTCCCCTCTTGACCGTGGTCTTCCACGGGTTCTGGGGTTATCAGGGACCCGAGATGCATCAGCAGATGATCCAGTTTCTCAAAAACCTCAGCATCGGAGGCGGCCTCCTCGCCAGCTATGCTGCCGGACCGGGCTCGCTCATCGTCGACGCCCGTTCGTCTCCGCCCGTCTCGTGATGCGCTCCCAGGCGGAGGGAGCGGGTGGAGCCGTCCGGCAAGAGATGCCGATGACGAGACGGACACTCCGCAAGGTTGCAATGCCGCGGTTGCTCTGCGGGTCGTGAACGCAACAGGGTTCTCAGGGATGAACGCCATGACGGAACGTACAGTGAAAGACATCGTCGCCCCCGTGCGCACGAGCGACGGTGCGGGGGTCCAGCTGAAGCGCAGCATCGCAACGCCTACCCTCGACCACCTGGACCCGTTCTTCCTGTTCGATCACTTCGGCTCGGAGAACCCCGAGGACTACATCGCCGGGTTTCCGATGCACCCGCACCGGGGCATCGAGACCATCACCTACATGCTCGATGGGGACGTCACCCACCGCGACAGCATCGGAAACGCCGGCACCATCGGCCCAGGCGACGTGCAGTGGATGACGGCAGGGCGTGGGATCATGCACGAAGAGATGCCGCACGCGGGGCCGAAGCGTCTCGACGGCTTCCAGATCTGGGTGAACCTACCGAGGACGCTGAAGATGACCGCCCCGAGGTACCAGGACGTGCCCGCGGCGAGGATCCCCGAGGTCGCCGTGCCGGGTGGTGGCAAGGTGCGCGTCGTCGCCGGCCGCGTGGAGGGGGTCCCGGGTGCCGTCCGGGAGATCTACGCGGATCCCACGTACATCGACGTGGCCCTGCCGGCGGGGCAGACCTTCGAGCAGCCGGTGCCCAAGGGGCACACGGGCATCCTCTACGTCTTTCGAGGAGAGGTCACGGTCGGGGGCGCCGGTGCGCAGCATGGCCGAACCGTGGCGTCTCCCCGGCTCGCCATCCTGAGCGACGGCGAGGTGGTGCGGGTGCACGCAGGCGCAGCGCCGGCCCGCTTCCTCCTGCTCTCGGCCCAGCCGCTCCACGAGCCCGCGGTGCGGTACGGCCCCTTCGTGATGAACACGAAAGAGGAGATCGCGCAGACCCTCGAAGAACTCCGCAACGGGACGTTCATCCAGCCGTGAGCCGAAGAGGCGGAGCCGTGCCGTGCGCCCCCAGCCGGGCTCGGAGAGACGGGCGCGCCGAACCCCCTCTCGGACTCGGGCGCGGGGCAGGCCGCTAGAGCTCGAAGTCTCGCCGAGCCATGGCCCGTTCCCACTTGGTCTCGTAGTCGCCATCGAATACAAGCGCCGGGTCCGCCGCAACGGCGATCCAGGCGCCCGCTTGAATCTCTCGCTCGAGCTGGCCGGGACCCCATCCGCTATAGCTGAGAGCCAGGAGTGCCCGGCGGGGTCCCTTGCCCGAGCCCAGGGCCCGAAGGACGTCGGCCGTCCCGGTCACGGCGACCCCGTTGCCGACGATCGTGGTCTTCGGACCGCGAAAATCGGGTGTGTGGAGAACGAACACGGTCCCGGGCCCCACCGGCCCTCCGTAGTGGATGCGCAGGGACCCGCTCATGCCCTCGTGCGAGAGCCCCAGCCGGTCGAGCAGGCTGGCGATGGGGACGTCCTCGAAAGGGCGGTTCACGATGATGCCCATGGCGCCGCTTGCGTCGTGCCGGACCATGAAGATGACGGTGCGGGAAAACCGTGGGTCCGCCATGCGAGGGGCGGCGACGAGGAGGTGCCCGGCGAGCCCCTGCTGCTTCGCGCCCCCTGCCGCGGGGCCCGAGGCCGGCAGCGCGAGCGCGAAGGCGCCGACCAAGGCCCCGATGGAGGTGATCCGTCGCAGAGGCAAAGTCAGTCCGAGTCACCAGAGCATAAGCGATCGGTTCCGGGACCGCACACGGCGGCGCACCGCTTTCTCCGGTTCCGGCTGCCCTTCCCTGCGGACGCTTGTCCCGGAGATGCGGCAGCCCACGCGGTTTCAGATCTTCGAGGTCGGATCGCAGCGAGCCACGCTGAGGTCGATGGGAAGGGAGGGCTGGGCAACGCCGGACTCAGGGACGGGGCCGGGACGCGGGGAGGCTCGGAGGACTTGCCCGCCAGAAGGGTCCGCTCCTGCCCGGACGCCGCGCGGGAGCCCGCCCCTCCGCCGAACGCCGCCGGGGCGACGGAGTCGAGGCGCCGACTCGGGGGCGAGGGAGAGCTTGTTCTCCGCGAGGTCTTCGGTGGCAGCCGCGGCAGAGGCGCCCGCGGGTGAGGTGCATCGCTCTCGCCCCTTGCGAGGCGTGGCCTGCACCGCGCAAGATCCAGCGACGTAGCAGAGGGGCGGACCCCGGCGCCCGGTCCCCGTCGGGAGAGCTGACAAGGAGTGCGTGATGAGCCACTGGTCGCGGGCTGTGCTCGGATGCGCCCTGCTCGGGCTTGCGGGTTCCGCCCGGGGACAGCTACCGGACGGCGCCCGTGCTGCCGTGCTCATGGCGAGCCGCTACGAAGTGCTCCCCAACCTCGTGTATCGCGTGGCGAGCGGTCGGGAGCTCAAGCTCGACGTTTACCGACCGCGAGAGGCGACCGGTCCAGTCCCCGTGGTCCTTTTCATCCACGGGGGCGGGTGGGTAGCTGGCAACAAGGAGGCGGCCGCGTTGCTGCTCCTGCCCTACCTGGCGATGGGCTGGGCCGCGGTCAACGTGGAGTACCGCCTGGCCGAGGTCGCGCCCGCGCCGGCGGCGATGGAGGACTGCCGATGCGCGCTCCACTGGATCGGCCGGAACGCAAAGGCATATGCGTTCGACACGTCCAAGGTCGTGATCACGGGCGGCTCCGCAGGGGGGCATCTGGCGCTCGCGACGGCCATGGTTCCGCCCGCGGCCGGGTACGACAACGCCTGCGCGGCCGAGGACGACCCCTCGTGGACGGGTCCCTGGGCAGACCCGGCGCCGAAGGTGGTCGCGGTCGTGAACTGGTTCGGCATCACCGACGTCGCGGCCATGCTACAGGGGCCGCAGATCCGCTCGTACGCGGTCTCCTGGCTGGGCGCCCAGTCCGACCGCGAGGGGCTCGCGAAGCAGGTCTCCCCGATCTCCTGGGTACGGGCCGGGCTGCCGGCGGTCCTCACCATCCACGGGGACGCGGATCCGGTCGTCCCGTACGCGCAAGCCACGCGCCTCCATGAAGCGCTGACAAAGGCGGGGGTGCGGAACCAGCTCCTGACGGTCTCGGGCGGCAAGCACGGCAGGTTCAGCGCGGAACAGAACCTGGTCGCCTACGAGACCATCCAGCGGTTCCTCGCGAGCCTCGGGCTGGATGCGGTTCGCTAGGGGACCCGAGGGCGCTCGACGCCACTCGGTCGTCCGGGCCTTGATCGGAGCTTCGCGACCGGCGAACCTCGCACGATGCAGACCCGATTCGCGCTCGCGCTGACCGCGCTTCTCGGAGCCGCGACCCAGCGCGCCTGCGGTCCTGGGTCGGCGACCGCCGGCGGCGCCATCGTCGCCCCGTGGGAGGAGGCCTGCCGGGGCCGCTCCTGCGGCGACTCCTGCGGCTACTGCCCTGCCGACGCGGACCCGGCGAGCTGCCCCGTGCCGACCGTGGCACCGACGGCGTGCAACGTCCGCGGGCAGTGCGCGACAGCAGGAACCTTCCTGTGCGAGGGCGAGACCTGCACGAAGCGTGCGTGCGGCGTCTCCTGCGACGGACCGTGCCCATATGGCACTCCGTGTCCCGCCCCGGTGGTGTGCGACGGAAATGGGTCTTGTGGGCCGGCGCCCGGTCCTTGTACGGCGTCGCCCGCGCCCCTGCCCGCGTGCGGTACCGCGAACTGCGGCGACCCCTGCGCGGTCGAGCCACCGTGCCGGGCGACGGGCTGTCTCGCTCCCGCCCGGCTCGGCCGCTGCGACGACTCGGGGCAGTGCGTCCCGCTACCGGCCCTGGTCGTCTGCGCTGGTGGGGATCCGGCCTGTGCGGGGAAGGCCTGTGGAGAGGACTGCGACACCTGCGGCGGAGCGTGCGCCCACCCGTATGCCACGGCGTGCGATCTGGCTGGCCGGTGCCTGCCGGAGGGGCCCTACCTCTGCTATGACCCGTGCGCCGGCTTGGCCTGCGGCGCACCTTGTCGCCTCTGTCCCCCGGGGGCGACCGACTGTGTCGAGTCCGCCCTGGCGCGAGCGTGCGACCGGCAGGGCGTCTGCGCGCCGGCGCCCGCGACTTGCCCCTGAAGCGGCGACCGCCATGCAGCGCGATGGCGCGGCCCCGGCCCGGACCGCCGCGCGTGGCGGGGGCGCCGGCGGGAAGGTCACGCCGGGCGGGTGAGGAGGAGCCCGCGCCGGCTTGGAGCGCGGCGCGCACGAGATCCCGCGAGGCCCGCGCCCCCCGCCCGGGCCCCCGTCGCTCGCACCCGCCGCGAGCGAACTCATACCCAGGGGACGGACTCCGAGAGTGATGGGGGCAGCGGGCCAGGGCGACCTCGCCGCCGGAGGGGGAGCCGAAGCTCGCGACTTCACTCGGTTTGGCGCTCCGGTCCCGGGACTGCCCGGACGTCGTCGCGCGGCGCGTCGCGGACGCCCGAAGCCGCCTGCAAGCGCAGGCATGCTCGCCACCGCGCCGGATGAGGGATCATTTTCCGGTGCCTCGAGGGCCGCCCGTCGATAGTCAAGGAGCGCCACTGCTCGGGAGCCCAACCATGATCGCCGCCTTCCTGCTCCTCGCCATCGGCGCGTCGGATGCGCAATCCACGCCTCAGACGCCGCCCGCCGCACAGAAGCGCCCCGTGACCCGCGAGTACCACGGCGTGAAGGTCGTCGACGACTACGACTGGCTGGAGAAGGACGACGCGGCCGTGCGGGCGTGGAGCGATGCGCAGAACGCGGCCGCGCGTGCCTTCCTGGACCACATCCCGGGGAGGCAGAGCCTGAGCAAGAGGGTTGGCCAGCTCGTCCGTTCGAGCGGGACCCGGTACTTCGGGCTGAGCGACCATGAGGGGGTGATCGTCGCCGGCCGGTCCGATCCGGCCAAGAAGCAGGCCGAGCTCGTGCGGCTTCCGTCGGCCGAGGCGCCCGAGGCCGCGCAGATCATCCTCGACCCAAACGCGATGGACCCGTCGGGGCACACCGCGATCGACTTCTGGTCGGTGTCGCTAAATGGGAAGCTCGTCGCAGTGTCGCTCTCGAGGAATGGTTCCGAGGACGGGGACCTGCACGTCTACGACGTGGCGACGGGGAAGGAAATCGACGGTGTCATCCCGCACGTGAACAACGGGACGGCCGGGGGCAGCGTGGCCTGGAACACCGACGGGTCAGGCTTCGTCTACACCCGCTACCCGCGAGGCAACGAGCGCCCTCCCGAGGACGCCGGCTTCTACCAGCAGATCTGGTTTCACAAGCTCGGAACGCCCACCGAGCAGGACGTCTACGAACTCGGCAAGGACTTTCCCCGGATCGCCGAGATCGCTCTCGAGTCGACCCGGGACGGACGCTACGTCCTCGCACAGGTGAAGAACGGCGACGGAGGGGAGGCAGCGTTCTGGCTGCGCGCCGCGACGGGCGGATGGCGGCAGCTGTCCCGCTTCGAGGATCAGGTGGTGGAAGGCAGGACCGGCTGGGACGGGGCCGCCTACCTTCTCTCCCGGGCCGGCGCCCCGAAGGGCAAGATCCTGCGAGTCGACCTCGCGAAGCCCTCGCTCGAGAAGGCCCAGGTGGTCGTGCCGGAGGGCGACGGGGCGATCCTGGGTTTCGTGCCGACCTCGAAGGCGCTCTACGTGGTGGACCTGCTCGGAGGCCCGGGGCGCATCCGCATGTTTCCCCTCGGCGGCGGCGAACCGCGAGAAGTGCGTGTCCCGGAGGTGGCGACCATCCACGAGGCCGATCCGATGCAGAACGGGGACGTCCTCTTCGAGGTGGTGACGTACCTGAAGCCCCCGGCCTTCTACCGCACGGACGCGAGCGGCACGGGGCTCGTCCCGACCAAGCTCGCCATGACCTCCGTCGCGGACTACTCCGACTGTGAGGTCGTCCGCGTCTACGCCCGCTCGAAGGACGGGACGCGCGTCCCGGTCAACGTCATCCGCCGCAAGGGCATCCGGCTCGACGGACGCAACCCCACGATCCTCTGGGGTTACGGCGGGTACGGGGCCAGCGAGACGCCAAACTTCTCCACCACGCGTCGGGCTTGGATGGACGTGGGAGGGGTGTACGCGGTGGCGAACATCCGCGGGGGAGGGGAGTACGGGGACGCGTGGCACCGGGCCGGGAACCTCACTCGCAAGCAGAACGTCTTCGACGACTTCTTCGCCGCCGCAGAGCTCCTGGGCGCCCAGGGCTACGCCGACAAGGAGCACCTCGCGATCATGGGAGGCAGCAACGGGGGCCTCCTCATGGGAGCGGAGCTGACCCAGCACCCCTCGAGCTTCAAGGCGGTGGTGTCCGCGGTGGGCATCTACGACATGCTGCGCGTCGAGGGAACTCCGAACGGGGCGTTCAACGTGACCGAGTTCGGGACCGTCAAGGATCTGGAGCAGTTCAAGGCACTCTACGCGTACTCTCCGTACCACCACGTCGTCGACGGGCAGGCCTATCCCGCGGTCTTGTTCCTTACCGGGGCGAACGACCCGCGTGTCGATCCGTGGCATTCGCGCAAGATGGTTGCCCGGCTGCAGGCCGCGAACTCGGCGAAGACCCCGGTCCTTCTGCGCACGAGCTCGTCCTCCGGCCACGGCATCGGGAGCTCTCTCGACGAGATCATCGCCGAGCGGGTGGACATGTACGGGTTCGTCATGGCGGTGATGGGGATCGACTACGATCGCTACGCCCCGCGCTGAGGGAGAAGCAGGCGAGCGGCTTCGCCGACGGCGGCGCCCATCGAGTAGGATCCGAGCTGGCGTGACAGCGGACCCGTGCACCCGGCAGCAGGCCCTGCGTACCCGCCCGGGCCGCACGGCGGGCCGAGGGGACTCGCCTCGCGGTGCGCCTTCGCCCCCCGCGCTCGCCATGAGACGGGGACGGCGGTGAGCGCCAGAAGCGACGAGCGCGCGAACGCCGCAGGGCCAATCCTCCGGGCCGACCACCTCTGCCGAGAGATGGCGGGTCGCCGCATCGTCGACGACGTGTCGTTCCCGGTCGAGGAGGGAGAGGTGCTCGCGCTCGTCGGACCGAGTGGGGCGGGGAAGTCGTCCCTGCTGCGGCTCCTCGACCGGCTGGACGAGCCCACCTCGGGGACGGTGTTCCTGTCCGGGGTCGACTACCGGACGATACCACCCAGGGACCTCCGGCGAAGCGTGGGAATGGTGATGCAGGCCGCCGCGCTCTTCCCCGGGACGGTCGCCGACAACGTGCGGTTCGGGCCCCACCAGCACGGCCGCGATCTGCCTGACGCGCAGGTGTACGAGCTCCTAAAACAGGTGGGCCTCGCCGGGTTCGCGTCGCGGCCAGCCGACCGCCTGTCCGGCGGCGAGGCCCAGCGCGTGAACGTCGCTCGCGCGCACGCGAACGAGCCCCAGGTCCTCTTGCTCGACGAGCCGACGTCGGCGCTCGACGAGGGGTCGAAGCTGGGGGTGGAGGAGCTCATCGCCGCCATCGCCCGGGACCGCTCCCTCACCTGCGTCATCGTCACCCACGACATGGCCCAGGCGGCGCGCATCGCCACACGGGCACTGGTGATGGAGGCCGGGCGGATGCGCCGCATCGGTCCCGTACGCGAGGTCCTCCATGCTGAGGCACGTCTTCCCTGACCCGCTCGCCCTGGGGCTCGCACAGGCGGCCCTCGTCTCGCTCGCGGCGCTCGCCGTGGCCCTCCTCGCGAGGCGCCGACGCATCCACGTGGTGCAAAGCGTCGCGGTGGCCCTCGCGCGTGGCCTCGTGCAGATCTGTGCCATCGGCTCGGTGCTCCTGGCCATGCTCCACGGCCCGCGGTGGCTCGCGGGGATTGCCCTCGTCGGAATGGTGGGCGCGGCCGCCATCACGGCGGCGCGGCGCGCCCGGGCCGTGCCCGGCGCGCTCCGGATCGCCGCGCTCGCCATTCTCTCCGGTGCCGGCAGCGTCCTCGTGCTCACGGTGCTCGCGGGTGCAGTGGACCCGACGGTCACGAGCCTCGTGCCGGTGGGTAGCATGCTCATCGCGAGCGCCATGAATGCGGTCGGGCTTGCGCTGGAGCGCTTTCGCTCCGACGTGGTTGCGCACGCATCTCACGTGGAGAGCGCACTCGCCCTTGGCGCGTCGCCGGAGGCGGCGGCCGAGCCGTACGTGCGCGCCGCATTCCAGGCGAGCCTGCTCCCGGCGATCGACAACCTGAGATCCCTGGGGATCGTGTGGATCCCGGGGCTCATGACGGGCATGGTCCTCACGGGAACGCCGCCCGTCCAGGCCGCCGTCTACCAGTTCGTCGTCATCGCCATGATCTTCAGCTCGTCGGCCCTCACCTGCTTGGTCGCGACCTCGCTCGTGCGGGCCGGCGCGTTCTCTCCGGCCGAGCAGCTGCTCTTGCGGGGCGACGCGCACCCCTGAGGCCCCGCGGGGGTCCGTGTGGCCGGGCTAGGCTCCCCCGAGATAGCGCGCGACCGCGGCCCGGCACGCCTCGCGGGCCGACGGGGTGGCGCGCAGAGGTTCGCCGTATGACACCGTGATGCGGGAGCCGGGAAGGGGCAGGAGCTTCCGGTCCCACGTCGGCAGGCGAATGGCGCGGCTGCACTCGACGCGCAAAGCGACGATCGGAGCCCCGGTCTGCTCGGACAGGATCAGGACGCCGTCCTTCACGTGTCTTGCCGGGCCGTGCGGGCCGTCCGGGTTCAGGAAGGTGGGGAGGCCGTCGCGCACCTCGGCAACCAGGGTGGCGAGGGCGGCCTGGCCGCCGTGGCCGGACGATCCCAGGACGAGCCTTCTGACGCCCATCCAGCGCAGGAAGAGATGGATCCCGCGCATGTACCAGAGCGGGTGGTTCATCCAAACGTACGGACGTGGGTAGGGCATGGCCGCGACGAAGTAGGGGATGAGCGCTTCGTGCCAGGCACAGGCGATATGGGTGGCTTCGCCGAAGCCGGCCGGCCGCCCGACGTGCTCGACGCGGACGGTAAGCTTCAGGATGCCCCACAGGATCCCGATCGCCGTCGCGGTAAGGACGCCGAGGACGTGGATGAGCAGTCGGGCGGGGAGGGGCGCGGAGTCGACCCGCCACCGCCGCCCGCCGGGACCGCGCCGCCTGGCGTCCGGGTCGTCGCGATCGCCCATGCTCACTGGCCGCCTTTCGTCCGCTCGACGGGTCGCGGTGCGCAGCATAGCAACGCCGCGATGCCGGCACCTCCCCGGTGGGGCTGCGCGGCGTCGCCGGAGACCGCTCCCCTTCGCGTCGAAGAGCCAAGCGCGGCGCCCAGCGCGCCGACCGGGTAGGATGAGCCAGTGAACGAGATCCCCCGCACACCGCGCACGACCCTGCATCGCCGAAGTGGCCGCGGTTCGTACGATCGCGACCTCATCTACTCGATCCTGGACGAGGGGCTCGTCTGCCACGTCGGATTCGCCGTGAACGGCGACCCGTACGTCACTCCGACCACCTACGCGCGCATCGGGGATCGCCTCGTCATCCACGGCTCGACCGGCAGCCGGACGCTCCAGGCACTGGCGGCCGGTGCACCCGCCTGCGTGACCGTGACGCTGCTCGATGGACTCGTCCTCGCCCGGTCGGCCTTCCACCACTCGATGAACTATCGGTCCGTGATGATCCTCGGGACTGCCGCGGCCGTGGAGACGCGGCAGGCGAAGCGGGAAGCGCTGCGGGCGGTCGTCGATCACGTGGTGCCGAAACGGTCCCAGGACGCGAGGCCGCCGGGCGATGCCGAGGTCGACGGAACGCTCGTCGTGGGGTTCCCGATCTCCGAGGCATCGGCCAAGGTGCGGACCGGCCCGCCGATCGACGACCCCGAGGACATGCGGCTCGGATGCTGGGCGGGGGTGATACCGCTGTCCCTCGCCGCCGGGGCGCCGGTCCCGGATCCGCACCTCGCGCCCGGGTGTCCGATCCCCGTCGCGGTCGCCTCGTACACGCGACGCTGATCCGATGGGATGCCTGCCGCCCCTACCCCGCGGGGAAGGCGAGGCCCGGCGCGCCTCAGGGCGACGCCTGGATCTTCGACAGGATGTGATTGAACCAGTTCTGGACGCCGCCCCAGGCGTCGGACCGTCCCTGGCCCGTGGCGTCCAGCCAGACGACGAAGGCGATCGCCGTCACGTTCGGGTCGTCGGCGACGAAAGTCGCGACCCCACCTCCCTCCTTGCCTCGGGGGAGCTCCCGCGCCCTCGGGAGGAGGAAGCGCAGCCCCCCCTCACCGTCCCCCTGCGATGTCCAGGATGGCCCCGGTGACGTAAGAGGACTCGGGGGAGAGCAGCCACAGCACCCCTTCGGCCACCTCCCGCGTCGTGCCAGGCCTCCCCATCGGGATCGAGGGCGCGAGGCGCCGCGCCCGGCCCGGGTCGCCGGCGACAGCGTGCAGCCCCGTGTCGACGAGGCCGGGCGACACCGCGTTCACGCGGATGCCCTCGGCGGCGACCTCCCGCGCGAGGCCGACCGTGAAGGTATCGACGGCGCCCTTGGATGCCGCGTAGTGGACCCACTCGCCTGCACCGCCGAGGCGGGCCGCTCTCGAGGAGACGTTGACGATGGCGCCGCCCGCGCCGCCGCGCCTCGTCGACATGCGGCGAACGGCCTCGCGCGCGCAGAGGATGGTCCCGGTGACGTTCACCGCGAGAACGCGGGCGATCGTGTCCGCGGCGACCTCCTCGACGCGGGAGAACCCGCCCGTCACGCCGGCGCAGTTCACGAGCCCGCCGATCGGTCCGAGCTGCGCCTCGGCGGTGGCAAAGAGCCGGAGGACGTCGTCCTCGCGAGCCACGTCTCCGGCCACCGCCAGGGCACGGACCCCGCTCGCGCAGGCGTCGCGCACGGCCTCCGCCGCGGCCGCGTGGTCGGAGAGGTAGTTCACGGCGACGTCCAACCCCCGGGCGGCCGCGAGCCGTGCCACGGCCGCCCCGATGCCGCGGCCGCCTCCGGTCACGACCAGCGCGCCGCGTCGGGGAGGAGCCGGGCCGGTCACGGGGCAGCCTCCCGGCGCGAGCGCGGCGCCCCGGTCCGGCGCCCGGCCCGGGGCCGGCGCCGGGCCGCAGGGCGGGCCGGGTGCCCGATGGTATGGGCGTACAGCGCGCGCTGGCCGGGGCGCAGGCGAAGCGCGGTCGCCAGGGCGCGAGCGTCGCAGTTGTGGAACCAGGACGAGAGGCCGGTGGCGGCGGCGTACAGCTCCACGTTGGCGGCGATGAGGCCGACGGCCACGCTCGAGTACGACCTTTGGATGTCCGCGTCGCGCAGGCCCGGCTCCTGGAACGGCGCGGCCCGGTACCTCGCGACGTCGGCGACGTAGACGAGGTGCACCGGCGCCGCGCCGAGCATCCCGCGCTGTCCCGGGGTGATCGCGAGATGTCGGTGGTCTCCGGAAGCGACCGGGAGGAGCTCATGGGCGGCCCCGTCGTACCGGTAGATCCCCTCCGGCAGGGCGGCATACACGTCGATCTCCTGCGCGTTGCTCGCGGATCCGGCCGTACGGCCGATGCCTCCGAAGGGCCCACGCCCCGCCCGCCGGTTCACGCCGAAGGCCGCCCAGAGGGTCTCGGAGATCTCGCGAGAGGTGAGCGGGACGGGCCCGATCGCCCGGTCCGTCTTCCGAGCCCAGAGCGCGCCGAGGACGGAACGGCCTCCTGTCCGGCGCGGGCGCGGGAGGTGGAGCGGTGCGAGCCTCCGCCGGCGAGATGGCGTGTCCTCGGATGCCCTCGTGCCCATGGCCGCGCGCCCTGTCGCTGCCCCGTTCTCCGTTCCAGGGTCCCCTTGTCCACGGCCGACGCGCGGCGTCGCGGCGACGCGCGGCGATCAGGTCTCTTTCCCGGGGAGTGTCCGGCGTGCCCGCGCGCCCGTCAAGCGGTGCGAGCGCCCGAGTCATTGTTAAGCTTCATGAATCTGGACGCATTTTCGGAACTGCCCCGTATAAGATACTCCGATGCCCGGTCGGGGCGGACGCGGGCGTCGGCCGAGCTCGGCCGGGGAAGCAGGATGCCCCGCGAGGCGTTGACGGCACGGGAGCGCTGCCCGGTTTCGCCCCCGGCCTCCGCCCCGGCCACCCGCGTTGGGACCGAGTCGAAGGAGCTCGCATGAGGAGAAGCCGTTGGGTCGGTGTGGGGTTGGTGGTCGCAGGCGTCGCCGTGGCTGCATGGCTCGTTCACTTGCGGTCGGTGAAGGGCACTGCAGGAGGCGCGCCGGGCGGCGACGCCCGTGCCCCGCGCCCCGTGCCGGTGATATCGGCCACCGCCGTCCGGCGCGACGTCCCCGTCTGGCTCGAGGGCCTGGGCACGGTGACCGCGAACAAGACCGTGACCGTGAAGACCCAGGTGGACGGCGTGCTCGTCAGCGTGCCGTTCCGCGAAGGACAGATCGTGAAGTCCGGCGACCTCTTGGCGCAGGTCGATCCGCGGCCCTTCCAGATCCAGCTGCAGAACGCCCAGGGAGCGCTGGAGCGCGACCAGGCGCTGCTCCACAACGCGAACCTGAACGTCGAGCGGGACAAGCCGCTCGTCGAGAAGAAGCTCATCGCGCCGCAGCAGTACGACACGGACGTCGCAACCGCCAAGCAGCTCGAAGGAACCGTGCGCATGGACGAAGCCGCCATCCAGAGCGCACGCCTCAACCTGGACTACGCCCGCATCACCTCGCCGGTCGACGGGGTCACCGGCATCCGGCTCGTCGACCCCGGCAACGTGGTCCACGCCTCCGACCAGAACGGGATCGTCATCGTCACGCAGATCGATCCCATTGCGGTGCTCTTCACCCTCCCACAGGACGACCTTCCGAGGATCGCCGCGGCCATGGCGCAGGGTCGCTTGCAGGTCCGGGCTTACAGCCGTGACGGGTCCACGCTCCTCGCGACGGGTCAGCTCGAACTCGTCGACAACCTGATCAACCAGGCGACGGCCACCGTGCGCCTGAAGGCGCTGTTTCCGAACCCCCAGCGGACGCTGTGGCCGAACCAGTTCGTGAAGGCCCGGCTGCTCGTCACGACCCAGCACAACGCACTCGTCATCCCCGCCGCCGCGCTGATGCGCGGACCCCAGGGAACGTTCGTCTACGTGATCGGGAAGGACGCCACCGTGGCGCCGCGCAACTTGCAGGCGCTCGCGCCGAGCGGTGCGGTCGCCATCGTCGAGGGCGGCCTCGAGGAGGGGGAGACCGTGGTCGTCGATGGGCAGAACCAGCTTCGGCCCGGCAGCAAGGTTGCGGCGCGCCCACAGGCGAAGGGGCCCGAGGAGGCGCGCGTCGAGGGATCGGACCCGTGAGCGTTTCTGAGCCCTTCATCCGTCGCCCCGTGGCGACGGTGCTGCTCACCGTGGGGCTCCTCCTCGCGGGTCTTCTCGGGTACCGCCAGCTCCCGGTCTCGGCCCTTCCGCAGGTCGACTACCCGACGATCGTGGTGTCGACGTCCTTGCCCGGGGCGAGCGCCGAGACCATGGCCTCGGCCGTCACGACGCCGCTCGAACGCCAGCTCGGGCAGATGCCGTCGCTCAACCAGATGACGTCGGTGTCGAGCTTCGGGAACTCGCAGATCACCGTCCAGTTCGACCTCGATCGGAACATCGACGCCGCGGAGCAGGACGTGCAGGCGGCCATCAACGCGGCCTCGACGCTCCTGCCCACGACGCTTCCCGCGCCGCCGACCTACAGCAAGAGCAACCCCGCCGACGCCCCGATCCTGACGCTCAGCGTGAGCTCCGACACCCTGCCGCTCGACCAGGTGGACGACGTGGCCGACTCCATCCTGGCCCAGAAGATCTCCCAGGTGGCCGGGGTGGGGCTTGTCACCATCAACGGCGGGCAGAAGCCTGCCGTGCGGGTGCAGGTGGACCCGGTGGCGCTCGCCGGGGCCGGCCTGAGCCTGGAGGACGTCCGCCGGATCCTCGTGCAGGCGAACGTGAACCAGCCCAAGGGAAGCCTCGACGGCCCGCGCCAGGACTTCACGCTCGCGACGAACGACCAGCTCTACAGGGCCTCGAGCTTCCGCCCGATCATCCTGGCCTACGCGAACGGCTCCCCCATCCGCCTGCAGGACATCGCGACCGTCTCCGATGGCGTCGAGAACGCCCAGCTTGCAGGCTGGGCCGACGGGAAGCGCTCGATCATCCTGAGCGTGCAGCGGCAGCCGGGGGCGAACGTCATCGACGTCGCCGACCGGGTGAAGGCGCTTTTGCCGCGCCTCAAGACCGCGCTCCCGCAGAGCGTCGACGTCCGCATCCTCAGCGACCGGACCGAGACGGTGCGCGCATCGGTGAACGACGTGCAGTTCACGCTTGCCCTCTCCGTGGTCCTCGTGGTCGCCGTCATCTACCTGTTCCTGCGGAGCCTGCGCGCGACCATCATCCCCGGGATCGCGGTGCCGCTCTCCCTCATCGGCACGTTCGGTGTGATGTACCTCGCCGGCTACAGCCTGAACAACCTCTCGCTGATGGCGCTCACCATCTCGACCGGATTCGTGGTGGACGACGCCATCGTCATGATCGAGAACATCGCGCGCTACGTGGAGCATGGCGAGTCTCCCTTCGAGGCTGCGCTCAAGGGCGCGAAGCAGATTGGCTTCACCATCGTGTCGCTGACGGTTTCGCTCGTGGCCGTGCTCATCCCGCTGCTCTTCATGGGCGGGATCATCGGCCGGCTCTTTCGCGAGTTCGCCGTGACCCTGGCGATCGCCATCGGCGTATCCGCCGTCCTCTCGCTGACGCTGACGGCGATGATGTGCGCCTACCTGCTGCGGTCGCACGAGCAGCCGGGACGGCTCGCCCGGGCCTTCGAGCGCGCGAACGACCGGGTGGCAGGCCTCTACGACCGCACCCTGCAGTGGGTTCTCCGGCACCAGCCCCTCACGCTGGCGGTGACGGTGGCGACGCTGCTGCTCACCGCGGTTCTCGCCTTCGCCATCCCGAAAGGCTTCTTCCCCCAGCAGGACACGGGGCTCCTGCTCGGCATCTCGGAGGCGCCGCCGGACGTCTCCTTCGAGAGCATGCTCTCGCGCCAGCGAGCCCTCGCCGAGGCGGTGAAGTCCGATCCGGACGTGGCGGCGGTCGCCTCCTTCATCGGGGCGGACGGCACGAACACCACGCTGAACACCGGTCGGCTCTCCATCACGCTGAAGCCGCGCGACGAGCGGGAGGCGAGTGCCGAGGAGATCATCGAGCGCCTGAAACCCAAGCTCGACGCCGTGCAGGGAATCAGCCTCTTCCTCCAGCCCGTGCAGGACCTGCAGATCGACACGCGGGTCAGCCGCACCCAGTTCCAGTACACGCTGGAGGATGCCGACTTCGAGGAACTCGGGGTCTGGGCGCCCCGGGTGCTCGCCAAGCTCCAGGCCTTGCCGGAGCTGCGCGACGTGACGAGCGACCTGCAGCTCTCCGGGCTGCAGACGCAGCTCACGATCGACCGCGACACCGCCTCCCGCCTCGGGATCCTCCCCCAGGCGATCGACGACGTCCTCTACGACGCGTTCGGGCAACGGCAGGTGTCGACCATCTTCACGCAGCTCAACCAGTACCGGGTGATCCTGGAGGTGAAGCCGGAGTTCCAGCAGGACCCGGCGGCGCTGAACCGCATCTACGTGACCTCCCAGTCCGGCGGGCAAGTGCCGCTCGCCGCCTTCACCCACTACGAGACCACGCGGACGCCCCTCTCCATCAGCCACCAGGGGCAGTTCCCGGCCGTCACCATCTCCTTCAACGTGGCGCCGGGGATCGCGCTGGGGAAGGCGGTGGACGCGATCCAGGCCACCGCGGCCGACATCGGGATGCCCGCCAGCGTGCGAGCGGAGTTCGCCGGAACGGCGCAGGCGTTCCAGAGCAGCCTGGCGAGCGAGCCCTTCCTCATCCTCGCAGCCCTCATCACCGTGTATATCGTCCTCGGCGTCCTGTACGAGAGCTACATCCACCCCATCACCATCCTCTCCACGCTCCCGTCGGCCGGGGTGGGCGCGCTGCTCGGTCTCATGCTGTGCAGGATCGAGTTCAGCATCATCGCCCTCATCGGCGTGGTGCTCCTCATCGGCATCGTCAAGAAGAACGCCATCATGATGATCGACTTCGCGCTCGAAGCGGAGCGCGAGGAGGGACTCTCGCCCCACGAGGCGATCTACCGCGCGTGCCTGCTCCGCTTCCGGCCCATCATGATGACCACCATGGCGGCCCTCCTGGGTGCGCTCCCGCTCGCCCTCGGGACCGGGACCGGCTCCGAGCTCCGGCGGCCGCTCGGCATCTCCATCATCGGCGGCCTCCTCATCTCCCAGCTCCTCACGCTCTACACGACGCCCGTCGTGTACCTGTACATGGAGAGGCTCGCCCGCTGGCTGCGGCGGAAGCGGGGGACGGCGGAGCCGGCGCCGGCCGCGAGCGTCGGGTCGTGAGCATCTCCGAACCCTTCATCCGGCGCCCGATCGCCACGAGCCTCCTCGCCGCCGCCGTGCTGCTCGCGGGGGCGGTCGCCTACACCCGGCTCGCCGTCGCCCCGTTGCCCCGGGTCGACTTCCCCACCATCAACGTGGTGGCCACGCTTCCGGGCGCGAGCCCGGAGACCATGGCCTCCTCCGTGGCCACGCCGCTCGAGCGGCGCTTCGGCCGCATCGCCGGGCTGAGCGAGATCACCTCCGTGAGCTCGCTCGGTTCGACGAGCCTCACGCTCCAGTTCGACCTGGACCGGGACGTGGACGCCGCCGCGCGGGACACGCAGGCCGCCATCAACGCAGCGGCTGGCGACCTGCCGCCGAACCTTCCGGCGCGCCCCACCTATCGGAAGGTGAATCCCGCGGACTCGCCGATTCTCATCCTCTCCTGCACGTCGGACACCATCCCGCTCCCCCAGATATTCGACGCAGCGAACACCATCCTCGCCCAGAAGATCTCGCAGGTGGACGGCGTCGGGCAGGTGTTCGTCGGTGGCGGCCAGAACCCGGCGGTGCGCGTCCAGGTGGACCCGGTCGCCCTCTCGGGGCTCGGTCTCGGCATGGAGGACGTCCGCTCGGTGCTCGCCCGCGCGACCGTGGATCAGCCGAAGGGCTCCTTGTCCGGGCCGGCGCGGTCGCAGACGATCGCCTCGAACGACCAGCTGGGTGGCGCCGCCTCCTTCCGAGACCTCATCATCGGCTACAGCGGGGGAGGGGACGTCCGGCTGAAGGACGTCGCGAATCTCGTCGACGACGTCGAGAACAACCGGGTGGCGGGGTGGGCCGACGCCAAGCGGTCCGTCGTGATCATCGTCCGACGCCAGCCGGGTGCGAACATCATCGAGGTCATCGAGCGGGTGAAGCGACTCCTGCCCGACCTCGCGAAATCCATCCACCCGGCAATCGACGTCCGGGTGTCGATGGATCGCAGCCGAACCATCCGCGCCTCGGTCGCCGACGTGCAGAGGACGCTCGCCATCAGCGTGCTCCTCGTCGTGCTCGTGGTGTTCGTGTTCCTCCGGAGCCTGTGGGCGACCGTCATCCCGAGCATCGCCGTCCCGCTCGCGCTCGTCGGCACGTTCGGAGCCATGTACCTGCTCGGGTACAGCCTCAACAACCTGTCGCTGATGGCGCTCACCATCTCGACCGGGTTCGTCGTCGACGACGCCATCGTTGTCACCGAGAACGTGACGCGGTTCATCGAAGCCGGCGACGCTCCGCTGACGGCGGCCCTGAAGGGGGCGAAGCAGATCGGGTTCACGATCGTCTCCATCACCCTCTCGCTCCTCGCCGTGTTCATCCCCCTGCTGCTCATGGGGGGGATCGTGGGGCGTCTCTTCCGCGAGTTCTCCGTGACGCTCGCGGTCGCCATCGCCATCTCGGCGCTCGTCTCCTTGACGGTGACGCCCACGATGGCCTCGCGCCTCCTCCGCCGGGAGGGTGAGCGAGCGCACGGCCGGCTGTACCGCATTTCCCAGCGCTTCTTCGACGGGATGCTCGCGAGCTATGCGCACACGCTTCGATGGGTCCTGAAGCACAACCGCGTCATGCTCGGGGTGACCGTCGGGGCGGCGATCGTGACGGTGTTCCTGTACGTGATCGTGCCGAAGGGCCTGTTCCCGCAGCAGGACACGGGCCAACTCCTCGGCATCGCGGTCGCGCCCGAGGACATCTCCTTTCCCGCCATGAAGCGCCGCCAGGAGGCCCTGAACGAGGTCGTGCTGGCGCACCCTGCGGTGAACCACTTCGTCTCCTTCACCGGAGGGGGGAACAACGGAAACTCCGGCAACCAGGGCAACTTCTTCATCGAGCTCAAGCCCCTGAGCCGGCGAACGATGTCGGCGGACCAGGTGATCAACGACCTCCGGCCGAAGCTCGCCCAGATCCCGGGCATCGCGCTGTTCCTGCAGGCGGTCCAGGACGTGCGCGTGGGAGGCCGGTTCACCCGCACGCAGTACCAGTACACCCTCCAGGACGCGAACCTCGCGGAGCTGAACGAATGGGCACCGCGGGTCCTCGACAAGCTGCGCACGCTGCCGCAGCTCCGCGACGTGACGACCGATCAACAGACCAACGCCCTCGAGCTCGACGTCGACATCGACCGCGACACCGCTTCGCGGCTGGGGATCCTCCCGGCCGACGTGGACAACGCGCTCTACGACGCCTTCGGGCAGGCCCAGGTCTCGACCATCTACACGCAGCTCAACCAGTACCGGGTCGTCCTGGAAGTGAAGCCGGACCTCCAGCGATTCCCAAAGGACCTGAGCCAGATCTACGTGAAATCGGCGACGGGAGCGCAGGTCCCGCTGGGAGCCATCGTCCGCACGACGCCGGCGCGGACGTCGCTCTCCGTGAGCCACCAGGGCCAGTTCCCTGCGGTCACCATCTCCTTCAACCTGGCCCCGGGCGTGGCCCTGAGCGAGGCTCTCGACGCCATCCACCGGGCCGAGGCGGAGATCCGGCTGCCCGCGGGGATCCTGGCATCGCCCCAGGGGACGGCGCAGGCCTTCGTGCAGTCCCTGGCGAGCGAGCCCTGGCTCATCCTCGCGGCTCTCCTCGCCGTGTACATCGTGCTCGGCGTCCTCTACGAGAGCTACATCCACCCCATCACGATTCTCTCCACGATCCCGTCGGCGGGCGTCGGCGCTCTCCTCGCGCTGATGCTCTTCAAGACGGAGTTCAGCGTCATCGCCCTCATCGGAATCATCCTCCTCATCGGGATCGTGAAGAAGAACGCCATCATGATGATCGACTTCGCCATCGAGGCCGAGCGGGACCAGGGGCTCTCGACGGCGGAAGCCATCTATCAGGCCTGCCTGCTCCGGTTCCGGCCGATCATGATGACGACGATGGCGGCGCTCTTCGGGGGGCTTCCCCTCGCGCTCGGCACCGGCGATGGCTCCGAGATGCGGCGGCCCCTGGGCATCGCCATCGTCGGCGGGCTCGTGCTCTCCCAGGCGCTCACGCTGTTCACGACCCCGGTCGTCTACCTGGCGCTCGACCGCTTCTCCCGCACGCGAAAGCAGGCCGGTGCCCCGGCGGCCGCAATGGCGCCGGCGGGCGACCTCCCCGCGTAGCCCTTGCCCGAGCCCTCGCCTAGGCGGGGGCGACCCGCGGGACGACCTCGTCGCCCCAGCGCTCGACGCCGGGCGGTGACTCGTCGCGGAGCAATCCGACGACGGCGAGCAGCGCCCGACGGGCGTCCCCGATGGGGTAGTAGAAGGCGTCCCAGTGCTCGCTGTCCTCGCCGTCGTGGTTCGGCACCACGTGCCCGAAGCGGTGTGCCTCCGCGAGCTCCGCGTAGGCGCTGCCTGCGCGTCGCTCGACCTCCTCGAGATCCCGCAGCGAGAGCTCGCCCCTCTGCCGGCGCATCCTCCGCAGGAGCTTGCGGCGCATGACGTCGCAGACGAGCGACGGAAGCGAGACCCCCGCCGCGCAGCGGAGGAAGGCGACCTCATCGGACGAGAGCGGGGATACAAAGATGCCGAGGCGGCGCACGCCCTCGAGCGGCAAGGTCTGAAGCAGACGTGCCACGAAGGGATTCCCCTCGAACAGGGCGTCGCCGTGGCGAAGCCGGCCGGACAGGGCCACCTTGTCGAGGGCCTGGAGGTCGCCCCGCACCTCCAGGACGGCGTGGCGGGAGTCCTCGCCCAGGCTCTCGATCTCCGCCCGGGAGCGAAAGTGGTAGTCGACGCCGTCCACCTCTCCGGGGCGGGGCGCCCGAGAGTTGTAGAGGACGACCGGCTGGAGCTCCGCGGCGACCTCCGGGTAGAGCCGCCGGAGGGCGTGAACGAGCGGCGACTTGCCCACGCAGGAGGGGCCGGTGAGGATGACGAGCTGCCCCGGTCCGGCGCTCACCGAGGCCCCCCGATCTCCACGGAAAGGAATCCGAAGGCCACTCGCCGCCTCCTCTCGCGCGTCAGAGTAGAACGAACATCCCCGCGGCCGATCCTACGCGAGGTCGGCCGGCGCCGCTCTCCCCGTCGGGAATGCCCCCGGCGGGTGCGCCGCGCCGCGGCCGAGCCGTCGCCGTGGCGTCGACCCTCAGGGCGCGGCGAGCGGGTCCTCGCCGGGCGACCAGGATGGAAGAACGCGGTCGCTCAGCTGGAACTCGGGGCCGTCGTGGCGCGTGATGACGACGTAGACCTGGCCGGGTGGGATGCCGAAGCAGGCGCCGAGCTCCTCGATGAGCGCGAGGCAGAGGCGTCGCTCCTGATCGCGCGTCCGGCCCTGGCGGATGTCGATGTTGACCATCGCGACGCCGCGGGCCGGCTCCGAGGCGAGGCCCAGGTGGAGGTCCGCGGCTCCGTGCGGCCGAATCAGGACCGCGACGTGATCGGTCCCGGTGTCCATGATCTCGCCGAAGCGGCGAGCCACGTTAGCTGCGAACTGCACCTTCGCGCGGTCCGGCGGCGACAGGTTGAGGTCAAAGACGATGTGAGGCATGGGGCTCTCCTCCGCTCCTTCTTCTTCGCCCGGCCCGGCGCCGGAACCGTACCCAGGCAGACCTATGCGCCGCGCCGCCGGTCGCGCCACTCGATGGAGGTGCAGTACCACCCATGCAAAAATGCAGGTTCGTGAACTGGGAGGACGCCCGCTACGCGCTCGCGGTCCACCGGCACGGTTCCCTCGCGAGAGCCGCCGTGGCGCTCGGGGTCGACGCGACCACGGTCGGCCGCCGGGTCGCGGCCCTGGAGGGAGAGATCGGGTTCCGCCTCTTCGACCGGCGGCCGGAAGGGCATCGCCTGGTCCCGCCCGCGAGGCAGCTCCTGCCGGCGCTCGAGGCCATGGAGGCCGCCGCGCGGACGATCGAGGCGCGCGCCACCGGCCGCGACCAGGTGCTCGAGGGGACCGTGCGTGTGTCGGCGAGCGAAGGGTTCGGCGCCCGGTTCCTGCCGGAGCGGCTCGCGCCCTTCCTGAGGACCCACCCCCTCATCTCCGTCACGCTCGTCACCGAGATCCGCTCGGCGGACGTCCTGCGCGGCGAGGCGGACCTCGCGGTTCGCCTCGCCGTGACGCGTTCCCGTGAGCTCATCGTGCGCCAGGTGGCGGAACTGGGGTATGGCCTGTACGCCGCTCCCTCGCTCGAGGACGGGAAACGCGCGCCCCTCGTCGGATACGAGGACAGGCTCGCGGACACGCCCGAGGCCCGCTGGCTCGCAAGGTGGGGGCAGGGCCGCCGCGTCTGCCTGCGCGCGAGCAGCCACACGGCGGCGCTCGGCGCGGCGCGCGCCGGCGTGGGGCTCGCGGTGCTGCCCTGCTTCCTCGCCGAGGCCGGGCCGGGGCTGGTGAGGCTGCTCGGCCCGGACGACGTCGTGCGGCGGCCCGTGTGCCTGGTCCTCCACCGGGACCAGAGGCGGACGGCCCGGACCATCGCGCTGCGCGAACACCTGGCCGCCGTCTTCGCCGCGGAGCGGGACGCCCTGCGAGGTTGACGCGGGCGGGCCGGCGGCTGGTCTCAGGCGGCCGCCCGTGCCGAAGCCTGCCGGAGGCGGCGTGCGACGCGCCAGGCGTCGATCCGCATCTGGCGCAGGTTGCCCGTCGGCGGGTTCGAGAAGCCCACGAAGTGGAGGCCGGGGGCGGCCTGCAGGGACCGGTCGACGATGGGCGAGCCGTCGGCCCCGAGGACGGCGAGGTGGCCGACGAGGCGCTCGAGCCCTGCCCGGTAGCCCGTCGCGGCGATGACCGCGTCCGGCTCGACGGTGCCTCCGCCCTGGAGGCGGGCGCGCCGTCCCTCGAATCCTTCGACCGCCGGGAGGATGTGGACCCGCCGCGCCCGGAGGGCCGCCACGAGCCCGACGTCGATAATGGGGATCTGTCGATCGCGGACCATCTCGGTATAGATGCCCCGCTCCGAGTGGGGCAGGCCCAGGCTCGCCAGGTCCCCGAGCGTCAGGCGCGCCGTCGCGCGGGCAAAGGCGTCGGCCACGGCGAGGGGAAGCCGGGAGAGCAGGATGGAGACGAACTGGGCGGGGACGAGGCCCGCCACGGCGCGGGGAACGACGTTCGGAGGGCGCCGGATGGAGAGGCTCACCCGGGCGGCGCCGTGCTCGACGAGGTCGACCGCGATCTCGGCTCCGCTGTTCCCGGCGCCGACGACGAGGACGTCCTGCCCGCGGTGGTCCTCGCCCGACCGGAAGCGGCTCGAGTGCAGGAAGGCCCCCGGGAAGTTCTCCCTTCCCGGCCACGAGGGGATGAAGGGCACGCAGTTCTGGCCCGTCGCGACGACGACGGCCCGGAAATGGAGCGCTCCCGCCGACGTTTCAACGCGCCACCGAGGCCCGTCGGGATCGAGCCGGTGAACCTCCAGCCCGAGGCGGATGTCGAGGCCGTGGTGGCGCGCGTAGGTTTCGAGGTAGGCGACGAAGTCGTCCCGGGAGACCCACGTGCCCGCGGCCCGGGGGATGCCGAGTCCCGGCAGCCCGGAGAGGGTGCGGGCCGTGTGCAGGTGGAGCCGCTCGTAGTGTCCCCGCCAGCTCGCCCCGACGGACGAGGCCCGCTCGAGGATCACGGCGGGAATTCCGGAGCTCCGGAGCGCCGCGGCCACGCCCAGCCCGCCCGGGCCGGCGCCCACGACGGCCACCTCCGCGCTCCGCGGTCCAGCGGCGGTCGCCTCCATGCGCCTTCCGATCTCTCCCGCGCGGCGGGCCGCGGCAACCCCCATCGAGGGCGTGCCGGAGGATGGCCCCGTCGGCTTGCAGCGCCGGCGACGGCGGGCGGCTATGGGAAGTGAGCGTGGTCCCGCTCGGCGAGGCCGAAGGAGGTGGGGCACGCCGGGGGCTCCGGACCGTGCTCACTGGCGTGCTGCGCCAGTGCGCGTACGTCGCGATCGCCCTCGCGGCGTTCGCCGCGCACGAGCATTTCCGGCTGCGAGGCCAGTCGACGCCTGCGCTCGTGTGCCTTCTCGTGGCGGCCGGCTTCGGGCTCGCGCCCGTGCGGGCGATCCTCCGGACCGTCCTTGCCGTCGAGGGCCGGGCACTGCACCTCGCGCACGGGGTCGGCGGGCTGGCGGTGGTGGGCCTGGCGCTCGCCGGAGTGCTGTCAGGGGGGCCCCTCCTCACCCACGCCGCGCTGGCCCCGTTCGCGATCATGGGCGCCGCCCAGGCGATCATGCACCAGGACCACCCCCGGAGCCCCGAGCAGGCGGAGGCGCTCCGCCGCTTCGCGACCAGCCTTCCGGAGGTGGAGCGCTTCACTCGGCCCGGGGACCTCACCTCGCCCGACAACGTCGGTCGGGCCGTCGCCGTCCTCACGGACCTCGTCTCCAAGGCGGAGGCCCTCGGGGAGACGGAGTTGCGAGCAGACCCGGGATTCCAGAGCGCCCTGCGGCGGGCGACGACCCGGTTCGGCCTTTCGCTGGGCCTCGACGCGGCCGATCAGGCGCTCGGACGTCTCTCCGCGAGCCCCGCGGCCGCGGGCGCGGTCCCGGAACTGCGTCGCCGCATCGACGCGGCCCGGAAGGCGATCGACCGGTCCTAGGAGGGGGCGGCGCCGAACGGACGGACCCGTTGCGAGCGGCGTCGCTGGCTCCCACGCGCCGATGCCGGGGCGTTTCCCGTTCGTCACCGCCTTGTCGGATCCGGGGCAGCCCGGGACGCGCTTTGATGCGGGGCACCCGCATCGCGGCGCATTTCCACAGGCCGCGCCGCGCCGATTCTCTCGGTTGACTTGGCCGCCGGGTATGCCTTAAACGGCGGGCGGCGCGGCCGCGCGACGCGAGGGGTGGTTCGCACGGCAACGCGCTTCTGGTCGACGGCGAGAAGTCTTGAACGGGACAGCGCCTTTTCCGGAGGGAGGACGAATGCACGAGAGCCTCTCCCTCCGCGGGTTCCGCGCGGCCGTCTCGGGCGCGCGCCGGGCCGGGCCCCTGGCGCTCGCCGGCGCGTGGGTCCTCGTCGCCGTGCCGTCGAGCGGCGCCGCCGTCGACAAGACGGAGCCGATCCCCGCACCCGCCGCCGGGTCGACCGACACGTGGTGGGCCGTCGGCGGCCAGGCCACCGCCAACACCTTCTTCACCCCGGCCTTCCACAGCCCGTACTCCAACCCGAGCATCAGCTTCGGCCCCGGTCCCGACCTGGGCTGGTCGTTCGTCGTCTCGCTCCTCGTCGGCGCGCGCCTCTGGGAAGGGGCGACCGTCGTCGCCGACGGCGAGTATGCGAACGGTGCGGGCGCGCCGAACGTGAGCGGGCTGTCCGGGTATCCGGACGGCAACATCATACGCGTCGCGAAGGTCGGGACAGCGCCGTACGTCGCGCGGTTCTTCTACCACCAGGACATCGCGCTCGGACACGAGGAGCGCCAGTCCGAGGAGGCGGAGCAGTTCGAGTCCCGGTTCATGCCCACCGGCACCGTGGCCCTCGGGCGGGCGCGGCCTCCGACGCGCCTGGAGTTCACCCTGGGGAAGTTCGGGTCCAACGATTTCCTCGACGTGGCGGACGCATCGAGCGACCCCCGCCACAAGTTCCTGAACTGGGCGCTCATGCAGAACGGTGCCTGGGACTACGTCGCCGACACGCGGGGCTACACCTGGGGCGTCGAGGTCGGGCTCGAGGCCCCGCGCTGGGCCGTGCGAGCCATGGCCGCCCTGATGCCGACGACCCCCAACGGCGAGGTGTTCGACGGCAACCTCGGGAACAGCGGTTCCTACATGCTCGAGGGACAGTACGGGTGGCCGAGCGCGCTCGGCGACGGATCCGTGAAGCTCCTCGCCTACGTGAACCGCGCCAACATGGGCAACTACGCGAACGCTTTGGCGGTCGCCGCGGCCGGGCCTCCGGGGACGGTGCCGGACGTCGATGCCACGGCCCAGCAGGGCGCCATGAAGTACGGGTTCGGCTTGCTCGTCCAGCAGGTCTTCGGCCCGGTGAGCGGATTCCTCCGCGCGGGCTGGAACGACGGGCGCACCCAGACCTTCTGCTTCACGTCGATCGACTACTCGGTGTCCCTCGGGGCGCAGGTGGACGGCGCCCTTTGGGGGCGCGCGGGCGACTTCGTCGGCATCGGGGTGGCGACGAGCGGGCTGTCCTCGTCCCACGCGGCCTACCTGGCGGCGGGGGGCACCGAGTTCCAGCTCGGCGACGGCAAGTTGTCCTACGGGTGGGAGACGGTCCCGGAGGCCTTCTACTCGCTCCAGCCCCTCCCGTACCTGGAGGTGAGCGCGGACGTCCAGGCGCTGTTCAACCCCGGCATGAACCGGGCGCGAGGGCCGGCGGTGCTCGCCGGCGTCCGCCTACACGCCCATCTGTAGCGGCCCCAGGACCGCGAACCCGGCGTCCTCCGGGGCGCGGAGCACGTCCCGTGAACCGCGGGCAGATCGCGCGGCATGACGCCGTGCGGCGAGGAAGGAGCGGCGGCCCGAAGGGGGGCATTGCGAGAGGCCGATCGCCTACCTACGATGCTGTCCACATGGGAATCCCGACCCTTTCGAGCACGATGTCCAGGTGGGAATGGTCGGCGTCAACGTGGCCATCCCGGTCTCCATGGCCTTCTTCTCGTTCGGCGGGTGGAAGCAGTCCCTGTTCGGGGACCTGCACGTCCACGGGATGGAGGGTGTGAAGTCCTACACGCGGAGGAAGACGGTCACGACTCGGTGGGCGGCAGCCGAGGAGATGGGCAAGGCCACCCTGGCGATGCCCACGAACGGGTAGCGAAGACGCGCACGAAAGGAAGAGTCCCTCCATGACAATGGCAAAAGTCCCGAAGTGGCCGCTCGTCGTACTCGCCGCCCTCTGCTCCCCGGCGGCCGCGCAGACCCTCAAGATCGGTGCTCCGCAGCCGATGACGGGGCCGGACGCACCCTTCGGCGACAAGTTCAAGAAGGCCTACGCGATGGCCGTGGAGGAGATCAACGCGGCGGGCGGGGTGAACGGGAAGAAGATCGAGGTCGTCATCGAGGACCACCAGGCGAAGAACGCCCTCGCCGCCACCATCGCGGAAAAGCTCATCATCCAGGAGAAGGTCCTCGTGCTCACGGGCGGCCGGGCTTCGGGGCAGGCGATGGAGATCGCGTCGGTCGCGCAGCGCCTCAAGACGCCGTACCTCGTCGACCATCCCTCGGCGGACATGATCACCACGAAAGGGTTCGAGTGGGTGTTCCGCAACAACCCCACCGGGTCGATCTATCCCTCTGCGTTCAACGCCTTCGTGTCCGAGTACCCGAATGCCATGCCGAAGTCGGCGGCGGTGGTCTACGACAACACGCTCTTCGGGAAGACCATCGCGGCGTCGGTGACGAAGTTCCTCAAGTCGAAGGGCGTGCCCATCGTCGCCGACGAGGCCTACCCGGTGAACACGCTCGACTTCAAGGGGATCATGACGAAGGTGAAGGGCACGAACCCCGACTTCCTCCTGCTCGTCGCCGTCGCCACGACCGACGCCATCCTGCTCACCCGGCAGGCCAAGGAGATCGGCATCGCGCCCCGGGCCTTCGTGGGGTTCGGGGGCGGGTTCGGCGTCGCCGACTTCGCCTCTCAGCTCGGGCCGCTCGCCCAGAACGTCTTCTCGTCGGCCGCCTGGTCCGGGAACCCGAACGACCCGCAGACGAAGTCCTTCTACGACAAGTTCCACTCGCGCTACGGGATCTGGCCCCACGAGCACGAGGTGGAGGGCTACGCGGCCATCTACATCATCGCCGACGCGATGCGGCGCGCGAAGCTCACGGGCAACCTGGACGCTGACCGCGACGCCATCCGCAAGGCGCTCGCCGAGACGGACATGACCACCGTGTTCGGGAAGGTGAAGTTCGGGAACTGGACCGGTCCGACCGGCGACCCCTTCACGAACCAGAACATCTACTCGCCCGACCACTCCGTGCTCGCCCAGTGGCGCGACGGCCAGCTCCTGAACGTCTGGCCGAAGGCGTTCGCGGAGACCGCGGTGGTGTTCCCCGACCCCGGGCTCAAGCACTAGCGGTGCCCGACCCCTCCGGCGGGAGGGCGGGCCGGCGCGCGCCGACCGGTGGAGACCTTTGTCCAGAGCCTGGTGAGCGGCCTCCTGACGGGGTCGCTCTACGCCATGATCGGCATCGGCCTGACGGTGGTGTTCGGGGTCATGCGCATCATCAACCTCGCTCACGGCGAGATGGTGATGCTCGGCATGTTCGCCGCGTACTTCAGCCAGAAGCTCTGGGGGATCGACCCGTTCGCCTCGGTCCTCGTTTGGGCGCCGGTCATGTTCCTGTTCGGGATGGCGCTGTACCGGACGCTCCTGCGGAAGATCGTGGCCGGAGGGGAGCTCAACACGCTCCTCTACACGGCCGGACTTTCCCTCCTCATCGCGAACCTCGCCCTCTTCGCCTGGACGGGAGACTACCGGACCATCATCCTTCCCTACGGGCTCACGCCGATGCGCCCGTTCGGGATCGCCGTCCCTGCCGCCTTGGCGCTCGGCTTCGGCCTGGCGGTCGCGATCACGGGTGCGCTGTGGGCCTTCCTGAACCGCACGAACCTGGGGCGCGCCATCCGCGCCACGAGCCAGAATCGGGAGGCCGCCGTCCTCATGGGGATCGACGTCGAGCGCGTGGCCGTCGTCACCTTCGGCCTGGGCACGGCGCTCGCGGGCGCGGCCGGGGTCCTGCTCGCCCCCTCGCTCTACCTCTACCCGACCGTCGGCGAGCTCCTCGTCGTGAAGAGCTTCGTCATCGTCGTGCTCGGCGGCCTGGGCTCGGTGCCGGGGGCCATCGCCGGAGGCCTCCTCCTCGGCGTCGTGGAGTCGCTCGGCGCGGTCTACGTGTCCGCCACCTACAAGGACGGGCTGGGCTACGTCCTGTTCCTCCTCGTCCTCCTCTACCGCCCGGCCGGCCTGTTCGGGGTGGGCAAGTCGTGACGGGCCGCGCCGCCGCCCTGGGCTGGCTGGCAGGCCTCCTGGCCCTCGCGGTCCTGCCCTTCCTGGTGAAGAACCCGTTTCTCGTCCACGTCGTCATCCTGGTCTACATGTGGACGGTGCTGGGGGCGGCCTGGAACGTCCTCGGGGGATTCGCGGGGCAGGTGTCCTTCGGACACGCCGCGCTCTTCGGCATCGGCGCCTACACCACCATCATCCTCTTTCTCAAGGCGGGCGTCGCGCCGTGGTGGGGTATCCTCTGGGGAGGCCTGGCTGCCGCGGTCGGGTCCGTCCCCGTCGGGCTCATCTGCTTCCGGCTGCGCGGGCCCTACTTCTCGCTCGCCACCCTCGCCGTCGCGGAGCTTGCGAAGCTCGTGGCGCTGAACTGGGAGTGGCTCACGAACGGACCGGTGGGCTTCCTCATCACCACGCTTCCGCCGCTGACCATCCTGGGCCACGCCGTGAACTGGGAGGCCAAGGCGCCCTTCTACTTCCTCGCCGCGCTCCTCCTGCTCGTCGCTCTGGCCTCGACCGCCTGGCTCAGCCGCTCCAGGCTCGGCGCGTTCCTCGTCGCGATCCGGGAGAACGAGGACGCCGCGGAGGCCGTGGGGATCGACACCGTGCGCGCGAAGGTGCTGACGCTGGCGCTCTCCGCCTTCCTGGCGGGGCTGGGCGGGGGCTTCTACGCGTTCTACTTCCGCTACGTGGATCCGGATGCGGTGCTCAACATCGGGCTCTCCATGGAGATGGTGTTCATCGCCATGGTCGGCGGGCTGGGGACGGTCGGGGGGCCGTTCATCGGGGCAGTGTTCCTCACCACCATCGGGGAGGTGGTGCGGGAGCGCTTCCAGGTCGGGCATCTCATCTTCTACGGACTCTTCATGATGATCGTGATCCGCTTCCTCCCGGAGGGCATCTGGGGGAGGGCCCGGATCGCCTGGGCGAGGGTCCGGGCAGGGGCGCACCGGCATGGCGCTGCTTGAGTGCGAGGACCTGACGCGCCTCTTCGGGGGGCTCCGGGCGGTGGGCAACCTGTCGTTCCGCGTGGACGACGGGGAGATCGTCGGGCTCATCGGACCGAACGGCGCCGGGAAGACGACGGTGTTCAACCTGATCACCGGCTTCGTGCGCCCGTCGGGGGGCGCCATCCGGCTGGACGGCCGCGACATCGCGGGCCTGAAGCCGCACGCCGTCGCCCGCCGCGGGGTCGCACGGACGTTCCAGATCGTGAAACCGTTCCCGGGCCTGAGCGCGCGGGAGAACGTCACCCTCGGGGCGTTCCTGAGGCACCGGACGCGGCGCGACGCCGAAAGCGCAGCGTCCGACGTCCTCGAGAAGGTGGGACTCGCCCACCGCGCCGGGGTCCGCGCCGGGGAGCTGAACCTGATGGACCAGAAGCGGCTGGAGATGGCGAAGGCACTCGCCACCTCGCCGCGGGTGCTGCTGCTCGATGAGCCCATGGGGGGGCTCAACCCGAGCGAGGTCGACGCCGCCTCGGACATCGTGGAGTCGATCCGGAAGGCCGGCGTGACCGTCGTCCTCGTCGAGCACGTCATGAAGGCCATCATGCGGATCTCCGACCGGGTCGTCGTCATGCACCACGGCGAGAAGATCGCCGAGGGGGCGCCGTCGTCGGTGGTCCAGGACCCGGCCGTCGTCGCCGCCTACTTCGGGCCGAGGGGGCGCTAGCATGCTGCGGGTCGAGGACCTCCGCGTCTCCTACGGCCCGGTGGTCGCGCTCTGGGGGGTGAGCCTCGAGGTCCAGGCCGGCGAGATCGTGGCGCTCGTCGGCGCCAACGGCGCGGGCAAGACGACGACGCTGAAGGCCATCTCCGGCGTCCTCCGACCCTCTGCGGGGCGGATCCTCCTCCACGGGGAGCCCCTCGATCGGGCGCGGACGATGGACATCGTGGAGCGCGGCGTCGTGCAGGTCCCGGAGGGCCGAAAGCTCTTCCCCGAGATGACCGTGCGCGACAACCTGCTCCTCGGCGCGTACGCGCCGGAGGCCCGCCCGAGGCAGCGCGAGCGCCTCGAGCAGGTCTACGAGCTCTTCCCGCGCCTGCGGGAGCGGGAGCGCCAGTGGGCCGGCACCCTCTCCGGGGGCGAGCAGCAGATGGTGGCCATCGGGCGCGGCCTCATGGCGGGGCCGCGCCTGCTCATGCTGGACGAGCCCTCCCTCGGACTCGCTCCCATCATGGTCGAGGAGATGTTCCGGGTGATCGCCGAGATCCACCGAGCCGGGGTCGCGGTCCTGCTCGTGGAGCAGAACACCGAGCACGCCCTCTCCATCGCGACGCGAGGCTACGTCCTCGAGTCCGGCCGCGTCGTCCTGGAGGGCAGCGGTACCGAGCTGCTCGCGAACGAGCGGGTGCGCGAGGCCTATCTCGGGCTATGACCTGCCGGTCCGGGGCTCGCGGCGTCGCGAGGCCGGCGTACGGGTCCCGGGCCGCGAGCCGGGCCAGGAGGAATCCATGAAGATCGTGCGGACCGCCGACGTGCAGTGGGTCGAGGCGCTGAGCCGCGGGCACTTCCGGCAGCGTCGGAAGGCACTCGGGGGGGAGAAGCTGACGTGCGGGCTCTGGGAGCTGCCTCCGGGCAAGCGCTCCTTCCCGATGCACGCGCACCTCGTGACGGAGGAGGCGCTGTTCGTCCTCTCGGGCCGGG
Organism: Anaeromyxobacteraceae bacterium; assembly: GCA_035543235.1. Lineage (GTDB taxonomy): Bacteria > Myxococcota > Myxococcia > Myxococcales > Anaeromyxobacteraceae > DATJZG01. The sequence goes on along the minus strand of DATKJV010000039.1, from coordinate 102,553 downwards.
GCAAGGTGAGGACGCCCGAGGGGACGGTCGAGATCGGCCCCGGGGACTACGTGTCGTTCCCCGCGGGAGGGGCTGCGCACCAGCTCCTGAACGACGGCGGGGAGCCGCTCGTCTACGTCGGCATGGCGGCCGTGTCCGGGGTCGACGTCGTCGAGTACCCGGACTCGGGGAAGGTCGCGGCGGCTGTGGGTGCCGGGCCGTCCAGAAAGCGCTTCATGTTCCGCAGGGCGGACGAGGTCGAGTACTTCGCCGGCGAGCCGGGGGCCTGACGGGGTGGGCCGGGGTAGGGGGCCGGCGCACCCTCGCCGTTCTTGACTCGGAGCGATGAGTCCGGGCGGCGCAGGCCCGGCAGCGGCGGCGCGTCCTGGCGGGGGCCTTCGCCGCGGGGGAACATCGGGGCTCGGCGCTGGGCGCCGGGGGAGGGAGCGTTTGTCCGAGGCCTTTACCGGTGGATCTCGTGCACGGCGGCGGCCGGTCGCCGGCCGGCGGATCTCCGCGCCTGCGCTCCGTGCGCGCGTCGCGGACAGGGGATCGGAGCCGGCTCTTGGCCACGACGTCCGCTGACCAGCCCGCGACCCGCCGGGAGGGGCCGCGCGAGCCCTCGGTTCGCCCCGCGTTCACGGCGGACGGGCGAGAGGACGCGGTCCTCCTGGGCCTCGTGGCCGAGCAGCTCCTCGAGCAGTCGGAGGTGCCGGCCATCCTGCGCGCCTCCCTGGAGCGCCTCTCGGTCCTGAAGGACGTGCCTCTGTGCGCCTGCCTCTGCGTCGCCGGGCGCGACGCGGCCGTGATCGAGCACTACGAAGGGAGCGCGAATCCGGTCAAGGCGGCTTCGTCGTTGCGCCTCCCGGAATGGCTCCTGGATCGGCTGGACCGGGAGAGCCTGATCCTCGGGGAGGACGAGTGCCGCGAAGCGGGTCTCGGCCCCGGCGGCCCGTTCCCCTTTCCCGCGGCGGCCGCGCTCCTCATCCCCTTCCGTTCGAAGGCCGTCCCGCAGGGCGCCTTCCTCTTCGCCGACCACCGCGGGCCGCGGAGGCTCGAGCGCAGCGCGGCGCTCCTCCACCGGCTCTGCGATGCGGTCGTGTCGCGGATCGACCACGTGGCGCTCCTCGAAGCTTACCGGTCGATGACGGCAGAGCTGGAGAGCATGGTCCGCGAGCGGACGAGGGATCTCGCCGAGCGCAACCTGGCGCTCACCCGCGAGGTCGAGGAGCGCCGGCGCGCCGAGGAGGCGCTCCGGGAGAGCGAGGAGAGGTTCCGCACCGCCTTCCGGACGAGCCCGGACGCCGTCAACATCAACCGCCTCGAGGGGGGGCGCTACGTCGCCGTGAACGACGGGTTCACGCGGATCACCGGTTGGACCGAGGGAGAGGTGGTCGGGCGCTCCTCCCTCGAGGTCGGGATCTGGGCGGACCCGGCGGACCGGGAGCGACTCGTGGCCCTGCTCGGCCAGTCGGGGTCGGTCGAGAACCTGGAGGCGCGGTTCCGGATGAAGGACGGCCAGATCCGGGACGGGCTCATGTCGGCGCGGGTGATCTGCCTCGGCGGAGAGACCTGCATCCTCTCCGTCACCCGGGACGTCACCGTGCTGAGGCGCGCCCAGAGCGAGCGCGACCGCCTGGCGGCGCAGTTCGGCCAGGCCCAGAAGATGGATGCGATCGGCCGGCTGGCCGGGGGCGTGGCGCACGACTTCAACAACCTCCTCACCGTCATCCTGAGCTGTGCCGACGTGCTGCGGCGTGAGATGGCGGACGGAGGACGAGGGCGAACGGAGGACGTCGAGGAGATCCTCGCCGCCGGCGATCGCGCCCGGGACCTCACCCGCCAGCTGCTCGCCTTCGCCCGCCAGCAGCCTGTCGCGCCCGTTCCCCTCGATCTCGCCGCCGTGGTCCGGCGGAACGAGAAGCTCCTGCGAAGGGTCCTCGGGGAGGACGTCGACCTCCGCGTGGTCGTCGACGACGGGCTCTGGCCCGTGCTGTGCGATCCCGGTCAGATGGAGCAGGTGCTCCTCAACCTGGTGGTGAACGCGCGGGACGCCATGCCCGGGGGCGGCGCGATCGTCATCGAGGCCCGAAACGCCGAGCCCGAGGCGGACGAGCCCTCCGGAAGGCACCAGGGGCGCCGCGTCCAACTCACGGTGCGCGACTCCGGGACGGGGATGAGTCCGGAGGTAATGGCCCACCTCTTCGAGCCCTTCTTCACGACGAAGGTGCAGGGACGCGGGACCGGGCTCGGGCTCGCGACCGTCCACGGCATCGTGGCGCAGAGCGGCGGGCACATCCACGTCCGGAGCGAGCCGGGCTCCGGCTCCACCTTCGAGATCTGCCTCCCCAGGACCTCCGGCGAGGTCGTCGTGCCCTCCGCCGACGCCGGGGTGCGGACGGCGAGAGGTGGCGGGGAGACCGTGCTCGTCGTCGAGGACGACCCCCGCGTGCTCCGGGTGACCCGGCGGACCCTCGAGAGGGCCGGGTACCGGGTGGTGGTGGCGAAGGACGGGAACGAGGCCCTCGCGGTGGCGAAGGCGGGGCCGGGCGCGCCCGACCTCCTCGTCACCGACATCGTCATGCCGGGGCTCAGCGGGCGGGCGGTGGCGGAGCAGCTTCGCGAACTCCGGCCGCGGATGCCGGTCCTGTTCGTGTCGGGCTACCCTCAGGACCTCGAAGGCGGCGGCGCGCCCTTCGGGGACGCGACCTGCCTGCCGAAGCCCTTCACGCCGGGCGGCCTCCTCGAGCGCGTGCGCGCCCTCCTCGACGGGGGCGCGGGCGCGCTCGACCCCGGCCGGCGCCCCGGCTAGCATCCCGGCAGGACAGGGGAGCCGCATGCACGTCCGGAAGGCGCGCTTCGAGGTGCACTCTTACGAGGTGGACGCCTTCGATGACCTCGCCGCCCCGGCGCTCGCGGGATACCTGCAGGAACTCGCCGGCCTGCAGGCGGCGGAGATGGGGTGCGGCATCGACCACCTGATGGGCCGGGGACTCACCTGGGTGCTCTCCCGGCAACGCATCGAGATCGACGCGCCCATCCGGCGCGGCAGCGTGCTCGAGGTCGCGACCTGGCCGTCGGGCGTGGAGAGGGTCTTCGCCGCGCGCGAGTTCCGCGTGAGCGTCGGGGGCCTGCCGGTGGCGAGGGCGAGCACGCTCTGGGCCGTGATGGATCTCGCCCGGCGGCGGCCCGTCCGCCCGGACCGGGTGCTCGCGCCGGAGTTCCGCGTCGCGGAGGAGCGCCTCTTTCCGCTCGCGGACGAGCTCGGCGGCGCCGATCCGGCGGACGGGGAGCAGCGGTTCCGGATTCGCTACTCGGACATCGACCGGAATCTGCACGTGACGAACTCCACCTACCTTGCCTGGGCGCTCGAGTCCGTGCCTCAGGACACCTGGCACGACCGGCGGGTCCGGTCGACCGACGTCCACTTCCTCGCCGAGTGCGCCTACGGGAGCCGCGTCCTGTCCCGGGTCCGCGCGCTCCCCGGGGGCGCGTTCGCGCACTCCGTCCTGCGGGACGAGGACGGCAAGGAGCTCGCCCGCGCCCGGACGGCCTGGGAACCGCGCACCTGAGCCCGCCGGTCCAGGGACCGAGCCGCCCGCGAGCGTCACGCCGAGCGCGGGAGGACCGTCCGCTCCTCGGGCCCGGCTTGGTCCGGCACCGGGACCAGCGCCTCGCGCCGGTGGTCGCGGGCGATGAGCAGGTAGATCGCCGGCACGAAGAAGAGGGTGAAGGCCGTTCCCACGGCCATGCCGGAGACGAGCACGAGGCCGATGCTGTTGCGGGCGGCCGCTCCGGGGCCGGTGACGAGGGTCAGCGGGAAGTGGCCGAAGATGGTGGCCGCGCTCGTCATCAGAATCGGGCGCAGGCGGGTCACGGCGGCCATCTTCACGGCCGCGACCTTCGCGATGCCCTGCCGCTGCAGATCGTTCGCGAACTGGACGATGAGGATGCCGTTCTTCGCGATGAGGCCGACGAGCGTGACGAGGCCCACCTGCGAGTAGATGTTGAGCGTGGTCGTCCAGCCGTCGGTCCAGAATGGGACGTTCGGGTTCGGCATCTTGAGGAACGTGAAGGCGAGCGCCCCGAACATCGCGAGGGGAACCGAGCCCGCCAGGATCACGAACGGGTCCCGGAAGCTGTTGAACTGGGCGGAGAGCACGAGGAAGATGAGGACGATCGAGAGGAGGAAGGACGGCAGGAACCGGCTCCCCTCGGTGCGAAGCTGGCGGGACTCCCCGGTGTAGTCGACGGTGTAGCCCTTCGGCAGGATCTTCGCGGCTTCCCCCTCCAGGTAGGCGAGCGCCTCGTCGAGCGGGCGTATCGACACGCCGCTGATCTTCACGGCATTCAGCTGCTGGAAGCGGTTCAGCGCGCGCGGGACCACCGAGTCGCGGATCTTGGCGATGGAGTCGAGGGCGATGAGCTGGCCGCCCGGGCCCGTCACGTAGATGTCCTTCAGCTGCTCCGGGTTCAGCCGCTCGGCCCGCGTCACCTGCGGGATGACCTTGTAGCTCCGGCCGCCGATGCTGAACCGGTTCACGAAGTTGCCGCCCACGGCCGCAGCGAGGTCCTGCCCCACCGACTGCAGGTTGAGGCCGAGCTGCGCGACCTTCTCCCGATCGATCTCGATCTCCGATTGGGGCTGATCGATCTTCACGTCGATGAGGGGCGGAAAGGCGAAGAGCCCGCTCTTCGCGGCCCTCTCCTGGATCTTCTGGGCGAAGCCCAGGACCTCCGGCGCCTCGGCGGTCGAGGCGACGACGAACTCGACGGGGAACTGGCCTCCGCCGGGCAGTGCCGGGGGCACGACGGCGAAGGTCTGCACGCCCGGGATCGCCCCGATGTCGCGCTGGAACTGGGGCAGGAGCTGGAAGGCGTTGCGGTGGCGCTCGTCCCAGGGCTTGAGGACCGCGCCCCAGAACCCGTTCGTCGGGAAGGTGACCTGGAACGTGTAGGCGGTCTCCGGGATCGACATCACCGCCTGGTTCACCGCGCGGGTGGACTGCATCACCTGCTCGAGGGTCGAGTTCGACGGCGTGTTCACGACGCCGAAGATGACGCCCTGGTCCTCCGCCGGGGCGAGCTCCTTCGGCGCCTGCACGAACATGGCCACGGCGAGGAGGCTGACGACGATCCAGGTGGCGTAGATCACGCCCCGCGCCTGGAACGAGAAGTCCAGGTGCCGCGCGTATGTCGCCTTGATCCGGTCGAAGGTCCGGTTGACGAGCCCGGGGAGCCCCTTGTCCTCGTGCCCGGCGCGGATGAGGCGCGCCGACATGACCGGCGAGAGCGTGAGCGCCACGACACCGGAGATGGTCACGGCGCCGGCGAGGGTGAGGGCGAACTCGCGGAAGAGCGACCCGGTGAGCCCGCCCTGGAAGGCCACCGGGACGTACACCGCCGCGAGCACGATGGTCATGGAGATGATGGGCCCGACGAGTTCGCGCGCCCCGGTGAGCGCCGCGTCGATCGGCTTCAGGCCTTCCCGGACATGGCGCTCCACGTTTTCCACGACGACGATGGCGTCGTCGACGACGAGGCCCACCGAGAGCACGATGGCGAGGAGCGTGAGGAGATTGATGGTGAAGCCGAACACCTGCATCAGGAAGACGGCGCCCACGAGCGACACCGGGATGGCGACGACCGGGACAAGCACCGTCCGCACCGAGCCCAGGAAGAGGAAGATGACGACCACCACGATGAGCAGCGTGTCGAGGAGCGTCCGCACGACCTCGTTGATGGCGTTCTGGATGTAGGAAGTGCCGTCGAAGGCGATCCGAGCCTCGATCTGCTCGGGGAGCTCCTTCTGGAGGGAGCCCATCTCCGCGCGCACCCGCTTGATGACGTCGAGCGCATTCGCGTTGGGCAAAGCCCAGATGCCGATGAACACGGCCGTCTGGCCACTGAAGTTGACCGCGGCGTCGTAGTCCTCGGCGCCCAGCGTCACGTCGGCGATGTCGCCCAGGCGGACGGTGGCGCCGTCCTGTTGCCGCACGACCAGCTTCCGGAACTCCTCCGGGGAGCGCAGGTCGGTGTTGGCGGTGAGGTTGACCTGGACGAGCGCGCCCTTCGTCTGCCCGATGGCGGCCAGGTAGTTGTTGGCGGCGAGCGCTTGCCGGACCTGGGCAGGGCTCACGTTCAGGGCCGCCATGCGATCCGGCTTGAGCCAGACGCGCATGGCGAACGTCCTCGCGCCCAGGACGTCCGCCCGCTGGACGCCGTCGAGCGCGGACAGGCGAGGCTGCACCACCCGCACGAGGTAGTCCGTGATCTCGTTCTGCTTCAGGAACTCCGAGGCGAAGGAGAGGTAGGCGGAGGCGAACTGGCTGTCCGCCGACTCGATGTTGATGATCGGGACCTCGGCCTCGGGAGGCAGGTCGCGGCGGACCTGGTCGACCTTGGAGGCGATCTCGGCGAGCGCCTTGTTCGCGTCGTGGTTGAGCCGCAGCCGGGCGCGGATCAGCGACACGTTCTGCTTGCTCTCCGACTCGATGTAGTCGATGCCGTCGGCGGCGGCGATGACGCGTTCGAGCGGCGTGGTGATGAACCCGCGCACGAGGTCGGCGTTGGCGCCCACGTAGGCGGTGGTCACCGTGATGGCCGCGTTGTCGCTGCGGGGGTATTGGCGAACCGTGAGAGAGCGGATCGCCTGGACGCCGGCGATCACGATGATCACGTTGACGACGATGGCGATGACCGGCCGTCGGATGAAGAGATCGGTGAACATCGAGGGCCTCGGGTCAGTTCTCGGTGGGCTTGGGCGCGGCCTGGGCGTTCGGCGCCAGGTCGTTCTTCGCCACGACCGCGGTCCCGTTTCGCAGCTTGAAGGCGCCGCTGCTCACGACCGTCTCTCCGGCGGAGAGGCCGGAGTCGATCGCCACGAGGTCGCCGCGGCGTTCCCCGAGGCGCACGAACCTCTGGCGCACCACCGTGCTCGGGCGCCCGTCGGGTCCCGCCTTCTCCTCGAGGACGAACACCGAGTCGCCGTAGGGCGCGAAGAGGACGGCGGTCGCGGGAACGACGAGCGCCGGCCGCTCCTCGGTTCCGATGATCTCCACGTTCGCGAACATGCCTGGGCGCAGGCGGCCGTCGGGATTCGGAACCGTGGCGCGCACGCGGACGTTCCTCGTCGCGACGTCGACTTCGGAGTTGACGGTGCTCACCGTTCCGTCCCACGCGTCCCCCGGGAAGACGTCGGTGCGCACGCGGACGCGCTGGCCGGGGCGGACGTCGGCGATGGCCTGCTGCGGCAGGGAGAACTCGACGTAGATCGGGCTCACGGACTGGAGGGAGGCGATGGGCGTCCCCGGCGAGACGATCTGGCCGACCTCGACCTGGCGGATGGCGATGCGGCCGTCGAAGGGCGCGCGGATCGTCTTCTTGGCGATCGTCGCCTGGAGGTTCGCGACGCTGGCGTTGGCCTGCTTCGCCCGGGCCTCGGCCGCGTCCAGGTCCGCGGGTGCGTTCGCCTCCCCCTGGCGGAGCGTCTTCGCGCGATCCAGGCTGATCTGGGCCAGGGAGGCGTCGGCCTCGGCCGCGGTCAGCTGGGCCTCCTCCACCGAGGTATCGAGCTTGACCAGGACGGCGCCCTGCTTCACGAAGGTGCCGGAGTCGAACCCGACTTGTCGGATCTGGCCGGTGACCTCGGCACCGAGGGTGACCCCATGGACCGCGACGAGCGTCCCGATGGCAGCGCGGGAGGCGTGCCAGCGCTCGGCCCGGACGGGGGCGGTCGTGACCGACTCCGGCGGCGGCACGAACGACTTCCCCACGTTGATCATCTTGACGATCTGCAGGGCCTTCACCCCGACGAGGAAGCCGACCACGGCGACGAGCGTGGCCACCGCCACCCACCAGACCTTGGTTCGCACTTTCATGGCGCCGAGTCATAGGACGGCGCCGAGCGCGCTGCAGGCCAAAAGGGGAATTCCGGCCCATTTCCGGGCGCGTGACGGAGCCGTGCGGCCGCGCCCTTTCGTGCCCCAACAGGGGCGTTCCGGGGAGAGGAGAAATCGCCGTGCGTCGCGGCCGGGCTGGGGGCTCCCGCCCGGGCGCCCGGAACCCGACGCCCGCGCGCGGCGGGGATGCTACCTTGGCGCGCGGACGCGCCGGAGGGCGCCGCCGGAGGAAGGGACCACATGAAGGCAGGCCTCGTGGGCTACGCGCAGACGGGAAAGACGACGCTCTTCAACGCGCTCACCGGCCTGCACAAGGGAGGGGCGGGTGGACGCCAGGTGCACCTCGGGGTGATCCGCGTCCCGGACGCTCGCGTGGACGCGCTCGCCGCCGCCTACCGGCCTAGGAAGACGACGTTCGCGGAGGTGGCCTTCGTCGACGTTCCAGGTCCTCCCGGGAAGGGCACGGGCCTCGACGCGGACGCGCTGCGAGCGCTCGCCGAGGTGGACGCCTTCTGCCTCGTGGTGCGCAGCTTCCCCGCGCCGGACGGGACGCCGCCCGCGCCGGTGCGCGAGATCGCCGACTTCGATGCTGAGCTCGTCTTGTACGATCTCGCCATCGTCGAGAAGCGGCTCGATCGGCTCCGGAAGGAGCAGCACCGTGGCACCGGCGAGTACCACGAGCTCGAGCGCATCCACGCCCAGCTCGACGCTGGCCGTCCCCTGCGAGCGATGGAGTGGAGCGCGGCCGAGGAGAAGGAGCTCGCGCACTTCCAGTTCCTGTCGCGCCGTCCGCTCCTCGTGGTCGTGAACGTTCCCGAAGCGGACGCGGCCGCGGCCGCCGATCCCGGGGTGGTGGCGGCGGCCCGCGAGCGGGGGGCGGAGGTGCTGTCGCTCTGCGCGGCCGTCGAGGCCGAGATCGCCGAGCTCGACCCGGCGGAGCAACCCGAGTTCCTCCGGTCGCTCGGGCTCGCGGAGCCGGCGCGAGACCGGTTCATCCGGGCCGTCTACCATCTGCTCGACCTCATCTCCTACTTCACGGTCGGCGAGGACGAGGTGCGCGCCTGGACGATCCGGCGCGGGGATCGCGCGCCGCGCGCCGCCGGCCGCATCCACTCGGACCTGGAGCGCGGCTTCATCCGCGCCGAGGTCCTCCATTACGACGACTTCGTCGCGAGCGGCGGGGAGGCGAAGGCACGCCAGGAGGGCAAGCTGCGCCTCGAGGGCAAGGAGTACGTCGTCCGGGACGGAGACATCATGAACATCCGCCACTCCGGCTAGGGGTGGCGCGGGCCGCTCGCTACGCGGCCAGGCGGCGAATCGTGTCGAGCACCTCGCCGAGCTGGAACGGCTTCGGCAGGAGCGCGGCGGCCTCGACCTCGTGCGCGAACGCGGACATGACCACCACCGGGACCTTCGACAGGACGGGGTCGAGCCTCTGGGCCGCCCGGAACTGCCATCCGCTCATCACCGGCATCATGAGGTCGAGCAGGATCAGGTGCGGGGGGTCGGCGCGCGCGACGCGCAGGGCCTGGCTCCCGTCGGCCGCGCAGGAGACGACGTAGCCTTCGAACTCGAGGATGTCGGTGAGCGCCTCGCGCATGTCGCGGTCGTCGTCGACCACGAGCACGCGCTTCGGAGAACCTTTCAGCGCGGGCGTGCCGCTCATGACGCGGTAGAGTTAGGGGCGATGGGCGCCCATGGCCAGGTACCGGAAGGGTACCGTCGCGCGCGGCCCGGACGAGGGGCCTCGCCGGCTCCTCTCCGCCCGGGCGCCGCGGACCGGCGTCCCGCGGGTCCCGGCGAGGGCCGCGGCCTCGGGCCGACGGGAGCGAGGACTTGAGGACCTTCTCCGACGTGCTGGCGGGCGTCGGGGCCTTCGTCTCGGGCCTCGTCGCGCGCCTCGGGGTGGTCGCGGCGATCATGGTCCTCCTCCTCGTCCCGGTGCTCGTCGTCGCCCTAAGCCTGAGGGCCGCCCGCCGCGCGCGTCGTCCCTCGAGGTGACGGGCCGCCCGCCAAAGCGCCCTCGGCCCGGACCGCCATTCACGGCCAGAGCACGGTGTGCCGGCCCACCCGGACGGGGCTTCACCGGGGTCCCGTGCTCGTCTTCGCGTCGCCACGCGTCGGGCGTTCCGACCTGGTGTATGTTCCCGGCGGCCGCGCGCCGGGCCGGGCCCGGCAGGGGAACCGAACGCTCGCTAGACTTCTCCTCGTGCACTGTTCGGCAGGGCGCGAGCGGATGGAGGGGAACCGGATGGCGACATCACCTCCTCAAGCGCCCCGAGACCTGAGCTCGCTCCGGATCGACGATTCGCAGCGGCGCGCCGATCCCACGAGTCGCCGTTGGATCGCGGGGATCGCGGTCGGCGCGGCCCTCGCCATCGGGGCCGCGGGCGTCGCACTCCTGCGCGGGAGGCCGGAACCGGTCGAGGTGGCCGTGGCTCAGGAGGGTGCGCCCGGTCGCCCGGCACTGCTCAACGCGAGCGGGTACGTGACGCCCCGTCGCAAGGCGACCATCGCGTCCAAGGTCACGGGACGGGTGACCGGGGTGTACTTCGACGAGGGCGCGCACGTCCGCGAGGGCCAGGTGCTCGCCACCCTCGACGACTCCGACGCCCGGCTCGCTCTCGCCTCGGCGAAGACCGCGCGGGACGCCATCCAGGCGACGATCGCCGACTACGAGGTGCAGCTCGCCAACGCGGAGGCCGATCTCCGCCGGATGGAGAAGCTCGAGGCCGGAGGGGCGCAGAGCGAACAGGCCCTCGACGCGGCGCGCACCGCGGCCGCGAGCTTGCGCGCGAAAGTGGCGATCACCCGCGCGCAGGTCGTCGCGGCCGATGCCCGAATCCGCGAGGCGCAGCAGAACGTCGACAACTGCGTGATCCGGGCGCCCTTCGAGGGGATCGTGGTCTCCAAGGACGCGCAGGTGGGCGAGATGGTGTCGCCGATCTCCGCCGGGGGCGGGTTCACCCGGACCGGCATCGCGACGGTCGTCGACATGCAGTCGCTCGAGATCGAGGTCGACGTGAACGAGGCCTACATCGCCCGGGTCGTGCCCGGTCAGCCGGTCCGCGCCATCCTCGACGCCTACCCGGACTGGGAGATCCCCGGCTCCGTCCGCACCGTGATCCCCAGCGCCGACCGGCAGAAGGCGACCGTGAAGGTGCGGATCACCTTCTCGAGGCTCGACCCGCGCATCCTGCCGGACATGGGGGTCAAGGTGGCTTTCCTCGGCGACGAGCCCGTGCGCAGCGGCGCGTCGGGGCGGTCCCCGGTGCTCGTCCCGCAGGACGCCGTCCGGGACGACGGACGGAAGATCGTCTTCTTGGTGAAAGGCGACCGGGTGGAGAGGCGCGCCGTGACCCTCGACGGCTCGAGGGGCGCGGACGCCGTCGTGGTGGCCGGCCTCTCGCCCGGGGACGTGGTGGTCCTGAAGGGACCGTCCGATCTTCGCGACGGCCAGCCCGTCGCGGTCCGGAAGTGAGGCGTGGCGCCATGGTGCGAGTCGACGGCGGAAGCGGCGGGACGGGCCTCATCCAGGTCCGGGATCTCGACAAGACCTACCGCAGGGGTGGCGAGGAGATTCACGTGCTCCAGGGGCTCAACCTGGACGTGGGGGCGGGCGAGTTCGTGGCCTTCATGGGCCCGAGCGGCTCCGGCAAGACGACGCTCCTGAACCTCCTCGGAGGGCTCGACGTCCCGTCGAAGGGAAGCATCTCGGTGGCCGGCGACGAGGTCACGCGGATGTCCGGGCCCAGGCTGACGGAGTGGCGAGCGCGCCACGTCGGCTTCGTCTTCCAGATGTACAACCTCATTCCCGTCCTGACGGCGTTCCAGAACGTCGAGCTGCCGCTGCTCCTCACCCGCCTCTCGAAGGCGCAGCGGCGCGCCCACGTGGAGACCGCGCTCTCCATCGTGGGGTTAGGCGACCGGATGGGCCACTACCCGCGCCAGCTCTCCGGCGGTCAGGAGCAGCGCGTGGCCATCGCGCGCGCCATCGTGGCCGATCCCACCTTCCTCCTGTGTGACGAGCCGACGGGCGACCTGGATCGCAAGAGCGCGGACGAGGTCCTGGATCTCCTGACCCGGCTGTGCCGCGAGCACGGCAAGACCATCCTGATGGTGACCCACGACCCGATGGCCGCGCGATGCGCCCAGGTGGTCCTCCACCTCGACAAGGGGGTTCTCGTCGAGGGCGCCCAGCTCCGGGGGGCCCCGTGAGATTCCTTCCGCTCATCGCGGCGAACCTGCTCCGGAAGAAGGTGCGGACGGCGCTCACCGTCGGCTCCTTCGCGGTGGCGCTCTTCCTCTTCGGCATCCTCGCCGTGGTCCGGGGGGCGTTTCGCCAGGGGATCGACGTCGCCGGGGCCGACCGCCTGGTGGTCGTGAACAAGGTCTCGATCATCCAGCCGCTGCCGATCGCCTACCGGGAGCAGATCCTCCGCATCCCGGACGTGAAGGACGTCGCGTTCGCCATGTGGTTCGGGGGCGTCTACCAGGACGAGAAGAACTTCATCCCCCAGTTCGCCATCGACCTCGACTCGCAGCGGCGCGTCTTCCCCGAGTTCGTCATCCCCGACGACCAGTGGAAGGCCTTCGCGGCGGACCGGGAGGGCGCGATCGCGGGCTCGGACACGGCGAAGCGCTTCGGGTGGAAGGTGGGCGATCGCATCCCCATCATGGGCACGATCTTCCCGGGCGTCTGGGAGTTCAACCTCCGCGGGATCTACACCGGGCGCCGGCCGGACGACGACCGCACCCAGCTCTGGTTCCACTACGATTACCTCGACGAGAAGCGGCACTGGGGGAAGGGGATGGTCGGATGGTACACGGTGAAGATCGACGACCCCGACCACGCCGCGAGAGTGGCGCGGGCCATCGACGAGCGGTTCGCGAACTCGCCGTACGAGACGAAGACCGACACGGAGAAGGCGTTCGCCGCGTCCTTCGTGAAGCAGGCGGGGAACATCGAGCTGCTCATCCTGGCGATCGGGGGCGTGGTGTTCTTCACGCTCCTGCTCGTGACCGGCAACACGATGGCCATCGCGGTGCGAGAGCGCATCGGGGAGATGGCGGTGCTCAAGGCCCTCGGGTTCGGGGACCGGTTCCTCGTCCTCCTGGTCGTCGGCGAGGCGCTCGCCATCTCGCTTCTCGGCGGGGTCGTGGGCCTCGCCGCCTGCAAGCTCTTCACGCTCCGGGGCGACCCGACGCACGGGATGCTGCCCTTCTTCTACCTGCCGCCCGCCGCCATGGCCTCCGGCCTCGGCCTCGCCGCCGCCGTCGGCGCGGCGGCGGGCATCCTCCCGGCCGTCTCGGCCATGCGGCTGCGGGTGGTCGACGCGCTGCGGAGGGTCTGACCGGTGGCCGTCCCGCTCGTCTACAACCTGCGCAGCGTCCGCGCCCGGTGGGTCTCGGCCATCGTTGCGGTCCTCGGGATCGCCGGGACGGTGGGCGTGTTCGTCGCCATGCTGGCGATGGCCAAGGGGTTCAAGGCGACCCTCGTCGCCTCGGGCTCCCCGGACAACGTGGTCATCCGCCGGGCCGGGGCCACGAGCGAGATGGACAGCGTCGTCACCCTCGAGCAGCTGCGCGTCATCGAGGATGCCCCGGGAATCGCGAAGCGGGGGGAGGGCAGGAGGCTCGTGAGCCCCGAGGTGGTGGTCATCGCCGCCTTTCCGCTCAAGGACACGGGCACCGATGCCAACGTCCAGGTGCGGGGCGTTTCTCCGGAGGTGCTCGACGTCCGCAAGAACGTCCGCGTCGCGGCCGGGCGCTTCTTCCGCCCCGGCCTATCCGAGCTCGTCGTCGGCAAGAACGCGAGCCAGAGCTACTCGGGGCTCGGACTCGGGGACGCGGTGCGGTTCGGCGGTGGCGAGTGGCGCGTGGTGGGCATCCTCGATTCGGGCGGGAGCGCCTTCGACTCGGAGATCTGGTGCGACGCGCAGGTCCTCGACCAAGTCTACAAGCGCCCGGTGAACATCTTCCAGTCGGTCACCGCGCGCCTCACCACGGAGAGCGCGCTCGGCGAGCTGAAGGACGCGATGTCCACCGACCCCCGCATGACGGTCCAGGTGGATCGGGAGACGGACTACTACGAGAAGCAGTCGCGGGCGCTCACGACACTCATCACGGTGCTCGGGACCATCGTCGCCGCGGTCATGGGGATCGGTGCCGTCTTCGGCGCGCTGAACACGATGTACGCCGCCGTGGCCGAGCGCTCGCGCGAGATCGCGACCATGCGCGCCATCGGCTTCGGCGCCGGAAGCATCGTGGTGTCGTTCGTGTTCGAATCGCTGCTCATCGCCCTGGCCGGTGGCGTCATCGGTTGTCTGGCGGTGCTCCCGCTGAACGGGCTCACCACGGGCACGCTGAACTGGCAGACGTTCTCCCACCTGGCCTTCGCCTTCCAGGTGACGCCGCCCCTGCTCGGGCTCGGGATCGGGTTTGCGCTGGCCATGGGGCTTGTCGGCGGCGTCCCGCCCGCGATCCGAGCGGCGCGCCGCCCGGTGGCGGCAGCGCTGCGGGAGCTCTAGCGGCGCCCGGCGGCCCTCCGGCGAGGGCCTCACCGCCAGGGGCGGAGGACCTTGAGGAGCGCGTCGTAGGCGAAGGGCTTCTGCAGCCAGGCGACGATCCCGCGCGGAGCCCTGGGCGGCGTCGACTTGGACACCACGACCACCGGGATGGGGGCGACCTCGGGAATCCGCGCCTTGGACGCCAGGAACGCCCACCCCTTGGTCCCCGGGGTTCCCAGGTCGAGGACCACGACACTCGCCGCGCGCTCGCTGAGGCGGCGCAGGGCGTCGTGCCCGTCGGCGGTCGACTCGACGGCGTAGCCCTCCTGCTCGAGGAGCACGGTGAGCTCGCGCGCCGGAGCCTCTTCGTCGACGACGAGAACCCGGCGGCTTCTCGATGGCTCGACCCATTCCATCCGCGTGCACCTCGAGCGCCTCGTCCGGCCCGCCCCGGCGAGCGCGGCGCGCGCGACCCGCTCCCGCCGGGCGGGCCCCCGCCCGTCCCGCCCCCTCCCGCCGCCGCCCGCGTTGCGCACGCGCATCTTGGCGCGGTGCTCTGACATCCGTGCGAGGAAGACGGGTTGACGGGATGCCCGGGACAGCCGCGCGGGGCCGTTCAGGGCGAGGCCGAGGCGGGCCGTGCGAGGACGAACCACTGCACGAGCAGGTCGAGCCGGCCGCCGAGCATCTCGCGGATCTGCTGCGCGCTGTGGCGGCCCTTGAGGTGCGGCAGGGCGGCCACCGCCTCGTAGCCCGGGGGCAGGGGCTCGCCCGGGTCGCGATAGATGGCGGCGTAGGCTCCGGAGCGGGGCGCCGGCGCGCCGCAGGGCGCCGGGGCCATCATGCACGGATAGGGGCGCACCTCCGCGCCCGGGACGAGGAAGCGGAAGCGCTCCTGGGACTCCTGGAAGGTGTTCGGCATGAGGACGGGCCGCCCGCGGACCTCCGCCAGGGCGCTCTCGGGAAACGGGCGGGAGAACGGCGCGAGGAAGGAGCTCCCGGCCGCCAGCGTGAGGAGCGCGGCGTAGGGGAACACCCGGCGCGCGAAGCGGCGCGACAGGGCGCCGGCGAGGGCCAGGGCTGCCACGGCGAGGGGCAGCGCGACCGCGGCGGGCCCGAACAGCCGGGTCTCGAGCCGGCGCTCGACGACCCGCTCGAAGAGCGGGAGGAGGGTTCCCGCGAGCGCAAGGGCCCCGAGCGTCAGCCGGAAGACGATCGCGGGCAGCTCGTCCCACCGCAAAGCGAGCAGGACCGCCAGGGCGGCCGTGGTGGGCAGGATGTAGTTCGCCTGGCGCTGGGTGGGAAGGGAGTAGACGAGCAGGAAGGCGAGCAGGTACATCCAGAGCTCCGCCTCGGGCGCCGGGATCGATCGGCGCCGCTTCCAGAGGTCCCAGACGAGCGCGAGCACGAGGGGCGCGTAGAGCCCCGCGTTCTTGAGGTCGCCGAGCCAGATCTCCCAGATGGGGTAGTCGCCGCGGACCAGGCCGGAGAGGAACGTCGAGACCTGGAACTTGCCGGCGTTCTCGCCCACGACGAACTGGGACCAGATCACGTCGCGGCGGGGGTCGAGCGCGGGCCACAGCCCGAACACGGCGAGTCCGACCGTCGCCGCGACGGCGAGGAAGGCGCCGCGGCGTCGAAGGAAGGAGCGGAGATCGCGCCCCTCGCGCTGCCACAGGACGAGCGCCAGCGCGAAGGTCCCGGGGACCACCATGAAGAACGACTTGTAGAGTGTGGCGGCGCCGAGGCTCAGGCCGCAGAGAGCGCCCAGGGCGGGTCCGGTCCGGTCGCGCATGGCGACGATGGCGAGCGGGAGGAAGAGGAAGAGGGTCTCCCCCGCGTTCGTGAGGAAGGGTCGCCCGTGCTGGATGGTGGAGAGGAACCCCAGGAACGCCAGCGCCGCGACCGGTGCCGCGGACGTCCGCCGGGAGATCCGGGCCGCGGTGAGTCCGGCGAGCGCAGCCGTGCAGAAGCTCAGGGCGACGACGGGCAGGCGAAGGCGCCAGAGCTCCCAGGAGGCGCCGAACCCGCTCGCCAGGATCCCCTGCCAGAAGAGCAGGGGAGGCTTGGTGTCGTTGATGCCCGATTCCGCCAGGAGCGGCAGGAGGCGCCCCGAGCGCGCGGTCATCCGCGCGATCTGCAGGTAGAGCGGCTCGTCCCCGATGGCGGGCGCGAAGATGGATCCCAGCCCGTACAGGTAGCTGAACGTGGCGACGCATGCGGCGAGGACGAGGTCGGGCCAGGTCCGGGCCCCGGCGCTCGCCGGGGCCGATTCGCCGCCGGCGGCCCTCCGGGGGGGCGAATCGGCGCGAGCACTCGGGAGCGGGGCGTTCTCCATGGGAGAGCGCCCCGTTGATACCGCAGCGGCCTGGTTTCTCCTAGCGCCGGAGGCGGGCTCGCCGCGCCGCAGAGGGGCGCTACTTCTTCTCCGGCGCCGAGGCCCCAGCCGCGTCGGCCCCGGCCCTCGCGCAAGCGCCGTCCTGTGCGGAGGTCGCTCCACTCACCCCGATGGCGCCGATCACCCGGCCCTCGACGACGAGCGGGATGCCGCCCTCGATGGGGACCGCGCCCGTCAGGCGCAGGTAGTTCGTCTTCCCGCCTGCCACCAGGTCCTCGAAGGCCTTGGTCGGCCGCTTGAACGCGGCGGCGGACCGCGCCTTGTCGATCGCGACCTCCGAGCTCCCGTTCTGCGTCCCGTCGATGCGCTCGAAGTAGACGAGGACGCCGCCGGTGTCGACCACCGCGGCCGCTACCGTCCAGCCGTTCTTGCGGGCCTCCGCGAGCGCGCCGGACGCCGCCTTGCGGGCGGTCTCCACGCCCACCGGGGCGCCGTACGGGTGGGGCAGCGGCTGTGACAGCGCGAGGAGGGGAGCCGCGACCGCGGCGACCGCGACGGACAGGCGAAGGAGGGAGATCGATGCGCGCATTTGGCCCCACCCTTGTCGATGGCGAGCCGGCAGGATAAGGCGTCGCCCACGGTCGGTGCGCGTCCCATGCGGGCCCTGGCCGAGCGGCCGGCGGGTCGACAGACCCCGGACGGGGAGGTCGACTCCGAGCGGAGGGAAGGTACCCTTGTCGAATGGACAAGTTTCCCGAGGACATCTACACCGAGCCGGACGACATCGACCCCGACACCCTCCGAAACCTGGGACCGCTCCGCCCGCTGGCAGGCCTGTGGGAGGGCCCGAAGGGGATCGACGAGCATCCCGCCGCCGAGGGCCTCGAGACCGACGAGTACGTCGAGCGCATCGAGCTGCAGCCCATCGACCCGCAGCCAAACGGCCCGCAGGTCCTCTACGGGCTGCGCTACCACGTCCACATCGTGCAGCCCGGAGAGGTCGAGACCTTCCACGACCAGGTCGGATACTGGCTGTGGGAGGCCGCGACGTCGACGGTGATGCAGACCATCGCCATCCCGCGCGGCCAAGTCGTCCTCGCATCCGGCCGCGCCGCGCGCGACGCGAAGGAATTCGAGCTCGCGGCCCGGCTCGGGGACGAGTGTTTCGGGATCTGCTCCGCGCCCTTCCTGCAGCACGCCTTCCGCACCGTCGAGTTCCGCATCCGGGTCACCGTCCACTCGCCGGAGATCTGGTCGTACGACGAGGACACGGTGCTCATGGTCAAGGGCCGCACGGAGCCTTTCCACCACCGCGACCGGGCCACGCTCCGGAAGGTGGGCGAGCCGACGCCGAACCCGAGCGCACGGGCCGCCGGCCGCTGAGCGCCGCCCGGGCCCGAACGCCGGAGAGGCCCCCGATGGGGTGTTGGCCACGTGCCAAGCGGCCGCGAGCGCGGTATCCTTCCCGCATGAGACTCGGCTTCGGCGAGATCCTCGTCATCCTGGTCATCGCGCTTCTCGTCTTCGGCCCGACGAAGCTTCCGCAGCTCGGCGACGCCCTCGGGAAGGGCATCCGCAACTTCAAGAAGGCTTCCGAAGGGCTCTTCGACGACGAAGAGAAGAAGTCGGAGGCGAAGCTGCAGTCGGCCGAGAGCGCCCCGCAGGCTCAGGTACCGTCAGAGAAGGGCGAGAGCAAGAAGGCCTGAGGCCGGGGGCCACGCGGAGGCGCCTCGCCGGCCGCAGGGCCGCCCTTCTCTTCGACCATCCGCAGGTCGCGCCACCGCGCGTGAACGGAGGGGCACGCCGCGACGCCGCGTTTGCGCCCCAAGAGGGGCCTGCCGCGCGCGAGCACCCGGAGGAATGTCGACGGGGGGTGTCGTGTTCCCTCGGTGCCGGGAGGGCATTGCAAGGAGACCGGTATGACGCTCGCAGAGAAGTTCTCCCACAACCTGAAGCACGAGCGCGAGAGGCGGAAGCTCTCCCAGTTCGAGCTGAGCAAGCGGGCAGGCATGTCGACGAGCTACGTCTCCATGCTGGAGCGGAACCAGCGGACGCCGCCGCTCGACACGCTCGCGCGGCTCGCACGGGCGCTCAAGGTGACCCCGACGTCCCTTCTCCACTGAGGGTCTCGCCGCCTGACGCTCCGTCCCCTCCGCCGCGTGGGGCGGGACTGCAAAGAGATCGTGTCGATCGCGCCCCGGAGCCTTGACCGGGCGGCGGCGTGGTGGCAAGCCGTGTGGCCATGTTCCGGCGCGTCCGGCAGGCCTTCGGCGGGGCCACCGGCTTCCTCTTCGAGTCGCGGGCGTCGTGGGTCGACCTTGTGCTTCTCGCTGCGGTCGGCGGGGCCATCTTCGGGCTGACCCGCGTCTCGGCGCAGTGGACCGGTGCGCTGCGGCCGGTCGTCGACATCGACCTTTCCCCGAGCGCGCTGCCCGGCTACGCGCTCTATTCGCTCTGCCGCGGCCTCGCGGCGTACGCCCTGTCGCTCGCCTTCACGCTCGTCTACGGCTACTGGGCGGCGAAGGATGCGGTGGCGGAGCGCGTCCTCATCCCCACGCTGGACATCCTGCAGAGCATCCCGGTGCTCGGGTTCATGCCCGGCCTCGTGCTCGCGCTCGTGGCCGCCTTTCCCCGCAGCAACGTGGGCCTCGAGCTCGCGTCGGTTCTCATGATCTTCACCGGCCAGGTGTGGAACATGACCTTCAGCTTCTATCACTCGCTGCGGACTGTCCCGCGCGACTTCCAGGAGGTGGCGACCCTCGCCCGCTTCAGCTGGTGGCAGCGCCTGCGGTGGGTCGACCTCCCCTTCGCCACGATCGGGCTCGTGTGGAACAGCATGATGAGCATGGCGGGGGGCTGGTTCTTCCTCATGGTCAGCGAGGCCTTCGTGCTCGGGGATCGCAGCTTCCAGCTCCCCGGCCTCGGCTCCTACATGAGCGTGGCCGTCGCCCGGGGCGACAAGGCGGCGATGGCCGCGGCGGTCGGCGCGATGGTGGCGATGATCGTCGCGCTCGACCAGCTCCTGTGGCGCCCGGTCGTCGTCTGGGCACAGAAGTTCCGGGCGGACGAGGGCGGGCAGGCCGCGGAGATGGAGTCGTGGTTCCTGGACCTGCTCACCCGCTCGCGCATCCTCGGCTGGTTGCACGAGTGGGCCGGGCGACGGGGGGCGCGGCGGCCGGCGCACCCGCAAAGGCCCCCGTCCGACGGGGCGACCGGCGGGGGGAGGGCGGCGCGGATCGCATCGCTCGCGATGTTCTCCCTCCTGCTCGGGTCGATGGCGCTCGGCTCGGTCGGACTCGTCCGGCTGCTCGCCCGCGTCCCGGGGCCGGCGTGGCGCGGGATCGGCGCGGCATCGATGCTGACGCTCGGGCGCGTGCTCCTCGCCGTCGCCGTCGGGACGCTCTGGACGGTGCCCGCGGGCATCGCCATCGGGCTCTCCCCGCGCCTGTCGCGCGCGCTGCAGCCGGTCGTGCAGGTCGTGGCGTCCTTCCCCGCGCCCATGCTGTTCCCGGCGGTCGTGGCCGTCCTCTCGGCGGCGGGGGTGGGCCTCGGGTGGGGGAGCGTCGTCCTCATGCTGCTCGGCACCCAGTGGTACGTCCTCTTCAACGTGATCGCCGGAGCGGTGGCCATCCCGGCGGACCTGCGGGAGGCCGCGCACGCCTACCGCCTCGGGCTCTGGCAGCGCCTGTGGAGCCTGTACCTCCCTGCGGTGTTCCCGTACCTGGTCACCGGCTGGGTCACGGCGGCCGGCGGCGCCTGGAACGCGAGCATCGTCTCCGAGTACGTGAGCTTCCGCGGGCGGGAGCTCGTCGCGGACGGCCTGGGTGCGCGGATCAGCGAGGCCGCGGCCGCCGGGGACTTCCCCGTGCTCGCGGCCGCGATCGCGGTGATGGCGATCCTCGTGGTGCTCTTCAACCGCCTCGTGTGGAGGCGGCTGCACCACCTCGCCGAGCTGCGCTTCTCCCTCACCCGCTAGACCGATGGTGCCCCGATGAGCGCGAACGGCCAGCCTGTCGCCCTCTGCGAGCTGCGCGGCGTCGACAAGGAGTTCGAGCAGGCGGGCGGACCCCCGCTGAGGGTGCTCGACAAGGTCTCGCTCGCCATCGGGGCGAACGAGGTCGTCGCCCTGCTCGGCCCCTCCGGGTGCGGCAAGTCGACGATCCTGCGGATCCTCGCCGGCCTGACCCGACCGACCCGCGGCGAGGTCCTCTACCACGGCGAGCCGATGCGGGGGCTCAACCCCGGCATCGGATTCGTGTTCCAGAGCTTCGCTCTGTACCCCTGGATGACGGTGACCGAGAACGTCGAGGCCGTCCTGCGCGCTCAGGGCCTCCCGGGCGGGGAGGTCGCCGAGCGGGCGGCGCGCGCCATCAAGGTGGTCGGGCTCTCCGGGTTCGAGGAGGCCTACCCGCGCGAGCTCTCGGGCGGAATGAAGCAGCGGGTGGGGATGGCGCGCGCCTTCTCGCTCGAGCCGGAGATGCTTTTCATGGACGAGCCCTTCAGCCAGGTGGACGCGCTCACTGCCGAGAGCTTGCGCGCGGAGGTCCTCGACGTCTGGGCGCCGAAGGATCGCAACCCGAAGTCGATCGTGATGGTCAGCCACGACATCAAGGAGGTCGTGTACATGGCCGACCGCATCGTCGTGCTCGACGCGAACCCCGGCCGGGTGCGGACCATCGTCGAGAACCGGCTGGCCCGACCCCGCGACTACCGCTCCCCCGACCTGCTCGCGCTCGTCGACCGCCTGCACGACATCATCACGGGCATGGAGATGCCCGACGTGGCGGCCGAGCGGGGCACGAAGGCCTTCGAACCGCTCCCGCACGCCGGCGCGCCCGAGATCGAGGGGCTCCTCGAGTACCTGGATGCGCGCGGAGGGCGCGAGGACGTCTTCCGCATCGCGTCGGACATTGGCCGCGAGTACGGGAGGGTCATCACGGCGACGAGCGCGGCGGAGATGCTCGGCTTCGTGGAGACGCCCCACCGGACGGTGGTCCTCTCGGCCGAGGGCAGCCGCTACGTGCGGGCGAGTCCCGCCGACCGCAAGGGGGTCTTCCGGGAGCGACTGCTCGGGCTGCGCCTCTTCGCGGAGGTGGCGGCGGCGCTCGGGCGCGCCGAGCGCCACGAGGTGGACAAGGACTTCGTCCTCGAGCTCGTCGCCCTGTACCTCCCGACGGAAGACTTCGAGGCGACCTTCGCCACCCTCGTCGACTGGGCCCGCTTCGGCGACCTCTTCGCCTACGACGACGAGACCGAGGCGCTCGCGCTCCAGTGACCTCGATGCGGTGGCGCGTGTCGCAAGCGCCCGCTTACGCCCCAAGATGGCGGGGCGGCCCCCTGCGGCGGGCGCCTAACAGGCCCAGCGGAGGCCCTTTGCGCGGCGGCACCGCCGCCGGGAGGAAATCATGAAGCGAGTCCTTGCCCTGGCGGCCCTCGCGGCCTCGGCCGTCGTCCGCGTCGCCTCGGCGCAAGAGCCAGGCAAGCCGGCGGAGCACGCCAAGGGCGCGGAGCATCACCACTACCTCGTCAGCCTGAGGCACGAGCCCGAGGACTGCATCCGGCTCCTCGAGGACTGGGAGAAGGACCACAAGGTGCTGCTCGCGAGGACGGAGTGGGGGTGCGCTTCCGGCACGCACAGCGGGTGGGTCCTCGTCGAGGCGACGAGCGAGCAGGCGGCCGTCGCCCAGGTCCCAGCCTCGAACCGGGCGGGGGCGAAGGCGGTCATGGTGGAGGTCCTGAGCAAGCCGGACCAGCTGAAGAAGATCCACCAGCAGCTGCAGCAGGCGAACGCGCTCCAGAAGAGCGAGTGACGCCCGAGCGGCCGGCCGGCCCGCCCCTACCCGCCGAGCCCCGCCTTCCGAGCGAACTCGCGCCCCGCCCGCTCGACCTCCTCGGGGGAGAGGTCCTTCACGTGGGTCGCGAACGTCCACGTGTATCCGAAGGGATCGTGCACGGTCGCCGTCCGGTCCCCCCAGAACATGTCGGTGGGCGGCATGGCGGAGAGCGCGCCGGCCTGCACGGCGCGCCGGTACGCGGCCTCGCAGTCGACGACGTAGAGCCAGAAGCCCACCGGCGACGGACGGTCGGGGGAGGGCGCCCGGGTCCGCATGCCCGGCTGCTCGTCGCCCAGGTACACGATCGAGTCCCCGATGCGGATCTCCGCGTGCCAGACCTTCCTGCCGTCAGGCGTCGGCATCCGCACGACCTCCTCGGCCCCCAGCGCGAGCCGGTAGAACTCGAGGGCGCGAGCACAGTCCCCGAGGGCCAGGCTGGGCGTGACCGTGTGCGCACCGGGGGGAACGGGGCTCGGCTGGGCCATGTCGACCTCCTCGGGCGTCCCCTCCCGGGCGCTCGTTCCCGTGGAGTTTTTTGGGGGCGGCGTCCCGCCGCACCTCCCGATCGGGTCGCCCGGCCGCCGCGGCCGACCCGCGCGGCTCCGCTCCCCGATCCCTCTCTCACTCCTCTAGAATGGCTTTTGACCCGCGCCGCCATGCGCCACGAACCCGGAGGGGATCCCGTGCCTGAGAGCAACAAGCGCAACGTCATCGCGCAGTGGGCGTTCGACACCCGTCCCGTGCTGCTCCGGTTCCACCTGTGGCTCGAGGACGTGGAGGTCGAGCGGGCGCAGGCGGAGCCGGTGTCCGCCCACAGCTTCACGCCCCGCGGGATCGCCCGGTGCCTCGCCGTGACCTCGGCTGCCACCGCCCTCGGGACGCGCCTCTTCGGCGGCTTCGGCGAGGGCGCCGGCAAGGACAAGGCGACCTACAACCAGGTGAAGAAGGCCGCGGACGCCATCAGCGCCTACGTCATGAGCGAGGGGCTGTGGCACCTCACCCGCACGCTGCCCGAGAACCACGCCATCATGATCTCCCTCGGGGAGGGGCTCATGCCCAAGGCGGGCGAGACGCCGGAGATGGGCGCGAACCCGCTGCTCGGCTTCGGGCGCGTCTACGCGAGGCCCGAGGTCGCGCGGATCGTCGACCGGCGCGTGCGGCGCCTGCTCAACGAGCCCGGCCACACCTTCGACCAGTTCTACGGCTGGCTGCAGGACCGCGGCATCACGCTGTGGGGCGCGGCGGTCGACACCCTCGAGAACACGTCGCGCTTTGCGGAGGGAAAGGCGACGGGTCCCATGGCGGTGCTCCACGTCTTCGACTCGCCGCTCACGGTCTCGAAGCCGTACGAATCCTACATGGGCTGCCTCACGGTGCCGCGCAAGGTGGCGGAGTCGGCCGACCGGGCTTCGGTCCTTCTCGACTACCGCACGCCGCGCAAGCTCGTCGTCGAGGCGATCGAGAGCACCTACCCCGGCGTCCGGCGCGACGACATCCACGTCTGGACGCTGCGGGGGAAGAGCCGGGTGGGGCGCCTCGGAAAGCTCTGGGAGGAGTGGAAGGCCCTCGGGGTCCACCTCGTCGAGGACGGCTGGAAGGCCCCCTCCGGTGTCGAGGTGTTCACGGACTCCGGCACCTACGCGCCCACCTTCCTCGTCGGGTCGTGGAAGGACGCAGAGGGGAGGACCCACGTCTTCCTCTGCGACGGCTACGCGGCGACCGCCGAGGCCATGCAGGCGGCGAGCCTCTCCGAGGTGCTCGACGTGGACTGCTCTATGGCCGTCTTCTCGCCGACCTTCGAGCTCCCGTGCGACGCCGAGGGAAGGCTCATGCAGCTCGACCCCAGGGCCCCCGACTTCGCGGCCAAGGTGGCGGCGCTGTTCGGGATCCGGGACCTCGACGTCGGGAAGGTGAAGAGCTACGCGGACGCGATCGAGGAGGCGGCCTCCTCGAACATGCCGCTCGGCAAGCGCGTGCTGCGCGCCGACGACTTCCTCCCGGACAAGAACTGGAGCGTGCTCTCGAGCATCGGCTACATGTGCGACGACCCGTACACGGGCATCAGGGGCGTCACCAAGGTCGCCGACGGCGTGTACAAGGTCTCGACCCTTCTCGCGACCCGGAAGGCCTCGGCGAGGATCGTCTTCACGTTCCGCCTGATGGAGCCCCTGGAGCAGGCCCGTCACGTCTTCAGTCCGCTCCTCGTGCGCTTCCTCTCCGGCGTGGACCACGCGCAGAGGGCGGTCAAGATCTCGGACTCGGGGCGCATCCGCAACGAGCTCCAGACGATGCTCTCGCAGTCGCTCGCCTACGACGGGGACCACCTCCGCGTGCACTTCGACCGCATCGACGAGAAGGTGATGCCGCGCGATCGGCAGCTCGCCATCCGCAAGGTCCTCGAGTGGTACAAGGCGAACCACCCCGTGTGGTTCGAGTGGCTCGAGATCGCCTGAGACCGGTCCCGGCGACGATCAAGGATTCGTGGACAGCCGGCCGGAGCCGTGCTTCATTCTCCGCGCCGCACGGGACCGCCCCGTCACAGGAGCCCAGCATGGAATACCTCTTCGATCCGGACGTCCTCCACGAATGCGCGCTCGCCGGCATCGGCAAGCCGAAGCCCGCGATGTTCGACGCCATCGCCGACGCCGTCGAGGATCGGTATCCGGGCCGCATCGACCGCTCGCAGCCGTGGCTCTACAGCATCGCCGGCGGCGCGATGATCCAGATGAAGCTCTACTACGCGTCGGTCTTCGAGTACCTCATGATCTGGGGGACGCCCATCGGCTCGGAGGGGCACTCCGGTCGCCACGCGGTGGGCTTCTGGGACACCGTCATCGACGGCGAGACCTGGTACTACGCGGAGGGGCAGTTCGAGAAGCGGGTTTACCGGCCCGGCGACCGCATCTGGGTCGGCCCCGGGCAGGCCCGTGCGATGAACTTCACCGACGGCGTCTGGGCGGTGGAGTACGCGCGCGGCCCGCTGCCCCTGTCCGTGCCGTTCGGGATCGCCGACGAGATCCTCTCCACCCTCGACTTCAAGACGGCCGGGCTCACCCTCGGCATGTACATGAACCTCGTCGGGCACCACTGGAAGCTGCCGCTCCCCGGCGGGGAGAAGTCTCCCGCCCTGCGCCGGGCGCTCGGGGCGCTCACGGGCGCCGTCGGGGCCGTGGTCAGCCGGGTGTGTCTCCCGGCCCCGCCGGACGACGCGATCCCCGCCGGTCCGACGCGGGGTACATCGCGCGCGTTGCCGCCGATACACACGCCACGGCCGCACGTCGCGGAAGCAGGCGCTCCGTCAGCAAGGCGGCGAGCCGGTTCAGCCGGCCCGGGATGACGACCGGGCGCCGCCCCAGGGCGGCGAGCGTCGAGCGCACCACCACCTCGGGCTCGAGCACCGGGGGCGCGAGCCAGCCGGGGTCGCCGGCGTGGCTTCGCTCGTAGGTCGGGGTGCGCACCCGGCCGGCACAGCAGGCGAGGACGTCGACCCCGTCGCGGCGGAGCTCCTCCCACAGCCCCTCCGCCAGCACGCGCAGGTAGGCCTTGCTGGCGGCGTAGTGCGCCACCAGCGCCGACCCCTGGAAGCTCGCCATCGAGGTGAGGAGCACGATGCCGCCCCGGCCGCGCGCGACGAGCTCGCGGCCGACGCCGTGCGCGAGCACGGCCGCCGACCGGCAGTTCAGGTCGAGGAGCCGCTCGTGGACCTCGAAGGGCAGATCGAGGAACGTCCCGATGGGCGAGAGCGCGGCGTTGCAGACGAGCAGCCCGACGTCGCCGGCGCGCGCGCGGGCCAGGATCTCGGAGGTTCCGGAGGCGGTGGCCGCGTCCGCCTGGAGCGTCCCGACCGCCACGCCGTAGCGCCGCCGCAGCGAGCCGGCGACCTCCTCGAGCAGATCCGCGCGCCGGGCGACGAGCTCGAGGTCGAGCCCGAGCCCGGCGAGGGCCGTGGCGAAGGCGGCGCCGATCCCGTCGGTGCCGCCGACGATCAGCGCCCGGGGCCCGTACCGCGCTCGGAACCGGCCCGGGTCCGCCATCGACGGCTCCCGCCCTAGCGGGCGCGCTTCGCCCAGTAGGGCGAGAGCTCCAGGATGGCGCGGCGGACGACCGGCGCCGCGACCGGGACGAGTCGCTTCTTCCAGCCGAGGCAGGCCGCCACCGCGGCCACGATGTCGTCGAAGCTGTGGCGCTGGTAGCGAAGCAGGGCCTGGGCGTCGGTGCTGTCGATCCAGTCGGTCGCGTACTCCTTCTTGCTGAAGGCCTCTTCCGGAAGGGCGCCGATCCCCATCGCGTCGAGCAACCGGGTCAGGTACTCCCGGTAGGTGAGCTGGCAGGACGGGCCGCCGCCGACGAACAGGATCCTCCCCCAGACCTCGGGGGTGCGCAGCGCGCGCGCGATGGCGACGGCGGCGTCGTCCGCGTGCAGGGCCTCGATGCGGTTGTCGAGGCCGATCTCGAACATGATCGGGTGCGGGTCGCGCAGGCCGAGCACGGGCACGTCCGAGAAGCGGAAGATGCACCAGGGGAGGGCGGAGCCGCGGACGAGCGCCTCGGCCTCGATCTTGTGGCCGGTGTAGGGGTCCGTCGCCACGAGCGGATCGGTCACGCGGCGCGGGGGAGGCTTCGCGAGAGTGTGGCCGTGCACGTCGAAGGTGGAGGCGAACAGGACCTTGGGCTTGGCGGGGAGCGCCTCGCAGGCGGCGAGGAGGTTGCGGGTCCCGTCGACGTTCACTGCCCGGGCGTGCTCGGGGTCGTCGTTGCTCGTCGGCGGGATGACGGCGGCGAGGTGGACCACCGCCTCCACGCCGGTCGCGGCGCGGGAGACGGCAGACGGATCGCGGACGTCGCCAAAGACCACCTCGATGCGCCGCCCGTGCTTGCGCGCCGCGCTGCGGTGGTCGGCCGTGTCGAGATCGAGACAGCGGACCTGGTGCCCCTCCCTGAGGAGCTCCGGGAGCGCGTGGGAGCCGATGTTGCCGAACGGACCGGTGAGGAGGAGCTTCACGATGGGGGCCTCGCGGCTAGCCGACGAAGGGGATGAGGGCGCGGCGCTCGGCCGGGTAGTCCGAGAACTGCCGGCGGTACCAGGCGTGGTGGGCGAAGGCCCGGGGTGCGAGGTTCGCCGCCGTGTAGACCGCGAAGGCGGCCCCGGCGAGCGACCAGGTGGCGAACGCCCATCCCGTCCACTCGAGGATCTCCCCGAGGTAGTTCGGACAGGACACCCACTCGAAGGCGCCCCCGCGGGGGATCCGGTAGCCGGTCTCGCCGGGCGCGCGGAGCCTGCGCAGCGCCCGGTCCGAGGTCACGTTGAGCGCGAAGCCCCCGAGGAAGAGCGCCGCCCCGGCGACGAAGCGCGGGTCGGAGAGCCAGCTCGCCGGATAGGAGCCGAGCGCCGAGACCCAGCGAGCGTTGATCCAGGCGTTCAGGAGGTTGAAGCAGACCGCGAGGAGCGCCACGAGCACCGGCATGCGCCGGCTGCCCTCTCGGATCTGGAGCGGATAGAGGAACGCCCGGTAGAGGTAGTGGACCTGCCAGAGGCCGAGCAGCGCGAGCGGCGCCGCGGCCGCGGAGTTCGGTCCCGCGAAGTACACGGCCGCGAAGAACAGCGGCGCGGGGCTCTCCATCGCGATCCAGCCGAGCCGGGCCGGGATGGTCGGGCCGAAGCCGCGGCGCGTGTAGCGCCCGTACGGCGCGGGCACGAACCACAGCGAGAGGAACGTCGGCACGGCGAGCGCGAACTCGAGGAAGACGAGGTAGCGGTACGGCATCGGGAGGTCCACGGGCGGAGACTAACTCACAAGGGCGGGCGCGCGCTGCTAGGATGTGACGGGGACGGGTTCGATGGCCCATCAGGACGACATGGGAACGGGGGGGCGAAGCGCGGCGCGGCCGCGCGCCGCGCCTTCTCCGCCGCCGTCCCGGAGGTCCGGGCGGTGAGCCCCGTGCGCGTGGTGGTGACCGGCGGGACGTTCGACAAGGAGTACGACGAGATCCGCGGGCGCCTGTACTTCCGTCACACGCACATCCCGGAGATGCTCCGGCTCGCCCGCTGTCGGGTGGCGGTGGAGGTGACGTCCCTCATGATGATGGACAGCCTCGACATGGCCGATGCCGATCGCGCGCGCGTGGTGGAGGCGTGCCGCAGCTGTCCGGAGGAGCGCGTGGTCGTCACCCACGGCACCGACACGATGGCCGAGACGGCCCGGGCGCTCGTCCTGGCAGGCACGGGGAAGACCGTGGTGCTCACGGGTGCCATGATCCCCTATGCCTTCGGCAGCTCGGACGGCCTCTTCAACCTCGGAAGCGCGCTCTCCTTCGCGCAGGTCCTGCCGCCCGGGGTCTACGTCGCCATGAACGGGCGGGTCTTCTCCGGGGACCGGGTGCGCAAGGACCGCGAGACGGGCGTCTTCGAGGAGCTGCCCTGACGTCGAGGAGGATCTCGGCGGCCGCGGTCGTCGTCGCGGTGTCGCTCGCCGCCCGGGCCGCGGCCGAGGAGCCGCAGCAACCACCGGCGTCCCTCGCCGCGCCGGCGCGCGAGAGCGAGGACACGAGCCTGACCTGGGGGCGCGCGGGCCTCTTCGCGGCGGGGGCGCTCACCGCCTTCATCGCCCACGAGACCTGCCACCTCTTCGCCAACCTGGCGCTCGACAACACGCCCACCATCCAGCCCGTCCGCTTCCTCGGGGTCATCCCGTTCTTCGCCGTCTCGCCCGGGATCCAGTGCGTCGGCGGCCGCTGCTACAAGGCGAACGGAGCCCCGTTCCCCTCCGGGACGCAGGGCGTGTACTTCATCGTCTCGGCCGGCATCGTCTGCCAGGAGGTCGAGGACGAGCTCATCCTGAGCAACGAGCCGCGGCTGCGCGACCGGGACCTGCCGTTCCTGAAGGGCATGTTCGCCTTCAACACGCTCGCGTCGGTCGGCTACGCCATCGCCAACTACTTCTCGCTCGAGCCGCCGGAGGGAGACCTCCGGACGATGGCCCGGCTCGTCCCCTTGCCGCCGGGTGTCGTCGCCACGCTCGTCCTCGCCACCGCCGCGCTCGACGTCTCCCGGTACTTCTTCCCCGACGTCGAGTGGATCCCGTGGGTGAGCCGCGGGACGAAGGGGCTCACCATCGCGCTCGTGTTCACGTTCTGACCGGACCCGTCCGGGGCGGCTCGTGCGCATTTTGGCCGGCGCGGCCCCGGGGCGTGGTTGAATACCGGCCGAGCGCGGACGTCCCTCGGACGAACCCGCCACGAACCCCAGAAAGGACGATCCATGAAGCGAGCCGCAGCCGCCCTCGTCGCCATCCTCGCAGCCTCCCTCGCCCGCGCCGACGGAGCCGCCACGTTCAAGGCCAAGTGCGCGATGTGCCACGGCCAGGACGCGAACGGCGGCGCCATGTTCAAGCAGTCCATCCGCGGGCTGCCGGAGGCCGAGGTCCTGAAGATGGTGCAGAACGGCAAGGGGAAGATGAAGGCTGTCCAGCTCGAGGCCGCCGACGCCCAGGCCGTCGCGAAGTACGTGAGCGGCCTGAAGAAGTAGCGTTCCGGGCGCTCGCCCCGGCCGTGCCGGGGCGGGCGCTGGCCGGGCGAGCGACCGCGCCCCGGGAGGGCGCGGGGCGCTAGAGGAACTCGCAGAGGTACGCGGCGGGCGCCGAGGTCTTCACGTCGAAGCCGCTCTTCCCCGGGACCTCGAAGGTCGTGCCCGCCGGGAAGGCCCGGAAGGCCGGGTCGCCGGGGAGGCGTGCCCACAACTCGCCGGAGACGACGGTCATCCTCTCGGCGCCGTCGGTCCCGAAGTGGAACTCGCCGGCGTCCACGACGCCGGCGGTCATCCGGCGCCCGTTGCGCTCGAAGCCGACGCTCTGGACCCGGCCCTCGAAGAACATGTTGTGCTTGAGCATGCCTCTCCTCGCGGCGAGGCATCCAAGCACGGCGCCGGTTGGCGGTCAAAGGGCGAGGGGGCGGGCCGGCCGCCGCGCCCGATCTCTACGCCCAGGACAGCGGGTAGCGCCCCCGCTCGAGCGTCGGCGCGACGACCACCTCCCGCCAGGCGACGACGTCGCCAGGCTCGTCGTCGAGGAGCTTGCGGAGCCGGGCGAGGTGCGTCCGGGCGACCGCAGGGTCGCGCACGGCGCCGAGCAGTGCGGCCCGGGCGCGGGTCCAGGCCCGCGTGTGCGCCTCCTCCGCGTAGAGCTTCACGCAGGCGTCCGCCACGGCGTCCGGCTTCTCCTGGAGGGCGCGCGCCACCGCGCTGTCCACCGCGTAGGCCTCGATGGCGACGTCCGCGAGCGCCCCGAGCACCTCCTGCGAGTCGCCGAGGGCGGGGCCGAGGGCCTCGCCGGCGACGCCCGCCGCGTACGCGAAGAGGAGCTTGTTGAGCTCCGCGACCCGGCGCTCCCGCCCGAGCCGTCCCGTCGGCGGCGGCGGCAGGTCGCCCCCCGCGACGGCCTGCACGGCCCGCTTGGCGAGCGCCTGCAGCGGGTACTGCCCCTTCGCGGCCCGCTTGAGCAGCGTCCCGGGGACGAGCAGGCGGTTGATCTCGTTCGTCCCCTCGAAGATGCGGTTCACGCGGTTGTCGCGGTAGGTGCGCTCGATGGGGTACTCCTCGACGAAGCCATAGCCGCCGTGGATCTGGACGCCCTCGTCCGCCACCTGCCAGAGCGCCTCGGAGCCCCAGACCTTCAGGATCGAGGCCTCCACGTTGTACTCCTCGACGGCGGCGATGAGGTCCCTGTCGAAGTCGGGCGTGCCCCGCGCCGCGCCCCCGGCCGCCGCCCGGCGGTCGATGAGCCCCGTCGTCCGGTAGCTCATCGACTCCCCCACGTAGATGAGCGAGACCATCCGGGCGAGCTTGTCGCGGATGAGGCCGAAGTCGGAGATGGACTTCCCGAAGGCCTTGCGCTCGCGGGCGTATGGCGCGGCCATCGCGACGACGTTGCGGCAGCTGGCGATGCAGGTGGCGCCGAGCTTCAGCCGTCCGATGTTCAGGATGTTGAAGGCGATGCGATGGCCCTTGCCGACCTCGCCGAGGAGGTTCCCGGCGGGGATTCTCGCGTCCTCGAAGATGAGCGGGCAGGTCGAGCTGCCGCGGATGCCCATCTTGTGCTCCTCCGGACCGACCGTGAACCCGGGCGTTGCCCGCTCCACGAGGAAGGCGCTGAACTTGTCCCCGTCCACCTTGGCGAAGACCACGAAGACGTCGGCGAAGCCGGCGTTGGAGATCCACTGCTTCGTCCCGTTCAGGATCCAGTGCTTGCCGTCGGGCGAGAGCGCCGCACGGGTGCGGGCCGCGAGCGCGTCCGAGGCCGAGGAGGGCTCCGAGAGGGCGTAGGCGGCGGCGAACTCCCCG
This sequence comes from Anaeromyxobacteraceae bacterium, assembly GCA_035543235.1. Taxonomy (GTDB): domain Bacteria; phylum Myxococcota; class Myxococcia; order Myxococcales; family Anaeromyxobacteraceae; genus DATJZG01. The sequence goes on along the minus strand of DATKJV010000039.1, from coordinate 70,658 downwards.
CTCCCGAGCCGGGGGAGATAGCGGGCCTGCTGCTCCTCGGTGCCGAAGTACACGACGGGGAGCGTCCCGATCCCGACCTGGGCACCGAAGATCACCGACCAGGCGCCGACGACGGTCATCGCCTCGGCGACGAGGACGCTCGTCGTCATGTCCTGCGCGAGCCCGCCGTGGGCCTCGGGCAGGTCGAGCGAGAGGAAGCCGAGCTCGCCCGCCTCGCGGAGGAGCCGGCGGACCACAGGGAAGTCCTTTCGCTCGATGGCGTCCGCGCTCGCGAGAACGCGTTCGACGGCGAACTTCTGGGCGGCCCGGAAGAACTCTCCCTGCTCCGCCGTGAAGTCGGAGGGGGTCTCGATGCGCCGGGAGCCGGCGGGATCGAGCAGGAACCCGCCGCCGGGGGGCAGCGCCGCGGGGGACGTGTCGGCCGACATCGGAAACCTCCTCGTTGATTCTGGAGTCAATGAAGATGCCGCGGCTGACGCCTCGCGTCAAGGGCCGATGCGGATCCAGGTCCAGGGCCGCGCCGACCGGGGCGCAGCGCCGGCCGACCGGGGACGGCCGCGGGGAGGCGCCCCGGGCCGCGGTCCCGGCCGAGGAGCCCACGACGGCGGCGAGGCGGGGGCTGCTTTCTTTGCCGCAGGGGCCACCCGGGGTAAAAGATCGGATATGTCCGAGCCCACCGACAAGAGAAAGCAATCGCTGTACTTTCCGGAGGAGATGCTCCGGGAGATCCAGGAGGAGGCGAACCGCCAGGACCGCTCCCTCTCCTGGATCGTCCAGCAGGCCTGGAAGGTCGCGCGCGGCCAGATCGCGAAGATCCCGGGCGTGAACGAGCCCGCCCCCCCGAAGCCGTAGAGGTCGGCGCTCGCGGCTGCGCCGCCCTAGTGGGCGCGCTCGATGACGCCGCAGGCGATGCGGGCGCCCGAGTTGCCCGCCGGGTCCGTCTTCATGTCGTCGGGCCCGGCGTGCACGACGAGGGAGGTCCCTCCCTCGTGGAACAGCGAGTCGGGCCCGCCGTCGAGCGAGACGCCGGTGAGCTTCACGGTCGCCGTGCCCGTGCCGTCCGCGCCGACGACGAGGTTCGGCATGTCTCCCGCGTGCGGGCCGGCCGGGTTCTCGAGCCCGTGTTGCTTGCCAGCCGGGTTGAAGTGGCCGCCCGCGGACTTGAAGTCCGGTCCCTCGCACTTGCCGACGGCGTGCACGTGGAACCCGTGGGTTCCGGGCGGGAGCTTCGAGGCGCGGACCGTGAGCGTCGCGCCGCCGGGAGCCGGCTCCACGGTCGCTTGCGCCACCGTCTCCCCGGCTGCGTTCTTGATCTGGGCCGTCGCGGCCGGCGCCGCGCGGGCCAGGATCGGCAGCGAGAGTGCGAGCATCGAAAGCGCGAGGCGGGTCGTCATGGTGTCCTCCCCTTGGCTCCGGTGTGGGTGCGATGCGGTCCCGAAAGGCGTGCCGCGAGCCTAAGCGGCAGTTTCGCGCCGCGCACGCGGGCAATCGAGGGCACGTCGAGCGGGGGGCCGTCCGGATCGAGGAAGCCGGACCCTCCCATGCCCCCAAGGGGGCACGGGTCCCGCGGTTTCACAGAGAAAAAGTCGGGATCGCGGACGAGGGCCGCAGTAAGAGTCCCCCCGGTCCGCCATCCGTGGCGCCCGCCGGGCGGCCACCTCAGGAAAGGTCGATGCGACGAGAAAGTACACACCGAGACACATGCCGGCCGGGCGCGCCGTGGATCGGGCGCGTCGCGCGCGCCGCCGCCGCGGCCGCCCTGTTCCTCGCTTCCTGCAGCCGCGACGACGTGACGCACGCGAGGGTTCCGAAGGTGCCGGGCGCGGAGGGCGCGCCCCCGGGCATGGCGATGCCGCCGCCCGGCGTCGCGGCGGGGCCGAGCGCCGCCGTGCCGCCGCCCTCGGCCCCGTCCGGATCGGCGGCGCTCCGCTGGACCCTCCCGAAGGGCTGGAGGGAGTCGGGCGCGAGCGCGATGCGCTACGCCACGCTCCAGCCGCCCGTCGCGGGAAAGCTCGACGTGTCGGTCGTCGTTCTCCCGGGTCCGGCCGGCGGCGAGCTCGCGAACGTGAACCGCTGGCGCGGACAGATCGGGCTTCCCGCCATCGACGAGGCGGCCCTCGCGACCGCCCGCCGTTCGCTGGGCTCCAAGGCGGGGACGATCGCCCTCTTCGACTTCGTGAGCGAGGGCCAGGCGAAGTCCCGGATGGTGGCCGGGATCCTCTCGGCCGGAGGAAATAGCTGGTTCGTGAAGATGGTTGGCGATGCGGGTCCCGTCGAGGAGGCCCGCCCCGCCTTCATACAACTGCTGGAGAGCCTCCGCCTTGGTCAAGCCGACTAGCCATCCGGTCTGGGACGCCCTCGCGTCCATGCGCCTCACCATCCTGCTGCTGGCGCTCCTCATGGTGCTCGTCTTCCTGTGCACCCTCGCGCAGGTCGACCTTGGAACCTTCGGGGCCGTCGCGGTCTACATGCGGAGCTTCCTCGTCTGGTGGCGGGTCCCGGGGACGGGGTACTCCGTCCCGATCTTCCCGGGCGGGGCACTCGTCGGCCTCGTCCTCGCCGTGAACCTGGTGGCCCAGTTCGCGCGCATCGCCTTCAACCGGCAGAAGTTCGGCCTCTGGCTCGTGCACCTCGGCCTCATCCTGTTCGTCGTCGGCGAGTTCGTGTCGGGGGCATTCCAGGTCGACTCCCAGATGGCCATCGAGGTCGGCCAGACGGTGAACTACGTCGAGGGAAAGGACCAGGAACTCGCGGTCATCGACGTGACCGACCCGCTGACCGACGACGTCTACGGGATCCGCGAGCGGAGACTCGCCCGCGGCGGGACCGTCGAGCTTCCCGGCTCCCCGGTGTCGATCAAGATCCACGAGTTCTACAGGAACGCCGAGCTCACCAGCCGGCGGCCCGGCGACCCGCCCGGCCCCGCGACGGCGGGAGTCGGGACCGGCGTCGCGGTGCGGCCGCTCGCACCCGTGTCGAGGGACGACGACATGAACCGGACGGCCGCGTTCGTCGAGCCCGTGGCGGGGGGGCGCAGCTACGGCACCTGGCTCGTCTCGAACGTGCTCGGCGCGCCCCAGTCGTTCATCCACGAGGGGCGGACCTACGTCCTGCAGATGCGCCCGCGCCGCCAGTACCTGCCGTACTCGATCACGCTGAAGAAGTTCTCGCACGACGTCTACGCGGGCACCGACATCCCGCGGAACTTCTCGAGCCTGGTGCGCCTCTACAATCCGTCCCGCGGCGAGGACCGCGACGTCCTCATCTTCATGAACCAGCCGCTTCGCTATGACGGGAAGGCCTTCTACCAGGCGAGCTTCGGCAAGAACGACACGCTCTCGATCCTCCAGGTGGTGGAGAACCCGGGGTGGCTGCTTCCCTACGTGTCGTGCGTGCTCGTCACCGTCGGGCTCCTCTACCACTTCGGATCGAGGCTCAGGCGTTCTCTGAGGCGGCGCGAGGCCGCCGAGGCCGCGGGGGAGCAGCACCCGGCGGCGCAGGAGGCGTAGATGAAGAACGGAAAGCTCATCGCGTGGGGCGCCGGGGCGCTGGCCCTGGCCGCGGCCATCGTCATGGCGGTCGCGCCCGGGTCGCAGCGAGGCTTCGACATCGCCGGGTTCTCGAAGCTGCCGGTGCTCGAGGGCGGCCGGGTGAAGCCCATCGACACGGTGGCGCGGAACTCGCTGCTCATGATCCGCTCGCAGCAGAGCTTCCGCTTCCAGGACCGGACCATCGGCCCCGACGAGTGGATGCTCGACGTGCTGTTCCGCCCGCAGGTCGCGGATCAGCAGCCGATCTTCGTGATCAACGACCCGGACGTCCTGGGCCTCATCGGCCTCCGGCAGACCTCGGATCGCTACTTCAGCTTCCGCCAGTTCGGTCCGTACCTCGGCGAGATCCAGCGGCAGGCCCGCGCGGCGCACCCCATCGACCCGAAGGAGCGCAGCCGCTTCCAGTCGGCGATCGTGAACCTCTTCGACCGGCTCTACCTCTACCACCGGCTCAAGAACACCGTTCAGCTCGAGGGGACGCCGGGCCTCGCGGCGGAGATCCAGACCGCGCGGGGGGAGGGGGCGGGCGAGCGCCAGATGGCCCTCGTCGAGCTCGCCGACTTCCGCCCGCTGCCGCCCGTCGCGGGCGCCCCGAAGGACGCGTGGAGGAGCACCGGCGAGGCGCTCCGGCAGGCGGCGACCTCCGGCGCCCCGGACACGGACCTCGGGGAGTGGGCCCGCCTCGGCTGGGCCTACTCCTTCCAGGAGCCGGCCGACTTCGCGCGGGCGGTCGCGGCGCTGCGCGCGTCCACGCTCGCGCGACACCCCGACGCCCAGACCCAGGCCGACCACGAGACGACCTTCAACCGCGCCCAGCCGTTCTACGTGGGGATGGTGGTCTACGTTCTCGCGCTCCTCGCCATCTTCGCCTCGTGGCTCTGGAAGCCGGAGCTCTTGCGTCCCGCCGCCTTCGGGCTCCTGTGCGCGGGCGCCATCATCCAGACCGGAGGCCTCGTCTCCCGCGTCGTGCTCCAGGGCCGGCCCCCGGTGACGAACCTCTACTCGTCGGCGGTCTTCGTCGGGTGGGCGGCCGTCGTCCTGAGCGTCGTCCTCGAGCGCATGTATCGCCGCGGCTTCGGGACCGCCGTGGGGGCGGCGGCCGGCTTCGCGTCGCTCCTGGTCGCCCACCACCTCACCGGCGACGGCGACACGATGGAGATGATGCGGGCCGTCCTCGACTCGAACTTCTGGCTCGCGACGCACGTCGTCTCCATCACCATCGGCTACAGCGGCACCTTCCTCGCGGGGGCCATCGCCATCGCCTACACGCTGCGGCGACAGTTCGCGCCCCGGATCGACCCGGCGAGCACGAAGACGCTCGTCTCCATGACCTACGGGGTGCTCGCCTTCTCGCTCCTCTTCAGCTTCGTCGGGACCGTGCTCGGGGGCATCTGGGCCGACCAGTCGTGGGGTCGGTTCTGGGGCTGGGACCCGAAGGAGAACGGCGCGCTCCTGATCGTGCTCTGGAACGCGATCATCCTGCACACCCGCTTCGGCGGCTTCGTCCGCGAGAAGGGGGTCATGGCGATGGCCATCTTCGGCAACGTCATCACGAGCCTCTCCTGGTTCGGGGTGAACATGCTCGGGGTCGGCCTCCACTCCTACGGCTTCATGGACAAGGCCTTCTGGGCGCTCGCCGCCTTCATCGCGGCGCAGGGCGCGCTCATCGGCCTGTGCCTGCTCCCCCGTCGGTTCTGGAAGCCCCGCTCCGCGCGCGAGGTCGGCCCAGGGGAGCAGCCGGCGAAGGCATGAGACGCGAGATCGCCCGGCGGCGGACGTTCGCGATCATCTCGCACCCGGACGCCGGCAAGACGACCTTGACGGAGAAGCTCCTCCTCTACGGAGGGGTGATAAAGCTCGCCGGGGCCGTGAAGGCCAAGCGCGGCCGCGCGAACGCGGTGAGCGACTGGATGGAGATGGAGCGCGAGCGCGGCATCTCCATCACGACGAGCGTGCTCCAGTTCCCCTACCGGGGGCTGCAGCTCAACCTCCTCGACACCCCGGGCCACGCCGACTTCAGCGAGGACACCTACCGGACGCTCCACGCCGTGGACGGCGCGGTCATGCTCCTCGACTGCGCGAAGGGCGTCGAGGCGCAGACCCGCAAGCTGTTCCGGGTGTGCCGCCAGCGCGCCATCCCCATCTTCACCTTCGTGAACAAGATGGACCGGCCGGGGCGCGACGCCTTCGAGCTCATCGGCGAGGTGGAGAGCGTGCTCGGGATCGGCGTGTACCCGGTCACCTGGCCCATCTTCCGGGGCGGAACCTTCCGGGGCGTCTACCATCGCCTGCGCAGGCGCGTGTACCTGTTCGGGGAGGACGACGCCGGGTCCTCGGCCACCGCCGGCGCGGAGCGCCCGCCGGTGGAGGTGACCGGGATCGACGACCCGGCCGTCCGCGACGCCCTCGACAGGGACGGCCACGACCGCCTGCGCCACGACGCCGAGCTCCTCGAGGCGGCGGGCGACGGCTTCCACCCCGAGCGGTTCGAGGCCGGCGAGCTCTCCCCGATGTTCTTCGGCAGCGCCGTGAACAACTTCGGGATCGAGGCCTTCCTGGAGACGTTCTGCGAGCTCATGCCGCCGCCGAGGGCGCGCTCGTCCGACCAGGGAGCGATCGATCCCGGGCGCGAGGAGTTCTCCGGATTCGTCTTCAAGATCCAGGCGAACATGGACCGGGCGCACCGGGACCGGGTGGCCTTCGTGCGCATCTGCTCGGGCCGGATGACGCGCGGGATGAAGGTTCGCCACGTCCGGACCGGTCGCGACGTTCGCCTCGCCGCCCCCACGCAGTTCATGGCCCGCGACCGGAGCGTCATCGAGGAGGCCTACGCCGGCGACGTGGTCGGGATCCACGACCCCGGCAACCTCGAGATCGGCGACACGCTCACCGGAGGATCGGCCTTTGCCTACGAGGGGATCCCGAGCTTCGCGCCGGAGCACTTCCGGCGGCTCGCCCTCGTCGACCCGATGCGGCGCAAGCAGTTCTCCGCAGGCATCGAGCAGCTCGCCCAGGAGGGCACGGTCCAGCTCTACCGCCCCCCGGCGGGCCGGGTGGGGGACCTCGTGCTCGGCGCCCTCGGCCAGCTCCAGTTCGAGGTGGTGAAGTACCGCATGGAGTCGGAGTACGGCGTCGAGGTCCGGGTGGAGCCCGTCCCCTACGTGCTGGCGCGCTGGATCTCCCGGGCGGACGGGAATCCCATCGACCTCGACGAGGTGGCGAGCGCCATCGACGGGCTCGTGGTCCTCGACGTCCGGGGCCGCCCGGTGGCGCTCTTCGACCGGGAATGGGCGCTTCGCATGGCCGAGCGCGACCACCCCGAGCTCGCCTTCGCCGAGACCGCCGTCGGCGTCGTCGTCCGCGCCGCGTGACCGGCTAGGGCGGGTCTCCGCTCTAGGCGGCGCGGCGGCGGCCGGGCAGGATCTCCCGGAGGATCTGGTGCGCGCCGCGGAGCATCTCCGCCGTCGTGTCCCATCCCACGCAGGCGTCCGTCACCGACTGGCCGTAGCGCAGCTTCGAGAGGTCGGCGGGGATGGGCTGGCTCCCGGCCTCGATGAAGCTCTCCACCATGAAGCCCACCACCGACCGGTTGCCCTCCCGGATCTGGTGGACGACGTCGCGCATGACGAGGGGCTGCAACTCCGGCTTCTTCCAGGAGTTGGCGTGGGAACAGTCGACGACGATGTTCTGCGGAAGGCCCGCCTTCGCGAGCGCCTGCTCGGCGAGCGAGATGGACACCGTGTCGAAGTTCGGCCTTCCCCCGCCGCCGCGCAGGACGAGGTGGCCGTACCGGTTCCCGCGCGTCCGCACCACGGCCGACCGCCCCTGGCCGTTGACGCCGAGGAAGCTGTGGGGCCGGGCCGCTGAGACGATGGCGTTCACGGCCGGCTCGATGTCCCCGTCCGTGCCGTTCTTGAACCCGACGGGGGTGGAGAGGCCGGAGGACATCTCCCGGTGGGTCTGGGACTCGGAGGTCCGCGCCCCGATGGCGGTCCAGGCGATGAGGTCGCCGTAGTACTGCGGGGCGATGGGGTCGAGTGCCTCGGTGCCGGCGCCCACCCCGAGCTCGTTCACGTCGAGGAGGAACCGACGGGCCTTCTCCATCCCCTCCTCGATGCGGAACGAGTCGTCCATGTAGGGATCGTTGATGTAGCCCTTCCACCCGAGCGACGTGCGGGGCTTCTCGAAGTAGACGCGCATGACGACGACGAGGGTCTCCGCCACCTCGTCGGCGAGCCCCTTCAGGCGCTGTGCGTAGTCGAGCCCGGCCACCGGGTCGTGGATGGAGCACGGCCCCACCACCGCGAACAGCCGGCGGTCGCGGCCGTCGAGGATCGCCTCCAGCGCCCGCCGGCCCCCGAGAACGGTCTCGGCGGCGCGCTCGCTCAAAGGCACGCGTCCCTTCACTTCGTCGGGCGACGGCATGACGCTCAGCGAGAGGACGTTCAGGTTCTCGGTCTGCTGCATGTCGCGGTCTCCCCTTTTCCTTCCCGCCCGGGACATAACCCGGGAGCGCCGCCGGGAAAAGGGCCGTCGCCCGGCACGCTACCCGTAGAGCCGGCGCGTGGCGCTTCCCATGATGCGGATCGTCGTCCGCCGGGGGAGCAGCCGCGCGAACAGGAAGGCCGCGAACTTGTTCAGGGTGCCGGCGACGACGGACGGGCCCCGGCCCATCGCGGCGAGGGCCTCCTGCACCACCTCCCCCGGGTCCATCGTCGGGACGGCCCGCTTCGGGTTCGAGGCGGCGTAGCCGGGCGTGCGGGTGGCACCGGCCCGGCACGCGAGCACGTCGACGCCCCGCCGCCCGAGCTCGTCCCAGAGCCCCTCGGCGAGCACCAGGTTGAAGGCCTTGGACGCGGCGTACGAGGCCACGAGGGGCCCCCCCTGCGACCCGGCGAGCGACGCCATGAGCAGGATCCCCCCGCGACCGCGCTCCGCCATCCGCCGCCCGAGGAGGTGGGAGAGCACGAGCGGCCCGCGGCAGTTGACGTCGAGGACGCGCAGCTGTTCCTCGAGGGGGCGGTCGACGAACGGGCCGATCGCCGAATGGGCGGCGTTGTAGACGAGCAGGCCCACCTCGGCTCCGTCGGCCAGCGAAGCGACCCGCGCCCCGAGCTCCGGGCTCGCGAGGTCCAGCGCCGCATGGCGCACCTCGACCCCGTGCCGCGCGCGCAGGTCGGCTGCGAGCGCCGCGAGCGCCTCGCCTCGGCGCGCGACGAGGAGGAGGTGGAGCCCCTCGGCGGCGAGCCGCCGGGCGAAGGCCTCGCCGAGCCCGGCCGAGGCGCCTGCGACGAGCGCCCACGGGCCGTACCTCTCGCCGATCCGGCTCACCCGGGGCGCGCCTCCGCCGGCTCGGTGAAGGGGTGCTCCGCGCCCCACATGCGGGCGACGACGATCACGGGGACGATCGCCCAGGGGGCATTGGCGAGGACGACGACGGCCGGGTGCGGGCTCGCGTGGATCCCCCAGATCTCGTCCGAGAGGATGATGACCACGTTCGTGAAGAGCATGGTCGCCCAGATGATGCTCGGGACGCGGATCCACTCGCGCCCCCTCGCGTAGGCGAAGATGGCGACCGCGTAGAAGGGGCCGAAGACGAGGACGTCGAGCCAGACGGTGGCCCGGTACCAGGCCGGACGCGCCCACAGCAGCGGGTCGAAGCCCCGCTCCCACCAGTGGACGAGCGCCAAGAGGCGCTGCGGCGGCCAGGCGAGCGGCGCGAAGTGCGCCGGGTCCGCGATCGCCACCTGCTCGAGGCTCACGACGTAGGTCGTGAAGGTGAGGTTCACGACGAAGAACAGGACGAGCGCCGCGTCGAGAGGGCGGCGCCCGAGTGGGATGACCTCTCGCATGGCCGCCACCCATACCGCAAAGCGCCGCCGGCGGCGACCGGGAGGGCGCGGCCCGATTCAGCCGAGCCGCTCCTCGAGCACGCGCCGCACCAGCCCCGCATCGGCGGCGCCGCCGGTCTCCTTCATGGCGGCGCCGAGCAGGAACCCGAGGAGCTTCCGCTCGCCCGCCCGGTATCGCGCCACCTCGGCGGTCTTGGACGCGAGGACGCGCTCGACCGCCTTTTCCACCGCGCCCCGGTCCTCGACCCGGGCGAGGCCGAGCTCCGCCATCCGGGCCTCGGGGTCGCCACCCCGCTCGACGAGGGCGGCGAGCAGGGCCTTCCCGCCCGCCGCCGTGACGCGCCCCGCGTCGAGGAGCGCGACGAAGCGCCCGAAGCCGGCCCCGGAGAGCGGGAGGGAGTCGACGGCGCGCTCGCCCGCGAGCCCGAGGAGCTCGTTCACGAGCACCCGAGCGGCGGTGCGCGGCGAGGCCCCGGCGCCCACGGCCGCGTCGAAGTAGGCGGCGGTCGCGGCGTCGCCGGCGAGGAGGTCGGCCTGCTCCTGGGGGATCCCCATCCCGTCGACGTAGCGGGCGTGCCTCTCCGCGAGATCGGGGCTCGCCGCGCGCGCCTCGGCCCGGACGTCGCGCCGGGGCTTCCGCGGGGCCGAGGGCTCCGGCGGGGTCCCCCGCCCCTGGCGGGCGGCCCGCCGGGCCGGGGCGGCGACCCGCGACGCCCAGGTGTCCTTCAGGGTGATGGTGCGGTTGAAGACGGGGGAGCCGGGGCGGGAGTCGACCGGGTCCGCGAAGAAGTAGCCCTGCCGGAGGAACTGCCATCGGCTCCCGGGCTCGGCCTGGCCGAGCGCAGGCTCCATCCGGGCCGCGCGAGGCTCGGCGAGCGAGTCGGGGTTCAGCACCGCGAGGAAGTCCTCCTCGGCGTCCGGCTGCTCGACGGTGAACAGGCGGTCGTAGAGGCGCACTGGGGCCGGCAGCGAGCGCCCGGCGTCCACCCAGTGCAGGGTCCCGGCGCCGCGCCTCCGCTCCGGGGACTCGCCGCGGGAGGCGGGGTCGTGCGTGCAGCGCAGGGCCACCACATCGCCGGCCGGTCCGCGCACCACCTCGTCGCAGCGCACGAGGTAGGCGCCGGCGAGGCGCACCTCGCGCCCCGGGGCGAGGCGGCGCCAGTCGCCGGGGGGCTCGAGCGCGAAGTCGTCCCGCTCGACGAGGAGGTGGCGACCGAACGGGACGCGCCGGTGGCCTCGCGCGGGCTCGGAGGGCCACCAGGGGATCTCGAGCTCCTCGACGCGTCCCTCGGGCCAGTCGACGATCTCGACCGGGAGCGGGTCTAGGACCACGAGCGCGCGGGGCGCGCGTGGCTCCAGGTCGGCGCGGATGGCGTACTCCAGCTTGCCGATGTCGACCAGGCTGTTGTTCTTGGCGACGCCGATGAGCTCGGCGAAGTCGCGCAGCGCCTCCGGCGTCACGCCCCGCCGGCGCATGCCGGCGATGGTCGGCATGCGCGGGTCGTCCCACCCCGAGACGCGCCTCTCGTTCACGAGCTGCAGGAGCTTGCGCTTGGACATCACGGTGTAGCCGAGCGCCAGCCGCGCGAACTCGTACTGGTGCGGGCGCGGGTCCCAGGGGCCGAGCTGATCGAGGACCCAGTCGTACAGCTCCCGGTTGGTCTCGAACTCGAGCGTGCAGATGGAGTGGGTCACGCCCTCGAACGCGTCCTCGAGAGGGTGGGCGTAGTCGTACATCGGATAGATGCACCAGCGGTCGCCGGTGCGGTGATGGTGCGCATGCCGGATGCGGTAGAGGAGCGGATCGCGCATCAGGACGTTCGGGTGCGCCATGTCGATGCGGGCGCGCAGGACGCAGGCGCCGTCGGGTAGCTCCCCGGACCGCATGCGGCGGAGGAGCGCCAGGCTCTCGGCGGCGGGGCGGTCTCGAAAGGGGCCGTTCGTGCCAGGCCGGCCGAAGCTGCCCCGCTGCTCGCGGATGGCCTCCTGCGGCTGACTGTCGACGTAGGCCTTCCCCTCGGTGACGAGCCGCTCGGCGCACTCGTACATGCGCTCGAAGTAGTCCGAGGCGTAGAAGAGGTCTCTCCCCCAGTCGGCGCCCAGCCAGCGCACGTCGGCGAGGATCGAGTCCACGTACTCGGTCTCCTCGGTGACCGGGTTCGTGTCGTCGAACCGCATGTGGAAGCGGCCGCCGTAGCGACGGGCGAGGCCGGAGTTCAGGAGGATGGACTTCGCGTGGCCGATGTGGAGGAAGCCGTTCGGCTCGGGCGGGAACCTCGTCACCACGCGCCCCCGGGTCCGGCCGGCGGCCAGGTCCTGGTCGACGATGTCGGTGAGGAAGTTGGAGGAACCCGGGGTGTCGCTCATGCGGCCGTGTTATCGCAGCGGCCTGCCTGAGGCAACTTGGGAGGACCCCGCGGCGGAGGGGCCCTAGCCGCGCCTGCGGGAGCGCGGGGACGCGGTCGGGTAGTGCAGCTCCACGCACAAGGGGCATATCCCGTGCGAGGCGTCGGGGTGGACCCGGGCGACGAGCGAGGGCACGAGGTCCCAGGCGTCCGCGCGCGGGTCCCGCACGCGGCGGCAGCAAGAGCACTGGCGGATGAGCCCGCCGGTGCCCCGGTAGCCCTCCGGGTCCCGATCCACGGGCGGGTAGCTTTCGCCGATCGGCACCTCCCGCAGGAAGGTGTAGACGGCGGAGAGCCCGAGGAGCTCCCCGGACGGCGTGCGCAGCGGCTCGAAGCGCGAGGCCATGAGGCGGGCCTGGCCCTCGCTGTTGCACTCGCCGACGAGGACCACGCCGCCCACCGGAGCGGGCGCGGAGAGCGCCCGGGCCCGGTCGAGCGCCTCCGCGTGCCAGGCCCGCGTCTCCCCGGCGGCGACGTGGTCGAGGAAGGGCGTCCCGACGACCGCCGCGCCGAGCGCACGGGGCGCGCCGCCGTTCGCCGCGGCGAACCGATCCCAGGCCTGGTTCACCCACAGGATGGAGCCTGCCGCATCGAGCAGGCAAGCAGAGCCGGGCTCCGCGTCGAGCGCCTCCGCCACGGCCCCGAGCATGGCGTGAGGCGCGGCCCATCGCTTCTGGCTCATCGACGTCAGTCTCCCCCATTTCCCGTCCGGCGCGCAGGGGGCTCTTCGCCGAGGCCCCGCGGGGCGCTAGGGGGACCCCCCGGCCCGCCCTCGTCGCCGTCGTCCGCCGTGGCCGCCGGCGCGAGGGTGCCGGCCGCTCCATCCGCGAGCGGGCGGCGGTGGCGGGGCCGCCGACGTCCTCCCCGGGCACAGTCGAGCTGGAGCTCCACCTGGCGGTGGAAGGCCTCGATCATGGGGGCGAACCGGGCCGCGTCGCGCTCGAGCGCCCCGAGCGCGAGCGCCACCGCCTCGAGGGTCGAGAGGTGCACCCGTCCCGGCTCGCGGCGCAGCGCCCCGTACCCGCTCGGGCGCCCGGCGTCGACGGAGAGCCGCGGCAGGGACGCGAGCACCGGGTTCTCGCGGAGCATCTTCTCCGCCTGCGTCCAGGTCCCGTCGACGACGAAGAGGACCGGAGGGGGGGAGGAGGCCCTCTCCGCGGCCGGCGCGGACCCCTCGCCGGGGTACAGGAGGGCGGTCCCCGGCCGGCGCGCCTCGGAGAGCGACGTCTCCGGATCGAACCGGACGCCGCGGCGGATCTCCGCGTTCGCGAGCGCGAGGCGGGTGAGCCAGGCGCTGCAGATCGCGAGGCGCGCCTCGCGGGGGTGCTGGAGGATGACCACGCGGGTTCGCGAGTGCGCGGGCGCTAGCGCCTGGCAGACGCAGAAGGGCCCGGGCCTCAAGCATCGCAGGCAGGTGGGGCGCATCGAGGTGCCCGCAGCCTAACGGAGAAGCGCGGCGCGGGCATCCCGGGCGGGGAGGGGTCTCTCGGGTGCCCGGGCCGCGGGGCGCGAGCCCCGGCCGGGCGCGCGAGCGACCCACCCCCAAGCGCCGCGGTCCCCTCGCGACCTCGCCCCACCCAGGGCGGGGCCGCCGGGTCGGGTCGTCGCCATGCCTCCGACCCGCCGGGCGGGAGCGGGAGGGCAAGTCAGTACACGGCGAGGAGCTCGACCTCGAACACAAGGGTCGCGTTGCCCGGGATCTGGGGAGGCGCGCCGGCCGCGCCGTAGCCCAGTTCGGGCGGGAGGGTCAGCTTGCGCTTGCCTCCGACGCGCATCCCGGCGACGCCCCGGTCCCACCCCTCGATCACCTCTCCGGCGCCGAGGCGGAACGAGAAGGTGTCGCCGCCGACCGACGAGTCGAACCGGGTGCCGTCCGTGAGCCAGCCCGTGTAGTGGACCTCGACGGTCTTGCCGCGCACCGCCTCCGGCCCGCCGCCCTTCACGAGATCTTCGATCTTCGGCTTCGCCATGGCGCCGTACGTTAGAGCGGACGCGGCCGTCGGGCAACGGCGGCGGGCGGTGGGCGCCCCGCAAGGAGCAGTTGCAGCCCGGGGGCGATCTGCGTAAACGTGTAGTGGAGAGCATTCCACAGGTGGAAGTCTCGGAGGGAGCATGAGCAACGAGGAGAGGGTTCCGCCGGCGGCCGGCGAGATCATCGAGAAGGTGGCCGAGAAGGCGCAGGAAATCCGCGAAGCCGTCGAGACCGAGGCGAAGACCGTCGCCGCCGAAGCGAAGACCGTCCTCTCCGAGGCGGCCGTGGAGGTGGAGAAGGCACGCAAGGCCGTCGTGAAGAAGGCCGCCGCGGTGGGGAAGAAGGTCCGCGCGCAAGGGAAGAAGCTGCGCACGGGCGCGAAGCGGCTCGCCGCCCGCGCGCGCGCGAAGGGCAAGAGCGTCGCCGCCAAGGCGCGCAAGGCAGGCGCCCAGGCGAAGAAGGCGGCGGCCAAGCGGAAGGCCCGCCCCGCGCGCAAGGTCCAGAGGAAGGGCCAGAAGAAGGCCCGCCGCCGCTAGGCCCTCCGCCTGACAGCCCTCCTCGTCCGGGGCCGCGCCGGTTCCCCGGGGGGGAGTGTGCGCGCCGGCCCCGCCGCCGTCCAGTCGCGCCGCCCTGCCGTCGACATGGTCGGGCAAGGTGTGGTTTCCTTCCAGGTCCGATTTCCCCACCTTGCCCCGGACCGGAGGAGCCATGGCAACCCCTGCCTTCCAATACCAGGACCCCTTCCCGCTCGCGAAGGACGCGACGAAGTACCGCCTCCTCACCCGCGAAGGCGTGTCGTCGGGCGCCTTCGAAGGACAGGAGATCCTGAAGGTCGAGCCGTCGGCCCTCGAGCGGCTCGCCCGGGAGGCGATGCGCGAGATCTCGTTCTTCCTGCGCCCGGAGCACAACGAGCAGGTGGCGAAGATCCTGTCGGATCCCGAGGCCTCGGCGAACGACAAGGGGGTCGCCCTCGCGTTCCTCCGCAATGCCGAGATCGCCGCGGAGGGCGCCCTGCCGATCTGCCAGGACACCGGGACCGCCACCGTCGTCGGCAAGAAGGGGCAGCAGGTCTGGACGGGCGCCAAGGACGAGGAGTGGCTCTCGAGGGGCGTCTACCGCACGTACACCGAGGAGAACCTGCGATACTCGCAGACCGCCGCGCTCAACATGTACGACGAGGTGAACACCGGCACGAACCTGCCGGCGCAGATCGACCTCTACGCCACGGAGGGGAGCGACTACAAGTTCCTCTTCGTCGCCAAGGGCGGCGGCTCGGCGAACAAGACGATGCTCTGGCAGGAGACGAAGGCGCTGCTCACCCCGGAGAAGCTCGAGAAGTTCCTCGTCGACAAGATGAAGTACCTCGGGACGGCGGCCTGCCCGCCCTACCACATCGCCGTGGTCGTGGGCGGCACCTCCGCGGAGCAGACCCTGAAGACGGTCAAGCTCGCCTCCACGAAGTACTACGACGCCCTTCCCACCGAGGGGAACGCCCAGGGGCAGGCCTTCCGCGACGTGGGGCTCGAGAAGCGCCTGCTCGAGGCCGCGAACAAGCTCGGCATCGGGGCGCAGTTCGGCGGCAAGTACTTCGCCCACGACGTCCGCGTGATCCGGCTGCCGCGCCACGGGGCCTCCTGCCCGGTCGGCATGGGCGTCTCCTGTTCGGCGGACCGCAACATCAAGGCGAAGATCAACAAGGAGGGGATCTGGCTCGAGGAGCTCGACCACGCCCCCGGGCGCCTCATCCCCGCCGCGTACAAGTCCGGAAAACACGAGCACGGCGTGAAGATCGACCTCAACCGGCCGATGAGGGAGGTCCTCGCCGAGCTCAGCCGCCACCCGGTCTCGACGCCGCTGCTCCTCACCGGAACGCTCGTCGTCGCCCGCGACATCGCCCACGCCAAGTTCAAGGAGCTCATCGACGCCGGGAAGGGCGTGCCCGACTACCTGAAGAAGCACCCCGTCTACTACGCCGGCCCGGCGAAGACGCCCCCGGGGAAGCCGTCGGGCTCCTTCGGCCCGACCACGGCGGGGCGCATGGACTCCTACGTGGACCTCCTCCAGTCGCACGGCGCCTCGCTCGTGATGATCGCGAAGGGGAACCGGAGCGCCCAGGTGACGGAGGCCTGCAAGAAGTGGAGCGGGTTCTACCTGGGCTCCATCGGCGGCCCGGCCGCGGTGCTCGCCGAGGAGAACATCAAGAAGGTCGAGTGCATCGACTTCGCCGAGCTCGGAATGGAGGCGGTCTGGAGGATCGAGGTCGAGAACTTCCCCGCGTTCATCCTGGTCGACGACAAGGGCAACGACTTCTTCAAGAAGCTCGGGGTCTGAGGCCGGCCCGCGGCGCAGCGCCGCCAGCGCGCCGACGGGGGACGCGCCCCGTGCGCGGCCCCCTGGGTCGTTGTATACTCGGCCCCCTTTTTCCCCGGAATCGCCGAGGCCATGACCGAACCGCGCACCCTGTTCCAGAAGATCTGGGATTCCCACGTCGTCGCCCAGGAGGACGGCGCGCCGGCCGTCCTCTACATCGACCGCCACCTCGTCCACGAGGTGACCTCTCCCCAGGCCTTCACGGGGCTGCGCACCCGGGGCCTCCCGGTGCGGCGGCCGGACCGGACGACGGCCACGGCCGACCACAGCATCCCCACGAGGGGCCCGGTCGTGGACGAGCAGGCGGCGAAGCAGCTCGCCCAGCTCGACGAGAACTGCCGCGAGTTCGGCGTGCCCCTCTACGGGCGGGGCAGCCCCAAGCAGGGGATCGTCCACGTGATGGGCCCGGAGTTGGGGCTCACCCAGCCGGGGATGACCATCGTCTGCGGCGACAGCCACACGGCGACCCACGGCGCCTTCGGCGCGCTCGCCTTCGGCATCGGCACGAGCGAGGTCGAGCACGTGCTCGCGACGCAGTGCCTGCTCCAGAACCGGCCCCGGACGTACGAGGTCCGGGTCGACGGACGCCTCCCCAGGGGAGTCTCCGCGAAGGACGTCATCCTCGCGCTCATCGCCAAGATCGGCGTCGGGGGCGGCACCGGCCACGTGTTCGAGTACACCGGCTCGGCCATCCGCGCGCTCGACATGGAAGAGCGGATGACCGTCTGCAACATGTCGATCGAGGGCGGGGCGCGCGCCGGCATGGTGGCGCCGGACGACGCGACCTTCCAGTACCTCGCCGGACGGGAGTTCGTCCCGAAGGGAGCCGCCTGGGAGCGCGCGCTCTCCCGCTGGAGGGCGCTGCCGTCCGACCCGGGCTCGAGGTTCGACCGGTCGGTCGCGCTCGACGCCCAGGCCCTCGAGCCCATGCTGACCTACGGCACGAACCCCGGGATGGCCATTCCCGTCACCGGGCAGGTCCCGGACCCGGCCCGCGCCGCGGACGCGGCGCAGCGCTCGGCGCTCGAGAAGGCCCTCGCCTACATGGGGCTCAGGCCCGGCGCGCCGCTGCTCGGGCACCCGGTGCAGGTGGTGTTCATCGGCAGCTGCACGAACGGGCGGATCTCCGACCTGCGCGCCGCCGCCAGCATCTTGAAGGGACGCAAGGTCGCCGGGAACGTGCGCGTCCTCGTCGTGCCCGGGTCCCAGGCGGTGAAGCGGCAGGCGGAGAGCGAGGGGATCGACCGCATCGTCGAGGCAGCCGGCGCCGAGTGGCGGAACCCCGGGTGCTCCATGTGCATCGCCATGAACGGCGACCAGCTCGAGCCCGGACAGTACGCCGTGTCCACGAGCAACCGGAACTTCGAGGGGCGGCAGGGGAAGGGGGGGCGGACGCTGCTCGCCTCTCCGCTCACGGCCGCCGCCGCGGCGGTCACGGGCAAGGTGACCGATCCGAGGACGCTCCTCTCCTGACGCCCCCGAGGGATCCCATGGCCAAGTTCACGACCCTCTCCTCGCGCGCCGTGGTGCTCCCGGTGAGCGACGTCGACACCGACCAGATCATCCCGGCGCGCTTCCTCAAGACGACCGACAAGGCGGGTCTCGGGGCGAGCCTCTTCGCAGACTGGCGATACGACGAGACGGGGAGGGCGAAGCCCGACTTCCCGCTCAACCGCCCCGGCGCCGTGGATGCGCAGGTGCTCGTCGCCGGCGACAACTTCGGTTGCGGCAGCTCCCGGGAGCACGCCCCCTGGGCGCTCACCGGGTTCGGCTTCCGCGCCGTCGTCTCCACGTCGTTCGCCGACATCTTTCGCAACAACGCGCTGAAGAATGGCCTCCTGCCGGTGGCCGTGGACGCCGCGGCGCACCGGTCGCTCCTCGAGGCGCTCGAGCGCGCCCCCGAGGCGACGCTCACGATCGACCTCGCCTCCCAGACGCTCGAGCTCCCGGGCGGACGCCGGGTGGGCTTCCCGGTCGACGCCTTCGCGAAGACCTGCCTGCTCGAGGGAGTGGACGAGCTCGGCTACATCCTCCGATTCGCCCCCCGCATCGAGGCGCACGAGAAGCGCGCGGAGGCGCAGTGATCCAGATCTACGACACGACTTTGCGGGACGGGACCCAGCGCGAGGGCATCTCCCTCTCCTGCGACGACAAGATCCGCATCGCCCGGCGGCTCGACGAGCTCGGGGTCTCCTTCATCGAGGGGGGCTGGCCGGGGTCCAACCCGAAGGACGCGGAGTTCTTCGATCGCGCCCGAGACATCCCGTGGCAGACGGCGAAGGTGGCGGCCTTCGGCTCGACCTGCCGGGTCGGGGGCGGGCCCGAGGACGACTCGAACATCAAGGCGCTCCTCGACTCGGGGGCGCCGGTGTGCACGGTGGTGGGCAAGACCTGGACCCTGCACGTGACCGAGGTGCTCCGGACCACCTTCGACGAGAACCTCCGCATCATCGAGAGGAGCCTCGCCTACCTGCGCGAGCGGGGTCGCCGCGTCGTCTACGACGCCGAGCACTTCTTCGACGGCTACCGCGCCGACGCGAAGTACGCCCTCGCGACCCTGCAGGCGGCCATCCGCGGGGGCGCGGAGACGCTCGTGCTCTGCGACACGAACGGCGGCTCGCTCCCGTGGCAGGTGGGGGAGGTGGTCCGTGCGGTCAGGGACGCCGTGCGCCACCCGCTCGGGATCCACGCCCACAACGACAGCGAGACGGCGGTTGCGAACTCGCTCGCGGCGGTGAACGAGGGCGCGATCCAGGTGCAGGGGACCGTGAACGGCTACGGCGAGCGCTGCGGCAACGCCAACCTCTGCTCCGTGATCCCGGCGCTGGAGCTGAAGCTCGGCCTCGCGGCGCTGCCCGAGGGGCGGCTCCGGACGCTCGCCGAGGCTTCGCGCTTCGTGTCCGAGGTCGCGAACATCGCTCCCGACGAGCACCTGCCGTACGTGGGGAAGTCGGCCTTCGCCCACAAGGGGGGCATCCACGTCGCCGCCATGCGGCGGAACGCCACCTCCTACCAGCACGTCGACCCGGACCTCGTCGGCAACCGGATGCGGGTGGTGGTGAGCGAGCTCTCCGGACGCGGCAACCTGCTCAGCAAGGCCGAGGAGCTCGGGCTCGGGAGCGCCACCGACGTGGCCGGCGTGCTGAACGAGATCAAGGACCTCGAGGCCAAGGGGTTCAGCTTCGAGGCCGCCGAGGCCTCGGTGGCGCTCATGATGAAGCGCCAGGAGCCCGGCTATCGCGCTCCCTTCGAGCTCGTGGACTTCCTCGTGAACGTGGAGCACCGCACCGGGCGCGGCATCTTCGCGGAGGCGATGGTCAAGGTCCGCGTCGACGGCGAGGTGCTCCACACGGCCGCGGAGGGCGACGGGCCGGTGGACGCGCTCGACGCCGCGCTCCGCAAGGCGCTCACCCCGCGCTACCCCCAGGTCGCCGACCTCCACCTCAAGGACTACAAGGTCCGCATCCTGGACAGCGAGAGGGGAACGGGCGCCATCACCCGGGTCCTCATCGACACGCAGAAGGGCGAGCGTCGCTGGAGCACGGTGGGCGCGAGCACGAACATCATCGAGGCGAGCTGGCGCGCGCTCAGCGACGCGGTCGAGTACGGCCTCGCGCTCGCCGACGCGTAGGCCGGCGCCCCTCCCGGAGGAGACATGAGAGCGAGCATCGTCGTGCTGCCGGGCGACGGTATCGGGCCCGAGGTCACCGCGGAGGCCGTCCGCCTCCTTGAGGCGGTCGGGCGCCTGCGCGGCCACGAGTTCCGCTTCGACGAGCGCGAGATGGGGGGCTGCTCCATCGACCGCCATGGCACCGCGCTCACCGAGGAGGTGCTGCGGGCCTGCCAGTCGTCGGACGCCGTCCTCCTCGGGGCGGTGGGCGGGCCGAAGTGGGACGACCCCGCGGCCAAGGTCCGGCCGGAGCAGGGGCTGCTCGGGCTGCGCAAGGGGCTCGGGGTGTTCGCCAACCTGCGCCCGGTCCGCGTCCACCCGAGCCTCGTGGACGCCTCGCCGCTCAAGCCCGACCGGCTGAAGGGCGTGGACATCCTCGTCATCCGGGAGCTCACGGGGGGTCTCTACTTCGGCCAGCCGAAGGGGAGGGACCGCCAGGGCGGGCACGAGCGCGCGGTCGACACGCTCGAGTACCACGACTACGAGGTGAAGCGCGTGGTGGACCTCGCCTTCCGGCTCGCCGGGGAGCGCCGCCGCAAGGTGACCTCGGTCGACAAGGCGAACGTGCTCGAGTCGTCCCGCCTCTGGCGGCAGGTGGCGACCGCGGCGGGCCAGCAGAACCCCGGGGTGGCCCTCGAGCACATGCTCGTCGACACGGCCGCCATGCGGCTCGTGCAGGCCCCGGCGAGCTTCGACGTGCTCGTCACCGAGAACATGTTCGGGGACATCCTGACCGACGAGGCGGCGGTGCTCGCCGGCTCCATGGGGATGCTGCCGTCGGCCTCGCTGGGGGACGGCGGCCCCGGGCTCTACGAGCCCATCCACGGCTCGGCGCCGGACATCGCCGGCCGCGGCATCGCCAACCCCCTCGGGACGATCCTCTCGGCCGCCATGATGCTCCGCCACTCGCTCCAGCTCCCCGCCGAGGCGGCGCTCGTCGAGGCGGCGGTGGATGCGGCCATCGCCGCGGGCTGCCGCACGGCCGACCTCGGCGGGACGCTCTCCACGCGCGCCATGGCGGACGACGTGATCCGCCGGGTCGAGGCGGCGGCGACGCGCTAGGCGACGCCCGCCTCCGGGGAGGCGCCGCGGCTACTCCTCGGGCGTGGGCTGGGGTCCGGGGACGATCCCGGCGATGTCCGGGTCCTCCCCCGGGGCGTGCGTCTGCTCGCCGCGGAGTTCCTTGTCCCGCTTTCGCTGCTCCCGCTTCTCGTCCTTGCGGCGCTGCTTCTCGCGGCGGGCCGCCTCCTTTTGCCGCTTCGTCGACCCAGGGTTGAAGGGCATCGCGAGCCTCCGTGGACTTCGAGAAAGGCAAAGGCCCGGCCGGGGGCCGGGCCTCTGCGTGCTTCGCCCGAGGGCGAGGCCTAGAGCGGCCGCACGTTGGCGGCCTGGAGACCCTTCGGCCCCTTCTTCACCTCGAACTCGACCCGCTGACCCTCCTTGAGGGTGCGGAAGCCCTCCACCTGGATCGCGGTGTGGTGGCAGAAGACGTCCTCGCCACCGCCGTCCTGGGTGATGAAACCAAAGCCCTTCGCATCGTTGAACCACTTCACAACACCACTGGCCATCTGAGCGCTCTCTCTTCGTATTCGAGCGGGATACATTCCCGCTTGGACCCGTGCCATGACGATGGCGGGGACGAAGAAATATCTAACCGGACTTCGCCGACTTGTCGAGGGGGTGTCGCGGCGGCACGGCGTCCCACCCTCACCCGCCCAGGTCGAAGCGGTCGAAACGCATCGTGAAGAGCGCCCGTCCCTGGGTGGCGGACCGCAGCTCCGTGGCGTACCCGAACATCCGCTTCAGGGGGGCCTCTGCGGCGACGACCTTCACCGCCTCCCCGCGGCTGGCCACGTCGAGGACCGAGCCCTGGCGGCGGTCGAGGCTCCCCAGGACCTCCCCCAGGCTCTCCCCGGGGACGATGACCTCGATGCGCATGATCGGCTGCAGCAGGACCGGCTTCGCCCTCGAGGCCGCCTCCCGGACGGCGTCGGCGACCGCCACCTTGTAGGCGAAGGGCTTGGAGGAGCCCTCCCGCCAGGTGGCGCCGGCGAGCGACACCTCGAGGTCCTGGAGCGGGTAGCCCTCGAGGGCGCCCGCCTCCGCCGCCTCGCGCGCCCCCTCCTCGACCATGTGCAGTGTCTCGCCGCGCAGGAAGGGCAGGGCCTGGGCCTCCGGGGAGACCCGGAAGCGGTATCCCGCGCCGCGAGAGAGAGGCCTCACCCGGACGCGGGCCTCGCCGAAGATCTCCACGTCGTCGGTCTGGCGCGAGAAGGTGGCCGCTCCCTCCGCCTCGGCGGTGATCGTTTCCCGCAGGAGCACCTGGGGCTGGCCGGTGCGCACCTCGAGCCGGAACTCGCGGCGAAGGCGCTCGGTCACGATCTCGAGGTGCAGCTCCCCCATGCCGGAGATGAGGAGCTGGCCCGTGTCCGGGTCCTCCCCGTAGCGGAAGCTCGGGTCCTCGTCGGCGATCCGGGACAGGGCCTCGAGCAGCAGCTCCCGGTCCGAAAGGCTCTGGGCCTCGACCGCGGCCGAGATGACGGGCTCGTAGCCCGAGATGTTCTCGAGCAGGACCCGCTCTCCGGGCGCGGCCAGGGTGTCGCCGGTGCGGGTCTCCTTGAGCCCCATGACGGCGAAGATCTGGCCCGCCCCGAGCGACGGCACCCGCTTCTTCTGCGAGGCGTGCATGAGCAGGATCCGGGAGACGCGCTCCGACTTCCCCTGCGTGGCGTTCCAGACCTCGTCCCCCTCGGCGATGCGCCCCGCGTAGACGCGCACGAAGACGAAGCGGCGCATCTCGTCGAGGAGCGAGACCTTGAAGGCCAGCGCGAGCAGCGGAGCCTCGTCCGACACCTCGCGCGCGCCGCCGGGGACGGGCACGTCGAGCGGCGACGGCAGCCAGTCGCACACCGCCTCGAGGACCTGGGGGATGCCCTTGTTGCGGAGTGCCGACCCGCACAGCAGCGGCACGAAGCGCCCCGAGACCGTCGCCCGGCGGATGGCCGCGCCCAGCTCCGCGGGGCCGAGGTCGCCGTCGGAGAGCACGGCCTCGGCGGCCGCGTCGTCCACGTCGGCGAGGGTCTCGAGGAGGGAGCGCCGATCCCGCTCGCCCTCCGGCGAGAGGCCCTCCTCCACGTCGAAGGCGCGAGGGTCTTCGGGGTCCGAGAAGCGGATCCGGCGCCTCGAGACGAGCTCCTCGAATCCCGTGAAGCTGGCGGCAGCGCCGAGCGGGCGGTGCACCGCCGCGATGGCGTGGTCCGGGAAGTGGGTTCGCATGGAGGCGAGCGTCATCTCGAAGTCGGCGCCCACCCGGTCCATCTTGTTCGCGAAGGCGATGCGCGGGACCCGGTAGCGGTCGGCCTGGCGCCACACCGTCTCGCTCTGGGGCTCGACGCCGTTGACCGCGTCGAACACGGCCACGGCGCCGTCGAGGACCCTGAGGCTCCGCTCCACCTCGACGGTGAAATCGACGTGCCCCGGGGTGTCGATGAGGTGGACCTCGTGCCCGTTCCAGTCGAAGGTCGTGACCGCCGACGTGATGGTGATGCCGCGCTCGCGCTCCAGGTCCATCCAGTCCATGACCGCGAGCCCGTCGTGGACCTCGCCCATCTTGTGCGTGCGCCCGGCGGCGAAGAGCATGCGCTCGGTGAGCGTCGTCTTCCCGGCGTCGATGTGCGCCATGATCCCGATGTTGCGGATGGCGCGTATCCGCCTCCTCGAGGCGGGCTCCCTTCTGGCGTGTTCCTCGCTCACGGCGCGGGCAGTATACCCGCGACCCTTCCGGGGCGGCGCTCGGCGCCGCCCGCTCGATACCCTTTCAGGGACGGGCGCGCGCGCGAAACGGTGACAGAATCACCCGGCCGCGGGCGTCCGGGACGGGCGCTCCACCGAGAGGGGACGAGGGGGAACGCATGCCAGAGACGGCCGCGCCGGGGTCCGCACACCGATGGAAGTTCCTGCGGTTGGGGGGCCTCGACCAGGTCCAGCTCGACACGGCCGACGACCTCCGGAACCTGGCCTCGCTCGACCAGAAGCTCTGGGTCGCGCTCGGCTGCCCCACGAAGGGGCTGGAGATCGACGCCCGCACGCTCGAGTTGCTCGACACCGACAAGGACGGCCGCGTGCGCGCGCCGGACGTGATCGCCGCGGTCCAGTTCTGCGAGCGCCGGCTCAAGGACCTCGGCGACCTGCTTGCCGAGAAGGAGGCGCTGCCGCTGTCCGCCATCGAGGAGCGGACACCCGAGGGGAAGGCGCTCCGCGGCGCCGCACGCCGGATCCTCGAGAGCCTGGGGAAGGGTGCGGCGACCGAGGTGACGGCCGCCGACGTGGCCGACACGAGCAAGGTCTTCGCGAACACCCTCTTCAACGGCGACGGGGTGGTGACCGCGGACTCGGCCGGCGGTGGCGAGGTGAAGCAGGTGATCCTCGACGCGATGGCGACGGTCGGCTCGGTGCCCGACCGCAGCGGCCAGCCGGGCATCGACAAGGCGGGGCTCGATGCCTTCTTCGCGGAGCTCGAGGCGTTCGAGGCCTGGTGGGTGCTCGGCCGGGGCGCCGAGGTGCAGGTCCTGGGTGCGGGCACGCCCGCCGCCGCGGACGCCGTGCGGGCAATCCGAACCAAGGTGGACGACTACTTCACGCGGGCCGGGCTCGCGGCGCTGGACGCGCGCACGAACCCGTGGGTGGGGCGGACCGAGGCCGAGATCGCCGCGCTCGCGCGGGGCGAGCTCTCGCCCGCGAGCCCGGAGGTGGTGGCGCTGCCCATCGCCCGCATCGCCCCGGGCGAGCCCCTCCCGCTCGCGACCGACCTCAACCCGGCCTGGCAGGGTGCCCTCGCGGTGCTGCGGCGCGACGCGGTGGTCCCCGTGTTCGGGCCGGACAAGTCGTCCCTCGCCGCGGGCGAGTGGGAGGCGCTGAAGGCCCGCCTGGCGCCCTACGAGGCCTGGGTGGCCTCGAAGAAGGGGCTCCGGGTGGAGAAGCTCGGGGCCACGCGGGTGTCCGCCATCCTCCGGAGCGGCGGGAAGGCTGCCGTCGAGGCGCTCATCGAGGAGGACAAGGCGCGCGAGGCTGAGGCCACGGCGGTCGCGGACGTGGTGCGGATCGTCCACTACCGGCGCGACCTGTACCGGCTTCTGCGCAACTTCGTGTCCTTCGTCGACTTCTACCATCCCCAGCGGCCGGCCGTGTTCCAGGCGGGGACCCTCTACCTCGACGCGCGGGCCTGCCACCTGTGCGTGCGCGTCGACGACCCGGGCGCGCACGCGGCGCTGGCGGCGGGAAGCCGCATGTACATCGCCTACTGCGAATGCCGGCGCCCCGGCGGGGAGAGCATGAAGATCGCGGCCTGCTTCACCCAGGGGGACTCGGACTACCTCGCCGCCGGGCGCAACGGCATCTTCTACGACCGAAGTGGCCGCGACTGGGACGCGACCATCGTCCGTGTGCTCGACAACCCCATCAGCATCCGCCAGGCCGTCTTCGCCCCCTACAAGAAGTTCGTGAAGATGATCGAGGAGCAGGTGGCGAAGTTCGCCGCCGCGAAGGACAAGGAGGGGCAGGCGCGGCTCGGCGCCGTGGCCGAGCGCGCCACCGGTGCGGCCACGACCGGAGCGCCGCCGAAGCCCGAGGCGGTCGACGTCGGGAAGATGGTGGGCATCATCGCCGCCCTGGGCGTCGGCGTCGGCGCCCTGGGGACCTTCTTCGGCGCCTTCGTCTCGGGGTTCATCGGCCTGCAGCCCTGGTGGGCGAAAGGGGTGGCGATCCTCGGCGCCATGGCGGCGATCTCCGGCCCGGCGGTCGTGATCGCGTGGCTGAAGCTCCGCCAGCGGACGCTCGGCCCGCTCCTCGACGCGAACGGGTGGGCGGTGAACGGCCGGGTGCTCGTGAACATGGCGCTCGGGATGGTGCTCACCGACCGCGCCTCGCTCCCGGCGGGGGCGAGCCGGTCGCTCTCCGATCCCTACGCCGACCGAGCCGCCCGGCGGCGCCGCGTCGTCTTCTGGCTCGTGGTCATCGCCGCGGCGGTGGCGCTCGCGGTGGCGCGCCACCTCGGCAAGTGGCCGTTCGCGCCGCGGTAGCTAGCTAAACAGGATCCCCCGGAACGGGATCCAAAGAGTTGACCCGTGATCGAGCGAGGATCACAGTGCAGCGATCTCTCCTGTTCAGGGGGTGATCGTGGCTCGCTCGAAGAATGGTCAGGCGGTTCGCCGGGAGCGCAGAACGCCGGAGCAGATCGTTGCACTCCGGGCGCTCTTGCAGGAGGCCGAGTCGGCCAAGGACCTGGGTACCTGGCGGCGGGCGAAGTCGGTTCTGGGCTACCTCGATGGGCAGCGGGTCATCGCCCTCAGCGAAGCCTTGGGCGTGACGCGAGGCTCCATCAATCGCTGGTTGCAGTGGTACCAGGCCATGGGGGCCGAGGGGCTCCGGAATGCCGAACGTCCTGGACCCGCGCCGCGCTTGAGCGAGGCCCAGAAGGCGGACCTCGCGATCCTCATCGAGGCGGGACCGCAGGCCGCTGGCTTCACGAGCGGGGTGTGGACCGGCCCGATGATCGGCGATCTGATCCGCCGTCGTTACGGAGTGCGCTACCACAACCATCACATTCCTCGCCTGCTTGGCTGGATGGGGTTCTCCGTGCAGCGGCCGCGCAGGCGCCTGGCTCGAGCCGATGCCGAGGCGCAGGCCTTCTGGCTGCGCAAGCGACTCCCCGCGATCAAAAAAAAGCGCGCGCCTGCCGCGGCATCGTGATGTTCGAGGACGAGGCCAGTTTCTGGCTCGACGGTACGCTCCACCAGACCTGGGCCCGCATCGGTATTCAGCCTCGCGTGGACACCTATGGCCAGCGCATGACCGCCCACGTCTTCGGAGCGGTCACACTTGACGAGGCCGACTTCACCTACCGCTTCGCCGACGTATTCAACGGCGCGACCTTCCACGGCTTCCTCAAGCAGCTCGTTGCGAAGTACGCCCCGCGGAAGATCTTCCTCATCATCGACAACGGTCCTTGCCACAAGCTCGACGACGCTGGGAGGGCATGGCTCTTCCAGAACTCCGCCCGGATCGAGTTGCACCGTTTGCCTGCCTACTCGCCCGAGTTCAACCCTACTGAGGGCGTCTGGAAAGCCACCCGGAAAAGGACCACCCACAACCGCTTCTTCCCAACGGTGGATGAGCGCGACAGTGCCCTCGTGCAAACCTTCCGCAGCTTCCAGCGGCGTCCTGGTCTCATCGCAGCGCATGTCGCGAGGTTTCAATGATCGTTAACCCGAGTGAAGGTGTTTAGTTCTTCGGATAGACGCGCTCGAAGAGCGAATCGCCGTTCTCCGGGTCCTCGCCCTCGAGGTCCGCCCAGGCCACCGTGGGGATGACGCCCCCCGCGCCCGTCTGCACGAAGATCCGCTTCAGGACGCCGGGCCGTCCGGCGATCCGCACCAGGGCTGCCGGGCAGCCGTTGCGCAAGGTCAGGTGGACCGGCCGGTCCTTCTTCGCCTTGAGGATGACCTGGAAGCCGTCACCTTCGGGCGCCGGGTCGACGCTGAATCCGTAGGCGAGCAGGTTCTCGAGGAAGTTGAGCCCCTCCCGGTGGCCGTCCTCGGCGAGCATGTGCCACTCGGCGGAGAGCGGATCGGCCTTGTCGAGGCCCCCCCCGCGCGCGAGGCGGGCCGCGTACACCACCTGGTTGGCGTTCGTGCTGCGGGCGATCCGGAAGAGCTCCGGCGGGCAGGGCGGAGGCGCGGCGCGGGTCGCCGGGGCGAGCGCCGCCTCCGGGCGGGCCGCGGCCGTGGAGGTCGTGTCGGCCGGAGCGGTGGCGAGGGCTGCGGCGAGTAGAAGTGCGGTGCGCATCCGTTCGCTCCTCTGGGGGGTCGATCGTCAAGGCCCTCGGAGGCGAGGCAGGCGGACGGAGCCGACTCCCTCCCGGGGGCGCGGCGCGACGAGCCGGGCTCCCTCCTCGGCCGGGCGATCGACGAGGTCGTCGGCGAGCCGCATCGCCGCGCGAATCTAGCAGATCGGGCTCAGGGGCGTCCCGCGGCCGGAGGCGCGAGCGCGGGGCGTGGCCACTTCCAGTCCCGGACGGAAGGGAGGTCCTCGCCGTGGCGCCCGATGTACTCCTTGTGCTCCAGGAGCCGGTCGCGGATCTCCTGTCGGGCGTATGCCGCGAGGTGTGCGAGCCTGGGCACCCGGTCGACGACGTCCCCCGCCAGGTGGAAGCGGTCGAGGTCGTTGCGGACGACCATGTCGAAGGGGGTGGTCGTCGTCCCCTCCTCCTTGTACCCGCGGACGTGCAGGTTCGCGTGGTTGGTGCGGCGGTAGGTGAGGCGGTGGATGAGCCACGGGTAGCCGTGGTATGCGAAGATGATCGGGCGGTCCCTCGTGAACAGGTCGTCGAACTCCCGGTCGGGAAGGCCGTGGGGATGCTCCTCGTGCGGCTGGAGGGCCATGAGGTCCACCACGTTGACGACGCGGATCTTGAGGTCGGGCACCTGCCGGAGCAGGAGGTCGACGGCGGCGAGGGTCTCGAGCGTGGGGACGTCCCCGGCGCAGGCCATGACGACGTCCGGCGTGCTCCCGCGGTCGGTCGAGGCCCACTCCCAGATCCCGATCCCGGCCGTGCAGTGCCTCTCGGCCGCCTCCATGTCGAGGTACTGGAGCGCCGGCTGCTTCCCCGCCACGATCACGTTCACGTAGTTGCGGCTTCGCAGGCAGTGGTCGGCGACGGAGAGGAGCGTGTTCGCGTCCGGCGGCAGGTAGACGCGGACGACGTCGGCCTTCTTGTTCACGACGTGGTCGATGAAGCCCGGGTCCTGGTGCGAGAATCCGTTGTGGTCCTGGCGCCACACGTGCGAGCTGAGCAGGATGTTGAGCGACGAGATGGGCACGCGCCAAGGGATCCCGCTCTTTGTGGTGTGCAGCCACTTCGCGTGCTGGTTGAACATCGAGTCGATGACGTGCGCGAAGGCCTCGTAGGTGGACAGGAAGCCGTGGCGGCCGGTGAGCAGGTAGCCCTCCAGCCACCCGAGGCAGGTGTGCTCGCTCAGGATCTCCATGACGCGACCGTCCGGCGCGAGGTGGCCGCCGTCCCGGTCCGACGGGATCGTGTCTGCGAGCCAGGTGCGGTCGGTTGCCTCGAAGACCGCGTCCAGCCGGTTGGAGGCCGTCTCGTCCGGGCCCATCAGCCGGAACCGGTCCCGGTTGAGGCGCACCACGTCGCGCAGGAAGGCGCCCAGGGCGCGGGTGGCCTCCGCCTCCACGGCGCCCGGGCTCGGCACGGCCACCGCGTAGGTGCGGAAGTCGGGCATGCGCAGGTCGCGCCGCAGCACGCCGCCGTTCGCGTGGGGGCTCGCGCCCATGCGTCGCCTCCCGCGGGGGGCGAGATCGGCGATCTCCGGCCGGACGCGCCCCGCCTCGTCGAAGAGCTCGGCCGGCCGGTAGCTTCGCATCCAGCGCTCGAGGAGGCGGAGGTGCGACGGGTCGCCGGCGAGGTTCGAGAACGGCACCTGGTGCGAGCGCCAGGAGCCCTCGGTCTTCTTCCCGTCGACCTCCTTGGGCCCGGTCCAGCCCTTCGGAGTCCGCAAGACGATCATCGGCCAGCGCGGGCGGGTCGCCTTTCCCTTCCGCCGGGCGGCGGCCTGAACGGCGCGGATCTCCGCGACGACGCGGTCGAGGGCCGCTGCCAGGGCCTGGTGGACGGCCGCCGGCTCCGACCCCTCGACGAAGGTGGGTCGGTACCCGTAGCCTTCGAGGAGGCTCGCGAGCTCGTCCTTCCCGACGCGCGCGAGGACGGCCGGGTTCGCGATCTTGTAGCCGTTGAGGTGGAGGATCGGCAGGACCGCCCCGTCGGCGACGGGGTTCAGGAACTTGTTGGAGTGCCAGGCGGCGGCGAGGGGCCCGGTCTCCGCCTCGCCGTCCCCCACGATGCAGGCGACCACGAGGTCCGGGTTGTCGAAGGCCGCCCCGAAGGCGTGGGAGAGCGAGTAGCCGAGCTCGCCGCCCTCGTGGATCGAGCCGGGGGTCTCGGGTGCCGCGTGGCTCGGAATGCCCCCCGGGAAGGAGAACTGCCGGAACAGGCGGCGCATCCCGTCCGCGTCCTGGCTCACGTCGGGGTAGTACTCGGTATAGGTTCCCTCCAGGTACGTGTTCGCGACCATCGCCGGCCCGCCGTGGCCCGGCCCGCACACGAAGATCATGTCCACGCCGCGGCGGCGGATGACCCGGTTCAGGTGGGCGTAGAGGAGGTTCAGGCCGGGGGTCGTGCCCCAGTGGCCGAGGAGCCGGGGCTTCACGTGCTCGATGCGCAGCGGCTCGGCGAGCAGCGGGTTGTCGAGCAGGTAGATCTGGCCCACGGACAGGTAGTTCGCGGCGCGCCAGTACGCGTCGATGAGCCGGAGCTCCTCGGGGGACAGGGGACCTTGGTCCTGGGGGCGCCGCGTCCGGGCGGGCCTCCGCGTTCGATTCTCTCTCATGGCGTCCCTCCCGGAGCCGGCTCCGCGACGCACGCGAGCGCCTGGCGGGCGATCTCCATCTCCTCGTCGGTGGGCACGACGAGCACCGCGATCCGGCTCGAGTCGGCGTGGACTGCGCGGATCCCGGGGCCGGCGGCGCGGTTTCGTTCCTCGTCGAGGGCGAGGCCAATGCCCTCCAGGCCCCGGCAGCAGCCCGCCCGGATCTCCGGGCTGTTCTCGCCGACGCCCGCCGTGAAGACGAGCGCATCCAGGCGTCCCAGCGCCGCCAGGTACGCGCCCACGTACTTCTTCACACGGTAGCAGTACACGTCGACGGCGAGGCGCGCGTCGGCGTCTCCCGCCTCGGCGCGGCGCAGGACCTCCCGCATGTCGCCCACTCCGGCGAGGCCGAGGAGGCCGGAGCGGTCGTTCAGGACCTCCTCCCACTCGGGGAGGGGCCGCCCCGTGGCGCGGGCCATGTGGAAGACCACCGACGGGTCGACGTCGCCGGAGCGCGTGCCCATGACGAGCCCCTCGAGCGGCGTCAGGCCCATCGACGTGTCGAGGCTCTCGCCGCCCCGGATGGCGGCGGCGCTCGCGCCGTTTCCGAGGTGCAGCGTCACGAGGTCGAGCGAGGCGATCGGTCGACCGAGCCACTCGGCGGCGCGGCGAGAGACGACCGCGTGCGAGGTGCCGTGGAAGCCGTAGCGCCTCACGCCGAAGCGGGCGTAGAGCTCCCGCGGGAGCGCGTAGCGGTACGCGCGAGGGGGCATCGTCTGGTGGAAGGCCGTGTCGAATACGGCCACCTGGGGGACGCCGGGGCAGGCCTCGCGCGCGACCTCGATGCCGAGCAGGTTCGCGGGGTTGTGCAGCGGTGCGAGGTGCGCGTGCGCTCGGATCGCCTCCATCACCGCCGCATCGATGCGGACCGCGCCGCGAAAAGCCTCCCCGCCGTGGACCACGCGGTGGCCGATGGCGGCGAGAGCGGAGGCGTCCGGCAGGGGGCCGAGCCGGAGGACCCGCATGACCTCGGCGAGGCCGGCCCGGTGGTCGGCCGCGTCGCCGGGGTGGCTCTCCTCGACCATGCGGCCGTCGTCCGCGAGCCGTCGGTGCGTATGGCGCCCGCCCGCGACCCCGATGCCCTCGAGGCGGCCCGAGGCGAGCGCCCTCCAGCCGACGGCGTCGAAGAGCTCGTAGCGGATAGAGGAGCTGCCGGAGTTGAGGACGAGGACCTTCACGTGGGGGTGGCCGGCTAGTCTGTCACGTCCTGGTGCGCCGCTGGCGGCGCACGGGGAGGCGACCCCGTCGGGGCTTGCCCGGCGCGCCCCCCGGCGCCTGCGGCGGGCGCCAGACGGGCTCCGCTCCAGCGGGGCGGTCCCCGGCCGAACGCCTCGGCAGCTGCTGCGTCATGCAGTGGATCGTCCCGAGGCCCCACACCAGGTCGAGCGCGTGGATCCCCAAGACCGCCCGCCCCGGAAAGAGCTCGCCCAGGATGCCCAGGGCGGTGCGGTCCGCCGGGTCGTTGAAGGTCGGGACCAGGACCGCGGCGTTCGAGACGTAGAAGTTTGCGTAGCTCGCGGGCAGCCGCCGCCCCTCGAAGGCCACGGGCCGGGGCATGGGGAGGTCGACGACCTCGGGGCGCGAGCCATCCTCGAGCCGGGCGGAGGCGAGGCGCTCCCGGTTCTCGGAGAGGGGGGCGTGGTTGGGATCGCTGGGGTCGTCCTCGCGGGCGAGCACGATCGTGCGCGGCCCGACGAACCGTGCCACGTCGTCCACGTGTCCGTGGGTGTCGTCGCCCGCGACGCCGCGCCCGAGCCAGATGGCGCACGGGGCGCCGAGGACGTCGCGGAAGACCGCCTCGTAGTCGACCCGGCCGAACCCCGGATTCCGCACCTGGACTCGTGGGTCGAGGAGGCACTCCTCGGTCGCCAGGATCGTGCCCTTCCCGTTCACGTCGATGGCGCCGCCTTCGAGGACGACCTTCCGCCCGCCCCGGACCACGGGGAGGAGCGGGACGCCGATCGCCCGGGAGGCGCGCCCGGCGACGCGGGCGTCCCGGCCGTGGTCGCGGTACTTCGCCCAGGCGTTGAAGGCGAATCCCGCGGCGGCGCGCCTTCGCCCGTCCCGGTGCCGCAGCACGATCGGGCCTGCGTCGCGGGTCCAGAAGCGGTCGGTGGGGATCCGGTGGAGCCGCACCCGGGAGAGGTCGACTCCCTGTCGGCCGAGGTGTCCGAGGGCGCGCCGCTCCTCGCCGCCGTCCCGCACGAGCACGCGAACGTCCTCGCCGGCCGCGATCTTCTTGGCCACGTCGGCGGCCACCCAGGGGATGGCGCCCATGCGCCCCGGCCAGTCGCCCCGGTGGTGGGGCCAGGCGAGCCAGGTGGCCTCGTGCGGCTCCCACTCGGCCGGCATGGCGAACCCGCGCGCCGCGGGTGTGCGAGAGCCCGTCACGCGAGACTCAGTCGAGGAAGCGGCGATCGAGCCCCTGGTAGGCGTCGATGCGCCGGTCCCGGAGGAACGGCCAGTTCCGGCGGACGTCCTCGATGCGCGAGAGGTCCACCTCTCCGACGAGGATCTGCTCGCCGGTCGCGGATGCCTCGGCGACCACGACGCCGAAGGGGTCCGAGAGGAAGCTCGAGCCCCAGAACTCGAGGCCCCCCTGGCCGGGAGGGCCGGGCTCGAACCCCACGCGGTTCACCGCGGCCACGTACACGCCGTTCGCGATGGCGTGGGCCCGCTGGATGGTCCTCCAGGCGTCGCGCTGCGCCTCCCCGTGCTGGGTCTTCTCGGCCGGGTGCCAGCCGATGGCCGTCGGGTAGAAGAGGGCTGCCGCGCCCCGCAGCGCCGTGAGCCGCGCTGCCTCGGGATACCATTGGTCCCAGCAGATGAGCGCCCCGACCCGGCCCGGCTCCAGGTCGAACGCCCTGAAGCCGACGTCTCCGGGCGTGAAGTAGTACTTCTCGTAGAAGGCCGGGTCGTCGGGGATGTGCATCTTGCGGTAGATCCCGGCGAGGGAGCCGTCCGCGTCGATGACGACCACGCTGTTGTGGTAGAGGCCCGCGGCCCGGCGCTCGAAGACCGGGACAATCACCGCGACGCGACGGCGGCGCGCGACCTCCGCGAAGCGCTCCGAGCTCGGGCCGGGGACGCTCTCGCCGAGGTCGAACAGCGAAGCGTCCTCGCGCTGGCAGAAGTACGGGGTCCGGTAGAGCTCCGGCAGGCAGACGACCTCGGCGCCGAGGCGGGCCGCCTCCTCGACCCGGCCGGCCGCGCGCTCCAGGTTCGCGTCCGGGTCCGTCGACATGGCCATCTGCACGAGGCCGACCTGGAAGTTCCGGTTCGCCATGTCTTGCCTCGCCGACGGGGACGGGATTGTGCCAGAAGGCCCGGCCGGGGAGAAGGACGGCGCGCTCAGGCGGCCGGGGCACCGCCCCCGCCGCCGCGAGCCGCCGGTGGCCGTCGCGCCGCGGGGGCCTCCAGGATGCCGATGGCCACCGTGACCTCCCGGAGGAAACACCCGAGCGCGACGGTGAGCGCGGCCATGGCGGACACGAAGAGCGCGGCCACGACGCGGGAGAAGTTCGCCTGCAGGATGAAGCCCAAGAACGCGAGGCCGATGACGAGGGACACGAAGAGCGCCGCCCCGGTCCCCAGGGTGATGGCCCACCGGACGAGCGTCGCGCGGTGCTCGAGGACCAGGATCTCCTCGGCCGCCTCGCCCGCGCTGGCGGGCGCCGAGGGGGCGCGCAGGGTCCGGTAGCGGTCGACGATGCGCGCCAGGCGGTTCGCGAACACGTTCAGCAGGGATCCCACCGCGGTGAGCAGGAAGGCCGGGGCCAGGGCGAGCTGGATGACGCGGGTGATGTCGTGGATGTGGGTCTCGTCCATGCTCTTCTAGTCTCCGCGCTCGAAGACGAGCGGCAAGGTGATGCGGGAGCCGCGGGCGCGCCGCGAGAAGCGCCAGCTCGTCAACGCCGCGCGCACCCTGGCGACGAAGCGGCGGCGCTCGGCCTCCGCTCCCGAGGGCGCCCGCGTCGTGTCCGAGAGGACGCGGGTCCCCCGGACCGCGCCCGAGGGCGACACCGCGAGGCCGATGGAGAGGAGCCCGGCGAGCGGCAGGCCGCCGAGCAGGGCGGCCATGCCGGCCGAGAGCTCCCCGATGCGTCCTGCGAGTTCGCGGGCCGGGAGCGGGCCCTGGACGAAGGGGCGCGGGTTCACGAACCAGCCGTGAATGACGATCCGCCCACGTTCCGGAGCGAGCGTTCCGTGCACGGGTGCCACCGCGTGCGGGACCCGGGGGTCGAAGACGACGAGCCGTCCGAGCCTCGGGGCGACGGTCCGGAAGAGCTCCGGCCGCTCGAGCCTCCGGACGGAGCGGAAGCCGGTCCAGTGGTCGAGGACACGGTCCCTGAGGATGAGCGTCTCGCCTCCGCGGAAGGCGCGGCCTCGCCAGCGCGTGAGCGAGTACACGAAGGCCCACGGTCCGTGAGGGAGGTCGCCGTGCAGCTCCTGGCCGAAGCCCTCCACGTAGCAGGAGAGCCAGGGGGGCGACACGTCGTGGCAGCCGAGGACGCTGCGGCCGAAGAGGACGAGGCGCCGGTGGAAGGACTCGTAGAGCGCCTTCGGGAAGTAGGTCCAGGCAGGCGTGCGCAGCGCCGTGTACTGCCCCGGCACGTGCCAGAGGTCCCAGACGAAGCGCGCCGGGGACGCCACGCGGGGGTCGGCGAAGCGCGAGTCGACGTGCGCCCGAAGCGCACGCCCCTCCGGGGCGAAGGCGTCGACGACGAGGACCGAGCGTTCCACGGCGCGGGGAGCCTAGCACCTCCGCGCCGGCGATGGCGCTCGCCGCGCCGGGGCCGCGCTGGCTAGGCCGTCACCCACTCGCGGAGCACCCGGTCGATCTCCTCCTCGCTGAGCTGTCCCGCGTCCGCCATCTCCTTGATGCGCGAGGTGATGGCCTTGAGCTCTCCCTCGCCGAACTTGAGCCCCATTTCCCGCGCCCGGTAGGCGACCGCGTGCTTGCCGGTGAGGCGGCTGCCCACGATGAGCCGGCGGGAGACGCCGAACGCCTCGGGGGGGATGATCTCGTAGCTGCCGGGGTTCGCGAGCATCGCCTTCAGGTGCATGCCGGCCTTGTGCGAGTAGGCGGTCTCGCCGGTGAGGTAGTTGTTGAAGGGGATCTCGACGCCGGTGATCCGGGCGACGAGGCGCTCCAGCTCGCGGAGCTGCCCGATCCGGTAGCGGGCGCCGACGCCCTGGGGATCGAGGCTGTACATCCGGGCGACGATCCCGCCGAGGGGCGTGATGCCGACCCGCTCCCCGATGCCGAGCACAGCCACGTCCACGTGGGTGGCGCCTGCGGAGAGCGCCTCGTAGGCGTTGGCGACCGCGCAACCGGTGTCGTTGTGGCCGTGGAAGCCGATGTCGCACGAGACGCTCCGGCGGAGCTCGCGGAACAGCGCGTACACCTGGCGGGGCGTCGCGATCCCGACGGTGTCGGCGACGCCCACCCTGTGCACCCCCAGCGACTCGGCCGCGCGGTAGACGGCGAGGAGGTCGGCCTCCTCGCTGCGGAAGGCGTCCTCGGCCGAGAAGCGGGTCTCGAGCCCGGCCGACAGCGCAAGCTCGATCGGCGGGCCCATCGCGTCGATGATCTGGTGGATGGTCCGGCCGTGGGAGGCCTCGCGGAGGATGCGGCTCGTCGCGAACAGCAGGCCGATCCCCTGCACGCCGGTGTCGATCGCCGCCTGGACGTCGTCGACGACGCATCGGGCGTGGGCGATGACGCGGGCGTTGAGCCCCAGCTTCACGATCCGCTCCGCGTCGCGCTGGGACTGCGGAGAGGCGGCGGGCGAGGTGAGCTCGATGTAGTCCACGCCGAAGGCGTCGAGGGCGCGTGCCACCGCCACCTTGTCCTCGGTGCGGAAGTTCGCGCGGGCGAATTGCTCGCCCTCGCGCAGCGTGGAGTCGATGATCCGCCAGGGCCGTGGCGCCGACATGACGCGTCCTAGAGGTTGGCCGCGGAAGCGGCCACCAGGTCGAGGACCATGCCGCCGGAGGAGGGGTCGATGCGGAAGCCGAAACGGGACAGGACCTCGGGCTGGAACCAGCCGGTCTCGAGCGCCTTCACCCCGCGGGACCGCAGGCGGCGGCCGAACTCGCGCATGATGCCGTCCGCGATGCCGCGACTGCGGAGCTTGCGCGCCACCACGATCTTCTCCATGTGAGTGCGTTCCGGGTTCACGTGGCGGTAGAAGACCCCGCCGACGACCGAGTCGTTGGAGTCGGTGGCGACGAGGAACCGGTGCTCGGTGCCGAAGGTCACCTCCAGGCTCGACTCCTGGAAGAGCTGTAGCAGGCGGGCGACCTCGCGGGGGCTGCGCGGGGCGCGCACGTAGTAGCGGTCCCCGGCGTTGTCGGCCATCCCGACCACCACCTCCGCCGTCATGTGGTCGCCGGCGTCGAGCGAGATGAGGGACGTCTCGTCCCCGGGGCGGAGGTGGCGGAAGGTCATGCGCGCGAGGAAGTAGTCCTCGGCCGCGTCGGGCTTGATCGCCTCGCGCATGGTGGCGAGCTGGTCCTTCAGGTCGAGGCCGCGATAGGGCAGGGAGCGTGCCCGGGCCATGACGCGGTCGAGCGCGGCCGCGAGGGGCTCGCGCGCGCCCGCGAACACCGTCTGGCGGAAGAAGCGGATGCGCGTGTCCGGCCAGGCCCGCTCCACCTCGCCGAGCTGGTAGGTGGTCCAGAGCTCGCCGAGCATCGTGCCCTGGGCCTCCTGGGTGGCCTGGGGATTCACCTCCAGCCAGCGCCGGAAGCGGGCCGCGGCGAAGTACACCGGGCGGGGGGTGAACCCCCGGGCGGCGACCTCGTCGAGGAAGGCCCGCGCCTCGAGTCCCCTCGGCTCCTCGGGAAGGGCCTCGAGGGCGGCGCGGGCGCGTTCGAGGCCCAGCGCCTCGACGACGGCGGAGAAGATGACCTCCCGGCCGAGCACGCCTCGCAGCTCGGGGTGTCGCTGCTCCACCGGCGAGGCGAAGGCGGCGTCGAACCGATCGAGGGCGTCCTCGAGCTGGGTGCACCCCCAGCGGTCGGAGATGGACACGAGCCGGGCGCCCGTGTGGTAGTCGTGCGACGGCACGATGAACGCGGCCGGCGAGGGGTCGCGGAGGGCGACCCGGCGGCCGGTCCGGTCCCAGAAGCCGACGTGCGCGGCGAGCGCCGTCCAGACGATGAAGGGCCACTGGTTCCTCAGCCGGTGCTCCCCGGCCTGCTGGACGAGGCGCGCGAGCTGCTGCTCCACGTTCTCGCCGTGGATGAACTCCTCGGTGTAGATGCCCCAGTCGGCGTGGTAGCTGCCGAAGGCCTCGACGAGCGGCGGCGGGGCGCCGGCCGCGAGGAGCCACAGCACCTCGTCGCGGAGCTCGGCGGGCGGCATGGTCTCGGCGTGGTTGATGGCGACGTCGTAGGTCTCCCGCGCCCGAGTGGTGATGGAGAGGCGGTAAACGGACTTCCCGAGCCGCGACCCGAGCAGGCTCACGCTCGCGCCGCCCGGTGGGATGTCCGCGAGCGACACGAGCACCCCCTTCGAGAGGACGAACACCGAGGAGCGCACCACGGTGGACTCGGAGATCGCCCGGAGCAGGAGCTCGCGAGTGCGGGGCGCGAACGGTTCGTCGAAGCGGACGGCCTCGCGCCAGCCGTACT
Organism: Anaeromyxobacteraceae bacterium; assembly: GCA_035543235.1. Classification (GTDB taxonomy): domain Bacteria; phylum Myxococcota; class Myxococcia; order Myxococcales; family Anaeromyxobacteraceae; genus DATJZG01. The sequence continues at coordinate 32,698 of DATKJV010000039.1, read as the reverse complement.
CCTCGCCCGTGCTCGGGTCGATGGCGAGCCGCAGGTTCGGGCCCACCCAGTGCTGGAAGCCGCGTCGCAGCCGGTCGTACTCCTCGCTGGCGCGGGCGGCGAGCGAGGTGTCGGGGTGGAAGGTGAGGCGTGCGAGGGGCACGCGGACCCGCGCGTACCACTCGGGGTGGGCGACGGCGTAGGCGGAGGTGAGGCGCATCGCGCCCGCGAGCAGCCGGCGCTCCGAGGCGTCCTGGTCGGGATCGAGCGCCTTGGCGGCCTGCAGCGTGTCGAGCAGCGCCTCGACCTGCGCCTCCGAGAGCCCCCGCTCCCCGAAGGAGACGAGGTCCTCGTCCCGGAGTGCCTGCGGCCCGAGGCGGTCCAGGAAGAGCCGCAGCGTGTCCACCGTGAGCTTCGGGTCCTCGTGGGGCAACAGCAGGCGGAAGGCGCGGCGCCGCACCTCTTCCTCCGGGGAGTCGGCGGCCCGCCGGAGCAGGCCGCGGCACAGCGGGGCGAGCTCCCGCCGGCCCGACACGAGGACCCTCTCGAGGTGCGACAGGGCGCGGCGGGCCTCGGGCCGCTCGGCGCGCAGCAGCTCGCCGGCGGCGTGGACCGTCTCGACGCTCGGGTCGTCCCGCCCCACCAGCTCCACGAGCGCGGGGACCCGCTCGGGCTCGGGTGCGTCCCATACGCGCGAATCGAGCCGGATCTCGCCCGCCCCCTTGGGCCGCCGGACCGCGAGCGCCCGGAAGGCCTCCTCGCCCAGGAAGCGGCGGAGCCCCTCGTTCCCGAGCCACAGGGTGGGGTGCGCGAGGACGGAGCCCAGGTCCACCGCCGACCCCTCGGGCCGGTACGCGAGGTCGCCGAGGGTGAGCGAGCCGGGCGCTCGGGCGTCGGCCGCCACCGCGAGCGTCCGGTCGCCGGCGCGCAGCGTCCCTCCGCGGAGCGAGACGTCCTGCTGGAGGACGCCGAGCTCCCGGAGCACCCAGTTCGGCACCTTGAGACCGAGCCCTTCCACCGCGAGGGACAGGCTCTTCTGCTCGTACATGGTGGCGATGAGGCTGCGCCAGTTCTTCTCGACCACGTCCCGCTTGAAGGTCGCCTTGTGGGTGAGCTCGCCGTGCGCCTCGTCGAGGGGCCGGTCGAGGACCCGGAAGGTGACGACGCGCTCGAAGGGGGCGAGGAAGCGGTTGGCGGAGGCGACGAGGGAGGAGAGGTGCTGGCGGAGCTCTTCCGCCGACTTCTCCCGCAGCGACGGGTTCGCGTCGAAGTTCGGCCAGACGAGCAGCGTGTTGTACTCGCGATGGTCCCCGACGAGGAACGCCTGGGCCACGTCGTCGAAGTCGCGGAAGAGGTTCTCCACCCGCTGCGGCGCGATCGTCTGCCCGGCGACGTTCTTGTAGATCTCCTTCTTGCGGCCGGTGATGCGGAAGTGACCCTCCCCGTCGACGGAGACGAGGTCGCCGGTGTGGAACCAGCCGTCCTCGTCGATTCCCGCCTCGCCGGGGGCGGTGTGGTAGTACCCGGGGCTCACGTACGGCCCGCGGATGAGGAGCTCGCCGTCTTCCGCGCGCCGGCACTCGATGCCGGGGAGCGGCCGACCGATCGACCCGTCCACGTAGCCGGACGGCGGCGTCATGGTGATGCCGCCGGTGGCCTCGGTCATGCCGTAGCCGGAGCAGAGCTCCACGCCGGCGCGGTGGAACCCCCGGAAGACGACGGGATCGAGGTAGCCGGCAGCGGACAGCCCGTAGCGGAGGCGGCCCCCGGTGAGGGCGCGGAGCTGGCCCGCTGCGCCCTCGAGGTCGCCGGGCGGAGCCTCGCGGACGGCCGAGTCGTTGAGCTCCATCCACTTCTTCGGGACGCTGATGAAGATGGTCGGCCGGACCTGGCGGAAATCCTCCACGAGCGAGGCGTGCGCCGTCGAGCGAGCGAAGGTGTAGGTGGCGCCCCACCAGAGGGACCCGCACATCTCCAGGAACCGCCCGAAGGTGTGGTACAGCGGCAGGTAGCAGAGAAACACGTCCCCCTCGTTGACGCGGGGGAGCGCGAAGCCCCGGCACAGGCGCTTCGAGACGATGTTCAGGTGGGTGAAGCAGATGCCCTTGGGGCGTCCCGTCGTCCCGGACGTGTACATGACCGAGGCGAGGTCTCCGCTCCGGACGCGGCTGGCGCGCGCCGCCCGCTCCGCGTCGTCGAAGGCCTGGCCGATCATCTGCTCGAGCGAGAGCAGCCCGTGCCGCTCGGCGCAGGCGCTCGAGAAGACCACGACGTCCTTCAGGTCCGGCAGCCCCGCCAGCGCGGGGAGCACCTTCTCGAGCTGCTCGTCGTCGGAGGTGAGCAGCACCCGCGCCCCCGAGTCCCGCAGCATGTAGGAGACCTGGTCGGGGGTGGCGTTCGCCGGGAGCGGGAAGTCGAGGATCCCGTTTGCCAGGCAGGCGAGGTCGGCGAGCGCGGCCTCGAGGCAGTTCTCCGACAGGATGGCCACCCGGGGCTCGGCCTCGCCCGGCGTGAGGGAGAGGATCCCCCGGGCGATGGCCCGGGTGCGGCGCGCCAGGTCGGCGACGGTGATCTCCGAGCCCTCGGCCCCGAGCAACCGCATCGCGACCACCCTCGGGTCGGTCTCCTCGCGCGAGCGGAGCATCTCGCCGAAGGTGTAGTCGGCGCGATCGATGACCGGGACGAGGAGCTCGGTCCACGGCTCGACGTCGCCGGGCCGCATCGCCTCGGTGAAGACGCGCCGGCGCGCCGTGTCGAGGAGCGCGAACAGCGCCCGCCGTGCGGCCTCGCGGGCCGAGTCGGACTCGACTCGCGACAGGAGCTCCTCCACGAGTGGAGCGACCTCCGCGAATTGCGAGGGGTGCACGGCCGCCAGGGCGGCACGCGTTTCCTCGAGCAGCGAGCGATCGACGGACGCCGCGCGCTGCCAGTGACTGGCGACGTGGGCGAGACTCACGGCCTGGGCTCTTGCGGTGCTCATGGCGGGCGATGCGGGGCGGCCCCCGCGCCGCACATCAAACAGCAGAAAGCGGGCTTCGCAAAGCGCCTTGGAGGGGAGGGTGGAGGAGGCGCCCCTTCGCGCGGTCAGGGCCGGCCTCCGGGGCGGCCGGCCGCGAGATCGAGCGCCTCCGGCCAGAGCCCTGCGAGCGCATCCGCGCCGAGGAACTCCAGGTCGCGGAAGTCGAAGCCCGGCGCCACGGCGCAGGAGACGAGGGCGTAGCGGTCGCCGAGGACCCGGGCCGCCTGCCAGGCGCCCGCCGGCACGACCCGGTGGGGCTCGGCGTCCCCGCGCGCGGCCGGGCCCAGGCGCCCGCGGCGCCGGTGCCCCGAGGGCGCGATGGTGAGGAGTTCGAGGTCGTCCCCGGCCGCGTGCTGCCAGACTTCGTCGCCCGGGATGCGGTGGAACGCGGAGAAGGACCCGGCCGGGAGGAGGTAGTGGACGAGGGTGAGCGCGGCGCGCTCCCCCCGCGGGGTGGCGACCGCGAGCGTGGACCGCCAGGTCTCTCGATAGAATCCACCCTCGGGGTGAGGAGCGAGCGAGAGCCGTTCGACGATCTCGAGAGCCTCGGGGTGCACCGGCGCAATCCTACGGGCTTGCCGAGCCGACGGCGAGCGCGCCTGCGCCAACCGGGGCCTCGCGTTACCTAACGAGGCCGCATGGAGAGGATGCCAGCCACGGGTGCCGCCGAGCCGGTCCTCGCCTTCGACCGGGTGTCGAAGGTCTACCGCCTGCCCGGCGGCGGGACGGTCGCGGCGTTGCGCGAGGCGACGGCGGTCGTCCCGGCCGGACGGTCCGTCGCGGTCGTCGGCCGGAGCGGATCGGGCAAATCGACGCTGCTCCACCTCGCGGCCGGCGTCGACGCGCCCACCTCGGGGCGGGTCCGGCTCCGGGGGCGAGATCTCTCGCGAATGGGCGATCGGGAGCGAACGCTCGCGCGGCGGGATGGGGTCGGGCTCGTCTTCCAGTTCTTCCACCTCCTGCCGCACCTCGGCGTCCTCGACAACGTGCTCTTGCCGGCGCTCGTCGCCGGGCTCGACCCCCGCCGGGAGGAGCCCCGGGCGCGGTCGCTCCTCGAACGCGTCGGGCTCGCGGGGCGGGAGCGCCACGCGGTCCAGCGGCTCTCCGGCGGCGAGATGCAGCGGGTCGCCTTGTGCCGGGCGCTCCTGCGGAAACCGGCCCTCCTCCTCGCCGACGAGCCCACCGGGAACCTCGACGAGGAGAACGGGGCGCGGGCGATGGAGCTGCTGCTCGACCTCGCGCGGGGCGAGGGATCGGCGCTCGTCTACGTGACTCACAGCCGCGAGATCGCCGCGCTCGCGGACGAGCGCTGGACCCTCCACAGCGGCGTGCTGGAGGCGGGCTGATGGCGAGCGAGGAGACGCGCCGGTGAGGAGGTACGTCGCGCGGGCCGCGCTCACCCGGGTCCGCTCCGGCAAGGCGCTGCTCGCCCTCTCCGTCCTGGGCGTGGCCCTCGGCGTCGGGTCGGCGCTTTCCATCCGGCTCCTGAACCGCGGCGCGCTCGGCGCCTTCGAGGGGAGCGTCCGGGCGGTGAGCGGGCAAGCGGCCCTCTCCGTCGTGGGGACTTCGACCTCCTTTCCCGAGGGCCTGTACGCCGGGGTCCTCGCCGAGCCCGGCGTCGAGGCGGCGATCCCCATCACCCGGACCGAGGTGGCGCTCGACGGGCCCGGCGCTCCCTCCTTCCTCGAGGTCCTCGGGGTCGACCTCGTCGCACCCGCCCGCCTGCCCTGGCAGGGGGAGCGCCGATCCCTGGCGGACGCCCTCGCCGCTCCCGGCTGGATCGCCGTGAGCCCCGAGTTCGCCCGGGAGCGGGGCCTCGGGGTCGGGGCGAGGATCCACGCGTCCGCCGGCAGCCGCCGCGTCGAGCTCACGGTGGGCGCGCTCGTCGACTTCCGCCGCGCGAACCCGCTCGCCTCGACGCGCCTCGCCGTGATGGACATCGCCCAGGCGCAGACGGTCTTCGGCCTGGAGGGCCGTCTCCACCAGGTGGACCTGGTGCTCGCGCCGGGGGCCGCTGTCGCCGACGTCGCGCCGGACCTGGAGCGCCGCCTCGGCGCCGGCGTGCGCGCCGTCACGCCCGAGCAGCGCGTCGCCGAGGCCTCGGGCCTCCTGGCGGCCTTCCGGCTCAACCTGACCGCGCTGTCCCTCGTGAGCCTCCTCGTGGGCGGCTTCCTGGTCTACGGCAGCACCCAGGCGGCGCTCGTGCGCCGCCGCGAGGAGGTCGGCCTCTTGCGCTCCGTCGGGGCCACCCGGGGACAGGTCCTCGGGCTCCTCCTCCTCGAGGCCGCGGGGCTCGGCGCCGCGGGCACGGCGCTCGGGATCCCGCTCGGCTGGATCGCGGCGAGGGCGGAGCTCGCCAGCGTGAGCCGCACGGTGGTGAACGTGTACCTGCTCGAGGGCATCGAGTCCGTCTCCCTGGGACCCGCCGACCTCCTCCTGGCCACGGCGCTCGGGCTTTGCGGGGCTCTCGTCGGGGCCGCCCTCCCGGCCCTCGACGTCGCACGCCGGGACCCGCGAGCCTTGCTCGCCTCGCTCACCCTCGAGGAGCGGGCCTCGCGCGCCGTTCGCCCGCTGTTCGCCGCGGCGGTTCTCGCCGTGCCGGTCGCGCTCGGCGCCTACCTCGCGCTCGCGCCCCGCCACCGCTCGGCGGGGTTCGTGCTCGCGGCCGGGATCCTCCTCGCGCTGCCGCTCGCGGCCCCCGCCGCCGTGCGGCTCCTCTCCGCCCTGGGGCGGCCACGCCGGCTCTCGGTCGCCTTCGGCGCCCGCACGCTGGCGCTGCACCTGCCCTCGTCGGCCGTCGCGGTGGGGGCGCTCGCGGTGGCCGTGGCGATGCTCGTGGGGGTGACGGTCATGGTGGAGAGCTTCCGCGTCACCGTGGTGAGGTGGCTCGACGCCACGCTCCGGGCCGACGTGTACGTGACGACGCCCTCGTGGAGCCGTGCCCGAGGGGAGGCCACGCTCTCGCCCCGTGTGCTCGCGAGGCTCGAAAGCGAACCGGGCGTGCGGCACGTGGACACGCTCCGCCAGGCCTTTGCACGGGTGGACGGGCGCCGCGTGAGCGTCATCGGCGTCGGGGCGGGCGCGGACGCGAGCGGCCGGGTCCGGCTCCTGTCCGGGGACGCCCGGGCAGCGCTCGAGCGCGTGGCGGAGGGAGCCGCCCTCGTGAGCGAGCCGCTCGCCCGGAAGGCGGGTGCCTGGCCGGGCAGCGCGGTGCGGATCGATGGGCCGGCGGGCGCGCGGGCGCTCGACGTGGCGGGCGTGTACTACGACTACGGCTCGGAGGCGGGGACGGTCCTCGTCGACGCCCCCACCTTCGCGAGGATCTTCGGGGACGGGGCACCGTCGAACGCCGCCCTCTACCTCGCTCCCGGCGTCCGCCCGGACACGGTCGTCGACGCCGTGCGGGCCGACCTCCCCGAAGACGCCCTCCTGGTGCGCTCGAACCGGTCGCTCCGCGCCGAGGTCCTCTCCATCTTCGAGGAGACCTTCGCCGTGACCCGGCTGCTTCGCGCGATGGGCCTCCTCGTCGCGGTGGCCGGCGTGTCCCTCACCCTGCTCGTCGCGGCGCGCGAGCGCCGCGCGGAGGTGGCCCTGTACCGCGCGCTCGGCGCCACCCGGTGGCAGGCGTTCCGCGTGTTCGCCGGCAAGGGGCTCGGGATCGCGGCGCTCGGCACCATCCTCGGGTTCCTGGGGGGCGCGGGGCTCGCCGCCGTCCTGGTCCGCGTCGTGAACCGCGACTTCTTCGGGTGGACGCTCGAGCTGCACTGGCCGGTCGGGGCGCTCTCGCTCCAGGCAGCCTTGATCTTCGCCGCGGCCGCCGCGGCGAGCCTCTATCCCGCCGCGGCGAGCAGCGACGCGCCGGCGACGGAACTCTCGCGCGATGCTCTCTAGGCCGAAGGCGATCGCCCTTTTGCTCGCCGCGGGCGAGCTCGCCCCCGGGGACGCCGGGTTCGCGCCCGCCCTTCCCGGGCACGTCTGGTCGTTCCCCCGGGATCACTTCTCGCACCCCGGCTACCGGAACGAGTGGTGGTACTTCACCGGGACCGCGGAGGCCGAGGGAGAGCCTGGCCGGCGCTTCGGCTACCAGGTCACCTTCTTCCGGGTGGGCCTCTCCGCGGGCCGCCCGGCCGCGGGCTCGGCCTGGGCGGCGCGCGATGTGCTCATGGGGCACGCCGCCGTGACCGACCTCGCGACCGGCGCGCACCGCTTCTCGGAGGTCCTCTACCGCGCGGCTCCGATCCTCGCAGGGTTTGGCGAACCGCCCGATCCGCGCCTTGCCTGGTCGCTCGGCCCTCCCGGGACCGGAGGGACGTGGGAGGCCCGGGTGGACGGCGATGGCTTCCACGTGTCCGCCGAGGACCGGGCGAAGGGGCTCGCCATCGACCTCGCCCTCGCGCCCGAGAGGCCGCCCGTCTTGGAGGGCCCGGGGGGGCTCTCGCGGAAGTCCGACCGGGACGGGTTCGCGAGCCTCTACTACAGCGTCACCCGCCTCGCGAGCCGCGGCACCCTGCGGCTCGACGGCCGGACGTGGCGCGTCCGCGGGGAGAGCTGGATGGACCGGGAGTTCGGCTCGAGCCAGCTCGCGCCGGACGAGGTCGGATGGGACTGGTTCGCGATCCGGCTGCGCGACGGGCGCGATCTCATGCTCTACCTCCTGCGCGGCGCGGACGGGCGGCCGCGCTTCCGGAGCGGAACGGTCGTGGGCCGGGACGGGCGCCCGGCCTGGCTTGGGCCGGGCGACTTCCGGGTCGCCGTCGTGAAGCGCTGGAGGAGTCCCGGCGGGGCCGAATACCCGGTCGCCTGGGACGTCGAGGTGGGGTCGGCCGCCCTCTCCCTCTACGTGGAGGCCGCGGCGGAAGACCAGGAGAACCGGGGCGGTCGGGGGCCCGTCTACTGGGAGGGCGCGGTCGACGTCTTCGGGCCCGCCGGGGAGCCCGCCGGGGAGGGCTACGCGGAGCTCACGGGCTACGGCAACGGGACTCGCCCGCCGATATAGCGGGCAGGGCGTCGCGTCGGGGAGGCGCGCCGCCCGGCAGCACCCTTTTGGGTCACGTCTCCGGCCCGGCCGCGGGCGGCTCGGGCGGTGGAGGAGGGCGGGCTCGCCGCGGCGGGACGGACGGGGGTGAATGCTTTCCTCTGGCCCGGCCTTCGGGTACTGAGAACCTGAACGCGGCCCTGCGGCCGGCACCCGGCGGGGCCGGGCGAGAGGGAGAGGGGCGATGGCGAAGAAGCAGAAGGCGGCCAAGACCCGAAAGCCGCGCCGCGCCGCGCGGCCGGCGCGCGCGTCCCAGCGGAAGGCGCCCGTCCGCCGCGCGCGCAAGGAGAAGGCGGCGAAGCGGGCGCCTGCTGCCCCGCGCCGCGCCGAGGCCGCCGCGCCGAAGCCCCGCCCGGTTCCCCCGCCGCTCGGAGCGCAGACCCTGGCCCTGCCGGCACCGCTCGCCGCCGAAGTGCGGGGGACGGTCGACGAGTGGGCCGCGGGCGAGAAGCTTTCCCGCCTGTGGAAGGGCGACGCGACGCTGTGGACGGGGCGCGACGAGGACCGCTGGGTGGGATGGCTCCGGGTCGTCGACCAGCAGCGCGCTCGCCGCGAGGAGTTCGGGCGAGTGGGCGCAGACGTTCGCCTCGCGGGCTTCACGCACGTCGCGGTCCTCGGCATGGGCGGATCGACCCTCTGCGCGGACGTCCTCGCCCGCACCTTCGGACGCGTGCCAGGGTATCCGCAACTACTCGTCCTCGACTCGACCGTCCCCGCGCAGGTGCGCGCCGTGGAGAAGCAGGCCGACCTCCGGCAGACGCTCTTCGTCGTCGCCTCGAAGTCCGGGACCACCATCGAGCCTTCGGCGTTCCTCGCCTACTTCCTCGAGCGGCTGAAGAGCCTCATGGGGTCGGGAGCCGGAGGGAGGTTCGTCGCCATCACCGATCCGGGGACGGAGCTCGAGAAGCTCGCGCTGCGAGAGGGCTTCCGCAAGGTGTTCCACGGCCTTCCCAGCATCGGCGGGCGCTACTCGGCGCTCTCCCACTTCGGGATGGTGCCCGCGGCGGCGATGGGCATCGACGTGCCTCGCCTGCTCGACCGAGCGGCGATCATGGCGGACGCTTGCGGGGCGGACCGCCCGGCGGTCGAGAACCCCGGCCTCGCGCTCGGCGTGACCCTCGCCGCCGCGGCGCGGTCCGGTCGCGACAAGCTGACCGTCGTCTGCTCGCCCGGCGTCGCGAGCTTTGGCGATTGGCTGGAACAGCTCGTCGCGGAGTCCCTGGGCAAGCGCGGGCTGGGCATCGTGCCGGTGGTGGGCGAGGTCCTGGGCACTCCGCGCTCCTACGGCGAGGACCGGCTCTTCGCCTACCTGCGCCTCGGACCCGCTCCCGCGCCGGAGCAGGACCGGGCCGTGGCGGCGCTCGAGCGGGCGGGTTTCCCGGTCGTCCGGATCGAACTCGCCGACCCGAACGACCTCGGGCAGGAGTTCTTCCGGTGGGAGGTGGCGACGGCCGTGGCCGCCGCGGTTCTCGGCGTGAACCCCTTCGACCAGCCGGACGTGGAGGCCGCGAAGGCCGCGGCCCGGAAGGTCGCCGCGGCGGGAGAGGGGACGGGCGCGCTGCCGCCCGAGTCGCCGTCCCTCCAGACGGACGGGCTCGGCTTCTTCGCAGATCCCCCGAACGCACAGGCGCTGTTCGCCGCCGCGCGCGACCAGACGGCGGCCGGCTGGCTGCGCGCGCATCTCGCGCGGCTGACGCGAGGGGACTACTTCGCCCTGAATGCGTTCCTCGAGTCGAGCGCCTCGGTCGACGCGGTGCTGCGCGAGATCCGGGAAGCCGTTCGCGAGTCGGCCAGGGTGGCGACCTCGCTCGGGTACGGGCCGCGCTACCTTCACTCCACCGGCCAGCTCCACAAGGGGGGGCCGAACACGGGCGTGTTCCTCGTCCTCACGGCCGACGACGCCGAGCGCGTGGCGATCCCCGGCCGGCGCTACGACTTCGGGATGCTCGCCCGCTCGCAGGCGCGGGGCGACGCTGAGGTCCTCGGGGAGCGCGGACGCCGCGTGCTGCGCGTGCACCTCGGCGCGGACGTGAGGGCCGGCCTCGGCGCGCTGCGCCGCGCGGTCCTCAAGGCGCTCTGACCGGGGAAAGCCCTAGGGCTGCAGCTCGGCCAGGATCTTCGGGTTCTCGTCGTCGACGGCGAGGAGGCTGTGGCACAGCCCGCAGTCCTGCGAGATCTCCTTGCCGGCCGCCGTCTTGTGGTCGCCGTCGTGGCATCGGAAGCAGCCCGGTGCCTGGGTGTGCCCGAGGAAGGTCGGGTAGGTGCCCCAGGTGATCTTCATCTGGGGCCAGACGTTCCAGCAGTAGATGTCGCCGGCGACCGTGGCCGCGGCCTTCACCTTCGCCTCGCGGGCCGGGTACCCGGCCGGGTCGAGCTTCTTGTAGAAGTCCACGAGCGACTTCTCGATCCCCGCCCGCGCGGCCTCGTGGCTCGGGTAGTCGACCTGGATCGCCTTCAGCGCCTCCCGCTTGACGAAGGGCAGCGAGGGGTCGATGTGCCCGGCGACCATCTCCTGGTCGACCTCGCGCGCTGGCACCCGGAACAGGTGCGTGGGGCGGTTGTGGCAGTCGATGCAGTCCATCCGGCGCCACGCCTCGGGACCGGGCAGGGTCTTCGGCGTGTCCTTCGTCGTGAACAGCTCCTTGCGGCCGTCGGGCCAGGTGGCCTCGACCGTGGAGATGCTGGTCCGGGAGGGGTCTGCGAGGTAGCGGAGCGTCACGCCGGGGGCCACGTGGGCGTGGATGCCGTGGACCGGCCCGGCCGCGTTCTCGCCGCCGCCGACGTGGAGGAGCACGACGGTCTTCTTCGGCGTGTTCTTCTCGTCGTCGCCGTACGAGGTCGTCACGTGCAGGCGGTCCCCGGAGAACTTGTAGGGCCAGTGGCACTGCTCGCAAGTCTCGCGGGCGGGGCGGAGGTTGTGGATGGGCGTCGGGATGGGGCGCTGGTACAGGTTGAAGGTCACCGAGATGAGCTGCCAGGCGCCCGAGAGCTTGGACTTCACGAACCACGACGCGCCCTCGCCGATGTGGCACTCGACGCAGGCCACGCGCGCGTGCGGGGAGCGCTGGTAGGCCGTGAACTCGGGGTCCATCACCTTGTGGCAGGAGCCGCAGAAGGCCTGCGAGTCCATGACCTGCATCCCCTTGTAGCCCGCGAGGCCGAGGATCAGGATGTTCACGCCGGTGAGGACGGCGAACGCGACGACCCGCCCGCGGGTCTGGCGGTCGTTCAGGTCGACCACCGGAAGCGGCGGCACCACCTCGCCGTGCTCGGCGGCGAGGCGCTCGCGCCTGCGGGCCATCCAGCTGCCCACGGGAATGAGCAGGAGCCCGAGGACGAAGAAGCCCGGGAGCACCAGGAAGGCGAAGATCCCGATGTAAGGGCTCCCCACGTATCCGAGCATGGCCAGGACCGCGAGCCCGAGGATGAGCGTCCCGGAGATGGCGGCGAGCGAGGCGCCGAGGATGCCCAGCTGGGTCTTCGGAATCGTCGGTGTGTACTTCATGTCGTCTCCTGTGCTCGGGTCGGGGACCTGAAGGGCGCGTAGTCTCGCCCGCCAGGGTGCCCTTCGACAAGCCCATTTCTCCCGATCGCGACCGGCGCCCCGGGTCCCGATCGGGCAGGGGGGACCCCGGCCCTTGCGCCCGCGGATAGCATGGCGCCGGAGCGACGCCATGCCCACCTTCCTCCTCGACGTAAACGGGGCGCGCCTCTCGGCCACCGCCGAGCCGGCAACCCCGCTGCTTTGGGTGCTGCGCGACACCGTGGGCCTCACCGGCACGAAGTACGGGTGCGGCATCGGCGCGTGCGGCTCGTGCACCGTCCTCGTGGACGGGGAGCCACGCCGGTCGTGCGGGCTCGCGGTGAAGGACGCCGTCGGCCGTCGCATCCTGACCATCGAGGGGCTCGCCTCCGGGACGGCCCTGCACGCGGTGCAGCGCGCCTGGGTCGCGGAGGAGGTCGTGCAGTGCGGCTATTGCCAGTCCGGGCAGATCCTCGCGGCGGTCGCGCTCCTCGCGCGCGCGCCGCGCCCGACGGAGCGGCAGATCGACGACGCCATGTCCGGCATCCTGTGCCGCTGCGGGACCTACGGCCGGATCCGCGCGGCCGTGAAGCGCGCGGCCGCGGAGCTCGGCAAGGAGGCGAGGCCGTGACCGAGGTCCGGAAGCTCTCGAGGCGCGCCTTCCTGCGAATCTCCGGAGGCGCATCGGCCGCGCTGGTCCTCGGCGTCCATCTCCCGGGGCGCGCCCGCGCCGCCTCGGGCGCGACCTTCGCCCCGAATGCCTGGCTCGCCGTCGACGAGGCGGGGGCGGTCACGATCTGGGTCATCCGCTCGGAGATGGGGCAGGGCGTCCTCACCTCCCTGCCCATGATCGTCGCCGAGCAGCTCGACGCCGACTTCGCGCGCGTGCGGGTGGAGCAGGCGGTCACCGACCCCAAGTACGGGCGGATGTCGACGGGCGGCTCGACGAGCGTGCGGCGCTCGTGGGAGCCCCTGCAGAAGGCCGGCGCGGCCGCCCGCGAGATGCTCGTCGCCGCCGCTGCGGCCCGCTTCGGCGTCGCGCCCGCGGCATGCGTGGCGCGCGAGGGGGACGTGCTCGAGATCGCCGGGCGCCGGCGAATCGGCTACGGGGAGCTGGCGGTGGCCGCGGCGCGGCTCCCCGTCCCGCCCGAGCCCAGGCTCAAGCCGCCCGCGGACTTCCGGATCATCGGGCGCCCCGTCCCGCGCGTCGACTCGGCCGAGAAGGTGAGCGGGAAGGCCCGGTTCGGGATCGACGTGCGCGTGCCCGGGATGCTGTTCGCGGTCGTGGCGCGCTGCCCGGTGCGCGGCGGACGCGTCACGGGCTACGACGCGGACGCCGCCCGGAGGGTCCCGGGCGTCCACCGGGTGGCGGCGGTCCCGAGTGGCGTGGCGGTCGTCGCGGAATCCAGCTGGGCCGCCATCCGCGGGCGGGAAGCGCTCCGGCCGACCTACGACCCCGGCGAGAACGCCAGGCTCGACGACGCCGCCATCGAGGCGATCCTTTCCGATCCCGGAGCGCCGCTCAAGGCGGTCCGGTCGGACGGCGACTTCGCCCGCGCGTACGCCGGTGCGGCGAGGAGGCTCGAGGCCACCTACGACTTCCCGTTCCTCGCCCACGCCACGATGGAGCCCATGAACTGCACGGCCCGGGTCGACGCCTCGGGCGCCGAGCTCTGGGCGCCCACCCAGTCCCCGACGTGGGCGCAGTCGGAGGTGGCGAAGGCGCTCGGGCTACCGGAGGACAGGGTCCGGGTCCACACGACGCTTCTCGGCGGCGGCTTCGGGCGGCGCGCCATGCCGGACGTCCCCGTGGAGGCCGCGCACGTCGCGCGCGCGGCCGGCGTTCCCGTCCAGGTCCTCTACACCCGAGAGGACGATTTCGTGCACGATTTCTTCCGGCCCCGGTCGCGCAACGTCCTCGCCGCGGGCCTCGACCGCGACGGGGGTCTCGCCGCCTGGCGCCACACCGTGCGGGCGCCCTCGATCATGGCCCAGGTGTTCGGTCGCTCGGAGGGGCGGCCGGACGTCGTGGAGGGGGCGGCGGACGTCCCCTACCGCGCCGGCGCCGTCCTCGTCGACTGCCACGCACCGCCGATCGGCGTCACCATCGGCTGGTGGAGGTCCGTCTACTCGTCGCAGAACGCCTGCGCCGAGGAATGCTTCCTCGACGAGGTGGCCGCGCTCGCTGGACGGGACCCGGCGGCCTACCGCCTGGCGCTCCTCTCCGGGGCCCCGCGCCTGCGCGGCGTCGTGGAGCTCGCCGCCTCGAAGGCCGGGTGGGGCAAGCCCCTTCCCCCGGGCCACGGACGAGGCATCGCCTGTCACGCATCCTTCGGGAGCTTCGCAGCCGAGGTCGCAGAGGTCTCGGTCGAGAAGGGAGCGGTCCGCGTGCGCCGGGTGGTCGCGGCCGTCGACTGCGGGCGCGTGGTGAACCCCGACACGGTCGCCGCACAGGTCGAGGGGGCCATCGTCTACGGGCTGAGCGCGGCGCTGCGAGGCCGGATCACCATCCGCGGCGGCGCGGCGGTCGAGCGGAACTTCGGCGACTACGAACCGCTCCGCATCGAGGAGATGCCCGCGGTCGAGGTCCACCGAGTCGAGAGCGCCGAGGCGCCGACCGGGATCGGCGAGCCCGGCCTGCCGCCGATCGCCCCGGCGGTCCTGAACGCGGTGGCGGCCGCGAGCGGGCGGCGCGTGCGGGCGCTTCCGCTGGGCGCAGTGGCCACGGCGGACGCCCCGGTGAAGAACCCGTGACGCCGCGGCGGGAGGTCCGCGAGGAGGTCCGCCGCGGCCCCCCCGCAGGCGGCGAGGGCACGGAGGAGGAGGGGGAATGATCGCGGCTCTCGTCCTCGCGGGCGGCGACTCGCGGAGAATGGGCGAGTCGAAGGCGCTGTTGCCGTTCCCCGACGTCCCGCTCGTCGCGGCGCAGTGGCTGTCGCTCCGGGCTGCGGGGCTCGATCCGCTGCGCATCGTCGTGGGGGCGGACGCGCACCGGGTCGTCGCCGGCTCCGGCCTCGCCAGGGAGAACTTCGTCAGGAACCGGTCGCGCGCCGGCACGCTCTTCTCGTCGCTCCAGGCGGGGCTGCGCGCGCTGCTCGCCGCAGACGACTGGCCCGCCGTCGTGGTCCAGCCCGTCGACGCGCTCCCTCCGCACCCCGCGCTCGTCGTGGCGCTCGCGCAGCGCTTCCTCGAGGGGGGACTCCTGGCCGTGACCCCGGCCCACCACCGGCGCGGCGGCCATCCGGTGATTCTCGCCCGCGAGGTCGCGGAGGAGGCGGTCGGCCTCGACGCGCGGGAGGCTCGCCTCGACGACGTCCTTCGCCGGCTCGAGGCGGCCGGTGCGGCGGAGCGCATGGAGGCCTACAGCCCGGACGTCCTGTGGAACCTGAACGACCGGGCGCAGTACCTGCGCGCGCTGCGCGCGCTCCGGGCCGGAAGCGAGAGAGGCGGCATCCGTCGCCCGAGGCGCCGGGGCCGGTGACGCCGGCGCTCGCCCGAACCGAGGCCCCGACCGTGCCCTTCGCGTACTTCCGACGCCTCGGGCGGGCCGATCAGGAGGTCTACCGGCGGAGCGACGGGATCCACGAGGTCCGGCTGCCGTCGGCGGAGGCGGTCCGCGACGGGGTGCCGCGGCTCGAGCGCGCGCTCGCGACCGGGGACTGCGCCGAGGCGGAACGGGCCGCGGATGCGCTCGTCCGGGAGCTCTCCCGCGTCCTCGAGGTCCCGCCCCCGCAGGTGAAGGTCCTCGCCATCCGGCCTCGCATGGAAGGAGCGGAGCTCCATGGGTTCTACGTGGCGGAGCCTGGACGGCGGCCCGTCGTGCGGGTGTGGATGCGCACGGCGGCCCGGCGGCAGGTCGTCGCCTTTCGCACCTTCCTCCGCACGCTCCTGCACGAGTTTGTGCACCACCTGGACTTCGAGCTCCTGCGGCTCCCCAAGTCGTTCCACACCCAGGGCTTCTACGAGCGCGAGTCGAGCCTCGTCCACGCCCTCCTCCCGGGCTCGCCGGGCCCTCCGGGAAGGGGTGAGGACCGGGCGGGCCCCGGCGGAGGTGGGGCGTGACGGACCGCCCGAGTTGGCCCCTCCGCCTCGGCCTCGCGGCGGCCGTGCTCGCCGCCGGGCTCGCCGCCACGGCGCTCGGGCTGCGGCCGCCCGCGGCGCGCCCGGCCGACGCGCCGGCGGGCGAGTTCTCGGCGGGCCGCGCGCGCACCGAGCTCGCGGGTCTGCTCGCGGCGGCGGGCGGCGGCCCCCACCCGGTGACCTCGACGGCGAACCGGCGCGTTCGGGAGTTCGTCCTGCGGGAGCTCTCGGCGCTCGGCGTCGCCCCGGAGGTCCACGAGTCCGTCGCCTGCGGCCGGTACCGGTTCTGCGCGCCGGTCTCGAACGTCGTCGCGCGCGTGCGCGGGAAGGGGCCGGGCCGCCCGGTGCTTCTCGTCGCCCACTACGATTCGGTCCCGGCCGGCCCGGGCGCCGCCGACGACGGCTCGGGCGTCGCGATCCTGCTCGAGTCGGCGCGCGCGCTCGCCGCCGAGCGCCCGGCGCGCGACGTCCTGCTGCTGGTCGACGACGGGGAGGAGGTCGGGCTCGCCGGCGCCGAGGCGTTCGTGAAGAGCCCTCTCGCGAGCGAGGTGGGCGCCGTCGTGAACGTGGAAGCGCGCGGGACGAGCGGTCCCAGTCTGCTGTTCGAGACCGCCGGACCGAGCGGCTTCGTCGCCTCGCGGCTCGCCGGAGGGCCGGGCCTCCTAACGAGCTCGCTCTTCTCGACCTTCTACGCCCTGCTCCCCAACGACACGGACCTGACCGCGCTGCGGCCGCTCTCCGTCCCCGGCGTGAACCTCGCCTTCATCGGCGGCGCCTGCCGGTACCACACCCCGGAAGACGACCTCGCCCACCTGGACCCGCGGAGCCTCCAGCACCAAGGGGAGGGTGCGCTCCGGCTCGTGCGCTCCTTCGCGGCCGCCGACCTCGAGCGCGTCCCCCCCGGCGAGGCGATCTTCTTCGACGTCCTCGGGCTCGGCGTCGTCCGGCTACCGGCCGGCGCGGCGCTCGGGCTCGCCCTCGCTGCCCTCGCCGCGTGCCTCCTCGCCAGCCGCCGCGCCGTGCGCCGGGGTGCGGCGACCGCGCGCGGCGTCGCGCTCGGCGCCGCCGCGCTGCCCGCGTGTCTGGCCGCCGCGCTCGCATCGGGGTACGTCGCGGCACGCGCGCTCGGCCTCTCCGCCGTGCAGCGACCCTGGGTGGCGCACCCGCTTCCGCTCCAGGGCGCCTTCCTCGCCTGTGCCGTCGCCGCGGCAGCGCTCCCGGCCGCGCTCCTCGCCGGGAGGACGGGGGCGGCCGGGTTCCGCGCCGGCGTCGCGCTTGGCCTCGCCGCGGCCGCGGCCGCGCTCGGCGCGGCCCTTCCCGGCGCCTCCTACGTGGTCCTGGCCCCGGCGCTCCTCGCACCCGTCGCGGTGGCTGCGTCGCGACGGCCCAGCCTCGCTCGCGCCCTGGATGCCGCGGTGGCGCTCTGTGCCTGCTCGGTGCTCCTGCCGGCGGCGTGGCTGCTCTACCCTGCGATGGGGCACGGGGCGGGTCCCATTGCGGCCGCCGCCGCTGCGGTGGCGATCCTCCCGCTCGCGCCGATGCTCGCAGACCTCCCCGTCGCGGCCCGGCGAGCGGGGGTCGCGGTTCCCGCGCTCACGGCGCTCGCCCTCGCGCTCGTGGCGCGAGCCGAGCCGCAGGCCGGGCCCGCCTGCCCGGAGCGGGTCGTCGTGTACTTCCACGAGGACTCCGTCTCGGGACGCGCGCGCCTGCTCGCGAGCTCCGACCTGGGGCAGCTTCCGCCCGCGGTGCGCGCCGCGGCGGACTTCTCGGCGGCGGCGCGGGTGCGCTTCGGCTGGGCGGGGCTTCGCCCCGCCTTCGAGGCGCCCGCGCCCCCGCTCGGCCTGCCCGGCCCGGAACTCGCGGTCGAGGAGATCTCGGAGGCGGCCGGGCGCATCCACGTTCGGGGGCGGCTCGCCTCCCGGCGCGGCGCACCGACGGTCCAAGTGGCGATCCCCCCGGACGTGCAGGTGGAGTCGTTCGCCTTCGACGGGGAGGCCGTGCCCCAGGCCGCGGTGCGCACGTCGAGGTGGTTCGGCCGCTGGTCGGTCTTCCGCCGGCTCGGCGCCCCACCCGAGGGGGTCGAGGTGGAGATGGTCCTCGTGGCTCGGGCGCCCGTCGCCTTGGAGATCGCCGACGAGTCGCCCGGGCTCCCGCCCGCGGGCGCCCGCGTCGCGGTGGCGAGGGACGGGGCCGCCGTCACCGCCCAGGAGGGGGACGTGACGCTCTTCACTCGCACGCACTCGCTCGTTCCGCATTAGATTGAGGCCATGGCGGAGCGGGACCGCGTGCTGGTGATCGGGGCGGGCGTGGCGGGGCTCTCCTGCGCACGGGAGCTCGTTTCGGCCGGGCGCCGCGTCGCGGTCCTGGACCGGGCACGCGGGGTCGGCGGGCGCTGCGCGACGCGGCGTGTGGCGGAACAGGCCGTCGACCTGGGGCCGGCCTTCCTGCACGGCAGCGCCCCCGCGTTCCTCGAGGCGCTCCTCGCGGTGCCGGCGGCCCGCGTCCCGGGCTGGCCACTCGCCGTGCACGGGGCCGGTCGCCCCTGCCAGCCCGAGGCCTTCCGGGCGGGCGAGCAGAGGCTCGCCTTCGCAGAGGGGTTATCCGCGTTCCCGCGGCACCTCGCCACCGGGCTCGACGTCCACCTCGGTGCCCGGGTGGAGCGGCTCGAGTTCCGCGGCGGGACGCGCGCCGTCCTCGAGGGAGGGGAGGTGCGAGAGGCGGGCACGCTCGTCCTCGCGCTCGCCCCCGAGCAGGCGCAGCGCCTGCTCGAGGGCGTGGCCGACGCGCCGCCTGCGGTGCGGACCGCGCACGCACTGCTCGACACGTCGCGCAGCGATCCCTCGCTCGCGCTCGCGGCGCTCTACCAGCCGGACCGGGAAGCTCCCCCGTGGCACGTGTGGTACCCGGAGACGTCGGACGTTCTCCAGATCGTCTCCCACGACTCGAGCAAGCGCGGGGCCCCTCCGTTTCTGGCGCTCGTGTACCAGGCGCGCCCGCGCTGGTCGCGGCAGCACGCCGACGATCCTGCCTGGCCCGAGCGGATGCTCGAGGAGGCTGGGCGCCTGCTCGGGGAATGGGCGCTGCGCCCCGCGCACCGGCATCCGCACCGGTGGCGCTATGCGCGCACCGACTGGGCGAGCGAACTCGCGGCACCGCTCCTCCTCCAGCTCGAGGGGGGCGGGCGCATGGGTCTGTGCGGCGACCGTTTCTCTCCGGGTGGCGGCATCGAGGCGGCCTGGATATCGGGTAGGGAGCTGGCGAGGCGGATCCTCGCCGAGGAGGTGGCATGAACGTCGGCGGGGACGCCTTGCGGGCACTCGTGGAGAGGGACCGGGACCACGAGTGCGACGGGCTGGGTGCAGCCCGGGTCTGCGTCCGGGTGGTGGCCGTGGCCCGCCTCCCCACGCGCTTCGGGAACTTCGAATTGGTGGGCTTCTGGAACAACCGGGATGCGAAGGAGCACGTGGCGATGGTGCACGGCGACGTCGTGGGTGCGAGCGACGTCCCGGTGCGCGTCCACTCCGAGTGCCTGACCGGGGACGTCATGGGGTCCCTCCGTTGCGACTGCCGGGACCAGCTCACCGAGGGACTCCGCACCATCGCCGCGGCGCCGCGCGGCGTCCTGCTCTACCTGAGGCAGGAAGGGCGCGGAATCGGGCTCTTGAACAAGATCCGGGCCTACGCGTTGCAGGAGCAGGGGCTCGACACCGTCGAGGCGAACGAGGCGCTCGGCTTCCGCGACGACGAGCGGGACTACGCCGTCGCGGCCCACATGCTGCGCAGCCTCTCCATCCGCTCGGTCGATCTCATCACGAACAACCCGGAGAAGATCCGCCAGCTCACCCAGCACGGCGTGAACGTCGCCGGGCGCATCCCGCACGTCATCCCCCCGAACGACTTCAACCGGTTCTACCTGGAGACGAAGGCGCGGCGGTCGGGCCACCTCATCGACGTCGCCGAGAAGCGCCTCGCGGAGCAGAGCGACCCGGTGATCGTCGAGGGCATGCCGGGACGCTGACCGGCGTGCCCTAGACCCCGGGGGCGCGCCGATCCCGGCGAGCGAAGGTGGCGCGCAGCGCCGGGGGCGTGACGAGGGTCGTCACCACGACGAGGATGACGATGGCGGAGTAGGTCCCGGCGTCCACGAGAGGTCGCCCGCCCACCGACAGCCGAAGGCCGACGCCGGCGAAGATGAGCCCGACCTCGCCGCGCGGGACCATGCCCACCCCGACGGCGAGGCGGTCGACCCCTCGCTGCAGGACGCCCAGGCCGCTCGCGAGCTTCCCGGCGACCCCGGCCACGGTGAGCGCGGCGGCGAGGCCCAGCACCTCGGTCCGCCCGAAGCTCGCGAGGTCGGTGTTCATCCCCATTCCGACGAAGAAGATCGGGACCAGGAAGGCCGAGATGGGGTGCACCACGTCCTCCAGGGATCGCTCGCCCCGGGCCTCGTAGGCGCGGGACTGATCGGGCTCGAGCACGAGACCCGCCGCGAACGCCCCCACGATGGGCGCGAGCCCGAAGAACCCGGCGAGCCACGAGAACCCGAAGGCGAGCGCGAGCCCGAGGCTCAGCTGGGTCCACCTCCCCTGAAAGGCGGCTCCAGCCGTGAGCAGCGGCGGGACGAGGAGGCGACCCAGGGCGATGGCCCCTCCGAGAAACGCCGCGGACTTCCCGACGATGGCCGCGATGGCCGTCCAGGAGACGGAGGTCCCGGTGCCCGCGGCCGCGACGGCGCCCGAGACCACCGCCAGGATGACGAGCCCGAGTACGTCGTCGATGACCGCGGCGCCGAGAATGATGCGGGCCTCGTCGCTGCGGGAGCGCCCCAGGTCCTTCAGCACGCGAGCCGTGATCCCCACGCTCGTGGCGCACAGGGTCGCTCCGAGGAAGGCGTGCACGAGCGGCCCCGCCGAGGGCACGAGGACCACGCCGACGCCGTACCCGAGCGCGAACGGCGTGGCCACCCCGACGACCGCGACGAGCAGGGACGAGAGGCCGACGCGGGCCATCTCGCCGACGGTCGATTCGAGCCCGACCTCGAACAGGAGGATGAGGACGCCGAGGTGGGCGAGCATCGCGAGCGAAGGGTCGCCCCGGAGGAAGTCGAGGGCGTGGAAGCCGAGGTGATGGAGGTTCCCGAGTAGCGCCCCGGCGAGGAGCTCGCCGAGGACGGCCGGCTGCCCGAGGCGGACGGCGAGCTCGCCGCAGAGCTTCGCCGCGGCGAGGATGACCGCGAGGGCGAGCGCGAGTGGCGTCACGGGGTCCGCGCCCGCCGAGGCGAGCGCGACGGCGGGGATCAGCGCGGCGGCGGGCGCGAGGCGCCTGGGCGACGCTCCCGGGGGCCAGTGGCGCATCAGGCCGCCCCGCCCGGGTCCCGCCGCGAGCGGGATCCCTCGCCGAGCGGCGGCGTCCCGACCAGCCAGTCCGCCGCCCGGGAGGCCGGCTCTCCCGGCCTCTGCACGCCGAGGAGCGGCGCGTGAGCTCCCCGTGCGCCGCGGCACGATCCGTCAAGCTGCGCGAGGGAGATGGCGATCTGCACCCGGGGCACGTCCGGCACGTCCCGAGGTTACCCCAGGTGCGTCCCCAGGTGGCGGACCTCGTCGTCCGAGGCCCGGCGCGGAGCGAAGCGAAGGCGCCGCCAATTCGACCCCGAACCACGCCGGTCCGACGGGGGCGGCCCTGCCGCGGACGACCGCATCGCGCCTCATTATGATCGCGACCGCGGTCGAGTCTCGGGAGGGTGCATGCACGTGCTGGTGGCGGGAGCCGGTTGGCTCGGCATGGCGATCGCCCGCGCGCTCTCCTCGCGCGGCGACCGCGTCACCGCTGTGCGCCGCGACCCCGGTCAGGCCGCCCTCCTCCGGAGCGCAGGGGCGGAGCCGCTGTTCCTCGACCTCGCCTCTCCGCAGGCGGCGCGCCTCCTCCCGACGGACATGGCGGTCGTCGTCGCCTGCCAGGCGGCGAGCGGGGACGGGGTCGAGCCCTACCGGCTCGCCTACCTCGACGCGAACCGGACGCTCCTCGAGGCGGCGCGCCGCGCGAACGCCCGGGCCTTCGTGTACACGGGCTCGACCGGCGTTTTCGGCCAGCGGGACGGCAGCGAGGTCGACGAGTCGACGGCGCCCGCGCCCGCGGGTGCCGGTGCGGAGGTGCTCGCGGAGGCCGAGGCGCTCGTCCTCGGCGGGGGCGTCCCGTCGATGGTCCTGCGCCTCTCGGGACTCTACGGACCCGGGCGCCTCTGGCCGGTCGAGCGCGTCCGGGCCGGCAAGCTCGCGCTCGGGCCCGGCGACGACGCCTGGATGAACTTCTGCCACCTCGACGACGCGGTCGCCGCCGTCCTCTCGGCGGTCGACCGCGGCCGCCCGGGCGCCGTGTACCACGCGACCGACGCCGGACCGGCGCGGCGGCGCGACGTCGTGGAGTGGGTGTCGTCGAGGCTCGGCATCCCGGTGCCGCGCGCGCCCGAGGGCTCGCGCGCCCCGGAGGGGCCGAACCGGCGGATCCGCGGGGAGAGGACCCGCGCCCTGCTCGGGCTCGGCCTCGTCCACCCGTCCTTCCGAGAGGGCCTCTCCTCCGCGCTCCCGTGAGCGGAGTCCGTCCTGCCCGCTAGCGGCGCTCCCGCTGGGCCGCGCCGAGTTCCGCCGCTCCCCCGCCGCCGAAGGCGCGCTGCAGGTAGGGGGCGACGGCCGGCATGAGCGCGGCCTGGGTCGCGCCCGCGCACAGGTCGATGACGTAGTGGAGCGAGAGGTACACGGTCGCGAAGACGATGCCCACGACCGAGAGCAGGAGTGGGATGCGCGCGCTCCAGCGGGGGAAGAGGCGCCATCCGTAGAAGAGGAAGACGAGCGAGAGGGCGGTGTGGCCACTCGGGAAGGCGTCGAGCTGGTTGACCTCGGCGGCCCGGAGGAAGTCGCGCACGCGGATGCTCGCCACCCCTCCGCCGAGGACCTGCGCCTCGAGGTCCTGGGGCACGCGCGGGCCGGTGGTGGGAAAGAGGAAGTAGCCCACGTAGGAGACCAGCAGGGTGGCGATGAGCGCGAACGCGAACTCGTCGAAGTCGCGCCACCGTCCGTGCACCCAGAGCGCGATGCACATCCCGAAGGGGATGAAGTAGTAGCTCACGTACGCCACGGAGGCGAGATCGGACAGCCAGGTCGGGCGTCCGAGGAGGTGCCTCCAGGCCTGGACGAGCGAGCCGAAGAAGTGGGCGTCGAGGGTCGCCATCGTCCCGTCCCACCGCATGGCGTTCGCCGCCCCGATGAGTGGGCCGGCGGCGTTGAAGAGGGTCACGACCACGGGGAGCGGGAGGAAGGCGTGGGCCACGCGCCCGAGCTCGGACCGCCGCCCCCACAGCGCCGCGACCGGGAAGGCCACCGCGAGGACCCCCAGGGTCGGGAGGACGGTGAGGGGCGTCGGGTAGGTGACCGCTGCCACGGCCGCGAGCGCCGCGACGAAGACGAGCATCATGCGGTCGAGGGGGACGAACAGCGGCCGCGTGCGCTGGGCTGTCCCCTCCATGTCCGCGGTCTCCATCGACGGCACCTCCCCGGAAGCGCGGCATCCTAATCAACGGGGTCCGTCCTTGCTAGCGGATCTCCCCCCGCGGCGCATGCCCCGACCAGCCGATCTCGCGCGCGGTGGCGGGCCCGACCCGAACCTCGTCGAGGGAGGAAGGGAGGCGGCCCCCGCCCGGTCCGGTCGCCACCTCGCCGACCATCCACTCGGCGAACCGCTGCGGATACGGGGGCTGGCGCTCCGGCTCCGCGAGCCCCTCGGGAGCGCGCGCGTGGCCCGCGGCGTCGTACTTGTCGGTCGCTCCGGCGGTGTGGAGCAGCTCGTGGCCGAGCGCGACGAGCGCGGGGCAGAGGTCGCCGCCCCTCGAGGCGCGGACGAGCGCCACCTCTCCGCGGAAGGCAGCCTGCCCCTCCGCGAACGCCTGCGCCCCGGCCGGGCCCTCCGGGTCGGAGAGCACGTACGCCCGGACGTCGAAGGCGCGGGCGTCGATCTCGGCGGCCGAATCGAGCTCCCGGGTGAGGCGAAGGATGGCGATGGCGTGCAGGAGGCGGCCGACCGGGCCGTCCCCCGACGGCGTCTCCGGGAAGCGCCCCTCGAAGGCCACGGGGCCGACGAGCGCGAACCGGAACGGCGCCGCCCCGGGGCCGAGGTACCGCTCGCGCTCCGCCTGGAGCCGCGCGGCGAGGTCCGAGAGCCCGCGCTCCCAGGGGGCGCTGTCGAGCCCTGGCGTCGACGACAGGAGAACGACCGCCACCTCGAGGGTGTCGCGCCAACTCGCTCGCCGGCGCCGGCGAATCTCCTCGCGCGCGGCCCAGGCGGCGACGACGGCGAGCACGGCCGCCAGCGCGGCGAGCCGCCACCGGCGGAAGGCGCGTTTCCCGGGAGATGGGGGACGCTCGTGCACGATCGCCTGGGGAAGTGAACCGCGGGGCCGTGCCGCTCGCAACGGGGCGGATGTGGGATACGTCTCGGTTCGTGACCGGGCGGGAAAGGCGACCTATCCTCGTGCAGGGAACGGCCCCGGCCGAGAAGGGAGTCAGCATGCGAAGGTGGACGCTCGCGGTGCTCGTTGCCGCCCTGGTTGCGAGTCCGGCCGTCGCCCGCGCCGGGCTCGTGGACGTCTTCGTCGACTTCTCGGGGGCGGTCCCCTGGCAGATGACCCCCGCCATCTCGCGCCTGCCGACGAACGTCATGATCACGCCCGGCGTCCTCTTCGTCGGCTGGGTGTCCGCCGAGCTCGGCATCGAGGCCTCGGTGGCCCAGTTCTCCGAGCCCGCGCGCTGGGGCATCCGGCCGATGGTGGGCGTCTACCCGCCCTTCATGCCGCTCTATGCGAAGCTCGTCGTCGACGTCGGAAATCTCAACCTGGCCGGTGGCCTGCCGGTCGTCACCACGGTGGGCGGGGCGCTCGGGCTCAAGTTCGACGTGATCGGCTTCATCCGAGTGTTCGTCGAGGGGGACTACCTCCCGGCGACGGTTCGCGGCACGAACCTGAACGTCGTCGAGGCCCGCATCGGCATCGGCGCCCGCTTTTGACGCCGCCCCCCCGCTTTTCGGGGCAGACCCGTTTGGGGGCGGCCGCGGCGATTCCGTTGAATTGAACCGACAAATCCGACAAACCCCACCCGCGTGGCGGAGAAACTCCTCACGAGCGCCGAGGTGGCGCGCCTGCTCGGGGTGACGGCGGGGTCGGTGAAGCGGTGGGCGGACCTGGGACTGCTGCGATGCGCCCGCACCGCGGGACGCCACCGGCGCTTCTCCTCCGAGGACGTGGAGCGCTTCCTCCGCGAGAGGGGGGCGCCGGCGGCAGGCCCCTCCCGGTGGCTCGAGCGACTGCTGTCGGGCTGCGACGGGCACCAGCTCCTAGGGGACCTCTATTCGGAGCGCGCGCGCCTCGGATCCTGGTGGCGCGTGGCGGAGGCGCTCGAGCCGGTGCTCGCGGAGATCGGCCAGCGGTGGGCGGACGGCACCTTGTCGATCCTGGAGGAGCACGTGGCATCGGAGCGGTTGACTCGGGTGCTCGCCCAGGTTTCCGACCAGCTGCCGTCCCGCTCGGGCACGCCCCGACTGCTCCTCGCGACCGCCGAGGGCGAGGAGCACACGCTTGGCCTCTCGCTCGTCGAGCTCGTCGTCCGCGAGTTCGGATGGCCGGTCGTCTGGGCGGGGAGGCGGACCCCCCTTGCGGAGATCGTCGCCCACGTGGCCGGTGGCGCCGTGGACGCCCTGGCGGTGTCCGCGAGCGAGGTGTGCGACCCGGGCGACCTCCTCGCCCAGACCGAGCGTCTCGGCGCGATCTGCCGCGCCGGAGACGTCCACCTCCTCCTCGGGGGGCGCGGTCCATGGCCGGACTGGATCCCGTATGGCGCTCGCGTCCAGACGCTGGAGGAGCTGCGCGGCTGGCTCGAGCTCGTGGAGTCCGGGGGCGGCGCGCGCGTCGAGCAGTGACCGCGGGCGCGGGTGAACCCTTGAACCGTTTCGAGACCGCATATCAGGGGGAGGCGCCCTGGGACATCGGGCGACCGCAGCCCGTGGTCGAGCGCCTCGCCGCGGAGGGGCTGCTCTCCGGGGACGTCCTCGACGTCGGGTGCGGGACGGGGGAGAACGCCCTCTTCCTCGCACGCGCCGGGGCCCGGGTGCTCGGCGTGGACTTCGTCGTCGCCGCCATCGAGCGCGCCCGCGACAAGGCGCGGGCGAGAGGGGTCGCCGCCGCGTTCGAGGTCCGGGACGCGCTCCGGCTCTCCGACCTCGGGCGCACCTTCGACGCGGTGCTCGACTGCGGGCTGTTCCACACCTTCGAGGACCGCGAACGCCCGGCCTACGTGGACGGGCTCCGGGCGGTCCTGCGGGTCGG
Source organism: Anaeromyxobacteraceae bacterium (assembly GCA_035543235.1). Lineage (GTDB taxonomy): Bacteria > Myxococcota > Myxococcia > Myxococcales > Anaeromyxobacteraceae > DATJZG01. Next base: position 6,696 of record DATKJV010000039.1, on the reverse strand, counting down.
GGGGGCGGTGCACGTCGTGTGCTTCAGCGAGGAGGAGACCTCCGAGGGCGGGCCGCGCCGCGTCAGCCAGGCGGAGATCCGGGCCGCCTTCGCGGACGGCTTCCTCGTGGAGTGGGTGCGGCCTGCGCGCATGTCGACCCGGGTGCACCCGGACGGCGCGCGCGTCTGGCTCGCCCGGGCGGTCCGCGGATCCCGGCCGTGAGCCGCGAGCCGACCGGCGAGAGGACGCTTCTGTGGCTCGTCGCCGCGGTGCAATTCGTGAACGTGCTCGACTTCATCATGGTCGCGCCGCTCGGCCCGGACTTCGCGGTCGCCCTCGGCTTCCCCGTCTCCCGCCTCGGTCTCGTCGCCGGCAGCTACACGCTCGCGGCGGCGGTGGCCGGGGTCGCCGGGTCGGCCTTCCTGGATCGGTTCGACCGCCGCTCGGGGCTCGCCGTGGCGATGGCGGGCCTCGTCGTGGCGACGGCGGCGGCGGGCCTCTCGCGGGGGCTCGCCTCGCTCCTCGCGGCGCGCGTCGTCGCCGGCCTCTTCGGAGGGCCCGCCACCTCCCTATCGATCGCCATCGTGGCCGACGCCGTGCCCCCGGCGCGCCGCGGCCGCGCCATGGGGCTCGTCATGGGGGCCTTCTCGGTCGCGGCGGTGCTGGGCGTCCCCACCGGGCTCTGGCTCGCGCGCGCGGGCGGCTGGCGCCTCCCCTTCTTCGGCGTGGCCGGGCTGGGCGCCGTGGTGGTGGCCTCTGCGATGGCGCTCATGCCCCCGATGAGAGGCCACCTCGCGCGCGCGGCGCCCCGCTCCGGCGGTTACGGGTTCCTCCGCGACCCGGCGGCTCGCCTCTCGCTTTGCGCCACCGCCGCCACCATGGCGGCGAGCTTCGCCGTCGTGCCGAACCTACCGGCGTTCCTGCAGTTCAACGCCGGCTGGCCGCGCGAGCGTCTCGGCGCGCTCTACATGGCCGGGGGCGTGCTCTCCTTCGCCGCGCTACGCGTGGTCGGCGCCGCCATCGACCGGTTCGGCCCGCCCCGGGTCGCGGCGCTCGGCACGGCCCTTCTCGTCGCGAACCTGATCGCCGACTTCTACCCCGCGACGCCGCTTCTGCCCGCCTGGGCGCTGTTCCTGCTCTTCATGCTCGCGAACTCCACACGGAACCCCTGCCTCTCGTCGCTCGCGTCCCGGGTGCCCCGGCCGGAGGAGCGCGCCCGCTTCCAGTCCACCCAGTCGGCCGTCCAGCACTTCGCCTCGGCGACCGGCGCGCTGGCCTCCACCCGCCTCCTCGAGGCGGCGCCGGACGGACGCCTGCTCGGCACCGACAGGCTCGTCATCCTCGCGGTGCCGCTCGCGCTGCTCCTCCCGTTCCTCCTCAGGGGAGTGGAGGCGCGCGTGCTCCGCCGGGAAGCGCCGGTGCCCGGGGGCGCCGCCGCGGCGGCGCCGCGGTAGGCGGCGACGGAGCGGTCGCCGCCCCTCCGCTAGGCTGTGCAGCCCTCGAGGATGGGGTCGAGCCGCCCGACGCGGTCGAGGGCCTCGATGTCGGAGTAGCCGCCGAGCGGTCGGCCGTCGACGAAGATCTGGGGTACCGTCTTCTGCCCCGTCGCCTCGACCAGCCAGGCGCGGAGGGCGTCGTCCCCCTCGGCGTCGATCTCCTCGTAGGCGACGCCCTTGCGGTCGAGGAGCGCCTTCGCACGCACGCAGAACGGGCAGACGTGCTTGGTGTAGATCTGGACCTTGGGCATGGAGGAAGCTTAGTGCAGGACGGGTCCCGAGTCCCGGGCGCGCACCGCGTCCCCGTCCCCCGCGACGCGGCCGGGGAGCGGGTCGACCGGTTCCTCGCTCGCTCCCTGGGGATGAGCCTCTCCCGAGCGCGGGACCTCGCCAGCGAGGGGCGGGTGCGCGTCCGGGGCAAGACCTGCTCCCCGCTGCGGCGGCTCTCGGGCGGAGAGGAACTCGAGGTACGCCTCCCGAGCCCGAGAAGGGGGCCCCGCTCTTCCCACGAGCCCGCGCTCCCCGCCCTCTACGACGACGGGGACGTGCTCGTCGTCGCGAAGCCGGCGGGGCTCCCCGTCGAGCCCAGCGTCCCCGGCGCCACGTCCGCCGTGGGGGCGGCAAGCCGGATGGGCCGCTTCGACGTCGGCGGGCAGGCCCTCCCGGGGCTCGCCCACCGCCTGGACCGCGGCACGAGCGGGTGCCTGCTTTTCGCGCGGAGCGACCTCGCCCTCGCCGCGCTTCGCCGGGCGTTCGCCGCCTCGCAGGTCGAGAAGGAGTACTTGGCGGTCGTGGCCGGGGACCCGCCGGGCGAGATGGCGCTCGACACGCCCTACGGGCGCGAGCCGCGAGACCCCCGTCGGTTCACCACGCGCGTCGCGTCGGCGCGGCGTGCGCGCCTCTCGTTCCGCGTGGAGCGGCGCTTCGCCGGGGCGGCGCTCTTGCGGGTGCGGCTCGGGACCGGCCGGACTCACCAGATCCGCGTCCAGCTCGCCGAGCAGGGCTTCCCGGTCCTCGGCGACGATGTCTACGGGGTGGCCTCGCCGCACATCGGCCGCCAGGCCCTCCACGCCGTGCGGCTCGCGTTTCCCCGGCCGTCGGACGGCCAGCGCGTCGTGGCCGTCGCCCCGGTCCCTGCCGACCTCGAGGAACTGCTCCGGACGCTCGAGCGCTGACGTCCGCTAGGGTGGCGCGATGGTCACCGGGAACGGGCCCCCGACCGCCTGGCCCCCGCGCAGGTCGAGGGCGACGACGTAGACCTGCAGGACGGCGGCGGCGAGCTCGGCGGCGGTGAAGTCCGTCCCCGAGAGCGACACGACCGTGTCGAGTCCGGTCGCGGAGTCGGAGGCGAAGCGCCCCGCGGTCGCGTAGTAGTCGACGGTCATCGTCTCGACGCGCGTCACCCCCGCCGCGTCGACGTAGGTCTGCACGCTCGCCGGATCGATGACCACGTGCACGGGTAGGCTCCCGCCCTGGGCGAGCGGCGGCGCCTGCTGTGTCGGTACGGTCGGGTCGGAGGCGAAGACGACCGAGGTGCCGATCTCGACGCGCTGGATGGCCGGCGGCAGGTTGATCTCGTAGCCCGCCGGCGGCGGACCGAACCACACCGGGACCTCGAGCACCGCGACGCGGGACTGCGACCCCGCCGGCGTCGTCGCCGTCACGGAGTAGCGGAAGTAGGTCGTGAGCGGGGAGGGGACGCCCTCCGGGAGCGACCCGCCGAGCGCCGGGGAACAGGCGGCGAGGGCATCCGGCGTCACGTCGATGGATCCATCCGCGCCCACGGGGAGCGGGCCCTCCGGCTTGCTCAGGGCGCACTCCGGTTCGACGCAGGCGTACCCTGCGGCGGAGCCCGCGCTCACCGGGCAGAAGGTCCAGGCCTGGGCGACGTCCGCCACGGCCGTCAGGGCAGGGTAGACGACGGGCCTGAGCGCGATCGAGGGGGGCGCCGCGCCGGCCTGCACCTGGAGCTCGAGCGGGTCGGCGAGGACCGCGAGCACGCGCAGGTCGTTCAGGTACGACGGCGGGAGGAAATCCGTGCTGCACCCGGCGAGAGCGGCGGAGGCGAGGAGCGAGAGGACGAGGCGGCGCATCACCATTCCCCCTTGATTCCCAGGATGGGGAGGATCGGGAGCCCGGTGAGCTCGGTGCGCTGGGAGTAGTCGTAGTTGTACGTCCAGCCCTCCTGGTTCTTGTGGTTCGTCACGTTCTGGGTGTCGAGGTAGAGCGTGAGCTTCCAGTCCTTGAAGGTCCAGACCTTGTCGACGCGGAAGTCGAGCGCCCAGAAGGTGCCGAGCCGGTCCGAGTTCGTGTCCCCGTAGAGCGGCACGTACACGCCGGTCGCGGGGTCGTAGATAGAGCTCACGATGGGCGTGTAGGGGTTCCCGGAGACGAGGCGGAACCGGAGTCCCATCGACCAGCCCCTCCCGAGGTTGTAGGTCCCGAGCACCGTCAGGTTGTTCGGCTGGTCGAAGTCGAAGGGGGCCTCGGGCGACGGCGGGTTGGTGCGCAGCGAGCGCTGGTAGGTGTAGGCGATCCAGCCGCTGAAGCGGTCGCCGAACGTCGCCTTGAGGAGCGTCTCCACCCCGTAGATGCGGCCGGTCCCGTTGTTCGTGTAGCGGGGTGCGGAGGGGTCGTAGTTCGCGGCGGGGTTCGCGTACACCTGGCGGTCGAGCCACTTGTAGAACGGCGTCACCTCGAGCGTGAGCCCTTCGGCGAGGGTCTGGGCGACGCCGATGCTCGCCTGCAGGGAACGCTCCGGGAGGAGGTCCGGGTTCCCGACGACCGCCGCGCTCTCCCCGGGCTGGGGCGGCTGCTGGTAGAGCCCCACCCCGGCCTTCACGACCGTGGCGGGCCCGGCCTGCCAGCGGACGAGCAGCCGTGGATCGACGGCCCACTGGTGGATGTCCGAGTACCAGTCGACACGCACCCCCGGGAGGATGGACAGGGAGGGGGTCGGGACGATGCGGAGCTCGGCGAAGGCGGCCGGGTAGTAGAGGATCACGTTCTGCGCCGTGCCGATCTGCGGAAGCGTCGAGGGCGGCACCGGGTTCTGGCCAGCGTTGTCGGGCAGGTTCAGGGAGATGCGCGCGCCATAGATCTCGACGTCGACGCCGGCGCGCCCCTGGATGATCCCGGAGAAGTCCTCCGTGAAGGTGCTGCGGAGCGACAGGCGGCGGAGCCGCAGGTCGAAGAAGTACTGGGGACCGACCTGCGTCTCGATCTCCTGCAGGCCGAGGACGAGGCTCGTGTCCTGGCGCAGGGTCGGGCCAAGCGTGCTCTGGTAGTCCACTTGCAGGTTGTAGAACGACACGAGCGCGTCGAACGTGCCGGTGATGGTCGGATCGCTCGCGGGCTGGTCGAGGAGCGCCACGGTCCGGTCGAGCGACCCGTAGAACATGATGCGGAGGCGCTGCGTGGCGTCGGGGCGGTAGCTCAGGATGAACTGGTAGTCGTAGAAGCGAGGCGCGGTGGAGAAGGACAGGTGGGCGTCGCTCGGGATGATCGCGGAGAGGAAGGTGTCGATCCAGGACCGCCGGAAGGCACCCCCGATGGACCATCCGCCCCCGAGCCCGCCCTCGAGCTCCACCCCCACGTCGTAGAGGTTGAAGTCGGCAGCCCCGTGGAAGCCGTCGCTGCGCGGGTCCCGCACGCGGACGTCGATGATGCCGCCCTGGGCGCGGCCGTAGTCCACCGAGAAGTTCCCCGGGACGAACTCCACCGACTCGAGGAAGTTCGGGGCGAAGGTGCTGCGCAGGCCCCCGAAGTGGTACAGCTGCGGTATCTCCTGTCCCTCGAGGTAGACGCGGCTGTCGCCGGGGGCCGATCCCCGCAGGACGAGGAGTCCCAGCCCGAAGGGCGGGCGCGCCGCGCCGGGCAGGTTCAGGACGGCCTTCAGCGTGTCGCCCGCCGACCCGGGCAGGATGAAGACCTGGTCGGCCGTGAGGACCTCCTTCATGACCTCTCGGAGGATGGGGGTCGCGCTGACCACCGTCTCGTTCGCCCCGCCCTGCGTCTCCAGCGAGAAGACCTCCTCGCGCCGCTCGCCGGCGCGGCCCTGCACCGCGACCTCGAGCCGCTGATGGCCGGGCGGGGCGGCGACGAGCGTGAACGGGACCCCGGGCACTTCCAGGGAGAAGCGCCCCTCGGCGTCGGTGGTGGCCCGGGCCAGCAGGCGATCGCTCCCTCGCGCGAGCACCTCCACGCCTGCGAGCGGCTCCCGCGTCCCGCGCTCGAGGAGCCGCCCGTCGAGCTCGAAGGGCTTGGGCGCCGGCGGAGGCGGGGCCTGGATGCGCATCCGGAAGGTGATGGCGACCGGCACGGCCTCGCCGGTGGAAAGGCGGCCCGGCTCGAACTCGAAGCGCCGCGCGGCGGCGAGCGCCGCGGAGTCGAAGGGCTCGCCCGCCCCGCTCTCGACCGACGCCTTTTCGACGCGGCCGTCGGCCCCCACGTCGAGCGACAGGACCACCCCCACCTCCGGCGCGGGGAACGGCGTGCCCGGGGGCAGCTCGGCGGGGACGATCTCCTTCAGCCGGGGCGGGGACGAGAGCGTGGGCGCCGGGGGCGCCGTGGCGGGCGCCTCCGCCGCGCGGGCCGGCCCGGCGAGGGCGAGGAGCGCGGCGAGGGAGGCGAGCGGGCGGGAGCGGGATGTCAACGGACTAGCCCTCGAGGCGGAACTTGTAGATCCAGGGGATCACGGCCGGCGCCGGGCGTCCGCTCCGGACGGCGGGGCGGAAGCGGAACCGGCGCAGGAGCCTCTGCGCGGCCTCGTCGAAGCCGTGGCCCGCGGCCTTGACCACGCGGACCTCCGCGACCTCGCCGGTCTCGGAGACGACGATCTCGAGCCGGACGTCGCCCTCGAGGGACGCGCGCCGCGCCTCCTCCGGGTAGAGCGATCGCATCTCCTCCGGGCTGGGCTGCGAGAGGAGGCTCGGCCCCGCATCGGGCTCGAGCGCGAAGGGCTGGTCGCTCGGCCCCTCGGCGGATGCACCCGGGACGCCGCGCACGGCGGGGGCGCGGCCCGGGCCCGCCACCGGCACCGCCACGCCCCCGCCCGGCACGGTGGCCTCCATGGAGACCGTGAACCGGCGCGGCGCCGCCTGCGGGGTCGCCGGCGGCGAGGGCTCGAGGAGGGGGGCCGGCGCGGGGGGGGCGCGGTCGCGCCCGAGGTCCATGCGGCGAGGCCTCTGCGGTGGCTCGGGCTTCGGGGGCTCGGGGGGG
>DATKJV010000038.1:0-2177 GCA_035543235.1 Anaeromyxobacteraceae bacterium | reverse complement strand
GGGCGCGCCATCGCCGGGACCGTTCTCCTCTTCGCGCTCGCGACGGGGTGGCTCCTCGTTCGGATCTACGACAAGGACATCTGGTTTCACATGCTCATCGGACGGGAGATCCTGCGAAGGGGGACCATCCCCGGGGAGGAGTTCTACAAGTACCCCCTGCTGGGCCAGCCTGCCGCCTTTCACGAGTGGGGATTCGGGGTTCTCTCCGAACTCGCTCGCCGGACTGCTGGATGGCCGGGATTGGCGCTGCTCAACGCGGCCGTGTCGGCGGGGGCGGTGCTCCTCGTCGCCGGGGCTGCCTTGCGCCGGGGCGCGTCGCGATCCGCCGTGGTCTCGCTCCTGGGCCCGCTTGCTCTCGTCGCGAGCTTCCGCTTCCAGTACCGCCCGGAGACGATGCTCTACCTGGCGCTCGGCGCGACGCTCTGTGTGCTGGAGGCGGGCCGCTGGCTCGTCCTGCCGGGGCTGACGCTCGGCCTGGCCCTGTTCCATCCGTCCCCGCTCATCCTCCTGCTCGTCGGAGGAGCCTACGCGCTCGACGCGGCCGTCGAGGACCGTCGCGCGAACCCCCGGCTCTTCCGGATCGCCGGCCTGCTGGGCCTCTCGGCCGCTTCCGTCGCCTTGGCGCCGTACGGGCTGCACCAGCTCACTCTGCCCATCGAGTTCGTCCGCCGCGGCGACCTGACGAAGGTGATCGCGGAATTCAAGCCCGCCCTGCAGACGGAGTACCGGACCCACGTCGTCGCAGTGGCCATCGCCGGGACGCTCGGGGTCGTCTTCAACCCGCGCCGCCGCGCATCGGACGTCCTGCTCCTCGCGTTCTTCGGCTATCTGGCCTTCGCGCACGTACGCAACGTGGCGCTCTTCGCGCTCGTGGCGTTCGGGCCAGCGAGCATGGCCCTCACCAGGGGGTTCGCGCGCCTCCCGTCACGGGTCGGGATGGGGGGGGCCTGGGCCTCCCTGGCGGCAGCGACCGCGCTCTTCCTGCGCTCGCCGGAGTGGGGCTGGAAGCCGTACTCGGACATCTTCCCCTCGGGAACGGCCGACTTCATCCTCGCCCATCGGCCGCCCGGCAGGATCGTAAACGAGATGCGAAACGGGGGGTATCTCGCCTGGCGCCTCCATCCCGATTACCTGGTCTCGGTCGACGGGAGGACGTACTACGGCCAGGATCTTCCGATGGAATTGAGCGGCCGCGTGTTGAACGCCGAGCCCGGCTGGCGCGAGACGGTCGATCGCTACGGCGTCACGATGGTGGCGACATCGCCCGTGAACTTCATGTCGGGGGAGCTCCCACGCGCCATCTTCGAACTGGATCGAGATCCGGCCTGGATGGCGGTCGTCGCGGACGTGAGCGGGGTGCTGTTCGTGAGGCGAGGCGCCGTCGACGAGCATCTCGCCCTTCCCCGAGAGCGCGTGTGGCTGCGGGTCCGGCAGGTCGCCGACGAGCTCGCGCCGCTCATGCCCCAGAGCCCCGGAGTGTTCCTGACGCAAGGCATGGCGAGCTTCCGGCTTCGCGACTTCCAGCGCGCGGCGCGCGACTTCGTGCGCTATGGGCAGCTCGTCCCGGAGGACCGGGCGACGGCGGCCCTGGGCCGGCTGCTTTTGGACGCGGTGGCGGGCGATCGGACGGCGATGGAATCCGTGGAGGCGCTCTACGCTCGCAGCATGCAGCCCGGACGGTAGCGGTCTTCCACCACGGTCACCGGCCACAGCCCCGGTGACGAGGGTCCGCTCGGTACCAGCGGGCCAGAGCGGCCGGCCGCCGGGGGGCCCTCGCGTGGTGGTCGCCCCCCCCTGCGCAGAGGGAGCACGTCCCTCCTCCCGCGCGGCGTGCCGTTGGTGTATTTCGTGCTCGTGCGTGCCCGTCTTGCTCTCGTCTGCGCCGGCGTTGTCACGCTCGCCGCGGTCTCCTACCAGGGGCTCCTCCACAACGGGTTCGTCGACTACGACGATTTCGGCCACGTCGTCGACGACCCGGTGGCGACGGCACCGCTCGGGCTCGAGACCGTCCGCGCCGCCTTCGACGTCCAGGGCGCGGCGGCCTACTGGCAGCCGCTGACCGTCCTGTCGCTCGCCACCGACCACGCGCTCTTCGGCGCGAACCCCGTCGCCTACCACCTCGAGAACCTCCTCTGGCACCTCGCCACGGCGCTCGTCGTCCTCGCCCTCTTCTACCG
>DATKJV010000037.1:0-6447 GCA_035543235.1 Anaeromyxobacteraceae bacterium | reverse complement strand
CGGAGAGGTCGACGTCGACCTCGACGCGATCGCACTGGCCCCGTTCGGCCCCTATCTCGACCCCGCGGTCGACGTGGGGCTCGAGGCGGGCGCTCTCTCCGCCAGGCTGCACGTGCGCTTCGACGCCGGCAAGCCCGGGATATCGTGGGGCGCGCGCGGAGGCGTCCGGGTCGACGGACTCCGGGTGGTGGACGGGCGGCGGCGAGAGGAGCTCCTCGGCTGGAAGAGCCTCCGGATCGAAGGGATCGACGTGCTGCCCGGGCGCGCGGCCGTGCGGGAGATCCGCCTCTCCGAGCCGAGGCTGCGGCTCGCGGTGTGGGAAGACCACGAGCGGAGCCTGTCGGTCGTGCTCCGCCGCGCCCGGCCGGGCCCGGAGGAGGGGCGGGAGGGGCGAGGCGGGTCGCGTCGGGCGCCGGCCTCGCCCCCGGGGAGCCCGCCGTTCCGCTGGTCGGTCGCCTCGCTCCAGGTGACCCGGGGGCGCGTCGCCTTCGTCGACCGGTCGGTCAAGCCCGCGGCGCTCCTCGAGGCGACCGACGTCACGGTGGGCGTGCGGGGGCTCTCCTCGGACCCGACCTCCCGTGCGCAGGTCGAGGTGACGCTGGGCCTCGGGGAGGCCCCGTTCTCGGTGCGCGGTGCGCTCCAGCCGCAGCTCGCCGGGGACGCGACCGACCTCTCGATCCAGTCCCGGGCCATCGACCTCACGCCGCTCGGTCCCTACGCGGCGAAGTACCTCGGCTACGAACTCCAGAAGGGGAAGCTCGACCTGGACCTCCGCTACACCGTGAGATCGAGGCAGCTCTCCGCCCAGAACGTCGTCCGGATCGACCAATTCACGCTCGGTCAGAAGACCGACAGCCCGGATGCCACGTCGCTGCCCGTGAAGCTCGGGCTCGCGGTCCTCGCCGATCCCGACGGCGTGATGCGACTCGACGTCCCGGCGAGCGGCTCCATCGACGACCCCGACTTCGCCCTCGGCAGGCTGATATGGCACGCGGTGGTGAACGTCTTCACGAAGATCGCGCTCTCGCCGTTCGCCGCCCTGGGGCACCTGTTCGGCGGGGGGACGGAGAAGCTCGACGTGCTCGACTTCGCCCCCGGTCTCTCGACGCTCGGCGTCGACGCCGAGCGGAAGCTCGACGTCCTCGCCCGGGCGCTCCGGGAGCGCCCGGCCCTCCGCCTCGAGATCGAGGGGTCGGCGGAGGAGGCCTCCGACGGCCAGGCGATCCGGCTTCAGGCGGCGCGCGAGGCGGTGCGGAGGGCCAAGTGGACGGAGCTCCGGCGCAAGCAGCCAGCGCTCGCGCTCGAGGCGGTCGAGGTCCGGGAGGACGAGTACCCGCGTTGGCTGGCCGCGGCGGTCCAGGCGCTCCCCAAGGCGCCGGCAGCCGGGGCCGACCAGAAGGCCCCGCCGAGCCAGGAGGAGATGGAGGCGAGGCTCCTCGCCGCGTCGACCGTAGCCCCGGAGGCGTACCGCACGCTCGCGAGGGATCGCGCCGAGAGGGCGCGGTCGCGGCTGTTGGGGGCGGGCGGCGTCGACCCGGGCCGCCTGTTCCTCGTCGAGGGGGGCAAGCGCGCCGCCGACGAGAAGGGCGCGCGCGTCTACTTCACGCTGAAGTGAGGCCGGAGCCGGAGAGCCAGGAAGCGGCCCGGCGAATCGCTCGCCACAGGGCGCGGGCGAGGAGGAAGAGGCCGGCGAGGACGGCGAGCGAGAGCCCGAGCGCGACGAAGGGGTGGTGCCACACGAGCCAGGAGGCACCCGCCACCGCGCCGAGCTCGGCGCCGGTCGCCATCGCGTTCGAGAAGGGCTCGGGGGAGGCGTCGATCGCGGCGCGGAGCTTCAACTTCGTGACGTGCGTCGCGAGGCCGAGGCCGCCGCCGAGGAGGCCGGCCGAGGCGACGAGGGCCGGGCTGCCGCCCCAGGCGACGAGCACCGCCAGGGCAGCGGAGGCGATGGGGCGGATGGCGGTGTGCGTCGCCTCCCAGGCCGTGGCGACGCCCGGGACGAGGCTCGCCGCCACCTCGACCGCGGTGAGCGCCGAGGCGACGGCGATGACCCACCCGCTCGAGAGCGGATGCAGCGGAGCCGGAAGCGCGATCCAGCCGAGGCGCCCTGCGATGCCGGTGAAGGCCACCGTGGCGTAGAGGCTCACGCTCGACGACCAGGCGACCCCGAGGGCCTGGGCGAGAGCGGCGATCGCTGTCATGGCGGGAGGATGCGCACCGCGGCCGGCGCTGTCAACGCGCCGGCCGCTCCGGGGCCCGCGGTCAGGCGGAGATCCCCTCGAAGAGGATGCTCGACAGGTAGCGCTCCCCGGCGTCGGGGAGCACGGTGACGATGAGCTTGCCCGACAGCTCCGGGCGGGAGGCGACCTTGACCGCGGCCGCCACGGCGGCGCCGCAGGAGATGCCCCCGGTGATGCCTTCCTCGCGGTGCAGCCGCCTCGCCATCTCCACCGATTCCTCGTTGGAGACCGTGGCGATCTCGTCGACGAGCGAGAGGTCGAGGACGTCGGGCTTGAAACCGGCGCCGAGGCCCTGGATCTTGTGGGGCCCGGGCTTCGGCGGCTCCCCGTTGCGGATGGCGGTGAGCACGGGCGAGTGGATGGGCTCCACCGCCACCGACCGGATCGCCTTGCCCTTCTCCTTCTTGATGTAGCGGGTGACGCCGGTGATGGTGCCCCCGGTGCCGACGCCGGAGACGAGCACGTCCACCTTGCCGTCGGTGTCGGCCCAGATCTCGGGTCCCGTGGTCTCGAAGTGGATCTGCGGGTTCGCCGGGTTCTTGAACTGCTGCGGCATGAAGAACTTCTTCGGATCGCTCGCCACGATCTCCTCCGCCTTGGCGATCGCCCCCGGCATCCCCTTCGGACCCTCGGTGAGGACGAGCTCGGCCCCGAACGCCTTGAGCATCCGCCGGCGCTCGAGCGACATCGTCTCGGGCATCGTGAGGACGATCGGGTACCCGCGGGCGGCGGCCACGAAGGCGAGCGCGATCCCGGTGTTTCCCGAGGTCGGCTCGACGATGGTCACGTCGCGCGACCCGGGCTTCAGGATCCCCTTCTTCTCCGCGTCCCAGATCATCGACGCGCCGATCCGGCACTTGACCGAGTAGGCGGGATTTCGCCCCTCGATCTTCGCGACGATGGTGCCGGGCAGCCCCTTCGAGATCCGGTGGAGCTTGACGAGGGGGGTGTTTCCGATGGACCTGCTGTTGTCTTCGTAGATGCGCATGGTCTCCTCCGTGCGAGGGCGATCCCTCTAGATGCTGTAGTCCGGCACGCTCGAGACGCGTTGGGCCTGGCGGGCGAGGTCCTCGAGCGTGACCCCCTCCACGGTCTCCTGCACCGCCTTCTCGACAGCTTCCCAGAGCCGGTCCACGGCGCGGCCCGGCCCGTCGCCGGGCCGCGGAGGGCGCACGCGCGCGGGGAGGACCCCGCCGGCGACCTGGAGGACGTCGCCGACCGTCACCGACGACGGGGCGCGGGCGAGCCGGTGGCCGCCCCGGGCCCCGCGCTGGCTTTGGACGAGCCCGGCCGCGCCGAGCTGGCTCAGGATCGCCTCGAGGAACTTCGACGGCGTCCCCGTGCGCCTCGCGATCTCGGAAGTCCGGACGAGCCGCTCGGGGCCGGCGTTCAGCGCCAGGTCGAGGCTCGCGCGCAGCGCGTAATCCGCTTTTCTGCTGGGACGGACCATAAATCCTATCAATTGGATAGGATTTATAGACATAAGGAGCGAAACCCGCAACCCCCCGTCGGGTCATGACCTTTTGTGCCCTGACCTACCTCGCAGCGGTGGTCGGCACCGGCATCTCGACGCACGCCGGTGCACTCATCGGCGACGTCGCCCCGCCGGCGGTGCTCGCCGTGATCCGGAAGCACCGCCGCTCGCCGACCTTGAGCCCCGCGACCCTGTAGCTCTCGTAGCGGGTCACGCCGATGCGCTGTCCGCGGTCCCAGTAGATCGTATAGACGACGCTCGGTTCCCGAGAGGGGGTCCAGGTGACGAGGACTTTCCCGGAGCCAAGGGCCCGCGCCCTCGGGGACACAGGCGCCGACGGCGAACCGGGGTCCCCGGTGCGCCCGCAGCTCGGCGGAGACGGTAGGGAGATATTCCCCGCGGAGTCGAACGCCCGGACGCGGAGGCAGTACTCGGTGGCGGGCGAAAGCCCGTCGAGATTCGCGCCCGGATCCGCAACCCTGGCGAGGACCTCGGCGCCGCGCATCACCTCGTAGCCGGCGACGCCCACGTCGTCCTTCGACGCCTCCCAGGCGACCGCGAGGCGCGTCGGGGTGAGTCCCGCCACCGCGACGCCGCCGGGAACGGTCGGGGGGGCGAGGTCGGGCGTCCGGATGCAAGACGTGCCGGAGGGAGCGGAGGCGTTGCCCGCCCGGTCGAGGGCGCGGACGGCGTAGCAGTACTCCCGCGCCGGCCGCAGTCCTTGATCCTCGGCCTGCGGCGCCTCGGAACGCGCCACGACGGCGCCGTCGCGGAGGATCTCGTAGACGGCCACGCCGACGTTGTCCGTCGAGGCCTTCCAGCGGAGACGGGCCGCCCGGTCGGAGGCGGCCTCCGCCACGGGCTCCTGCGGGACGGACGGCGGGGTGAGGTCCGGGGTGAGGACGCAGGCCGGCGGCGAGAGCTCCGACCGGTTCCCGGCCGCGTCCAGGGCGCGGACGCGGTAGCAGTACTCCTCTGCCGGACGCAGTCCGTCGTCGCCAGCGGCTGGCTCCGTGGACCGCGCCACCACCTTCTCGCCGCGTAGGACCTCGTATCCCGCGACCACCACGTCGTCGGTGGATGGCGCCCAGCGCAGCACGACCGACATCTCGCCGGGCGCGGTCGCGACGACGGACTGCGGAGCCGACGGCGGCGTCGTGTCGGGGACGGTGGCGCAGGCGGCCTCCGAGGCTGGCGAGCGGTTCCCCGCGCGATCGAAGGCACGCACCGAGAAGCAGTGCTCCCCGGCGGCGAGGTCGCCCACGGCGGCGGTCGCGGGCCGGGCCGTCGCGACCACGGCCTCGCCGGCGAGCACCTCGTAGCCGGCGACCCCCACGTCGTCCTTCGACGCCTCCCAGGAGAGCGAGACTTCCTTCCGGCCCGGAGACGCCTGAAGCCCCGCAGGCACCGAGGGCGGGGTGACGTCCGGGAGGTCGACACAGGATTCGGCGGAGGGCGGGGAGCGGTTCCCGGCGCGGTCGAAGGCGCGCACGACGTAGCAGAAGTGCCCCGGGCGCGGCCGCAACTCTCCGGAGGTCGTCCCCTCGACCGAGGCCACGAGGCGGTCGCCTCGCAGGACCTCGTAGCCCGCGACCCCCACGTTGTCGAACGCGGGGTCCCAGCGAAGCGCCACCTCGGTGGGAGAGACGACCTCGACCGACAGCGCGGCGGGTGCGGAGGGCGGCGTCGTGTCGAGCGTGCGCTGGCAGACCGGGCCCGCCGGCGTGGAACGACGCCCCTCGCCGTCCAGCGCCACGACCGAGTAGCAGTAGGACGAGTCGGGAGAGAGCCCGACGTCTGTCGCGACGAGCGACGTGGTCCGGGCGACCAGGCTCTGTCCGCGGAGGACCTCGTAGCTCACCGCGCTGTCCTGGCCGTCGGGCCGCGACCACTTCAGGAAGACCTCGGTCTCGAACGGGTCGACGACGAGGTTCTCGGGGGGCGGCGGGCCTTCGGACGCGGACGCGATGGACGGCGAAGCCCACGCGACGAGTGACGCGAGACAGGCGACAACGAGGCTACGTCGATCACGAGACCGCATCTGCGTTCGCTATCCCGGGGAGGGCGCCTCTTGTGGGGCATGGTAGCAGATCTCACTGCATCCGACTCCAGGGTGCGGCGTCCCCTGGTCGCGGCCGACTCGCTGGGTGCGACAGGTCGAAGATATTTAGTTATTTCCTTAGCTTCCGTCTGACAAACTCCACAAGCCCGCTCGATCGGCACGCGCGGCCGCGACCGACTGGCGATCGGGTCCCTCCTGCCGGAGGGCGCCGAGGTGCCCTTCATCCGGGGGTCGCGATCACTCTGGGTTCGATCGGAACCCGGCGAACTCGCGCGGAAAAGCCCGCAGCGCGCGGCTGCCCGGGTGGCACGGCGCTCGCTAGCTATCCCGCGGGAGGACCATCCTTGCTCGCACCCCCGCCCACCTCGCTCGCCCCGAGTTCGACGCAGCAAGAGATCGATCGAAGCGACGTCACCCTCCACATCCAGAGGACGTTCGCGAAGCCCGGCTACCGGCCGCCGCTCTTGCCGCAGGTGGCGCTCGACCTCATGCAGCTCTCGCAGAGGCCGGACGTGGACTTCGAGAAGGTGGTCCAACTCCTCGAGCGCGACCCCGTCCTCGCCGCGAGGGTCCTCTCCATCGCCCAGTCGCCGCTCTACGCCTCCCGCACGCCCATCCTGTCGCTGCGGGTGGCGACCGTCCGGATGGGCCTCAAGACGGTCCGCGACATC
>DATKJV010000036.1:0-145737 GCA_035543235.1 Anaeromyxobacteraceae bacterium | reverse complement strand
TGGATGATCCTGCCGCGGAGGTCAAGCGAAAGAGGGCGCGTTCCCAGGTTCGATCACAACTCCCAAATCGACGCAAGCGGGCACGGCCAGTCCGTTGAAGCCCGCCCCACTCGTGGTCATGCGATGATTACGGATGGAGATCCACCGTGCGACGCGAACCGAAGAGAACGTCAGATTCGGATATTACCAGCTTCGCGGGCGGCAACGCGTCCCCGGCGTAGATGGTCCATGGAGACGCTTCCACCGTCCCGTTTCGTCCCGTTGCGTATGGCAGTCGCACTTCCAACATCCCATCTGCGTTCACTCGAGCGAGGCGCGCCCAGGTGAATGGCCTCCCCTGATTCGACTGGATCTCGGCAGTTGCCAAAACGGGGATTGACGACGGTACGCCAGTGATAACCACCTGGGCGCCCTCCACGACGCCAAATATCTTCACCTGATCGTCGGCGCTCGGCGTTTCGTACAGAAGGCGTACGCGGTCCAGGGGATCGCCGTTGCGCCCGGGTCTCGCCATCCCGTCCCAGTAGAAGAGGCGCGGTGCACAGCGCTCCCAAAAGCTATCGGCGTACAGCCAGGAAACGCCCTGCCCAAGGCTGCATTGCTCCAGTACGACGCGGTTCCCAGGTGAGGCGATGGCTCCATCCATGAACGCGCCCCAGCGCGGATCGTACATGACGACGTAACCAATTCGGCGGTCGGCGAGCGAGGCTTGGGCGATCGCGATGTCCGAGTTGAAGTTGAACGCGGCGGCATATGCCAAGGCGTCCTTGCCGCCAGCGTCGGATCCAAATGGCCCCACCACGACAGGCTTGCCTGCGTAGTAAAGGATGACGTGCCCCAAAACCCAGCTTCCGAGAACACCCTCTCGGCCCGGAAATGAAGGTTGCGTCCGTAACCACGACATGGCACCGACCCAAGATTCCGAAACCTGGGTCTCGGCGCGCGTTAGCCCATACACGTTCGGGAGAGCGGCGAGAACCACTCCCGCGGCAAAGAGTACCCTGTGGGCCGACGACCGCGTCGGGAATAACCGGCGCCCGATTGCTTGGCTCGCAAAGGCGAGCCCTTCCCAGGCTACAATCGCCAAGGGAATCACAAAATAGGGCCCAAACCGGCGCCGGAGAAGTGCAAGCACAAAGTATGACGCGGCCCACACGGCAAGGAAGAGGACCGACAGCCGTTCCGCTCGATCTGCTCGCCATCTCTTTGCGAGAGAGGGGATCGCAAAGATGGCCGCAGGTAATAGAAGGCCGTAGTTGACGAAAGCAAAAATCAGGTCGCCGTGCAGCGGTGTCAAACAGGAGAAGAGCAAAGGGCGAAACTCCGTTATGCCTTTGAACCAGGCGTCTCCAACCGAGAGCGCTGTCAAGCCGTATGCGATGCCAATGCGCACAGGGGGGTAGACGAAAGCCGTTGCCGCAGCCGCGATCAGCGCCACACCTGCCTCTATAGATCTGCGGAGAAAAGACGAGCGGCCTGGAACGCGGCGCGTTGCGAGAAGCGTCCCTCCGAAGACGGCCGCGCAGGCCATGATCACGACCGGAACAGCAGACAGTCCGGCCAAAGTGCCGTCCGAAAGCGCGCCGGGATGACCGAGGCAGGCGATGGACGCGGCCAGGAGGGCTGCCCCTCCACCGAATCCCCAAAAGAGGCCGCAAGCGACCCGTTGGGCGCCCGCCCCTCCGAAAAGGACGTGCGCGAGCAGCCCAAACGCGACCGGGAAAAGGGCATTGAAGGGACTCCCCACCCAGTTCCACGCTCCGAGCGCCAGGCCAACGGCCATGAGACAAGTGGCCGCAAGGCGGTAGCCTCGTTCCTTCCCTTGAAAGGACAGGAAGAAGGCGAGGAGGATCCAACACGAGATTAGCACCTCCATCACATGCTGGTCGGGACGCCCAATTTCGCTTATCGCGACGTGGACCTCGACCACGGCGACGAAGAAGGCAGGGCCCAGACCGCGCCCGCGGCCTAAGATCGCGAAGCCGAGCGCCGCCACGAGGAGGAGCGTCAGGATGCCCAATACCACTGGAAGCACCGCTCCGGCCCGCTCGATTTCGCCCCGCCCCAAGGCCGCCCCGTAAAATACCCGTGCAGCACCGGCGATGAGATAGTCGAAGAGGGGGGGCCACGGCACCTTGGCGCCGTACGGCCAATTCAGGGACGGATCGAACCAAGTCGCACGCCAACCATCCCGAAGAAGTCGCTCCGCCTGCAGCACGTGATAAAGCGGGTCGCTGTCCACGACGAAGCGAACGCCGCGAGCGCTGAAAACTTGTTTCCAATGCAGCAGTCGGGCAACGGCTCCGACCACGAGGATTAATGCGAGTGTGGCGAGCGCGCCTCCGCTCGGCGTGCGGCGCGGCGCCGAAGGAGAGGCGCTCGCCCCTGGGCGTGATCCATCGTTCATGTTCGCGCGGTACGGTAGCATCGACGTTCGTCGCCTGCCAACCGCGCGGCGGAGCGCGATCCGTACGGGGGCACAGATTGGTCGAGCGCGCGCCACGACGACTTCACGGGATGCGCATCGTCTGTTCAAGCAGCCAGACTCGGCGCTGATTGGTACGTTTGGTGCCCTTCCGGTAGATGCGTCCGAGCCGCAGCAGAAAGTGCATCAGGCGGTGCCGACCTGCGGTGATGTCCTTTCGCTTAGCCGGGGACTCGGGCTATCCCGCTCTGGGACACCACGGGTTCACGACACGCGGGCCTTCCCCCCGTGCGCTCGAGGATCAGCGGCTGGACGTGCTCGTCGCAGCGATCTTCGCGGAGCTGCAATGGCCGCCGCGGGGCTCTCCGGATCGAGCAAGAGCGGCCGCGGCGGGTTGGAGGACCAGTCGGAAGCGGGTTGCGCGGTCGATGCCGACGCAGCCGCCCACCTCGTTCGGCGCCTGAGCGCATGAAGGCAATGTTGACCGACCCCTCGCCTTCCGGGCTACCGCCATCGTGCGCGAACGGGGAAAAAGGTGCTGAGGAGGCTCAATCCCCTGTAGCGGCCGGCGAGCCAACGAGCTCGGCCCCCGCTGCGAGACACCACGCGAACCCGAACGCCAAGAGCCAACCGGCGACCTGGCCAAGAACCCAGAGATAGAAAACCGGAGGCAGGAGGATGGGTCCGAGTGGCGCAAGATAGAGAACAGCAAGCGTCACGCCGAGCAACGCACGGGAGGCCAGACCGCCAAGATTCTTGGCAGTGCCCCATTCGAGCAGCGCTGGGATAGTAAGCAGGACGAATGCAAGGCGGTAAGCGTAGTTGTGCCCCAAGCAAAAGGTTGCAACGTAGATGGCTGCGCCTGCCGCGAAGAGCCTGCCTCTAGCGTTCGCGGTCCAACTCGGCGGCGCTACTCCGCGAGCAGCCGAGACAAGCCCGAGAATCGAGCCGCATGAAATGACAGCCAGGCCGATTCCCAAGGTTACGGGTCGCGGTACAGCTTGAAATTGCAAAGCATCTCCTAGACCACCAGAGAGGACTCCGGCTCCGTAGCTTTCGCCAACACTTGCGGGAACCAATCTGACGATGAGCAACACATCGCGCCAAGTCGCGGCCAGGTACGCCGCGAATAATCCGACCGTGAATGCCACACCGCTCCAGCGGCGGTAAGCCGGCAATTTGCCGCGGGGGGCCAGCGTCGCCACGGATGCAGCCACGGGATAGAGCTTCAGGATGGCCGCGAACGCCACTATCGCTACGGCGATCCACCGCGAAGTCCTAACCGTGGAGGCCGCCAGGACCGCTGATGCAGCCACGAGCACGAGGATGATCTCGTCTATGTTCCCTCGCTCGATGAGATACATGAACGAAGGGGAAAGGAGAGCCGCCCCGGCAACGATCCCGCCTCCGATCGACAGACGCCCAAAGCAGGCGAGCACCGTGCAAAGAACCGCCAGGCCGAGCGCGATCCCAGCCGGGAGGAGCCATGCGTGCGAGGCGCCCAGCGCCCCGAGCGCCAGCCACACCCGCGGATAATCGAGGGGACGCCCAAGGCTATCACACGGGTTTAGGACCAGGGTATCCAGTCCGAGCCGGTGGCAATCCACCGCCGTAAGCACATTGTCCAAATCGATGAAGGGTGGCGAGGCCTGGTTCACTCCGAGGAACCGCCAGGGACGGGGGACATCGAATGCATACATGCTTGCGAGTGCGCAGAAGTAAGCGACCAAGAAAGCGATCGCAACGGCGCGCCCGTCAAACTTGATTTTCAGCAAGGTCACTCCCAAGCGAAGGGTCCCTCATGTAGCATGGCCCTTTACCGAGACGCCCGTAAAGACCACCGGATCAGTGCTCGCAGGGGACCTCCCGCGTCTGTCAGGGGAGCGGCAGTCTCTTGAAGATCCCTTCCGGGATGGCCCGGATGACCGTCATGATAGCTCTCCAGAAGCCAGGTACGTAGACGACTTCACGGCGACGTTCGACGGCCGTTCGGATGCAGCGCGCCGCCCGCTCAGCGCTGATGGTGAGCGCAAGCGGCGCAAGGCCGAAGCTCATTCGCGAA
This sequence comes from Anaeromyxobacteraceae bacterium, assembly GCA_035543235.1. Lineage (GTDB taxonomy): Bacteria > Myxococcota > Myxococcia > Myxococcales > Anaeromyxobacteraceae > DATJZG01. Next base: position 141,250 of record DATKJV010000036.1, on the reverse strand, counting down.
TCCACGTAGCCGAGCTTCACCGTGGTCACGGAGACACCGGCAGGGTGGAGGAGCGCGCGAAGTCCCTGCGCGTAAGCATTCAGCGCGGCCTTGGCACTGCCATAGATGAAGTTGGCCTTCCGACCGCGATCACCCGCAACGGAGCTGATGAACGCGAGGGCGGCGTCTCGGCGCCCCCCGAGATGCCGGAGGAGCGGCGCGGTGAACGCTGCCGCCGATCCGAAGTTGACCGAGTGGACGAGAGCGATCTCCGTGGGGTCCTCGACCGCGCCGTCCGCGGCGTTGCAGCCCACAGCGTAGATGACGACGTCGGGAGCCCCGGCTGCGAGGCACGCGCGTCCTGCAGCCTCTGCCGTGGCCGGGTCGCCGGCGTCGAAGTGCAGCTCCAGAACATCGCAGCCGTAGCGCAGCCGCAGGTTGCTCGCGACGCTGGCGAGCGCCGCTGGATCGCGCGCCACGACGGTGAGCGCCCACCCGTCGCGGGCGTAGCTCGCCGCCAGCGCCTCCCCCACGGCTGATGTCGCGCCGACGATTACCGCCCGCGATGCCACGGTCAGTGCCCTCGAAGCGCCAGCCGGCGAGACAAGCTGGATGTGAAGCATCGCTCGGGATCGAAGCGATCGAGCAGGGCCGCCCACTCTGCCCTCCCAGGGTACATCGCATCTACGAGTCTCGCATCCAGGCGCGCATCCTTCGCGAGGTACACCCGGCCACCTTGCGTGGCGACGAGCTCGTCGAGCGAGCTCAGGATCGGGAATAACCGCTCGTCGCGCGCCGGGATGTCGATGGCGACCGTGTAGCCGTCAGAAGGAAACGACAGAGGCGCTTGGTTGCCGGCACCTAGACGCTTCACCACCGCGAGGAACGAGCCGTAACCGCGTGCCGAAAGGCGCTCGAGGATGGTACGGAAGACGTCCCTCGCGGCTGCACGCGGCAAGGCCACCTGGTACTCGACAAATCCCGGTTTCCCATAAAGTCGATTGAAGTTGTCGATTGCCTCGAGGGGGTAAAAGTACGGACGGAGCCCCTGCACCACTGGCTCATCCCGGCTAGAGAAGCGCCGATAGAAAAAGGCGTTGAATAGGCGCACCGCTGGAGCGGACAGCACCCCGGGCGGCGGTGCGAAGGGCAGGCGGATCGCGCGCGTAGGCGGGAGCGCGAACGGGGCGGAGCGCCAGGGCGGGGGCAACTCGCCCGGCGCGGCATGGTCGCCCAGCATGAGGACGGAGCGTCCGAGCTTCTTGCCACGGGCCAGGACGTCGAGCCACGCGACCGAGTACGGCTCGGGCTCGTCCTCTTCCAGTGCAGCGAAGGTCGCGTCGAGGTCTGCGAGCTTCCGGTAGCGCACGCGAACCGCCGAGGTGGCGACGCGGCGAAGGCGGAGGGTCACGTCGAGTATGACACCGGTGAGGCCGAGTCCGCCCGCAGTAGCCCAGAACAGCTCAGGGGTGCCCTCCTGCGTGCACACGACCACGTCGCCCGAGGCGGTGAGGAGGCGAAACTCGGTCACGTGCTGCGCGAAGCTGCCCGCGACATGGTGGTTCTTGCCGTGCACGTCGCAGGCAAGACAGCCACCCACCGTGGCTTTCCACGTACCCGGGGTCACCGCGGGAAAGAAGCCGCGCGGAAGCGCAAACTCAACCACGTCGCGCAGAGGGACCCCCGCCTCGCATGTGAGGAGGCCCGTATCACTTTGGAAGGCAAGGAGCCGCTGCAGGCGGTCGGTGGCCACGACGCCGCCGAGCCGGTTCATCGCCACATCCCCATAGGCAGTGCCGCGTCCGCGCGCAACCGCTGACCCGCGCGCCATGGCAACGCGCAGCGCCTCGGCCACTTCGGTGCGGTGCTCAGGGCGAACGACCCACGACCGTTCGCGCGGCCGCCCAGCCCACCCAGAAAGCCCCATCTCGACGGCGCGCAATGGCACCGACGGCACCTATAGCACGCACGCGCGAGTGCGCGAATCGACCGTTCCTCCCTTGACCGATCCCACCGTGGTCGGGTTAGCGTCCTCCTGCCTCCAGTGATCAGCGAGAAGCCCGATCGGTCCCTCCATCGACAGTCGCCCCACTGGGTTGCCGACTGGGTCGGGCGTATCGCGCTCTATGCGGTGTCTCTGTTCTTGTCCTCCGCGCTTCTCGGGGCGGTAACCAGCGGGCTGTGGCTGCTTCCAGCGTTTCGGGCCAATTCGACGTTCTTCATGGTGCACGGCGCGCTCGTGGCAACCGCCCTCGCGTCGTTCACGGTCCTGTTCTTCGACCTCTGGATTCTCTACCGCTTTCTGGTGCCGTCGAGGGACGCCACGTATCGCTCGCTCCACGGTGTACGCGTGCATGTGGGGCTGACCTGCTACAACGACGAGGCGGCCATTGGCCAGGCAGTCCGCGAATTCAAAGCGAGCCGACACGTCCACCGGGTCGTGGTGGTAGACAACGCCTCTCGCGACCAGAGCCGGGAGGTTGCGGCGGAGGCGGGCGCGGACGCAGTGATCGAGGAGTTGCGGCCGGGATACGGGGCCTGCTGTATGCGCGCCCTCCGCGAGGCGGCGGTCGGTGCCGACGTTGTGATCTTGTGCGAAGGCGACATGACCTTCACAGCGCGGGACGTCCCGAAGTTTCTCGCGTACCTGGAGAACTGCGACCTCGTCCTCGGTACCCGTGCCACCCAGGAGCTGCGGGACCGCGGCACGCAGATGGACTGGCTCATCAACCCGTTCAACCAGATCGTGGCTAAGCTCCACCAAATGCGTTTCTTCGGCACGCGGCTCACAGACGTGGGGTGCACGTATCGTGCGATCCGCAAGGAGGCTTACGAGCGGCTGGGACCGTACCTCCGCGTCGAGCAAAGCCACTTCTCACCGCACATGTTCATTGAGGCCCTGAAGCTCGACATGAGGGTCATCGAGGTGCCGGTCTTTTTCCGGCGGCGGGTCGGCAGATCCAAGGGTGTGGGGACCGACAAGTGGAAGGCGGCCAAGGTCGCGACCGCCATGCTTTGGCAGTTGTACCGGGCATGAAACTCGAGGCTCTCTATGGCGCGCGCTTCGGGGCGCGGGACGAGGCCTTCAAGGCGGCGGTTTGGGCCATCCTGTGGCGCCGGCTCTTCTCTCGCTGGATCGAGCCCGGGGACGTGCTCCTCGACGTAGGTGCCGGGTACTGCGAACTCACAAACGTCGCCGTGGCGCGGCGTCGGATCGCGGTGGACCTGAACCCGCGCACGAAGGAGTGTGCGGCTCCAGGCGTGGAAGTGAGGCTTGCCTCGGCCGATCGCCTCGACTTCCTTGCGGACGGAGAGGTGGACGTGGCGTTCTCGTCCAATTTCTTCGAACACTTGCCCGATAAGGCAACGCTGTCGAAGGTGTTTTCCGAGATTTATCGCGTTCTCCGCCCCGGCGGGCGCCTCGTCGCGATAGGCCCGAATGTGCGACGCATGCCCGGCACGTACTGGGATTTCTACGACCATCACCTGGCGCTTTCGGATCGTAGCCTCGCCGAGGGTCTCGCCATGAGTGGGTTTGCGGTGGAGGAGATGCACGCCGGCTATCTGCCCGCCTCCACGAAATCGCGGCTGCCGCAATGGCCGTGGCTCGTCTCCGCGTACCTCGCGCTTCGCCCGGTCGTCTGGCCGCTCCTGGGCAGGCAGTTCCTAGTGGTGGCGCGGAAGCCGGCCGCTTCGTGACGAGATGACGTTCGACTCCCGGCAGCGACATTGGGGCACGCCGACGTGAGGACGACCATGGAGCGGTCCGCGGCGCTGTCGCAGGGGTTCCCGCTCACCGGGGTCGAGCGCCCACGGTTCGGTATGGCCGCGCCGCAGGACGTGCCAGGCCGAACCGTCTCTGCCGCCGGGGCCCGGCGGTTTGTTGCCTTGGCGCAAGCGAATGGAGCCGACGTGAAGGAGGCCGGGAACCCGTCCGCGATTCGCGAAGGATTCCCGGCCTGTGAACTGGAGCGGGAAACGGGATTCGAACCCGCGACCCTCAGCTTGGGAAGCTGATGCTCTACCAACTGAGCTATTCCCGCGAAGGCATCGGCAGATCTGCCCGAAGCCGGTGCCCCCGTCAAGCCGGACGGCAATGCTCCGGAGCGAGCGGGAATCCGCCGACCGGACTCGGCTGTGACCGCGCGGTACACTCCCGAAGGTGACCGACCTGGAGAGGCGGATCGAGGAGGGGAGGGCCGTCCTGCGCGCGCGCTGGGGCGAGCGGATACGGGCGACGCCGTCCCTCTCCGACGCGAAGCCGCAGGGCGAGGGCGCCGCGAACCGGCACGGCATGCCCCGGGTGCCGCCCCGCCAGAACGTCCTCGATTCCTGGCCCGTCCTCGACATTGGGGAACAGCCGGTCGTCACGACCGAGCGATGGGAGCTCCGGGTCGAGGGGGAGGTCGAGGAGCCGATGCGGCTTCGCTGGGCGGACTTCCTGGCGCTGCCGCAGGTCGACGACGAGAGCGACTTCCACTGCGTCACGGGCTTCAGTCGCCTCGACATGCGCTGGACGGGCGTGCGCTTCGAGACGATCGCGGCGCTCGCCCGCCCGACGCTCGCGGCGACGCACGTCATGTTCTATTCGTACGACGGGTACTCGACGAACCTGCCGCTCGAGGAGGCGCTGAAGCCCGACGTCCTCCTCGCGCACCGGGTCGACGGGGAGCCTCTCTCGCAGGAGCACGGCGGGCCGGTCCGGGTCGTGACCCCGCAGCTGTGGGCCTGGAAGGGGGCGAAGTGGGTGCGGCGCGTGGAGTTCATGCCCCACGACCGGCGCGGCTACTGGGAGATCCGCGGGTACTCCAATACCGCGTGGCCGTGGCGGGACGACCGCCACTGGTAGGCGGAGCGCCCTACTTTCGCGAGAACGACCGGTAGAAGGAGACGATCTCCTTCTCGGCGTTCTTCCAGTCGATCGCCTCCGGGAGCTCGTCCTCCTCCGGGCCCTCGATCCAGATGCCGCCGCACGACTCGCAGGTGTCGTAGTGGAGCGACCGCTTCTCGCCCCCTTCGACCACCACCAGGTCCACGTGGCAGGCCGGGCACATCCCGGCGATTTCCTCGGCGTTCAGGAACCCGCCGATGGCGGTCAGCGCCGGGAGGTTCGCGTGGAGCAGGAACCGGTTGACGTCGGAGACGTCCGCCCACAGCCCTCCGCAGTCGGAGCACCTCTGCATGACGCTGTCGTCACCGGCGATCTCCGTCATCTCCACGCTGCAACGAGGGCAATCCATGAGCTAGGTCCTCCTCCAGGACCGGTTCTGCACGAGGGCGTTTGGGGTGAGCTCGTTTCTCGAAGCCTTCGGTGGAACTCGCAAGGGGGGATGATAGCGGCAAGGCGCGCGGCGGATCAACGGCCCCCCCGCCGGTCATGCCGTCGCGGCGGCCGACCGGAGCGCGTCGACGAGCAGGCGCAGGCGCTCCGCGTGGAGCTTCAGGGCGACCCGGTTCACGACGAGCCGCGCCGAGACGTCCAGGACCGTCTCCTCGACGACGAGGTCGTTCGCACGGAGCGTCTCGCCGGTCTCGGTGATGTCGACGATGAGGTCCGCGAGACCCAGCGACGGGGCGACCTCGATCGACCCGTGCAAGTGGATGATCTCGGCGGGGATGCCCTTCCTCGCGAAGTGCTCGGAGGCGAGGTTCGTGTACTTCGTCGCCACGCGCGGGGCGACGCCCTTCGGCAGGGGGCGGGCCGAGCGGGGTCGCGCCACGATCACCTTGCAGCGGCCGATGCCGAGGTCGAGGGGCTCGTAGAGGTCGCGCGGCTCCTCCCGGAGCACGTCGAGCCCCACGACGCCCAGGTCGGCGGCCCCGTGCTCGACGTAGCTCGCCACGTCGGAGGCCCGGATCGAGATGAAGCGGAGGCCGGTTCGCCGGGACTCCGCGGCGAGCCGCCGCGTCCCCTCGAGCAGCTTCTTCGGGGACACTCCCATGGCCCGCTCGAAGAGCAGGGAGGCCTCCCCGAGGAGCCGCCCCTTCGGGATGGCCACCGACAGCATCGACTGGCGCTCCTTCATGCCTTCTCCCGGCGGATTCGGGCGCCGAGCGGCGCCAGCTTTTCCTCGATGCGCTCGTATCCGCGGTCGAGGTGGTAGACGCGGCGGACCTCCGTCGTCCCCCGGGCGGCGAGCCCGGCGAGCACCAGCGCCGCCGAGGCGCGGAGGTCGCTCGCCATGACCGGCGCGCCGGACAGGGAGGGGACGCCCTTCACGATCGCCACGTTGCCGTCGACGGCGATGTCCGCCCCCAGGCGCTGCAGCTCGAGCACGTGCATGAAGCGGTTCTCGAACACCGTCTCGGCGACGACGGACGACCCGTCGGCGAGCGCGAGCAGCACCATCATCTGCGCCTGCATGTCGGTGGGGAAGCCCGGGAACGGGGCGGTCCGGATGTCCGCGGGCCGGGGACGGCCATCCCCCACGACCCGGAGCCCCCCGGGCACCGCCTCCACGGACGCGCCGGTGAGCCGGAGCTTCTCGACGAGCGCCTCCACGTGCGAGGGCACGCAGCCCCGAACCACGACGTCGTTCCCCGGCAGGGCGCCGGCGACGAGGAAGGTCCCCGCCTCGATGCGATCGGGGATGACGTCGTGGGAGAGCGGGGAGAGCGACTCGACGCCCCGCACGTGGATCTCGTGGGTTCCCGCGCCCTCGATCCGGGCTCCCATGCCGGCGAGCGCCGCCGCGAGGTCGGCCACCTCCGGCTCCCGGGCGCAGTTTCCGAGCACGGTGACGCCGTCGGCGAGCGCGGCCGCCATCATCACGTTCTCCGTTCCGGTCACGGTCTCCTTGTCGAACGTGAACGTGGCGCCGCGCAGCCGTCCCCCGGGGACGCGCGCCTCGACGTAGCCGTGCTGCAGGACGAGCTCCGCCCCGAGGGCGGCGAGCCCCTTCAGGTGCTGGTCGATCGGGCGGGCGCCGATGGCGCAGCCGCCGGGGAGGGACACGCGCGCCCGGCCCCAGCGGGCGACGAGGGGCCCGAGCACGAGCACGCTCGCCCGCATGGTGCGCACGAGCTCGTAGGGGGCCTCGGGCTCCACCGCACGCGGCACCCGGACGGACACCGTCCCGCGCCGGCCCTCGCGCGCGAACGCACAGCCGGTGTGGCCGAGCAGCCGGCCCAGGGTCCGGACGTCCGCGAGGTCGGGGACGTTGCGCACCTCGTGGTCGCCCTCGGCGAGCAGCGAGGCGGCGATGACCGGCAGGGCGGCGTTCTTCGCGCCCGAGGCGGCGACCGTTCCGCGGAGGCGGACGCCTCCCTCGATGAGGATCTTGTCCAAGCGAGGACCTCGGAGGTCGGGGATTCTAGGCGGTGGCGGGGAGCCGCGCCAGCACGTACCGGGGCAGGCCGGCGAGGTCCGGGTGGGCCTCCGCCCGGGCGAAGCCCGCGGCCAGGCACAGGCGCGGCAGCGACTCGACGTGGCTCTCGTGCATCTCCACGACGAGGGCGCCTCCGGGGTGGAGGGCGGCGGGGGCGCCCTCCACCACCCGCCGCAGCACGGCGAGGCCGTCCGGTCCGCCGTCGAGCGCGATCCGCGGCTCGCGCTGCACCTCGCGGGAGAGGCCCGGGAGCTCCCCGGTGGGCACGTAGGGAGGGTTCGCCACGACGACGTGGAATCGCCGCCCGGGCGGGACGGGCGCGTAGAGGTCGCCCTGGAGGAGCTCCAGCTCGGCCCCGAGCGCGGCCGCGTTCTCTCGCGCGAGGGCGAGCGCCTCCGGGGACGTCTCGACCGCGGTGACGCGGACGCCGGGGCGGTCGAGGGCGATGGTGACGGCGATGCAGCCGGTCCCGGTGCAGAGGTCGAGCGCCGTGCCGCCGTCGGCGAGGGCGGCCAGGGCGGCCTCGACGACGAGCTCGGTCTCGGGGCGCGGGACGAGCGCCCGCGCGTCCACGTGGAAGCTCCGCCCCAGGAAGTCCTTCCTGCCGGTCACGTAGGCGGTGGGCTCGCCGGCCGCCCGCCGCCGGACCATCTCCCGGTAGGCCGCGAGCTCCGCCTCGCCGAGCGGCTTGTCGAAGTCGAGGTACAGCCGGACGCGATCGCAGGAGAGGACCCGCGCGAGGAGGAGCTCGGCGGTGAGGCGCGGGGCGTCGACCCCCCGGCTCGCGAAGTAGCCCTGGGTCCAGCCGATGAGCTTGAGCGGGGTCCAGGCCTCGCTCACGGGCGCTTCTCGGGGGGACGGGACGACTCGCCCCTCGACGCCTCCTTGAGCGCCTCGGCGGCGAAGTAGGTCCGGCAGGCGTCGATGACGTCCTGGACGTCCCCGTCCATCACCGTCGCCAGGTTGTGCCGCGTGTAGTTGACGCGGTGGTCGGTGAGGCGGTCCTGCGGGAAGTTGTAGGTGCGGATCTTCTCCGAGCGGTCCCCGGTGCCGACCTGGCTCTTCCGGGCCGCGTCCCGGGCGCTCTGCTGCTTCTCGAGCTCGATCTCGAAGAGCTTGGCCCGGAGCATCTTCATGGCCATCGCCCGGTTCTTCGTCTGGCTCTTCTCCTGCTGGCACTTCACGACGAGGCCGGACGGCTTGTGGGTGAGGCGCACCGCGGAGTCGGTCGTGTTCACGCTCTGCCCGCCCGAGCCCGTGGAGCGGAACACGTCCATCTCGATGTCGGCCGGGTTCAGCTGGACGTCGATGTCCTCGGCCTCGGGCATCACCGCCACCGTGACGGTGGAGGTGTGGACCCGCCCCTGCGCCTCCGTGGCCGGGACGCGCTGCACCCGGTGGACCCCGGACTCGTACTTGAGCCAGGAGTAGACGCCGTCGCCGCTGATGTCGACGGTGGCGTCCTTCACGCCGCCGAGCGCACCCGACGAGACGTCCGCCACCTCGCAGCGCCAGCCCCTCCGCTCCGCGTACCGGAGGTAGAGGCGGAGGAGCTCCGCGGCGAACAGCCCGGCCTCGTCCCCGCCCGCCCCGGCGCGGATCTCCAGGATCACGTCCTTGTCGTCGTTGGGGTCGCGGGGGATGAGGAAGACCTTGAGCTGCTCCTCGGCGGGCTCGACGCGCGGGCGAAGGAGAGCCAGCTCCTCCTTCGCCATCTCCCGGATCCCCTCGTCCTTCTCGGCGAGGAGCGCCTCGTTGTTCTCGACGTCCCTGAGGAGCTCCCGATAGCTCCGGAGCGCCGCCACGGTGGGCTCGATCTGGGCGCGCTCCTTGGAGACCTTGCGGAAGCGCTCCCCGGACGAGGCCACGGCCGGGTCCGAGAGCTGGTGGGTGAGCTCGTCGAACCGCCTCTCGATGGACTCGAGCTTGCGCAGGACCTCTTGCGACAGCATGCGGGCGATTGATTAACGCGAACGGGTCGCCCCGGGCAAGGACGCGTGAGCCCGCCGACTTTACGGAGGAGGCCCTCGCGGGGGAGACTCGTCGCGTGGGGGAGCGCCTCGTCATCCGCGGCGCCGTGCTCGCGGGCGACCCGCCCCGCGAGGGCGTGACCGTCGTCGTCGAGGGGAGCCGGATCGCGGCCGTGCTGGCGAACGGCGATGGCGTGGAGCCCCAGCCCGGCGACTGGGACGTTCCCGCCGACGGCCGCCTGCTCGTGCCCGGCGCGGTCGACGCGCACGCCCACCTGGCGCTCGGGCCGCTGCTCCGGCTCGTCGGCCTGCCCGAGCGCTTCCCCGGCTCGGTCCGCGCCCTGCGGATGGGCTTCCGGCGCCCGGTCGAGGACCGGCTTCGCCCCGCCGCGCTCGAGGCGCTGGCCCTGGCGGGTGCCCTCGAGTCGCTGCGGGCGGGCGTGACCTGCGTCCTCGCGCTCGAGCGTGCGGCGCCGGGCGAGGAGCTCGAGGTCCTCTCGGCGCTCGCGCGCGCCGTGCGCCGGGTGGGGCTCCGGGCCGCGCTCGCCTACGGGGCGAGCGACCTCGGAGGGGCGGACCGCGGGCTCGCCGCCGCCCGCGCCGCCTCCGCCTTCGGGGAGGAGCGACTCGGGGACCCGCTCGTCCGGGGCATGGCGGGCCTCGAGGGGCTCTACGCCACGACGCCCGGGACGCTCGAGGCGCTCGCCGAGCCGGCGTCCCGCTTCGGCCTGCACGCGTCGATATCCGAGGACGGCTCCGACCTGGAGCGGTCCTGGGCCCTCGACGGAAGGCGCCCCGTGGAGCTGCTCCACGCGAAGGGGCTCCTCGGGCCGAAGACCATCGTCGCGCACGGCTGCAACACCGGCAGCGACGAGGCGAGCCTGCTCCGGCGCGCCGACGCGGCGCTCGTCGCGACGCCCCGGGCGGCGAGCTGGTGGGGGGTCGAGCTCCCGCCCTTCGAGATCCTCGCGGCGCACGAGGTGCCGGTTGCGCTCGGCACCGACGGCATCTTCCCGGGGCCGGCCGGAGAGGCGGTGGCGCTCGCCGCGCACCTGCGCCGGCGCGGGTCCGGGCCGCCGGCGCCTGCCGAGCTCATCGGCCACGTCGTCTGGCCGACCGCGGCGGCCCTCGCCGGGCAGCTCTTCGGCGAGCGGCTCGGGGCCATCGAGCCGGGCGCGCTCGCCGACCTCGCGCTGCTCGACTGGCGACCCGCCGCCGCGCCCCCGGAGGGCACGGACGGGGACGTGGCGATCCTGTGGGCGGGTGCGCCCGCCGCCTGGGTGATCGTCGGCGGGGAGGTGCGCCTGCGGGAGGGTGCGCCGCTGGGCGTCGATCCCACCGAGGTGGCCGCCCGCGCACGGGAAGCGGCCCGCCGCGCCCTCTCCGACTGAGGGTGGGACGGTCTAGAGGCGGCCGCGGCCGGACAGGGCGGCGGAGAGCGCCTTGATGGGAGAGAGGTCGACGCGCGCGCTGTCGATGAGGACCCGCAGGACGGAGAGCGCCGCGCGCGTCAAGGCGGCGAGCTGCGCGAGCCGCTGCAGCCGGTGGCGCGCCGCCGCCTTCACGGCCGGGTCCGCGTCCGAGAGCGCGCCTCGCACCTCGGCGAGGGCCGACTCGAACGCCCGGAGCGCCTCCTCGACGGCGCGCCGCTCGCGCTCGGCGAGGACGCGCCGGACCATCTTCCAGACGTCGGTCTCGGCCTGGTAGTGCTCCTTGCGGTCCCCGCGGACCGAGACGCCGCGCACCACCCCCCAGCGCCGGAGCTCCGCGAGGCTCATGGAGAGGAGGCCGGTCGAGATCTGGAGGCGCTCGCAGAGGTCCGGGGCGGCGAGGGGGCGCTCGGACAGGAAGAGCACGGTCCAGACCCGCCCGAGCTGGCGGCGGAAGCCCCACAGCTCCATGAGGTCGCCGACCGCGTCCGCGGCGCGCAGCTCGGCGCGAGGGAGAACGTTGCTCTGGGGACGCGGGGCGCGAAGGGCGGCGAGGGACATGGTCAGGACCGGTGGCGGAGGAGGAGGTCGGCGACGGCGCACAGCGCGAAGCCGACCGAGGCGAAGGCGTTGAAGTCGAAGAAGGCCTTTCCGATGCGCTCCGGTCGCAGCACGTCCTTCGGCGCGACGTAGAGGTGCTCGGCGAGGAGCACGGCGCCGAGGAGGGCGGAGCCGAGGTACCAGCCCGGGCCCGCCGCGGCGGCGACGCCGGCGAGGGCGATCGCCGCCACCGCGAGGACGTGCAGAGCCCTCGCCCAGCGGAGCGCCCCCGGGATCCCGAAGCGTGCGGGGATGGACCGCACGCCGTGGCCCCGGTCGAAGTCCACGTCCTGCATCGCGTAGAAGACGTCGAAGCCGCCGATCCAGGCACCCACGCCGAGGCCGAGGAGCAGCGAGGACGCGGGGGCGCGCCCGGTGAGGGCGATCGCGACGCCGACGGGCCCGAGCGCCTGGGCGACGCCGAGCCAGAGGTGGCAGCCCCAGGTGAAGCGCTTCGCGAACGAGTAGCCGAGGAGCACCGCCAGGACGGGGGGGGAGAGCCAGCCGGTGAGCGGGGAGATGGCGGCCGCGCACCCGACGAAGGCGAGCGAGCTCACGGCGAGGAGCCCCCAGGCCGCCGCCGGCGAGACCTCCCCGGTGACGAGCTCGCGCCGGGCGGTGCGCGGGTTCTGGGCGTCGAAGCGCCGGTCGGCGATCCGGTTCATGGCCATGGCCGCGGTGCGGGCGGCGACGACGGCCGCGGCGACGAGCGCGAGGCGGGCCGGCGCCAGCGAGGCCTCCGGCGCGACGAGCACGACCGCGCTCACCGCGAAGGGAAGGGCGAAGAGGGAGTGGCTGAACTTCACCATCCGCGCCAGGGCGACGACGGTCATGCGCGCGCCTCCGGCCGGTGGCGCCCGAGCCAGGCGAAGGGACGCTCCCCGGCCCCGTGCACGTCGAGGAGCCAGGCGCAGGGGTCCGCGGGCCGCTCGCCGCCGAGCGGGGCGGCGAGGATCCCCGGGGCCGCCCCGGGCGAGAGCCGCCCCACGGCCGGCGCGCCCACCGCCGCCCCGTTCCAGGCGAGGGCGAGGAGGCGCGCGGGCTCGACCGCCGGGAACGCGCGCCGGAGCGCGGCGAGCTCGGCGAGCGGCGACAGGGACGAGGCGGAGGCGAGCGAGTCCGTTCCCACCGCCAGGGGGACGCCCGCCCCGAGGAGCCTCGGCAGGTCGGCGAGCCGGCCGCCGATGGCGAGGTTCGAGCGCGGGCAGAGGACGACCGTCGCGCCCGACCCGCGGAGCTCCGCGAGGTCCTCCTCGTCGACGTCGACGGCGTGGACCGCGAGCGAGCGCGCCCCGAGGTGCGGCGCGACCGCCGCGACGGCGGAGCGGGCCATGGGCTTCAGCTCGCCGGGCGCGAGCCCGAGCTGGAGCACGAGCTCCGCGAAGGGTCCCTGGGCCCGGGAGCAGAAGTCCCGCTCCCCCGGGTCCTCCGCCACGTGCACGGAGGCGGGGCCGGCCTGGAGGAGCCGGGCGAGGGTCGGCGGGTGCGTCGAGTAGACCGCGTGCGGGCTCGGCGCGATCGCCAGGCCGGGGGGCGGGGAGCCGGTCCGCTCGCGGGCCTCCGCCGCGGCGCGCATCGCCTCGGCCGCGCGGCCGGCCGTGAACCCGAACACCTCGTGGAAGAGCGTCCCGGCGATTCCCCGGCGCGCGAGCGGCGGGAGCGAATCGAGCGTGTTCGTCACGTCCCCCACCGCCGCCACGCCGGCGCGCTCGAGCGAGGCCGCGGCGCGCTCCATCGCCTCCGCGGCGGGACCGGCGGCGCGCCGGGCGGCGACCAGGGAGCGGATCCAGGGCACGAGGCCCGAGCCCCCGGGGATGCGGCCGGCGAGGTGGGAGAGCTCGAGGTGCAGGTGGGCGTTCACGAGCGCCGGGAGGACGACGGCGTCGAGCCGCTCGGCCTGCCCGAAGCGCTCCTCGAGCGCCGGGCGCGGCCCGAGGGCGACCAGGCGGTCCCCGTCGAGCGCGACGGCGCCGTCCCGGAGCACCGGGGCGCCCGGACCGGCGAGGACGAACGGAGCGGCGACGACCCGGACCGGCAACTGGAACTCCCCCCGGCCGCCCTCAGGCGGCGGCGCCGATCCTCTGGTAGCGCATGTTGCGCCGCGCCGGCGTGAACCCGGCGTCGCGGATGTGGCGCTCCACCTCGTCGCTGTCCATGCGGAAGGTCGTTCCGGCGGCCGAGACCACGTTCTCCTCGATCATGACGGAGCCGAAGTCGTTGCAGCCCATGTGGAGCGCGGCCTGCGCGACGCCGCCCCCCATCGTGACCCAGGAGGCCTGTAGGTTCGGGACGTTGTCGAGGACGAGCCTCGCGAGCGCGTTCGTGCGCAGGTAGGCGTGGGCGCTGTTGTCGGAGGGCTTGAGCCGCGTGTGCTCCGGCTGGAAGGTCCAGCAGATGAACGCGGTGAAGCCCCGGGTGTCGTCCTGCAGCTCGCGCAGGCGCAGGAGGTGGTTCACCCGGTGGGTGGACTCCTCGCCCACCCCGAACATGAGCGTGGCGGTGCTCTTCAGGCCCTGCCTGTGCGCGGCGCGCATGACCGTCAGCCACTCGTCCGTCGAGCACTTGAGCGGGGCGATGCGCCGGCGCACCTCGTCGTCGAGGACCTCGGCGCCGCCTCCGGGGATGGAGTCGAGGCCGGCGCCCACGAGCCTCCCGATGGTCTCGTCGAGCGAGATCTGGCTCGTCCGGGCGATGTGCCAGATTTCCTCGGGCGACAGCGCGTGCAGGTTGATGGTGGGGTAGTTCCTCTTCACCCACCGAAAGAGGTCCTCGTACCACTCCACCCCGAGGTCGGGGTGCAGGCCGCCCTGGAGCAGGAGCTCGATGCCGCCGAGCGCGAGCGTCTCCTCGATCTTCCGCGCCATCTCGTCGCGGGTGAGGACGTAGGCCTCGCCGTGGCCGCGCGGGCGGTAGAAGGCGCAGAACGAGCAGGCGGTGGTGCAGACGTTGGTGTAGTTGACGTTGCGGGAGACGATGTAGGTGACGACGCCGTCCGGGTGCAGCGCCCGGCGGCGCGCGTCGGCGGCGAGGCCGAGGTCGAGGAGCGGCGCCTTCTCGTCGAGGAGCACCGCCTCGTCGGCGTCGAGCCTCCCGCCGTCGGCGGCCTTCGCGAGGGCCACATCGACGCTCGCCTGGCGGCGGATCCGGCGGGTCCGCACCACGTCGTCGGCGAAGCGCAGCGAGGTCGCCGGCAGGATGCCCGCGGCCGCCGCCCGCGCGAGGAAGGCCTCGAGCCCCGACAGCTCGTAGGGGCCGAGCCCGTAGCGGATCCGCTGCGTCAGGTAGCGCCGGTAGTGCTCCGGGTCGCCTCCGCGCTCCCGCGCGAAGGCCTGGGCGATCTCCGTGCGCATGCCGAGGCCGACCTGCGCCGCCCGGGCGAGCTCGCTCACGTCCTCGGGCCGGAGCGCGCCCGGGCGCGCCGCCCACAGCGCGAAGACCATGGGGAGCTGGGTCATCCGCGTCCACTCGCGGCCGAGGTCGAGGACCACCTTCTTGCGGACGTCGAAGGCGCGGTCCCCGATGACGAGCGCTCCGCGGGGTCCGGTGGCACGCGCGAGCCCCTCCACGGCGGGCAGAGGCAGGTAGCGGGGCGCGAGGCCCCGGCCCGCGAGGACGAGCTGCCCGAGGACCTGGGAGGTGCGGGACGCGGTGTCGAGGTACACCTCCTCCCACGTCTCGGGCGGCTCCTCGCCGGCGAGCACGACCGTCTGGACGGGCCCGTCGGCGCCGATGGCGATCCCGGGGACGACCTCGAAGTCGCGGCCGGCGAGCGCGGCGACCGGCAAGAGCGCCAGGTCGACCTCGCCGGAAGCGAGCATCGCCGCGCACGCGGACGGCTCGGCGAGGACGAGCTCGATGCGCTCGCTCCCCTCGAGGCCGGCGGTGAGGGGGCGAGCGTTCAGGAAGGAGACGGCGGCGGCGCGGAGCTTCATCTCGGCACCCTGGCTCAGGCGGTGGCGGTGGCCGGGCCGCCCGCCGGGGTCGCGGGGGCGTGCACGCGGAGCACGCGGTAGAGGCTGTCCCGCTCGGCCGGGACCCGGCCGGCGAACCGGATCATGCGGTGGAGCTGGGACTCGGAGAGGGCCTGGGGGGTCGTGGCCCCGGCCATGTGGTAGATGCGCTCCTCGAGCACGGTGCCGTCGACGTCGTCGACGCCGAAGGAGAGCGACGTCTGGGCGAGGCGCTCGCCGAGCGACACCCAGTAGGCCTTCACGTGGTCGAAGTTGTCGAGGAAGAGCCGGCTCACCGCGTAGGTGCGCAGGGCGTCGAACCCGGTGGGCTTGGGGAACGCCTTGCCGATCATGTTGTGCTCGGGGTGGAAGGCGAGCGGGATGAACACCTGGAAGCCGCCGGTCTCGTCCTGGAGGGCCCGCAGCCGGGCCATGTGGTCGACCCGCTCGGCGAGCGTCTCGATGTGGCCGTAGAGCATGGTGGCGTTCGACTTCAGGCCCAGCCGGTGGGCGGTCCTGTGCACCGCCAGCCACTCGTCGGCGGTGGCCTTGTCGTCGCAGATCTTCCGGCGCACCCGCGGAGCGAAGATCTCCGCGCCGCCGCCCGGGATGGTCGTGAGTCCGGCCGCGACGAGCTCCGAGAGCACCTGCTCGTGGGACTTCCCGAACTTCTCCGCGAAGAAGTGGAGCTCGACGGCGGTGTAGCCCTTGATGTGCAGCTCCGGCCAGGCCTGGCGGATGCGGCGGATGGTCTCGACGTAGTACTCCCAGGGGAGGTCGGGGTGGAGGCCGGAGACGATGTGCACCTCGGTGATCCCGAGCGGCCTCTTCGAGACCACGTGCTCGACCGCCTGGTCGAGGGTCATCGTGTAGCCCTCGCTCGCGTGGCGGTCGTCGGGGCGGGCGAACGAGCAGAACTTGCAGCTCGCCACGCAGACGTTCGTGGGGTTCAGGTGGACGTTGCGGTTGTAGAAGGTGAGGTCGCCATGCCGCGCCTCGCGCACGTGGTTCGCGAGCGCGCCGAGCGCCGCGAGGTCGCGCGCCTCGTAGAGCCGCAGGGCGTCGGCCTCGGAGAGCCGCTCCCCGGCGAGCACCATGTCGCGGATGCGGCCGAGTCCGTCGCGCTCGAGGGCGCGCTGTGCCAGGACGGAGAGCATCAGGAGACCTCCACGGGTTCCCCGCAGGCGTGGGGCGAGATCCCGTCCCAGCGCCGCATGAGTTCGTTCGGGACGCCCAGCCGGTCGAGCAGCCGGGCGACGACCGTGTCCACGAGCTCGCCTATCGACCGCGGGTTCGAGTAGAAGCTCGGGGTGGCGGGCATGACGAAGGCGCCGGCCTCGACGACCTGGGCGATGGCGCGCGCGTGCACGAGCGAGATGGGCGTCTCCCGGAGCAGGAGCACGAGGCGCCTGCGCTCCTTCAGCATCACGTCCGCGGCGCGCCCCACGAGGTCGGTGGAGACGCCGTACGCCACGCGGGCGAGCCCCGCCGCGGAGCAGGGCACGACGCACATCGCGTCGTGGAGCGAGCTCCCCGAGGCGAAGGGGGCGGTGAGGTCGTTGTTCTTAAAGAGCCGGAAGCCCGGGTAGTCCGGCTCCGAGCCGATCTCCTGCCTCCACACGAGCCGCCCGGTCGCCGTGAAGACGAGGTCCACCGAGACGCCCGCCCCCTCGCCGTCGCGGGCGAGGAAGTCGAGGAGCCGCTTCGCGTAGGGCGCTCCGGAGGCGCCTCCGATGCCGACGACGAGTCTCACGCCTTCACCCCGGTGACGAGCCCGCAGACCCCGGGAAAGAGCGTCTCCCCGCGCACGTCGCGGAAGCCGGCGCGGCGGGCCGCCGCCTCGAACTCGGGCCGGGAGGCGAAGCGCTCCATGGACTCGACGAGGTAGCGGTAGGCGGACGGATCCGCCGAGAGCGCCCGCCCGAGCACCGGGAGCGCGACGCGGTTGTAGGCCCGGTGCACGGCGCGCGAGCCGGCCGACTCCGAGCGGAAGAACTCGAGCACCCCGAGGCGCCCGCCGGGGCGGAGCACGCGGCACAGCTCCCGCAGGCCCGCCTCGCAGGAGTCGAGGTTCCGCACCCCGAAGGCCACCGTCACCGCCTCCACGGCGGCGTCCCGCAGCGGGAGCGCGAGGGCGTCGGCGGCGGCCGCCGGGAGCCCGGTCTTCCTCGCGCCGCGCGCGAGCATCGCGAAGGAGAAGTCCGAGCCCAGCACGCGGGATCGCGGGTAGCGCCGCCGCGCCGCCGCCGCGACGTCCATGGTGCCGGCGCAGACGTCGAGGAGCGTCTCGCCCTCCGCGAGCCGCAGCGAGGCGACGAGCCTCCGGCGCCACAGCTGGTCCACCCGCAGCGTCATGACGCGGTTCAGGAGGTCGTAGGTGGGGGCGATGCGGTCGAACATGGCGCGCACCGCCTGGGCGCGCCCCCCCTCGCCGGGCAGCGGGACCGTGGCCACCTAGGCCCCTCCCCGGCGCGGCGTCCAGCTGGCCGCGGGCGGCGGCGGGATGCTCGGCCGCCTCGGCGCCGGCGCCCCCGGGACGAGCCGCTCGTAGAGCGCGTCCATCCGCGCGAGGACCTCCGGCGGGTGGACGCACGGCTCGGGCCACTCGCGCCCCCCCTCCTCGGCGAGCTTCCGCGTCGCGTCCACGCCGATCTTGGCGCCGAGCGCGAAGGCCGGGGCGGCGTGGTCGAGCACGTCGACCGGCCCGTCCACGACGACCAGGTCGCGCCGGGCGTCGACGTTCGCGAACGCGCGCCAGGCGCACTGCGAGAAGTCGTGCACGTCGACGTCCTCGTCGAAGACCACGAGCGTCTTCGTCGCGGACATCTGCCCCGAGCCCCACAGGCCGTGCATGAGCTTCTTCGCGTGGCCGGGGAACTCCTTGCGCATGCTGAGGAAGCAGAGGTTGTGGAACACGCCCTCGGGCGGGAAGGCCATGTCCACCACCTCGGGGAAGACGAGCTGCAGGAGCGGAAGGAAGAGCCGCTCCGTCGCCACCCCCATCCAGTAGTCCTCCATGGGCGGGGGCCCGACGACGGTCGCGGGGTACACGGCGTCCTTGCGGCGGGTGACGGCCGTCACCTCGAGGACCGGGTAGTCGTCGGCGAGCGAGTAGTAGCCGGTGTGGTCGCCGAACGGGCCCTCGCGGACGAGCGGCGCGCCCGGGTCCACGTATCCCTCGATGACGACGTCCGCCTCGGCGGGCACCTGGAGGTCCACCGTCGCGCCGGTGGCGAGGTGCACCGCCTCGCGGCGCAGGAACCCGGCGAAGAGGTACTCGTCGATCCCCGGCGGAAGCGGGGCCGAGGCGCAGTAGGTGAGCGCCGGATCGCCGCCGAGGGCGATGGCGACCGGCATGCGCTCCCCGAGTCGCCGGTACGCCCGGTAGTGCGCGGTTGCGGTCTTGTGCAGCTGCCAGTGCATGGCGAGCCGGCGCGGGCCGAGCACCTGGAGCCGGTACATGCCCACGTTGCGGAGACCGGTCTCCGGGTCCCGGGTGATGACCTGCGGGAACGTGATGAAGGGGCCGCCGTCGTGCGGCCAGGTGGTGAGCACCGGCAACCGCGCGAGGTCGGGCTCCCGGTCGACCACCTCCTGGGAGGGGGCCGAGCCGACCTGCCGCGGGGCGTAGGAGGCGAGCCGCCCGAGCTTCGGGATCATCTTCAGCTTCTCCCAGAGGCCCTGGGGCGGGGCGGTCTTGAGCAGCGCGCGAAGCTCCTCGGCCGGCTCCTCCAGGTCCTCGCAGGAGAGCGCCCACGAGGCGCGCCGCCGGGTGCCGAAGAGGTTCATCGCCACGGGCAGCTCGCCGCGGGCGGGCCTCTCGAAGAGGAGCGCGGGGCCGCCCTGCTTGGCGGCGCGGTCGGCGAGCGCAGCCATCTCGAGCACCGGGTCGACGCTCTCCCGGACGCGCACGAGCTCGCCGGCCCCTTCGAGCCGATCGAGGAACGTGCGCAGCGACCGGTAGGCCATGGGGTTGCGCGGATCTACTCCTTTCCGCCCCTTGTTTCAACGATCGTTGAAAGATATAAGGCGCGCCCATGTCCCAGACGATCCGCGTGGCGCACAGTCCCGATTCCGACGACGCCTTCATGTTCTACGGACTCGCGTCGGGAGCCGTGCGCGCGGACGGCCTGGAGTTCGTCCACGAGCTCTCCGACATCGAGACGCTCAACCAGGCGGCGCTCGCCGGGCGCTACGAGATCACCGCCCTCTCCGTGCACGCCTACGCCTACCTCCACGACAAGTACCTGCTCCTCGACTCGGGTGCCTCCTTCGGGGACGGCTACGGGCCGACCATCGTCGTCGACCAGGGCTCGCAGTTCCTGCGGCTCGAGGAGCTCAAGAACGCGCGCATCGCCATCCCCGGCAAGTGGACGAGCGCGGCGCTCGCGCTCTCGCTCCGCCTGCCGGGCCACGAGCCCGTCGTCACCGACTTCAAGGACGTGGGACGCATGGTGAAGCTCGGCAAGGTGGAAGCGGGGCTGGTCATCCACGAGGGGCAGCTCACCGCCCGCGAGGAGGGACTCCGCGTCGTCGAGGACCTGGGCCGGACCTGGAAGGACCGGACGGGGCTGCCCCTGCCGCTCGGGATGAACGCGGTCCGCAAGGACCTGCCGGAGCCACTCCGCCGCACGCTGGCGCGCGTGATGACGGAGACGGTCTCCTACGGCCTCTCGCACCGGGAGAAGGCGCTCGACCACGCCATGACCTACGCCCGCGGCCTCGACCGCCAGAAGGCGGACACCTTCGTGGGCATGTACGTGAACGAGTGGACCCGCGACCTCGGCCCGCGCGGACGGGAGGCGGTCTCGCTCTTCTTGAAGGAGTCCGCCGACCGCGGCCTCATCCCCCGGGTCACGCCCGAGTTCCAGGACCGATAGGCGGGGGCGCTCCCTGGCGCGCGTGCGGCGGCTTCCGAGCGGCTGGCCGGCGCTCGCGGCGGGCCTCTCCTTCTCGGCGGCCGGGCTCGGGCTCCTCTGGGCCGCCGCCGGACGGCGCCTCGACGCGCCGCCGGCGCTCCTCGCGGTCTTCGCCGCCGCCTTCCTCGGGGGCGGGATCCTCGTCGCCGTGTACGGCTGGCGGGGGGCGGCGCGCGCGCGGCTCGTCGCGATGCACCCCGCCGAGCCCTGGCGCTTCGACCGCGCCTGGGACCCCGGCGGCGCCCTCGACGAGACCGGCAAGGAGGCCCGCACGGCGCTCGCGCAGGCCATCGGCGCCGCCGCCTTCCTCCTGCCGTTCCACGCGCTGTTCGCGCTCGAGCCGGAGGGCGTCCCGGTCCTCGCCCTCGCGGTCTTCGACCTCGTCCCGGTGCTCCTCCTCGGGCGCGCCGCCCACCTCCGGCTCCGGCGGCGCAAGTACGGCACGAGCCGCCTTCGCTTCGAGCGCTTCCCCTACTTCCTCGGGGAGACCTTCGCGGCGACGCTCGTGCTCGGCCAGCGGGCGCCGCTCGTCCGGGCGCTCGAGGTGACGCTCTCCTGCGAGGAGAGTCGCCCGCCCGAGCCCGAGGCGGGGGACCCCGCCCGCCACGGCTGGACGGAGGTCGAGCTCTACCGGGCGACGCAGGTGACGCGAGGCGCGCGCTCGCTCGGGGTCCGCTTCGAGCTGCCCGCCGGGACGCGCCCCTTGGGGACCGACCTGACCGGCCCCGTCCCGCGCCGCTGGTGGCTTCGCGTGCGCGGGAAGGCGCCCGGCATCGACTACGCCGCGGCGTTCCCGGTGCCGATCTACGCGCCTCCGGGCGGGTAGCGCCGGGCGGCGGCGGGGTCAGAAGGCGCGCTCGGTGAGCATCACCGCGGCGGCGGCGAGCGCGCGCCGGTGCGGCCCGTCGGCCACCCGCTCGAGCGCGGAGAGGGCGGCGCGGGTGTGCTCCCGCGCGAGCGCCCGCGCGGCCTCGACGCCGCCCGTGCGACGGACGGAGTCGATGACCTCGAGGCACAGGGCGTCCTCCGGCTCGGCGCCGTCGGCGATGGGGGCGAGCTTCGGGCGCAGCGACGGGTCGGCGGCGAGCGCGCGGATGAGCGGGAGCGTGGCCTTGCCCTCGACCAGGTCCGCGCCGAGGCGCTTGCCGAGCCGCTCCGGGTCGGCGGCGTAGTCGAGCGCGTCGTCGACGAGCTGGAAGGCCGTCCCGATGCCCTCCCCGAAGGCCGCCAGGTGTCCCGGCGCCTCGCCGTTCGCCCCGGCGGCCCAGCCGCCCGCCGCGCACGCCCACCCGAAGAGCGACGCCGTCTTTCCGGAGATGACCTCGAAGTAGTCGCCCTCGGTCGCGTGGAACCCGCCGCGGAGCGAGAGCTGCTTCACCTCGCCCTCCACGAGCCGCCGCATGGTGGCGAGCAGCGAGGGCAGTGCGTCGGACCGGGCCGGGTGGGCGGCCACGATCTCGAGCGCACGGGTGAGCAGCCAGTCGCCGGCGAGCACCGAGACCGTGTTGCCCCAGATGACGCGCGAGGCCGGCTGGCCGCGGCGCATCGGACCGTCGTCGATGACGTCGTCGTGGAGCAGAGTCGCCGAGTGGGTGAGCTCGGCGGCCACCGCGAAGGGAACGGCGCGCGACATGTCGCCGCCGCAGGCGCCGCAGGAGAGGAGAGCCACCGTGGGGCGGATGCGCTTTCCGCCGGAGGCGACGAGGTGGCGCGCCGCCGCCTGCAGGGTGGCCTCGGCGTCGGCGGTCGCGCGCTCGAGGTCCGCCTCCAGGCCCGAGAGCTCCTCGAAGAGGCGCGGGACGTCGGCGAGCGCGGCCTGGGCCTTCTCGGGGCGCACCCCGCGGAGCGCGCCCTCGTCGAGCTGCTGCAGGATCGCCTGGTCGTTCCCCATGCGTGCGGACCCGGTCGGCCGTTCAAGAAAACGTGAACGAGGACCGCGCGGGTATAGCGCGGTGCGGTCGCCGGCGTCAAAGGACATCCACGGCCGAGGCTTTGGTCTAGCCTGTCGCGCGGAGGACGCGTGCAGGGATCCGCTCGCCTCGCGCTCGGCCTCGCGCTCGCCGCGCGGGTCGCATCGGCTGCGCCGCCGGAGGGGCCGCTCGAGCTCCGGACGCCCGGGACGGTGCGCGACCTGTTCCTCGACGTGGTCCTCTGGGACGCGCGGGAGATCCCCGCCCCCCGCCTCACCGTCGCCTGGTCGCTCGCGAACGACTGGAGCACCCCAACCACCCTCGCCCGCGGAGGACGCACGGTGCTCGTCGAGCTCGACGAGCAGGCCGACGCGCTCTCGATCGCGTTTCGCACGCCGTGGAGCGCCGTCGCCGGCCAGGGCTCGTGGGCGCGGCGGGTGGCGACCGGGGTCGAGTTTCGCGCCACCGCGCACTGGGGGGGCTACACCGACGGGGCGGTGGAGGCGTGGCACGGTCTCGGGAACTACACGGACTTCTCCCGGAACCTCTACCCGCGCGACCAGGTGCACGTGGCCTTCGCCGAGCTCGGAAGCGCCCCGCTCGTCGAGGTCGCGAGGCCGGTCCTCTCGGCGGGCGACGTCGTGGTGCGCAACCAGCTCCTCCTCTGGGAGGGCGGGGAGCCCCTCGCGGAGGGGCAGGCGGCCCGGGCCGGCGTCTCCCTCCGGCTCGACTTCAACGTGCCCGTGGGGCGGCTCGCGGACCTCGGCGGGTCCCAGGGGCTCGACGTGGGGCTCGGCGTCTCGGCGTCCGCGGAGGCGACCTCGTGGCTCGTCGTCCACCTGCTCGGGGCGGCCGCGTACTGGTCGGGCTTCCCCGGGTCCTTCCCGCTCGAGCCCGCCCGCTGGCACGGGAGCCTCGACCTGTCGCTCGCCTTCCTCGTCGGAGGGGTGGCGATCCTGCTCGAGGACCGGTTCGCGACGCAGGCCTTCCAGTGCGGCTGGGCGCTCGCCGACGCGGGCAGGGGCGGGACCGTCCAGAGCTCCGCCTTCTACGCGCTCTTCCGCCCCCAGAACCAGGTCGCGCTCGGGGTGCGCGCCGGGCCGGTCGCCTTCTGGATCATGGAGGACTTCACCCTCGGGGCGAACCCCGGCAACGGGACCGGGGACTGGTACTACGACACCAACGCGCCCGACGTCGCGCTCGGGCTCTCGCTCACCTGGCCCCCGTGACGGCCGGGGCACCCGGCAGGCGGCACCCCCGTGCTACGGTTCGGCCGATGCCGGTGGCGAAGCTCACCCTGGAGTACGACGGGACGGACTACGTCGGATGGCAGCGGCAGCCGAACGGCCCCTCCGTCCAGGCGGAGGTGGAGCGCGCGCTCGAGGCGCTGCACAAGGAGCCGCTGCGGGCCACCGCGGCGGGTCGCACCGACGCCGGGGTCCACGCGCTCGGGCAGGTCGTGTCGGTGCCGGTCGCGCGCGCGCTCCCGCTCGCCGCCTACGTGAAGGGGATGAACGCGCTCCTGCCCCCGGACGTCGCCGTCCGCGTCGCCGAGCTCCTCCCCGACGGCTTCGACGCCCGGCGCGACGCCCGGGGCAAGCGCTACCGGTACCGCATCCAGGCGATCCCGACCCGCGCGCCGCTCACCCGCCGGACGCGCTGGCAGATCTTCCGGCCGCTCGACGTGGACGCGATGCGCGCCGCGGCGCGCCCGCTCGTCGGCCGCCACGACTTCGCGGCGTTCCGGGCCTCGGACTGCGCGTCGAAGCACGCGGTCCGCGAGCTCCGACGGCTCGACGTGATCCTCCTGGCGGAAGGCGAGGTCGAGGTCGTCGCGGAGGCGACCGCCTTCGTGAAGCACATGGTGCGCAACATCGTGGGGACGCTCGTCGAGGCGGGGCTCGGGGCGCGCGACCCCGGCTCGGTGGCCGGGCTCCTCGAGGGGCGGGACCGGACCCGCGCGGGCGCCACCGCCCCGCCCCAGGGGCTGTTCCTGGAGGAGGTCTTCTACGGTCCGTGACCCGAGTCGCCCCGGAAACGGCGAGGCCGGCAGCTCTCGCCGCCGGCCCCGTGGTCTTGAGCACTGGGAAGCAGTTGGTTTGGTTTCTCGTCTCCTGACGTTCGAGGGGGCCGGTCCGCCGGACCGGGTCGAGAAGCGCCATCGCAGGTGCCGTGCCGATCCGGGCGCCGCCGGAGCGATGGAAATCCGGGAACTTGGCAGGGGGGCCCGGCGCGCGGGATTGCAGGATGCGGGGAGAAACGGGACAGGTGTCTCGCGTTTCCCCATCGTCCCGCCCGGGGCGTCCGCCGGGCCGGGCGCCACGGGGGCGCCACCGTGATCCGAGTCGGGGTCGCGGGCTGGGACTACGACGACTGGTGGGGCCCCGTCTACCCGGAGCCCGCTCCGCGGGGGTTCGACCCGCTCGCCTACCTCGCCGGGTACTTCGACGTCGTCGAGGTGAACTCCACGTTCTACCGTCCGCTCCCGGCCCGGGTGGCCCGCTCCTGGTCGCGGCGCGTGGCACACCTCGCCGACTTCCGCTTCACCGCGAAGCTCTGGCGCCGCTTCACCCACGAGCGCGACGCCTACTCGGCGGACGAGGTCCGGCGGACGCGCGAGCCGCTCGAGGCCCTCGCCGAGGACGGGCGGCTCGGTGCGGTGCTCGTGCAGTTCCCGTGGTCGTTCAAGCGCGACGACGCGAGCCGCGAGTGGCTCCGGGACGTCGCCGCCGCGTTCCGCGGCCTGCCCCTCGTGCTCGAGGTGCGCCACGCCTCGTGGAACGTCCCGGAGCTCTACCGGTCGCTTCACGACCAGGGGATCGGCTTCGTGAACGTCGACCAGCCGCTCTTCCGGAACTCGCTCGCGCCGTCGGCGGTGGCCACCGCCGCGGTGGGGTACGTGCGCATCCACGGCCGCAACTACAAGGACTGGTTCCGGGCCGACGCGGGGCGGGACGAGCGCTACGACTACCTGTACACGGCGGGCGAGCTCACGCCCTGGGCGGAGCGGGCGAAGACCCTCGCCGCGCTCCCCGGCGTGGCCGACGTCTACGTCGTCACGAACAACCACTTCGGAGGCCAGGAGGTGGCGAACGCCGCCATGCTGCGCTCGATGATCGAGGGGCGGAAGGTCCGCGTGCCCCCGCCGCTCTACGCGCGGTTCCGACCCTCGCTCGAGGGCCTCGCCGAGCCGACCGGCGAGGGGCGAGCCTAGGCCCGCTTCCCCGCGACGCGGCCGGCGGGCGAGCTCGCCTTCTTGAACTCGAGCTCGCCGCCCTTCCCCTCGTCCACGACGATGTGGTCGCCCGGTTGGAACTCCCCCTCGAGGATCTTCGTCGAGAGCGGGTCCTGGATCATCCGCTGGAGGGCGCGCTTGAGCGGCCGGGCGCCGTAGACCGGGTCGTAGCCGGCGTCCGCCACCGCCTCCCGCGCCTTCGCGCCGAGCTCGAGGGTGAGCTGGCGATCGGCGAGCAGCTTCCGGAGCCGGCCCAGCTGGATCTCGACGATGGCGGAGAGGTCCTCGCGCGAGAGCGGACGGAACACGACGATCTCGTCGACCCGGTTCAGGAACTCCGGCCGGAACTGGGCGCGGAGCGCCTCGAGCGCGGCGTCCCGCACCTCCTTCTCGCCGGCGCGGCGCACGCCGAGCTGCTGGATCTCCTCCGAGCCGACGTTGGAGGTCATGATGAGGACCGCGTTGCGGAAGTCCACGGTGCGCCCCTGCCCGTCGGTGAGGCGGCCGTCGTCGAGGATCTGGAGGAAGACGTTGAAGACGTCCCGGTGCGCCTTCTCGATCTCGTCGAAGAGGACCACCGAGTAGGGACGGCGGCGCACGGCCTCGGTGAGCTGGCCGCCCTCCTCGTAACCGACGTAGCCGGGCGGGGCCCCGATGAGCCGGCTCACGGCGTGCTTCTCCATGTACTCGGACATGTCGATCCGCACGACCGCCGCCTCGTCGTCGAACAGGAACTCGGCGAGCGCGCGCGCGGTCTCCGTCTTCCCGACGCCTGTCGGCCCGAGGAAGATGAAGGAGCCGACGGGCCGGTTCGGGTCCTGCATCCCCGAGCGGGCGCGCCGCACGGCGGCGGACACCGCCCGGACGGCGAGCTCCTGGCCCACCACGCGGTTCGCGAGGCGCTTCTCCATGGAGAGGAGCTTCTCCTTCTGTCCCTCGAGGAGCTTCGACACCGGGATGCGCGTCCACTTGGACACGACCTCGGCGATCTCCTCGGGCGTGACCTCCTCCCGGAGCATGGCTCCGGCCTTCTGGGCCTCGACGAGCTCCTTCTGCACCGCCTCGATGTCCTTCTGGAGGCCGGGGAGCTTGCCGAACTTGATCTCGGCCGCCCGGTTGAAGTCGGCCCGCCGCTCCGCGTCCGCCTGCTGGCCCTTCACCGCCTCGAGGTCGGCCCGGAGCGACGACAGCTTCTGGATGAGCCCCTTCTCCCGGTCCCAGCGGGCCTTGAGGCGCGCGAAGTCCTCGTTCAGGCCGGCGATCTCCTTCTCGACGTCGGCGAGGCGCCGCCGCGAGGCGTCGTCCTTCTCCTTGAGGAGCCCCTGCTTCTCGATCTCGAGCTGCCCGATGCGCCGGCGGACCTCGTCCACCTCGTTCGGCATCGAGTCGATCTCGATGCGGAGCCGGCTCGCCGCCTCGTCCACGAGGTCGATGGCCTTGTCGGGCAGGAAGCGGTCGCCGATGTAGCGGTGGGAGAGGCGCGCGGCGTCGACGAGCGCCGCGTCCTGGATGCGCACCTTGTGGTGCACCTCGTAGCGCTCCTTCAGCCCGCGGAGGATCGAGACCGTGTCCTCCACGGAAGGCTCGGTGACGAAGATGGGCTGGAAGCGCCGCTCCAGCGCCGGGTCCTTCTCCACGTGCTTGCGGTACTCGTCGACGGTGGTCGCGCCGATGGCGTGGAGCTCTCCCCGCGCCAGCGCCGGCTTGAGCAGGTTCCCGGCGTCCATCGCCCCCTCGGCCGCACCGGCCCCGACGATGGTGTGCATCTCATCGATGAAGAGGACGATCTGGCCCTGGGCGGACACGACCTCCTTCATGACCGACTTGAGGCGCTCCTCGAACTCGCCGCGGTACTTGGCGCCGGCGACGAGCGCGCCCATGTCGAGCGCCAGGATGCGCTTGTTCTTCAGGCCCTCGGGGACGTCGCCGTCGACGATGCGCCGGGCGAGCCCCTCCACGATGGCCGTCTTGCCCACGCCCGGGTCGCCGACGAGGACCGGGTTGTTCTTCGTGCGGCGGGAGAGGATCTGGACGGTGCGGCGGATCTCCTCGTCGCGCCCCACCACCGGGTCGAGCTTCCCCTGGCGCGCGAGCTCGGTGAGGTCCTTCGTGTACTTCTCCAGCGCGCGGTACTGGCTCTCCGCCTCCGGGCTCGTCACCCGGGCGCCGCTCCGCATGTCCTTGATGGCCCCGCGGATGCGGTCGGCGCTCGCCCCGGCCGCGCGCAGCGCCTCGCCGGGCGGGCCCTTGTCCTCGGCGGCGGCGGCGAGAAGGTGCTCGGTGGAGACGTACTCGTCCTTGAGGCGCTTCGCCTCCTCCTCCGCCCGGTCGAGGAGCTTCGTGAGCCGGTTGCCCATGTAGGGCTCGCCCCCGCCCTGGACGCGGGGGACGCCGCGCAGCTCGTCCTCCAGGCGCGCCTCGACCTGGCCCGGGTTCGCGCCGATCTTCTCCAGGATCGGCCGCGCCACCCCGTCCTGCTGGCCGAGCAGCGCGAGGAGGAGGTGCTCGATATCGATGGCCTGGTGGTCCCGCCTGCGGGCGAGCGCCTGCGCCTCCTGCAGCGCCTCCTGGGCCTTCACGGTCAGACGGTCTGGTCTCATTCGTGCAACGTAAGGATCCCCGCGCCCCTGGCAAGCGACGGTGCGCCGGGGAGCCGGCCCGGAGGGGCCCGGGAGCGCCGACGCCGCCCCCCGATTACGTGGGGGAGATGCCCGACCCGGCCCGACCCGGACCCCCCCCGCCCTCCGTCCGCGCGGTGGGCCGGGCGCTCCCCCCGCACTACGCCAGCCAGGAGGAGATCCTCGCGGCGCTTCGGGCGCACTGGTCGAGGCGCCACTTCAACCCCGCCCGCCTCGACGACATCCACCGCGCCGTCCAGGTGGGCGGCCGCCACCTCGCGCTCCCTCTCTCCGAGTACGAGGCGCTCGACACCTTCCGGAAGGCGAACGACGCCTGGATCCGGGTGGCCGGGGAGCTCGGCGCGGAGGCCGTGCAGCGCGCCCTGGACCGGGCCGGCCTCGTCCCGGCGGACGTCGACGCCTTCTTCTTCGTCACCGTGACCGGCCTCTCCACCCCGTCGCTCGACGCCCGCCTCGTGAACCGCCTGGGGATGCGTCGCGACGTGAAGCGGGTGCCCATCTTCGGGCTGGGCTGCGTCGCCGGGGCGGCGGGGCTCGCGCGCCTCTCCGACGCCCTCCTCGCCATGCCCGGCGGGGTGGGAGTGCTCCTGTCGGTGGAGCTCTGCTCGCTCACGCTCCAGCGGAACGACCTCTCCGTCGCAAACGCGGTCGCCTCGGGGATCTTCGGCGACGGCGCGGCCGCGGTGGTCCTCGCCGGCGGGGCGCGCCCGGGAACGGCCGAAGCCGGCCCGCGGATCCTCGCCACCCGCTCCTCCTTCTACCCGGACACCGAGTGGGTCATGGGCTGGGACGTCGTCGACACCGGCTTCCAGGTGGTCCTGTCGGCGAAGGTGCCGGAAATCGCGCGCGCCCACATCGCCCGCGACGTCGACGCCTTCCTCGCGGACCAGGGGCTCGGCCGCCGGGACGTCCGCCACTGGATCGCCCACACCGGCGGGCCGAAGGTCCTCGAGGCCTTCGAGGGGGCGCTCGAGCTCCCGAAGGGCGCGCTCGACCTCTCCTGGAAGTCGCTCGCCGCGGTCGGCAACCTCTCCTCGGCGTCGGTGCTGTTCGTGCTCGCGGACCTGCTGGAGTCCGGCCGCGCGCGCCCCGGCGACCGGGGGCTCCTCGTCGCCATGGGCCCGGGCTTCTGCGCCGAGCTCGTGCTCCTGGAGTGGTGATTGAGGCCGGTCGTCGCCTACCTCCTCCTCGTCGCCGCCGTGGCAGCCGAGCGCGTCGCCGAGGTGATCGTCTCGGGGGAAAATGCCCGGCGCGCCTTCGCCCGGGGCGGGGTCGAGAGCGGCCGTGCGCTCTTCCCCTGGATGGTCGCGTTCCACGTCTCGCTCCTCGTGGCGGTCGCCTGCGGCGCGCTCCTCCACCCGGAGCCGCCCCGGCTCGCCTGGCCGTTCGCGATGGGCGTCGTCCTCGCCCAGGGGCTCCGCTGGTGGGCGATCGCCTCGCTGGGCGGCCGGTGGAACGTCCGGGTGATCGTCGTCCCCGGGGATCCTCCCGTGACGAGCGGCCCCTACGCGTTCCTACGCCACCCGAACTACCTCGCGGTGGTCCTCGAGGTCGCCTGCCTGCCGCTCGCCTTCGGCCTGTGGAAGCTCGCTCTCGCGTTCTCCGCCGGGAACGCCCTCCTCCTCGCGCTGCGCGTCCGCGACGAGGAGCGGGCGCTCGGACCGGCCTGGGAGCGCGCCTTCGCCCGCAAGAGGAGGTTCGTCCCGTGACCGGCGTCGAGGAGGCCGTGGCCCGCGAGATCCGGCGCATCGCCCGGGACGAGCTCCGGCTGGCCGTCGAGGCCGGGGACGGCGACGAGCTCGCCTCGAGCCTCGACTCGCTCGCGCTCCTCTCGCTCGTGGTCGCGGTCGAGGACCGCTTTCACGTCGCCCTCACCGAGGAGGACGCGGCGCACGCACGGTCGCTCGCCGACCTGGCGCGCGTCGTCGCCTCTCGGGCCCCCCCGGAGGTTCTCCCCCCGTGAACGAGACCCGGCTCATCGGTCCCGCGGCCCCCCGCCCCCGCCACGAGACGGTTCCGCGGGCGCTCGAGGCCGCGGCCGCCCACCCCTCCGGCGTCACCTTCGTGGGCCTGCGCGAGGAGGAGACGTGGCTCTCCTGGGGCGAGGTCCACCGGAGGGCGCTCCGCGCCGCCGGGGTCCTCCGCGCGCGGGGGCTCATGCCGGGAGACCGGGTGGCCATCGTGCTCCGGACGGAGGCCGCCTTCCTCGACGCCTTCTTCGGCGCGCTCGCCGCCGGCGCCGTGCCCGTCCCCCTCTACCCGCCGGTCCGCCTCGGGCGGATGGAGGAGTACCTCGCCGCGACGGCCCGGATGCTTCGCGTCAGCGGCTCGCGGCTCGCCGTCGCCTCCCGCGGGATCCGCCGCCTCCTCGGGGAGGCGGTCGCCGGGGCGAGGCTCGACCTCGGCGTGCTCGACGCGGGGGACCTCGCGAACGGCGCGCCGCTCCTCGAGCCGCGCCGGGGCGAGGACCTCGCCCTCGTCCAGTTCTCGTCCGGCTCGACCGTCGACCCGAAGCCGGTCGCGCTCGCCCACGCGAACCTGCTCGCCCAGGTGGAGGCGCTGACGGTCCTCGTCGAGCCGACCAACGCCGACGTGCTCGTCTCCTGGCTGCCGCTCTACCACGACATGGGGCTCATCGGGTGCCTGCTCGGGGCGATGAGCTACCCGGGCCCGCTCGTCCTCATCCCGCCGGAGCACTTCCTCGCCCGGCCGGCGCTGTGGCTCCGGGCCATCGCCCGCCACCGGGGGACCATCTCCGCCGCGCCCCACTTCGCCTACGCCTACGCCGCCGACCGCGTCGGCGACGAGGACCTCGCAGGCCTCTCGCTCGCGTCCTGGCGCGTGGCCCTCGACGGGGCGGAGCCCGTCACCGCCCCGGCGCTGCGCCGCTTCGCCGCGCGCTTCTCCGCTCGCGGATTCGATCCGCGGGCGCTGCTCCCGGTCTACGGGCTGTCCGAGGCAGCGCTCGCGGTCACCTTCCCGCCCCGCGGGCGGGAGCTCCGCGTCGAGGCGCTCGACCCCTCCCGCCTCGCGGCCGGCGAGGTCGCGCCCGGCGCCCGCGACGTGGTCTCGGTGGGACGGCCCGTGCCCGGCATGGAGGTGGAGGTCCGAGGCGAGGGCGGCGAGCCACTCCCCGCTGGCCGGCTGGGGCGCATCTTCGTCCGCGGCCCGTCGGTGATGCAGGGCTATCTCGGCGACGCCGCCGCGACCGCGCTCGCCATCCCCGGGGGCTGGCTCGACACCGGCGACCTCGGCTTCCACCTCGGCGGGGAGCTCTTCATCCACGGGCGCGCGAAGGACGTGGTCATCGTCCGGGGCGCGAACCACGCCCCGGACGAGTTCGAGGCCTGCCTGGCGGGCGTGGCCGGTCTTCGCCCCGGCTGCGCCGTGGCGGTGGGGTTCGTCCCGCCGGACGGGGAGGGGGAGGAGCTGCTTTTGCTCGCCGAGCGCGCGCGGGGGTCCCGGGAGACGGACGAGGCCCTCGCCGAGGCGGCGCGGCGCGCGGTCCTGGAGCGAACCGGCGTCCGCGCCCACGCCGTCCGCATCCTCGCGCCCGGGACGCTCCCCCGCACCTCGAGCGGGAAGCTCCGGCGGTTCGAGGCGCTGCGGCGCCACCTCGCCGGTTCGCTCCGGCCGCCCGCGCGGGTGACCGCCCTCGCGCTCGCCCGCCACGCGCTCCGGTCCGGCCTCGCCTACGCGCGCCCGCGGAGGGGGCAGTGAGGGACGTGCTCGTCGTCGGGGGAGGGCCCGCCGGGCTCGCGGTCGCGGCCGAGGCGGCGCGGCGGGGGCTCGACGCGCTCGTGGTCGAGCGGCGCGCGCTCCCCGCCGACAAGGCGTGCGGCGAGGGCCTGCTCCCGCGCGGGGTGGCGGCGCTCGAGGCGCTCGGCGCGCTCCGCCACCTCGACCCGGCGGGCGCCATGGCCTTTCGGTCCGTGCGGTGGATCTCGGAGGACGGGACCCTCGCCGAGGCGGCCCTCCCGCCGCCCCACGGCCTCGGCGTCCGGCGGCTCACGCTCTCCTCCGCTCTCGCCGCGCGCGCCCGGGAGGCCGGGGCGGAGGTCCGGGAGCTCGTCGCCGTCGTCGATCACCGCGTGGAGCCCGAGGCGGCCGTGGTCCGCCTGTCCACCGGGGAGGAGGTCCGCGCTCGCCTGCTCGTCGCCGCCGACGGGCTCTCCTCCCCCGTGCGCGAGCGGGAGGGCCTGGGGCGGCCGGCGCCCGCCCCGAGGCGCTTCGGCCTGCGGCGCCACGTGGCCGTCGCGCCCTGGGCGGACGCGGTCGAGGTGCACTTCGCCGAGGGCGTCGAGGCGTACGTCACGCCGACGGGCCCGGGCCGGGTGGGGGTGGCCTTCCTCTTCGAGGAGCGCTCCGCCGCGAGCTACG
The DNA here is from genome assembly GCA_035543235.1 of Anaeromyxobacteraceae bacterium. Classification (GTDB taxonomy): domain Bacteria; phylum Myxococcota; class Myxococcia; order Myxococcales; family Anaeromyxobacteraceae; genus DATJZG01. The sequence continues at coordinate 108,910 of DATKJV010000036.1, read as the reverse complement.
AGGAGCTCCTGTCCCGGTTCCCGCGGCTCGAGGCGCGCCTCGCCACCGCGGACTTCGAGCCGGGGATCGCCGGCGCCGGGCCGCTTCGGCGACGCGCCGCGGCGCGCACGGCGGCGAGGCTCGTCCTCGCCGGAGACGCGGGCGGCTACGCGGACGCCATCACCGGGGAGGGACTCTCCCTCGCCCTCGAGGGCGCGAGGCTCCTCGGTGCGGCGCTCCCGGACGCGCTCGCCCGCGGGGCGACCCGGGAGGCGCTCGCCGGCTTCGAGCGGGCGCTCGGGGCCCGCTACCGCCGCTACGCGCTGTCGTCCGGCCTCGTGCTCGCGCTGGCGCGGCGCCCCGCGCTCCGGCGCCGGGCCGTGTCCTTTCTCTCCCGGCGCCCGCGGCTCTTCGGGCGCCTCGTCGGGGCCGTGGTGGGGGAGGGGGGACCCTCCGGGACCGCGCGCCTGGCCGCCGTCCGCGGTTAACATGGTCGCTCGGGAGGAACACATGCGATCCACAGTGCTCGGCGCCGGCTCCTGGGGAACCGCGCTCGCCTCCGTCCTGGCGAGCAAGGGCTACCCGGTGACGCTGTGGGGCCGGGATCCGGCGGTGGTGGAGGCCGTGGCCGGGCGCCGCGAGAACCCGCGCTACCTCCCGGGCCTGGAGCTGCCGCCGTCGCTGCTCTCGACGACCCACCTCGTCAGGGCGCTCGAGGGGGCGGAGCTCGTCGTGCTCGCGGTCCCGAGCCACGCCATGCGGCAGGTGGCCATCGAGGCGAAGCACCACCTGCACGCCGGCGTGCCCGTCGTCTCGGCCGCGAAGGGCATCGAGGGCGAGACCCTCATGACCATGAACGAGGTCTTGGAGGACGTCCTCCCGGTCGCCATGCACCCCTACCTCACCTTCCTCGGCGGCCCCTCCTTCGCGAAGGAGGTGGCGAGGCAGCTCCCCACGGCCGTGACCATCGCCGGCCGCTGGGAGCGGGTGACGAAGGCGGTCCAGGGCGCCTTCCACACGCGATGGTTCCGCCCCTACACGTCGAACGACATCGTCGGCTGCGAGATCGGCGGGGTCGTGAAGAACGTCATCGCCATCGCCGCGGGCATGTCGGACGGCCTGGGCCTCGGCGCCAACGCCCGCGCCGCCCTCATCACGCGGGGGCTCACGGAGATCCAGCGGCTGGCCGTGAAGAAGGGCGCGAATCCCATGACCCTCTCGGGCCTCGCCGGCCTGGGCGACCTGGTGCTCACCTGCTCCTCGCAGCTCTCCCGGAACTTCACGGTGGGGCACGGCCTCGGCAAGGGGAAGACCCTCGACGAGATCCAGCACGAGCTCGGGCAGGTCGCCGAGGGCGTCCGGAACGCGAAGACCGTGCGGGAGCTCGCGCACCGCATGCACGTGGAGATGCCCATCACCGAGGTCATCCACCGGGTCCTCTACCAGGGGCTCCCTGCGAAGCAGGCCGTGGTGGACCTGATGACCCGCGAGACGAAGGCCGAGATCTAGGCCGAGGCGAGGAGGCGACCGATGCCGGAGGTGCCAGGCCTGTCGCGGGCCGCGACGCTCATGGTCTCGTCCCCGGGCGAGCTCGCCGCGGCGAGCCGCGAGGACGTCCGGCGGGCGCGGGCGGCCGCCGCCGAGCTCGCGGCGCGAGGCGGCCGGAGGAGGGACGAGGCGGACCTCGAGCTGTACGACGCCGCCTTCGGGTTGCTCGCCGACGCGGGCGCGCGCGCGAGCCTGTGCCGGAGCGTCCATCCCTCGGAGGAGATGCGCGCCGCGGCCGAGGCCTGCGAGCAGGAGGTCGAGGCGGCGCACGCCGAGCTGTCGCTCGACCCCGCTCTCTACCGCGCGCTCGGGGAGGTGGACGTCGCGGGCGCCGACCCGGCGACGCGCTGGCTCGTCGAGCGCGGGCTCCGCGACTTCCGCCGGTCGGGCGTCGATCGCGACCCGGCGACCCGGGAGCGCGTGCGCGCCCTCCGGGAGGAGCTCGTCCGCCTCGGCCAGGCGTTCGGCCGCGCCATCAAGGACGACGTGAAGACGGTGCGGCTCGAGCCCTCGGAGCTCGAGGGCCTCCCGGAGGACTGGCGGCGGGCCCGCCCGCCCGGCGAGGACGGGCGCGTGGCGGTCACGACCGACCCCACCGACTACCAGCCGGCGCTCACCTACTCCCGGAGCGCCTCGGTGCGGGAGCGCCTCTGGCGCGCCTACCGGACGCGGGCCCACCCGGCGAACACCGAGGTGCTCGCGGGCATCCTCGGGCGGCGCGCGGAGCTCGCGCGGCTCCTCGGGTACCCGAGCTGGGCGGCGTACGCCACCGAGGACAAGATGATCGGGAGCGACGTCGCCGCGGCGGACTTCGTGGAGCGCGTCTCGAAGGCCGCCGAGGCGCGGATGCGCCTCGACTGCGAGGAGCTGCTCGCGTTCAAGCGCCGGGACCTCCCGGGCGCCACGCGGGTCGACCCCTGGGACGCCGCCTACTACTCGGAGCGGGTGAAGGCGGAGCGGTACGGGGCGGAGGCCCAGGCGGTGCGCCCCTACCTCGAGTACGCCGCCGTGCGGGACGGGCTCCTCGCTCTCACCGGCCGGCTCTTCGGGATCGAGTACCGCCGCGTGGCCGGGGCGCCGGCCTGGCACCCGGACGTGGAGGCCTTCGACGTCCTCGGCGCCGGGGAGCGCCTGGGGCGCATCTGGCTCGACATGCACCCTCGCCCGGGCAAGTACAAGCACTTCGCCCAGTTCACGCTGGTGAACGGCCAGCGCGACCGGAAGGTCCCCGAGGGCGTCCTGGTCTGCAACTTCCCCCGCCCGGGAGCGGAGCCGGCCCTGCTCGAGCACGGCGACGTGAAGACCTTCCTGCACGAGCTCGGCCACCTCCTGCACCACGTCCTCGGCGGCCGCACCCGGTGGGGGACGCAGGCCGGCGTCGCGACGGAGTGGGACTTCGTCGAGGCCCCCTCGCAGCTCCTCGAGGAGTGGGTGTGGAACGAGGAGGCGCTCGGGGGATTCGCGCGCCACCACCGGACCGGCGAGCCGGTGCCGGGCGAGCTCCTGCGGCGGCTGCGCGCCGCCGACGAGTTCGGCAAGGGCCTGCAGGTCCGCCAGCAGATGTTCTACGCGGCGGTGAGCCTCGAGCTCCACCGCCGGGACCCGGCGGGCCTCGACGCCGGCAGGCTCGCGGACGAGCTCTACGAGCGCTACACGCCGTTTCGCGCGGTCGAGGGAACGCACTTCCTGGAGTCGTTCGGCCACCTCGACGGCTACTCCGCCCTCTACTACACGTACATGTGGTCGCTCGCGATCGCCAAGGACCTCTTCGGCGTCTTCGAGCGCGAGGGGCTCTTCTCGCCGGCGGCGATCCGCTACCGGCGAGAGGTGCTCGAGCCCGGAGGGTCGGCGCGAGCGGACGAGCTCGTCCGCGCCTTCCTGGGCCGGGCGCACGGCTTCGAGGCCTTCGCGCGCTGGTTGAACGCAGCCTGATCGTCACGCGCCCCCGGGTTCCGGGTGGCGCCGCCGCGCCTCCCGGAGTACGAAAGCAGCGGACCATGAACGAGACCGCCGCCCGACCGGAAGCGACCGTCACAGAGCCCGCGCCCCGCCGCCGCATCAAGGAGATGGAGGTGATGGTCGCGGAGGCGAAGGTCGAGACCCCCGACACGGTGACCCTGGTGCTCTTCACCGGCAACGACCGCCTCGACTACCGGGCCGGGCACTTCCTCACCATCGACCCGCACCAGTTCGAGGCGCTCGATCGCTTCGTCGCCTACTTCGAGGACGCGAAGGGCAAGAAGGAGCCGGCGCGCGCCTACTCGATGTCGTCCGCTCCCCACGAGCGCTACCTCGCCATCACCGTGAAGGAGGAGCGCTACGTCAGCGGCCAGACGAAGTACCCGCCGCTCCTCTCGCCGCTGCTCGTGAAGCGAACGACGCGCGGGATGCGCCTCGTCGTGACGGGGTTCACCGGCCCCTACGTCCTCCCCGACGACGTCGAGTCGCGGACCGACCACCTCGTCCACGTGGTCGCCGGCTCGGGCGCCGTGCCGAACTTCGCCATCCTGAAGGACGCGCTCGTGCGGTACCCGTCCCTGCGCCACACCTTCGTCTGCTCCAACAAGGGCTTTCAGGACGTCATCTTCCGCGACGAGCTCGCGCTCCTCGAGCAGAAGCATCCCTCGCGGCTGCGCGTCGTCCACACGCTCACGCGCGACCCGGTGACGCCCGTCTCGCAGGGCGTCTGGAAGGGTCGGATCAGCGCGGCGACGCTGCGGGACCTCATCCCCGACCCGAGGGCCGCGCTGGTCTACGCCTGCGGGCCGGCCGTGGGCCCCCTCGAGCGGGCGGCGGCCCGGGCGAGCGGGGAGGAGCCGAAGCCCCGCTTCCTCGAGTCCGTCCTCCAGGCGCTCCGCGAGGTGGGGGTGCCGGACGCCCACGTGACCCGCGAGTCGTACGGGTAGGGGACGTGCTCCGGACGCTCCGCGCCCTCCCGACGATGCTCCGCGTCGGCCTGGCGGAGGCGGTCGCCTACCGGGCCGAGTTCCTGGTGTGGCTGCTCTCCACGAACATGCCGCTCGTCATGCTCGCCCTGTGGCTCGCCGTGGCGCGGGACGGGCCGGTGGGGCGCTACGACCGGGCCTCCTTCACCGCCTACTACCTCGCGGCGCTCGTCGTGCGGCTCATGACGGGCGCCTGGGTCATCTGGGAGCTGAACTTCGAGATCCGCCAGGGGACGCTCGCCTTCCGGCTGCTGCGGCCCGTGCACCCGCTCGTGGGCTACGCGGCGGAGAACGTGGCGGCGATGCCCGTCCGGCTCGCCGTCTCCGCGCCCGTCGCGGTCGTCGCCCTCCTGGCCGTCGGTCGGGACCACCTCGCCCGGGACCCGCTCGCCTGGGTGCTCTTCCCGGTCGCCATCCTCGGCGCGTGGCTCATCACCTACCTCGCCATGGCGATCGTGGGGTCGCTCGCCTTCTACCTCGACTCGGCGACGTCGCTCTTCGACGTGTGGCTCGGGCTCTTCGGGGTCTTCTCCGGGTACCTGGTGCCGCTCGAGCTCTACCCGCGCTGGGTCGGCACGCTCTCGCGCTTCCTCCCCTTCCGCTACATGCTCGCCTTCCCGGTCGAGCTCGTCACCGGCGCGCTGGCGCGGCGCGAGGCGCTCCTCGGGCTTCTCGCGCAGTGGGCCTTCGTGGCCGTCCTCCTCGGCGCGGCCGCGCTCGCGTGGCGCCGCGGCACGCGGCGCTTCGCCGCCTACGGAGGGTGACGGTGGGGCGCTACCTCCGGCTCCTCGGCGTCCAGTTCCGGGCCTCCGCCCAGGTGGCGATGCAGTACCGCGTCGAGTTCCTGGTGGAGGGGCTCATGGCCTTCTTCTGGATGGCCTGGGCGGTGGTCCCGGTCCTCGTGGTCTACGACCACCGGAGCGCGGTGGCGGGCTGGACCTTCGAGCAGTCGCTCGTGGTCGTCGGCTTCTTCATCCTCATGAAGGGGATCCTGGAGGGGGCCGTGAACCCGTCGCTCGCGAGCGTCGTCGAGCACATCCGGAAGGGGACCCTCGACTTCGTCCTGCTCAAGCCCGCCGACGCCCAGTTCCTCGTCTCGACCGCCAAGTTCGAGCCGTGGCGCGTGGTGGACGTGATCGCCGGGACGGCCGTGCTCGCGTACGCGTTCGCGCGGATGGGTCGCGCCCCGGGCGGGCCCGAGGTCGCCTGCGCGCTCGCCCTCGCGCTCTGCGCGGTCTGGACCCTCTACGCGGTGTGGATCCTCGTCGTCAGCGCCGCGTTCTTCGTCGTGAAGGTGGACAACCTCTCCTTCCTCTTCCTCTCGATCTTCGACGCCGCCCGCTGGCCCGTCTCCGTCTTCACCGGCTTCCTCCGGGTGCTCTTCACCGTGGTCGTTCCGCTCGCGCTCATGACCACCTTCCCGGCGGAGGCGCTCCTCGGGCGGCTCCCGCTCCGGACGCTGGCCTTCGCGCTCCTCGGGACGGTAGTCTTCTCGGCCTGCGCGCGCGGGGTCTGGATCCGCGCCATCGGCCGGTACACCTCCGCCTCCTCCTAGGTCCCGAACGACATGCTCCGCCTCACCTTCCTCGGGACCTCGGGCGCGATGCCGACGGTGGGGCGAAACCTCTCCGGGCTCTCGGTCCGGCACGGCCGCGAGCACTACCTCGTCGACTGCGGCGAGGGGACCCAGCGCCAGATGATCCGCTTCGGCACCGGCTTCGACCTCTCCGCCATCCTCTTCACGCACTTCCACGCCGACCACTACATCGGGGCCATCGGGTTCCTCCGGACCCTCTCCATGCTCGGGCGGGAGCGCCCCCTCGACGTGTTCGGCCCCAGGCCCGGCCGCCGCCTGCTCGAGACCATGCTCTTCTCGGGCACGGATCCGCTCGGCTTCCCGGTCCGCATCCACGAGGTGGAGCCGGGGGAGGCGGTGCGCCGCGAGCGGGCGACTCTCCTCCCGTTCCGCACCGAGCACCGCATCGCGTCGGTGGGCTGGCGCCTCGTCGAGGATCCGCGACCGGGGCGGTTCCATCCCGACCGCGCCCGGGCGCTCGGCGTGCCGGAGGGTCCGCTGTGGGGCGACCTGCAGCGCGGGGCGAGCGCCACGCTCGAGGACGGCCGCGTCGTGGAGCCGCAGGAGGTCGTGGACTCGCCGCGGCGCGGACGGAGGCTCGTCGTCACCGGCGACACGCGCCCCTGCCGCGCCACCGTGGAGGCGGCGGAGGGTGCCGACCTCCTCGTCCACGAGGCCACCTTCGGGGACGCGGAGGAGAAGCGGGCCGTCGAGACCACGCACTCGACGGCGCGCGAGGCCGGCCGGGTGGCCCGCGAGGCCGGCGTCGCGCGGCTCGTGCTCACCCACCTCTCGACCCGCTACGACGCCGACCCCTCGCCGCTCCTCGCCCAGGCCGCCGAGGAGTACCGCGGCGCGCTCGACGTCGCCCACGACGGCATGGTCCTCGAGCTGCCGCGCCCGACGTGATGCGCTCGCCGGCAGACGACCTCCGCCGGTGGGTGCCGCTGCTGCTCGAGGCCTGGCGGGGGCACAGGCGCGAGCGGCGCCGCGGCCCCCGCCCCCCCGAGGACCGCCTCGCCCCCGACGAGCTCCGGGAGGTCGCCGCCGCGGTCGAGCGGCTCTCCGCCGGCCTCACCCGGGAGCGCCGGCTCGCCGGCGCCCGCTACCTCGACGACGAGCGGCTGCTCGGCGCCTACCTCCTCTTCTACTGGCCGGTCTCCTACCTGCAGGCGCGCGGGATCCTCTCCGAGCTCCCCCGCCGCCCGCGCACCGCCCTGGACCTCGGGAGCGGCCCGGGCCCCGTGGCCTTCGCCGCGCTCGACGCCGGGGCCGCAGAGGTCACGGCGGCCGACCGCTCGGCGCGGGCGCTCGCGGCGGCGCGCGCCCTCGCCGCGCTCGCGGGGGAGCCGCTCGGCACCCGGGAGTGGAGCCCGCGGAAGGGAGACCTCGCCGGGCTCGCGCGCGGGCGGACGTTCGACCTCGTCACCCTCGGCCACGTGGTGAACGAGCTCTTCCTCGGGGAGGGCGCCGCCGCTCGCCGGGCGCAGCTGCTCGGCGACGCGCTCCGGATCCTCGCGCCGGGCGGCTCGCTCGTCGTCATCGAGCCCGCGCTCCGGGAGACCTCCCGTGCGCTTCTCGAGGTGCGCGATCGCCTCGTCGAGGACGGCGTGGCGGTGCGGGCGCCCTGCCTCTACCGCGGACCCTGCCCGGCGCTCGTGCGCCCCGGGGACTGGTGCCACGCCGAGCGGGCCGTCGAGCCCCCTCCGCTCGTGGCCGAGATCGCGCGCCGCGCCGGGCTGCGCCGCGAGGCCGTGAAGATGAGCTACCTCGTGCTCGCCCCGCCCGGAGAGGCCTGGGCGCCGCCGCCCGAGGGGAGGGTGTTCCGCATCGTGTCGGAGCCGCTGCCGTCGAAGGGGAGGCTCCGGTACATGGCGTGCGGCCCGGAGGGCCGGCTGGGCCTTTCCCTCCAGGAGAAGGACGTCTCCCCGGCGAACCGGGGCTTCGAGGGGCTGCTTCGCGGGGACGTGATCCGGGTGACCGACGTCGAGCCGCGCGGCGACGGGCTGCGCCTCGGCTCCGCCTCCGAGGTCCGCGTCCTCGCCCCGGCGGGCCGGCCCCTCCCGCACGGCTGAAGCCCGCGCCGCAATGCGTCACCGGGGGTCGCTCGCGGCCGGCGGGCGGGTTTGGGTAGCATGCGGGGGTGCAAAGGACACCGGCCGTCCTCGCGCTCCTGGCCGCCCTCGCGGTGGGAGCCTCGGTGGCCGCGAGCTGCGACGCGGACCGCTCCTGCAGCGGCAACTCCGACTGCGACGGGTCCGGGTCGGAGTGCCGCCCGTCCGTCGACGCCTGCCCCGGCTTCTCCCAGGTCGTCACCCTCGGCTCCGGCCAGTGCCGGGACAAGGGCGCGCAGTGCACGCAGAACTCCGACTGCGTCCCGGAGGAGATCTGCGACATCTCCCAGCAGCCCGGGCTGTGCGGCCCGCCCCCGGCGGGCTACTGCAGCGCCGTGCCCAGTTGCCCGGCGGGGTGCCCCTGGACGAGCCCCTTCCCCTGCAAGTGCGTGTGCAAGGCCTGTCCGCCGGTGGACGGCGGGGCCTAGCCGCTACGTCTCCGCGGAGCGACGCGAGCTCTCGAAGAGTTCGCTCATGACCTCCTCGAGGGGCGGGTCTTCCACCGTCAGATCGGCGACGGGAAGGGCGGAGAGGATCCTCCCGACGGCGCCCGCCACCTCGTCGGCGGGGACGCGCAGGACCGCCTGGGCCTCGCCCGAGGAGATGAGCTGGCCGAAGCGGGCGAGCTCGCCCTGCGCCACCGGCTGGCCGAGGCGGACGACGATGCGCTTGTCCGGTCGGACCTCGCGGGCGAGGCGCCGGAGGTCGCCGTCGTAGATGAGCCGGCCGCGGTCGATGACGATGACCCTCGGGCAGAGGGCGAGCACGTCGTCCATGTAGTGGCTCGTGAGCAGCACCGTCGCCCCGTAGCGCTCGTTGTAGGCGCGCACGAACTCCCGGACGGTCGCCTGCATGGTGACGTCGAGGCCGATGGTGGGCTCGTCGAGGAAGAGGACGCGGGGGCGGTGGAGCAGCGATGCCGCGAGCTCGGCCTTCATGCGCTCGCCGAGCGAGAGCTGGCGGGTGGGCTTGTCGACGATGCCCGAGAGGTCGAGCAGCTCGACGAGCTCGCGGACGGTGGCCTCGAACTCGGCGCGGGGGATCTCGTAGATGGCGCGGTTGAGCGCGAAGGTCTCGCTGGGAGGCAAATCCCACAAGAGCTGCTGCTTCTGCCCCATGACGAGGGTGATGGCCTTCAGGAACTCCGCCTCCCGCCTCGCCGGGACGAAGCCCGCCACCTCGACCTCGCCGGCGGTGGGGTGGAGCAGGCCCGAGAGGACCTTGAGCGTCGTCGTCTTCCCGGCCCCGTTCGGCCCGAGGAACCCCACGCGCTCGGCCGGTCCCACCGAGAACCCGATCCCGTCCACCGCGCGGACGGTGTCGTAGCGGCGGCGGAAGAGGGAGGCGAGCGACGCCGCGAGCCCGGGCTCGCGCCGGTGCACCCGGTACTCCTTGCGCAGGTCGCGGACCCGGATCACGGCACCGGACGTTAAGGCCGTGCGCCCGGAGCGGCAACGGTTAAAGGAGTCCCGATGAGAGGCCTCGCCCTCGCTGCCCTGCTCGCTTCCGCCTGCGCCCACCCGGGGTCGCCGCTTCGCACGGTCGACCGGGTCGACCTCTCCCGCTACGTCGGGACCTGGTACGAGATCGCCACCATCCCGGCGAGCTTCCAGCGGGGATGCGTGGGCGTGACGGCGACCTACGCCTTGCGCCCCGACGGCGACGTGGACGTCCTGAACACGTGCCGCAAGGAGACGCTCGACGGGCCGGTGCGCACCGCCCGCGGGAAGGCGTGGTCCGTCGACCCCTCGAACGCGAAGCTCGAGGTCCAGTTCTTCTGGCCGTTCCACGGCGACTACTGGGTCATCGACCTCGGGCCGAACTACGAATACGCGGTCGTCGGCCACCCGAGCCGCGAGTACCTGTGGGTCCTCTCCCGGACGCCCGCGATGGACGAGGCGACCTACCAGGCGGTCCTCTCGCGGCTCCGGGAGCAGGGCTACGACCTGTCGCGCATCGTCCGGACCCCCCAGCCCCCGGCCTGAGACAGGCGCGGCTCCTCCGCGGCCGCGGACGCCTCCTGCCCCGACGCGCTTCGGGGCCGCGGCGGTCCTGGAGCGGGCGGGCGACCGCCCGGCGGCGGCCTCCGAGTGCCGGGAGTACCTGTGGCTCGCGCCGCAGGGTCCCTGGGCGCCCGTCGCGGCGGAGCGGGTGAGGGTCTCCGCTGAACCGGGGCGCCCCGCGAAGGGCTTCGCCGCCGCGGCCGGCGTCCGCCTACACTGTCGCCCATGCCCGCCCCGAAGAAGCGCCCCGCCACGAAGACCGGCCGCCCCCGCAAGCGGCGCGGCGTGAAGCTCGAGCCCACCGCCCTCGAGGCGAGGGACCTGCGGCTCTCGGAGCCGCCGCCCGAGGTGGCGGAGCTCGCCCGGGCGGTGGAGGCGGACGGGGGGTCGGTGCTCGCCGCGTACCGGGAGCCGCTCGGGGGCCACGCGCTCCTCTTCGCGGCGCTTCCCATCGGGAAGGTCGAGCGCACGCCCTTCCAGCGCGACGTGTCCGACGCCCACGTGCGCCGGCTGACGCTCGCGATGGACAAGACGAAGCGCTACCTCGACCCCATCATCGCGGTGCGGGAGGGCGATCGCTACCTCACGCCGAACGGCGGCCACCGCCTCACGGCGCTGAAGGAGCTCGGGGCGAGGACGGTGCTCGCGCTCCTCGTGCCGGAGCGGGAGGTCGCCTACCAGATCCTGGCCTTGAACATCGAGAAGGCCCACAACCTCCGGGAGCGGGCGCTCGAGGTCGTGCGCATGTACCGGGACCTCGCCCCGAAGTCGGATGCCCGCGAGCCGGAGATGGCGCTCGAGTTCGAGGAGCCGGCGCTCGTCACCCTCGGCTTCGCCTACGAGAAGCGGCCGCGCCTCTCGGGCGGCGCGTACCACCCGATCCTCCGGAAGGTCGATGCCTTCGTCGACGAGGCGCTCGAGCGGGCGCTCCCCGAGCGGGAGCGGCGGGCGGGCGTGGTGCTCGAGTTCGACGACGCGGTGACGGCCGCCGTGGCGCGCCTCAAGGAGAAGGGGTTCGACTCCCCGTACCTCCGGAACTTCGTCGTCGCCCGCGTGAACCCGCTCCGGTTCATGAAGGGCGCGGCGCCCCCCTTCGACGAGCTCTTCGCGCAGATGACGAAGCGGGCCGGCGGGCTCGACCCCGGGAAGATCCGGAGCGAGGACGTGGCGAGGAGCGGGGGAGCGTCCGAGGCGGAGTAGGGTCAGGCGCGGTGCGCCGCCGCGCTCTTCGCGAGCACGAGGCGCTTCTCGATCTCGTTCCCCACGCTCTCGAGCGCCTCGCCCCCGAGCTGGGCCTCGCAGCGCGGGAAGAGCTCGCGCTCCTCCCAGCGGACGTGGCGCTCGAGCAGGTCGGCGAAGCCGAGCAGCGCCTGGCGGCGCTCCGGCGGCGGGGCGAGGCGGGCGTCGGCGAGGAACTGGCGCATCTGCGCGTGCTCGAGCTCGAGCCGGCGCACGTCGGGCGCGGCCAGGTGGCGGCCGAGGAGCTCCTCCTCTGCGGCGGTGTGCACGCGGAAGACCGTCTCCTCGTACCGGCGGGCGAGGGCGAGGAGGCCGTCCAGGTCCCGCGGGGCGCCCGCCGACTCGGCGTGGCCGGCGATGGCCTTCTTGAGCTGGTAGGCGACGAGCAACGCCTGGTGGTGGTCGCTCGACAGGGGCCTGAGCTCGCGGGTTCGCTTGAGCGCCATGTGCGGATCCTAACCGAAACGGGCGCAATGCACCGCCACGTGGGGGGATCGGGGGGTGGCTCGTCTGGGAGTCTTGACGCTCTGCGTCGCGAAAGCTAGATAAGGAGCTCCCAGGCTGATTCCAGAATCAACGAGGGCCCGAACATGACCCAGTCGAGCCAATCCCCCTCGCCCGGCCGGCGCGTCGCCGTGGTCGCGGGGCTGCGAACGCCCTTCCTCCGGTCCGGGACCGAGTTCAAGGACCTCTCGGCCGTGGACCTCGGGGCGCTCGTCGTGAACGAGCTCGTCGCCCGCAGCGGCATCCCGCTCCGGGAGTTCGACGGGCTCATCTTCGGGCAGGTGATCCCCGCCCCCCTCTCGTCCCTCATCGGCCGGGAGGTGGTCTTGCGGACGGAGCTTCCCCGGACGCTGCCGGCCCACACCACGTCGCGCGCCTGCGCGACCTCCATCCAGTCGGCTACCGAGGCGGCCGACCAGATCGCGCTCGGGCACGCGGACGCCGTGATCGCGGGCGGCGCCGAGTCGCTCTCCGACGCCCCCATCTTCGCCTCCCGGCCGCTCGCCCAGGCGCTCGTCGCGCTGTCCCGGGCGAAGACCCTGCCCGACAAGGCCAAGATCCTGGGCTCCTTGAAGCTCAAGGACGTGACCCCGGTCCCGCCGGCGCTCAAGGAGCCGACGACCGGTCTCACCATGGGCGAGAGCGCCCAGAAGATGGCCTGGGAGAACGGCATCTCGCGGGCCGCCCAGGACGAGTTCGCGTGGCAGAGCCACCAGAAGGCCGCCGCCGCCTGGAAGGACGGCCGGTTCGCGGACGAGGTGATGGCCGTCGCGGTCCCGCCCCGGTACCAGAGGAGCGCGCGCGAGGACAACAACGTCCGCGCCGACACGACCCTGGACGCGCTCGCGCAGCTCAAGCCGGCCTTCGACAAGCGCTACGGGAACATCACGGCCGGCAACTCGTCCCCGCTCACCGACGGGGCGGCGGCGGTGATCCTCATGTCCGAGGAGAAGGCGCGATCGCTCGGGGTGAAGCCGCTCGGGTACCTCCGCTCCTACGCCTACGCGGCGACCGATCCGGGCGACCAGCTGCTCCAGGGCCCGGCCTACGCGGCCCCGGTGGCGCTCGACCGGGCCGGCCTCTCCTTGAAGGACATGGACATCGTCGAGATGCACGAGGCCTTCGCGGCCCAGGTGCTCTCGAACCTTCAGGCCTTCGCCTCGAGGAAGTTCGCCCAGGAGAGGCTCGGGCGCGAGGAGCCGCTCGGCGAGGTCGACCCGGCGCGGCTCAACGTGAACGGCGGGTCGATCCCGCTCGGGCATCCGTTCGGGGCGACCGGCGCGCGCATGATCACGCAGGCGCTCCGCGAGCTCGGGCGGCGCAAGGGGGCGCACGCGCTGCTGACCGTGTGCGCGGCGGGCGGGCTCGGAGCGGCGGTGGTGCTCGACGGGCCGGAGTCGTGAACGTGGAAGCTGCGACCAGGGGGACCGAGATGAACTGGAAGAACTTCCGGGTCGAGGTGGCGGACGGCGTCGCCACCGTTCTCATCGACCTGCCCGGCGAGCCGGTGAACACGCTGTCCCCGGACGTGGGCGACGAGTTCGCGCGCGTCCTCGACGCGCTCGAGAAGGACGCGAGCGTCTCCGCGATCGTCTTCGCCTCCGGGAAGAAGGAAGGCTTCGTCGCCGGCGCGAAGATCGAGATGCTGCGCGACGCGGGGAGCGCCGCCGCCGCCGAGAAGCTCTCCCGGGACGCGCAGGCGGGCTTCGACCGCCTCGAGCGCTACAAGAAGCCGGTCGTCGCCGCCATCCACGGCGCCTGCCTGGGCGGCGGGCTCGAGTGGGCGCTCGCCTGCCACTACCGGGTGGCGGTGAACGACGCCCGGACCCAGCTCGGCCTCCCGGAGGTCCAGCTCGGCGTCATCCCCGGCGCCGGCGGCACCCAGCGCCTGCCGCGCCTCGTCGGGATCGCCACCGCCCTCGACATGATCCTCGCCGGCAAGACCGTGAAGCCCAAGAAGGCGCTCGCCATCGGGCTCGTCGACGAGGTGGTGGCGCCCCCGCTGCTCCTGGACGTGGCGCGCCAGCGCGCGAAGGCGCTTGCCTCCGGCGAGCTCCGCCGCAAGCGCCCGGCGGGCATGAAGAGCCTCAAGAAGGACGGGCTCCAGGCGCTGCAGAAGATGGCGCTCGAGGAGACCTTCGTCGGCCGCGAGCTCCTCTTCCGCCAGGCGAGGAAGCAGCTCCTCGCGAAGACGAAGGGCCACTACCCGGCTCCGGAGAAGGCGCTCGAGGCCGTGAAGCACGGCTACGAGAAGGGCTTCGAGAAGGGGCTCGAGCGCGAGGCGAGGCTCTTCGGGGAGCTCGCGGTCTCGCCCGTCGCCCGCGAGCTCATGGGCATCTTCTTCGCGCAGACCGCGCTCAAGAAGGACAACGGCACCCCGGACCCCGCCGTGAAGGCGCGGCGGGTGGAGTCGGTGGGCATCCTCGGCGGCGGCCTCATGGGATCGGGCATCGCCTACGTGACGGTGAACGCCGGGGTCCCCTCGCGCATCCGCGAGAAGGACGACGCGGCGGTCGCGAAGGCGCTCGGGTCCGTGGGCGCGATCTTCGACGAGCGGGTGAAGAAGCGCTCCATGGACAAGCTCGAGCGCCTCGCCAAGATGCGCCTCGTCACCGCCGGCACGGGCTGGGACGGCTTCGAGCACGTCGACCTCCTCATCGAGGCGGTGTTCGAGGACCTGAAGCTCAAGCAGGACATGCTGCGCGCCTTCGAGGACCTGAACCCCAGGGGCATCTTCGCGACGAACACCTCCTCCATCCCCATCGGCGACATCGCCCAGGCGTCGCGGCACCCGGAGACGGTGCTCGGGATGCACTACTTCTCGCCCGTGAACAAGATGCCGCTCCTCGAGGTCATCGTGACCCCGAAGACGGCCCACGAGGTCACCGCGACCGCGGTCGCCGTCGGAAAGAAGCAGGGGAAGACGGTCATCGTCGTCGGCGACGGGCCGGGCTTCTACACGAGCCGGGTGCTCGCCCCCTACATGAACGAGGCGGTGACGCTGCTCCTCGAGGGGGCCTCGATCGAGGACATCGACGGGGCGCTCACGGCCTTCGGCTTCCCGGTGGGCCCGATGACGCTCCTCGACGAGGTCGGCATCGACGTGGGCGCGAAGGTCGCGAAGATCCTCCACGGCGCCTTCGGCGAGCGCATGGCCGTGCCCGAGGCGATGACCAAGGTCATCGAGGCCGGGCGGCTCGGCCGGAAGAACAAGAAGGGCTTCTACACGTACGCCGAGGGGAAGAAGAAGACCGTCGACGCCTCCGTGTACGCGCTCTTGCCGGGCGGCGCCGCCCGCAAGAAGGTGGGCCGCGACGAGATCGCCGAGCGCTGCGTCCTCCAGATGGTGAACGAGGCGGCGCTCACGCTCGGGGAGGGCATCCTCCGCAGCGCGCGCGACGGCGACGTGGGGGCGGTCTTCGGGCTCGGCTTCCCGCCGTTCCGCGGCGGCCCCTTCCGCTGGGCGGACGCGCAGGGGACGAGGAGCGTCCTCGACCGGATGCGGAAGCTCGAGGCCCGCTTCGGCAAGCGCTTCGCGCCGGCCCCGCTCCTCGTCGAGCGGGGTTCGGGCGGCCGCCTCTTTCACGGCTGACGGGGGCCGGCTGGCGGCCGACGGCTCAGCGCCGTTCTCGGTCCGTGAAAGAAGCTCGGGCATCGCCCGAGAGGGTGACCCGCGCCCCGTTCCCATCCCCACGTCGAGGCGCCCCTGTTCGGTATGACCGGGAGCGCGGGGCGGCTGCAACCCGATTGGCGTCTGATCGGATTGCCCGACTTCGCGGAGCGTGCGGGTCGCCGGCCGCTTCGACAGCCGCGATATGCCGGGTGATATCGGTGGGGGTGCGCGAGGCGGACACCCGCGCATGATCCACGTAATTGATTTCGATCAAAAAGCTCCCATGTAGGCAAAGTTTTCTTGTTGTTTCGCACAATTGACCCTGTCCAGGAACTAGCCAGCACGCGTTCCAGGCGCTACCGTGACCCGCGTCGTCTCCATGGAAGCATGTTCACGTTTGGTCTCGTAGAAGCACTCCCCTAGGAGAACAATTCAATGGGAAAGTCTAAGCTGCTCACGCTGGCTGCTGTGACCGCCCTCGCCGCGGCCTGTACCGGGTCGCAGGGCCCCGCCGGTTCGACGGGTCCGACCGGCCCGACGGGCCCCGGGGGCTCGAGCACCGGCATCGTCTCGGGAACCGTGACGACCACCGGCACCACCTCTCCCGCCTCCGGCGTGACGGTCACCGCCCTTCCGGGCAAGGCGACCACCACGACGGCGGCGAACGGCACCTACTCGCTGACGCTCCCGATCGGCGTGTACACGATCGCCTTCACGGCCCCCGGCGTCTCCGGCTACACGTCGGGCTCCATCAGCGTCACGGCCGGCTCCACGACCACCCAGAACGCGACCCTCGCGTACTCGCCGCTCGTCATCGCGACGAGCGTCCCGTACCCGGCGGGCTTCGGCACGAGCCCCGTCGTCAGCGCCTCGGTGACGGGCGGCTCCGGCAAGTACACCTACACCTGGTCCTCCGTCTCCGGCCCCACGGCGCTGTCGCTGCCGTCCACGACCGGCTCCTCGGTGACCGTCGCGATGCCCCAGTTCTCGGCGGTCTGCGGCGGGCTCGCACCTCAGTACGCGGGCAGCACGGTCCAGGCGTGCACCAACGCCGCCTTCATCACGCCGATCGTGGTTCCGAGCCGCGGCGGCTTCCTCGGCGTGTCGGCGCAGCAGACGAACGACATGACCTACGTGCTGCAGGTGACGGCGACGGACGGGACCTACACCCAGCTGGCGCTCGTCGACGTGCGGCCGATGACGGTCACCCAGCCGCCCACCTGGGTGGGCGCGACCCCGAACTTCCAGACCATCAACATGGCCGTCGGCGACACCGTCGTCCTGAACGCGGCGACGACGACCGTGGCCTACAACTGGACCCTCACCGTCCCCGGCACCTCCAAGGCGGCGCTCGCGAACGCGACGAACCGCAACGCCACCTTCACGCCCGACGTCGCCGGTAGCTACACCGCGACGGAGAGCGTCACCGCCGCCTCGCTCACCATCGTCGCGAACACCTACGGCGGCGTCACCGCCGTGTGCTCCGGCTGCCACGGCGCCAGTGGCCCCGGCCCGGCGGTCATCCCCGAGTGGAGCGCCTCCGCGCACGCGAACTACTTCTGGAACCAGCCGACGCAGCCCGCGCAGAGCCTCTTCACCTTCGGGCTCGATGGCAACTTCGGCCAGGAGTACAAGAACTCGGACTGCGTCTACTGCCACACGACCGGCTACCAGACGCCGTTCGCCCCGAACGCCGTTCCGCCGCTCATGGGCGGCGGCGGCTTCAGCGACACGGCGAACGGCCTCTCGTGGGTCATGCCCAACCCGAACGCCCCGCCCATCCTGAACCCGGCGACGACCTCGTCGAACTGGGCGCAGCTCAACCCCGCGCTCCAGAACTTCGGCTCGATCCAGTGCGAGGACTGCCACGGCCCGGTCGCGAGCTTCTCGAAGCACACGCCGATGGTCTCGTTCAGCGCCTCGATGTGCGGCCGCTGCCACGACGAGCGCCCCTTCCACCGCAAGTTCGAGCAGTGGTCGACGGCGGTCCCGGGCCACGCGAACCTCCAGGTCGCCATCACCGAGGGCACCGTCCAGAACAACCCGGCCAGCTGGGGCACGAGCCTCTCGAACGGCACCCAGGCCGCCGGGCTCGCGAGCTGCGGCCGCTGCCACGCGGGCGAGGGCTACGTGTACTGGCTCTACCAGCAGCAGGGCGGCTGCACCAACCAGGCCGCGCTCACCGCGGCGGGCAACCCTCCCGAGGGCCTCCTCATGGTCCAGAACTCGGACGGGTCCTGCACGGCGGTGACGAGCTCGGCCACGGCGACGTCGCTCAACACGGCCCTCTCCAACTACGGCCTGAACGTGAACGGCGTGCAGCCCCAGACCTGCCAGGTCTGCCACGATCCGCACACCACCACGCTGCGCGTGTTCGACAACACCGGTCCGCTGCCGGCCGGCTACTCGGTCACCCAGGCGGGCGCGGGCGCGGTCTGCATGACCTGCCACAACACCCGCAACGGCGCGCGCGGCGACTACCTCACGCCGCCGCTGCAGAGCCCGTCCGGCACGACGCTCGGCGCGGTCCCGGCCGTGGGCGCTCCCCACGAGGCCAACCAGGCCGACGTCTACACCGGCAACAACGCCTACTTCCTCGGCGCCGGTCCGTTCCCGTCGCCGCACATGGCCGTCGGCGACACCTGCGTCGGCTGCCACGTGCAGCTCTACCGGCCGAACCCGAACATCCCCGGTGACGGCGAGACCACGAACCACACGTTCAAGTTCCCGACGCTCTCCGACGGCGTGACGCCGGACTGCACCTTCTGCCACGCCTCCGGCGTGGACGGTGCGGGCCTCATCGGCGCCTACACCCAGGGCATGGGGAACGTGGTCACGGCGGCGAACGCGGCCTTCCAGAAGGCCATCGCCGGCCTCCCGAACGTCGTGATCCGCGGGAGCAAGCAGAACGTGAACATCGTCGGCAGCGGTCCCACGCTGACCACGCTCGCGGGCCGCTCCGGCATCACGCTCTCGTTCGCCACCCCGATCAACAACCCCAACGCGACGAGCGGGACGGTCTCGACCTTCACCGTGTCGCTCGCGAACCTGTGCTCCGACGCGTCGCCTCCGCCGACGACGTCGTTCTGCACGCAGGTCTTCTCGCTCTCCGGCACCATGGCCAAGGCCAACTGGAACTTCAACCTGATTGGCGACGGTGGCGGCGGAGTCTTCCCGGGCAACGCGATCCACAACCCGCCGTTCGTGACGAACGTCATCAACAGCACGGTCGACGCTCTGAACCAGGCGGGCAGCTCGAGCTACCCGTACTAGGAAGCGGTCGAGAGGAATCATCCGGGGCCCCCGGCGCCACCGCGCGCCGGCGGGCCCCGGCCCTTTTTCGGGGGCCGGGCGCCTCCCCGCTGCGGGACCGCTCGCCCGCTTGCTAAGATCGCCCGGTGAAGCTCCGCCGGGTCTACCCCCTCTTCATCGGCTTCGTCATCGTCCCGGCGGCGATGATGCTCACCGTCGGCATCCTGATCCTGGTCTTCGGCCACCAGCGGCAGGACTACGTCTTCGGGACGCTCATCGTGGCGCTCGTCGGCACCACCTTCATCGGGGTGGTGGCGACGCTCGTCGTCCTCTACCGCGAGGCCTACGTGGCGCGGCTCCAGACGGACTTCGTGAACAAGGTCTCGCACGACCTGCGCACCCCGCTCACGAGCATCCGCATGTTCGTGGAGACGCTGCAGATGGGGCGGCTGCCGGATCCGGAGCGGCAGCGGGAAGCGCTCGAGATCATCGCGCTCGAGACCGGGCGGCTGTCGAGCCTCATCACCCGGCTCCTCGACTGGGCGCGGATGGAGTCGGGCAAGCGGACCTACGACTTCGAGAACGAGCGGGTCGAGCCCATCGTCGACGCCGCGCTCCGGGCGGTGGACCCCCAGCGGCTGCAGACCGGCGCCGAGGTGGTCCGCGAGGTCGCGGACGACCTTCCCCCCGTCCGGGTCGACCGAGACGCCATCGTGGACGCCCTCGTCGACCTCCTGCAGAACGCCTTCAAGTACACGGGACCGGAGAAGCGCATCGTGCTCCGGGCGCAACGGAGCGGCCCGACCGTCGCGCTCTCGGTCGTCGACAACGGCCCCGGCATCCCGGGCGCCGACCAGAAGCGCATCTTCGACAAGTTCTACCGGGGCAAGGACCCGCTCGACCGCACCATCGAGGGCAGCGGGCTCGGCCTCGCCATGGTGAAGCACGTCGTGCAGGCGCACGGGGGGCGCGTGGGAGTGGCGAGCGAGCTCGGGAAGGGCTCCACCTTCACCATCCTGCTCCCCTCGGCGGAGGCCCCGTGAGCGGCGAGCGCATCCTGGTCGTCGAGGACGACCCGTCCATCCTGCGCGGGCTCGACCTGAACCTGGGGGCGGAGGGCTACAGGGTCCGCGCCGCCACGGACGGGGAGGAGGGGCTCAAGATCGCGCGCACGGAGCGGCCCGACCTGCTCATCGTGGACGTCATGATGCCGAGGCTCGGCGGGCTGGAGCTCATCCGGGAGCTCCGCAAGGAGGACCCGGACGTGCCCATCCTCGTGCTCTCGGCGAAGGGGCAGGAGGCGGACAAGGTCGCCGGCCTCGCGCTGGGCGCCGACGACTACATCGTGAAGCCCTTCAGCCTGAAGGAGCTGCTCGCGCGCATCGACGCGGCGCTCCGGCGCCGGCGCGGCCGGGGTGAGGCGGGGAAGACCCGCCAGATGAAGCGCTTCGGAGCGGTGGAGATCGACCTCGGCGAGCGGCGGGTCACGGTCGACGGGCGGACCGTGGAGATGACCGCGCGGGAGTTCGACCTCCTCGCCTTCCTCGTCGCCCATCCGGGCCGGGTGTTCACGCGCGACCAGCTCACCCGGGCGGTCTGGGGCTCGCTCTACATCGGCACCGCCCGGACCGTCGACAACTTCGTGGTCCGGCTGCGCGCCCACCTGGGGGAGGACGCCGAGCAGCCGCGCCACCTCGAGACGGTCCGCGGGGTGGGCTACCGCTTCAATCCCTGACGCCGAGCGCGGACCGGAGGCCCGCGACCACGGCCTCGTCCTCGCCCGGCAGCACCGTGCGCGGGTCGAGGAGCACGCGCCCCTCCTCGATGCGGGCGACGACCGGCGGGTCGGCCTCGCGCAGGCGGCGCGCGAGAGCGTCCGCGTCCGAGGAGGCGAGCGCCAGGACGAAGGTCGGGAGCGTCACCTCGGGGAGCGTGCCGCCGCCGACCGCCGAGAGGCCCGGTACCACCTCCGCCCCGCGGCCGGCGGGGCCGAGCCCCTCGAGCCAGCGGACCGCCCGGGCGCGCAGCGCCTCCGCGTCCGCGGCGATGGCCCTCCACACCGGCACCTCGCGCGCCGCCTCGCCGCGCTCGTAGTGGGCGAGCGTGGCCGCGAGCCCGGCGAGGGTCACCTTGTCGACCCGCAGCGCCCGCAGGAGAGGGTGGCGCCTGCAGATCTCGACCGCCTCGCCGGAGCCGACGAGGAACCCCGCCTGCGGGCCGCCGAGGAGCTTGTCTCCGGAGAAGGCGACGAGGTCGGGGCCGGCGCGAACCCGGTCCGGGACGGTGGGCTCCTCGCCGAGCCCGTAGGGCGCGGTCGGCAGGAGCGCGCCCGATCCCAGGTCGTCGACCACCCAGAGCCCCTCGCGGCGCCCGACGTCGACGAGCTCGGAGAGGCCGACGTCGTGGACGAACCCGGCCTGCCGGAAGTTCGACCGGTGGACGGAGAGGAGGATCCGCGTCCGCTCGGAGAGGGCGGCCTCGAAGTCCCGCGTGTAGGTCCGGTTCGTGGTGCCCACCTCGCAGAGGTCGGCGCCGGAACGGCGCAGGACGTCCGGAATGCGGAACCCGCCGCCGATCTCGACGAGCTGGCCCCGGGAGACCACGACCTCGGGCCGCACGCCCGGGGGAAGGGGGGGCGGCGGGGCGGCGCGCCGGGCGGGCAGGCGCTCGGAGAGCGCCGACAGCGCGAGGAGCACGGCGGAGGCGCAGTTGTTGACGACGAGCGCCGCCTCGGCACCGGTCAGCCGGCAGATCGCCGCCGCGCAGTGGCGGTAGCGGTCCCCCCGGTCGCCGGTCTCGAGGTCGAACTCCAGGTTGGTGTAGGCGGCGGCCTCCTGCATCGCCGCGATCGAGGCCCGCGACAAGGGGGCGCGCCCGAGGTTCGTGTGGATGACGACCCCGGTCGCGTTCACGACCGGCCGGAGCGAACCCCGGACCTCCCGATCGAGCCGATCGAGGAGCCGCGCCTCGATGGCCTCCGGGGCGGGGCAGCGCGCCCCGGCGAGGACGTCCGCGCGCACGGCGTCGAGCGTCGAGCGGACCGCCTCGACGACCGGCCCGTGGCCGAGCCGGCGGACGAAGCCGGCGCGCTCGGCGGCGGCGAGTAACCGGTCGGCTTTCGGGAGCTTCCGCGCCTCCGCGGCGATGTCGAGCCCAGCGGCCACGGGACCATCATAGCCGCGCCGGGAGGAGCCGGGGCGCGGGGCGGGAGGGAAGGGGAGGCGAGCCACAAGGTGATTGCCTCCCTTGGTGGAAGATTGTAATCCTTTCGCCTCCCTATGCCCTCGCTACTGGACAACCCGGCCGCGGCCACGAACACGCTTTGGGCCATCGTCCTCCTGCCGCTCGCCGGGGCGCTCGTGAACGGGCTCTTCGGCCGGCGACTCGGGCGGGGCAACGTGGCGCTCGTCGCCCTCTCGATGGTCGGCGGCTCCTTCGCGCTCTCGCTCATCGCCTTCTACTGGGCGGCGACGCTCGCGACGCCGCTGCACTTCGCCGGCGACATGTGGTTCCACGTCGCGGGCGGGGTGTCCGTGCCCTGGGGCCTCACCGTCGACCGCCTCTCCGGGACGCTCCTCCTCGTCGTCACGGGGGTGGGCTTCCTCATCCACGTCTACTCGACGGGCTACATGTCCCACGAGGACGACGCGGGGTTCGCGCGCTTCTTCACCTACCTGAACCTCTTCGTCGCCGCGATGCTGATCCTGGTGCTCGGGGACAGCCTGGTCCTCACCTTCGTGGGCTGGGAGGGCGTGGGCCTCGCGAGCTACCTGCTCATCGGCTTCTGGTACACGGATCCGGAGAAGGCCTACGCGGGGCGCAAGGCCTTCGTCACGAACCGCATCGGCGACTTCGGCTTCCTCCTCGGCGTCTTCGCCATCCTGTCGCTCTTCGGGAGCGCGGACTACTCCCGGCTCGCCGTCGTGGCGGGCCGCCTGCAGCCGGACGCGATCCTCACGACCGGCATCTTCGCCGGGTGGACGGTCCGCGGCGCCCTCACCTTCGCGACCCTCGGCCTCTTCGTGGGCGCGTGCGGCAAGAGCGCGCAGCTTCCCCTCTACGTCTGGCTCCCCGACGCCATGGCCGGCCCGACCCCGGTCTCGGCCCTCATCCACGCCGCCACGATGGTGACCGCCGGCGTCTACCTCGTCGCGCGCACGAGCTTCCTCTTCGCGCTGGCGCCCGCCGCCATGGCGACTGTGGCCTTCGTGGGGGCGCTCACGGCGCTCTTCGCGGCCGTCATCGCCTTCGCGCAGTACGACCTGAAGCGGATCCTGGCCTACTCGACCGTCAGCCAGCTCGGCTACATGTTCATCGGCGTCGGGGTGGGCGCCTTCGACTTCGGCATCTACCACCTCGTCACCCACGCCTTCTTCAAGGCCTGTCTCTTCCTCGCCGCCGGCAGCGTCATGCACGCGATGCACGACGACCTCGACGTGAGGAACATGGGCGGGCTGTGGCGGAAGACGCCGTCCACCGCCATCACCTTCCTCGTCGCCACCCTCGCCATCACCGGCATCCTGCCGTTCTCGGGGTTCTTCTCGAAGGACGGGATCCTCTCGGCGGCGCTCTTCAGCCACAACCACGCCTGGCCGGCGGTGGGGCCGATCGCCTACGCGCTCGGGACCGTGGCCGCCGCCGGAACGGCCTTCTACATGGTGCGCGCCTTCGCGCTCGCCTTCGCGGGAGAGCCGCGGACGAAGACCGCCGCGCACGCCCACGAGTCGCCCTGGTCCATGACCAGCGTCCTCTGGATCCTCGCCTTCCTCTCCATCGCGGCCGCCGTCCTCGGGCTGCCGACGGCCATCGTGGGCGAGCGCTACGGCGAGCTCTTCAAGAAGTTCACCGAGCCGGTGTTCGCGCAGGCCTACCACGTGATCGGCGTCGAGGAGGAGAGCGCCGTCTGGCCGTTCGGCGTGGCCTGGCTCGTCGCCATCGTCCCCGGCGGGCTCGCCTGGGCGATGTACGCCGGCGCGCTCCGCGGGCTGTCCGACCGGTTCGTCGCCGCCTTCCCGCGCCTCTACCGGCTCGTCGCCGACAAGTTCCGCGTGGACGAGCTCTACGACGCCATCCTGCTCAGGCCGGTGAAGGCCATCGCCCAGCTCCTCTGGCAGGTGGTCGACGTCTTCGCCATCGAGGGCATCTTCGTGAACGGCGTGCCGCGGGCGCTCTACGCCATCGGCGACACCCTGCGCGGCTGGCAGAACGGGAACCTCCAGCGCTACGCGGCGGTCATCGCCATCGCGGCCGTGGCCGTCCTGTGGGCGGTCCTCGGGACGGGGGGACACTAGCCCATGGCCACGCTGCTGAACGTCGTCCTCTTCCTCCCCCTGGCTGGCGCGGCGATCGCGCTGCTCCTGCCCCGGGGCGAGGCCTCCCAGCACCGGGCCTGGGCGCTCACCGTCACGCTCGCCACCTTCCTTCTCTCGCTCGGGCTGTGGTTCGGCTTCGACGCCGGCCGGGGCGCCCCGGAGTTCCAGTTCGAGACCAAGCTCCCGTGGATCGCGTCGCTCGGCATCGGCTACCACGTCGGCCTGGACGGCGTGGCGCTGCTCCTCGTGATGCTCACGACCGCGCTCGGGCCCATCGTCGTCCTCTCGGCCTGGAAGGACGTGGGCGAGCGGGTGAAGGAGTTCTTCATCGCCATCCTGTTCCTGGAGACGGCGATGATCGGCACCTTCGCGGCGCTCGACCTCGTGCTCTTCTACGTGTTCTACGAGGCGATCCTCGTGCCGATGTACCTCCTCATCGGCATCTGGGGCTCGGAGAACCGCATCTACGCGACGGTGAAGTTCTTCGTCTACACCTTCGCGGCGAGCGTCCTCATGCTCGTCGCCATCCTCTACGTCTACTTCCACGACGGCGGGACCTTCGACTACGTGGCCGCCCGCCAGTCGCTCGCGCTGCCCGCCGGCGCCGGGGTCTGGCTCTTCGCCGCCTTCGCGATGGCCTTCGCCGTGAAGGTCCCGATGTTCCCGGTCCACACGTGGCTGCCCGACGCCCACACCGAGGCGCCGACCGCCGGCTCGGTCATCCTGGCCGGCGTTCTGCTCAAGATGGGCACGTTCGGCTTCTTCCGCTACGCGCTCCCGCTGTTCCCGGAGGTGGCGCTCCAGTACCGCGGCCTCATCGGCGCGCTCGCGGTGGTGGGCATCGTCTACGGCGCCCTGATGTCGTTCGTGCAGGCGGACATGAAGCGCCTCGTCGCGTACTCGTCCGTGTCCCACCTCGGCTTCGTCATGCTCGGCATGATGGCGCTCACCGCCGAGGGGCTCACCGGGTCCGTCTACCAGATGCTCAACCACGGCGTGTCCACCGGCGGCCTCTTCCTCCTCGTCGGCATGCTCAAGGAGCGGCGCCACACCCGCCTCATCGCCGACTACGGCGGGCTCGCGAAGCAGGTCCCGTGGATCGCGACCGCCTTCGTGGTGGTGACCCTCTCCTCGATCGGGCTGCCCGGCACGAACGGCTTCGTGGGCGAGTTCCTCATCCTCTCGGGCACGTGGCTCTCTCGGCTGCGCGCCCCGGCCTGGTTCGCGGCGATCGGCGCCACGGGCGTCATCCTCGGCGCGGTCTACATGCTCTCGCTCGTCCAGCGGGTCTTCTTCGGGAAGCTCGAGAACCCCGAGAACCGGCACCTCGAGGACCTCTCGCTCCGGGAGGCCTTCGTCATCGCCCCCATCATCCTCCTCATCGGCGTGATGGGCCTCGTGCCCGACCCGTTCCTCCAGACGGCGCGCCCCTCGGTCGAGAAGCTCATCAGCCGCATGCAGGCGGCGGAGCAGCACCTGCGCCAGGACGACCCGGGGCTCCGGCCGCTCGTCGGCACCGAGCCGCCGGCCCTCGCGTTCGTCCGGCCGCCGGCCGGCGCCGCGGCGGAGCCTTCCCCCGAGCACGGGAGCCACTGACATGGTGCAGAACCAGGACCTCGTCGCGCTCCTGCCCTTCGCCCTCCTCGTCTCGGGGGCGCTCGTCCTCATGCTCTCCGAGGCCTTCCTCGCCTCCGGGCCCCGCGGCTACCAGTCCGGGCTCACGATCGTCGTCGCGGGCCTCGCGGCGGCGGCGGCGGCGGCGGCGCCCGAGCGCTCCATGTTCGGCGGGCAGGCGACGTCCGACGCCTTCTCGTCGTTCGTCACGGTCGTCGTCTGCGCGGGCCTCGCCCTCTCGGCGCTGGTGGGTCGGGGCTGGCTCGAGCAGCGCGGGATCGAGCGCGGGGAGTACTACGCGCTGGCGCTCTTCGGGGCGAGCGGGATGGTGCTCCTGGCGATGGCGACGGACCTGCTCCTCGCCTTCATCTCCATCGAGATCATGAGCCTCGCCGTCTACGCGCTCGCCGCCTACCCCCGCCGGGGCCAGCGGCCGGCCGAGGCGGCCTTCAAGTACTTCATCATCGGCTCCTTCGCGTCGGCGCTCTTCCTCTACGGCTCGGCGCTCGTCTACGGGGGCACCGGGACGACGCAGTTCTCCGGCCTGTCCCGCGGAGGCGCGCTCGCCGCGACGGGCCTCGCGCTGGTCATCGCCGGGATCGCCTTCAAGGTCGCGGCGGTCCCGTTCCACGCCTGGACGCCCGACGTGTACGAGGGGGCGCCGACGCCGGTCACCGCCTTCATGGCGGCCGGCGTCAAGGCGGCGGCCTTCGCGCTGCTCGCGCGCGGGTTCCTCGCCATGCTGGGTGGCGTCCCCGGCGGGACGGGGTCGGGGCTGGGCGGCGTGCTCGCCGTGCTCGCCGTCCTCTCCATGGTGTTCGGCAACCTCTTCGCGCTCCCCCAGCGGAGCGTGAAGCGGATGCTCGCCTACTCGTCGATCGCGCACGCCGGATACCTGCTCGTCGGCGTCCTGTCCGCGGGGGTGGTGCGGCAGACGGGGGTGTCGGCGGTACTCGTCTACCTCGCCGCCTACGCGGCCACCGTCATCGGCGCCTTCGCCGTCGTGGCGGTCCTCGAGCGCACCTCCTCGTCGCCCGACGTCGAGCCCCAGGCCCCCTGGGACCTGTCGCGGTTCGCCGGACTCGCCAAGACCCGGCCGGCCCTGGCGCTCGCGATGGCGGTGTTCCTCCTCTCCCTCGCGGGCGTGCCTCCGACCGCCGGCTTCGTCGCCAAGCTCGCCATCTTCCAGGCCGCGGTCTCGGCGAAGGCCTACGGCCTCGCGGTGGTCGGCGTGCTGACGAGCGTGCTCGGCGCCTACTACTACCTGCGCGTCGTCGTGGCCATGTACATGAGCCCGGCCCCGGACGGGCAGGAGCCGCAGCGCGCGCCGGCGCCCGTGGCGGTGGCCATCGCCCTCGCCGCCGTGGCGGTCGTCGTCCTCGGCGTCGGGCCGGAGGGCGTCGCCAGCCTGGCCCGGGCCGCGGCCGGCCACCTCTAAGGTCGCGCTACGGCGCGGCGGCCGGGCCCGCATCGAGGCCGAGCCGCTTCATCTTCCGCCAGAGCGTCGTCGAGGAGACGCCGAGCTCCCGGGCGACGCGCGCGAGATCGCCGGGGCACCGGACGAGCGCCGCCTCGATGGCGCGCCGCTCGGCTGCTCCGACGGCCTCGGCGAGCGTCCCCCCTCCGGCGTCCGCCGCGGACCCGGAGGAGAAGCTCACGTCCGCCGGGCCGATGAGGGTCGTCTCCGACAGGGCCGCCGACTGCTCGACCATGTTCTCGAGCTCGCGGACGTTCCCCGGCCAGTCGTGGGCGAGGAGCCTTGCCATCGCCTCCGGGGTGAAGCTCTTCGAGGTCCCGCTGCGCCGGTTGAAGCGGTCGAGGAAGTGGGCGGCGAGCAGCGGGATGTCCTCCCGCCGCTCCCGCAGCGGCGGGATGCGCAGCGGCACGACGTTCAGCCGGTAGAACAGGTCCTCGCGGAAGCGCTTCTCGGCGATGGCGCGCTTCAGGTCCTGGTTCGTGGCGGCGATGATGCGGACGTCCACCTTCACGGGGATGGACTCGCCCACCCGCCGGATCTCGCCCTCCTGGAGCGCCCGGAGCAGCTTCGCCTGGAAGCCGAGGGTGGTCTCGCCCACCTCGTCGATGAACAGCGTCCCCCCGCTCGCCTCCTCGAAGAGGCCGCGGCGAGCGCGGGTGGCGCCCGTGAAGGCGCCCCGGGCGTGGCCGAAGAGCTCGGACTCGAGGAGCGTCTCGGTGATGGCGGCGCAGTTCACCGGCACGAACGGGAGGAGGCTCCTGCCACTCCCGGCGTGGATGGCGCGGGCCACGAGCTCCTTTCCGGTGCCGGACTCGCCGGAGAGGAGCACGGTCGCGTCCGTCGGGGCGATCCGGACCGCACGGTCGAGCACCTCGCGGAGCGCGGCCGAACGGCCGACGATGTGCTCGAGCCCGTAGCGATCCCGGAAGTCGCCGGCGAGCAGGCTCACCTGTCCGAGCAGGCGCCGCTTCTCGACGGCCCGCTCGACGCGGAGCCGGAGCTCCTCCTCCTTGAAGGGCTTCGAGATGTAGTCGTAGGCGCCGCGGCGCATCGCCTCGACCGCCGACTCGATGCTCCCGTAGGCCGTCATGACGATGACCTGCACGGACGGGGAGAGCTCGATGGCGCTCCGCAGGACCTCCATCCCGCCGAGCTCGCCCATCCGCAGATCGGTGAGGACGACGTCGAACGGCTCCGCGGCGATGCGCTGGAGGGCGGATTCCCCGTCCGCCGCCTCGGTGACGTCGTACCCGGCCTGGCGAAGCACGATGGCGGTCGTGACCCGCATGTTGCGCTGGTCGTCGACGACCAGGATCCGTCCCGCGGGGGCGGCGGCCGGGGCGGGAGGGTGGGGCTCGGGCTTGGGCATCGACCGCGATCTCACCCCAAGGAGGAGGGCGTTTCAACATCCGCGAGGCCCGCGAGCGGGAAGCGCAGCACGAAGGTCGCGCCGCCCGAGGGAGCATCCACGACCTCGACCGTCCCGCCGTGCCCCTCGGCGATGCGCCGGACGACGGCCAGGCCGAGCCCCGTCCCGGTCGCCTTGGTCGTGAAGAAGGGCTGGAAGATCATCGGGCGCTTCTCGGCGGGAATGCCGGGGCCGGTGTCGGCGATCTCGATCCGGGCGAAGGCGCCGTCGACGCGCGAGCGCACGGCGAGCCGCCCGCCGCGGGGCATGGCCTGGATGGCGTTCATCACCAGGTTCAGGACGGCCTGGCGCACGTGGCGGGCGTCGACGGGCACCGCCGGGAGCCCGGAGTAGTCCCGCTCGACGACGATGCCGGCGGCGTCCCGGGACAGCGCCACCGCGAGCGTGTCCTCGACGATTCGCTCGAGCGACTCCGGCCGCAGGTCGGGCTCCGCGGGGCGCGCGAAGTCGAGGAGGTCGCCGACCGTGCGGTTCAGGCGGTCCGCCTCCTCCTGGATGACCTCGAGGAGCAGTTTCGCGTCGCCCTCGGGGCGGAGCATCCGCTGGAGCGACCCGAGCGAGTTGAAGATGGCCGCGAGCGGGTTCCGGACCTCGTGGGCGACCACGGCCGAGAGCTCTCCGAGCGCCGCCAGCCGCTCGCGCAGGACGAGGAGCTTCTGCGTGCGCGCCAGATCCGCATAGCTCTTGCGGAGGTCCTCGAAGAGCCGGGCGTTCTCGACCGCGACGGCGAGCGGGTTCGCGATGGTCACGACCCGGCCGACCTCGGCGGGGGTGAAGATGCGCCGGCGCCGCTTCTCGAACACCACCACCGCGCCGAGGACGTCGCGACCCCGGATCAAGGGCGCGGCGAGCGCCGACCGGATGCCCATGGTACGGCCGTCCGGTACCCCCCCTGCCTCTCCCGGGTCGTCGTTGCTCCACTGCAAGGGTTCCCGCCGCCGGATCGACTCGGCGCCGATCGTGCCGGCATCGAACGGCAGCCGGAGGTTCGCCAGCGGCCCGGGATCCCCGGCGTAGCCGGCGACGTAGATCTCCTTGCGGTCCCGGTCGACGAGCAGGATGACGCACTGGGACCCGTCGACGAGACGCAGGGTGGCCTCGGCACCCTGGCGGAGGACCTCGCCGACGTCGAGCGAGCCGGCGATGTGGCGGCCGAGCTCGTTCACGAGCGAGAGCTCGTCGGCGCGCCGGCGCGTCTCCTCCTGGAGGTACGTGTTCTCGAGGCCGGTCGCCAGGGTAGTCCCCATGGCGAAGGCGAGCGCGACCTCGGACTCGGTAAAGTGCCGCCCCCGCTCTCCCGCCACGGCAAGAATGCCGCGCGGGGCGCTCCGGGAGCTCACCGGAACGACGAGCAGCGAGAAGTCCGGGACCGTGGGCACGCCGGCCATTCCGGTGCGGGGGTCCTCGCGCGCGTTCTCCGTCTGCGCCGGCCGCTGCATCCGGATCACCTCCTCCGCGAGCGGTGAGCGCTCGAGCGGGATGGCCACGGCGTCGTCGCTCGGGGGCGCCGGCGACCCCCAGCTCGCTCCGGGGCGGAGTCCGGTCCCCCGCTCGTCGAGGAGCATCACCGCGGCGCTGCTCGCTCCCAGCGCCCGGGCCACCTTGGTGCCTGCGGTGGCGAGCAGGGGGCGGAAATCGCCCCGGGCCGTCTCGAAGGCCAGCATCGCCACCTCGTTCACGGCCGCGAGCCCGGCGATCTGGCGGCGGCTGTCGGCCAGCAACCGGGCGTTCTCCACGGCCGCACCGAGCTGGGCGCCGACCGCCGAGAGGAGCCTGACCTCCCGCTCACCCAGGGGCTCGGAACGGCGCCGGGCGGCGATGAAGAGCCCGACCGGTCGTCCGTGCAGGGTCAGGGGGACGACGACGCCGTTGTGGACCCCCTCGAGCCGGCGGAGCAGGCGCGCGCGCTCGGAGCTCGACGCCATGTCCGGGACCAGGACCGGTCTGCACGTCTGGATCGCCTCCCGGAGCGGCCCCGGGAGGATCCGGAAGCGCGCCGGGAGGGCGTCGCGGGTCGCCTCCGAGACACCGAGGATGAGCTGCTGCACGAGCTCGTCGCCGTCGAGCAGGTAGGCGACGGCGACGTCGGCGCCCACGGCCTCGAAGACCCGGGGGAGCGTGCCGGTGAGGACGGCGTGGGGATCCGTCGCCGAGAACGCGAGCGCCGTGTCGTTCAGGAGCTCGAGCTCCGAGACCCTCCGTCGCAGGTCGTCGAGCAGCCGCTGCGCTTCCGCCGCGCTCGCGAAGAACTCCGAGATTCCCTCCAGGAGCGGGAGGCGCGCCTCGACCACCGGGGCGTCGGCGTTGAACGCGGCGCTCATGAGACCCACGGTCCGGGATCGGACGCGCAGGGGCACGTTCGCGAAGGTTCGGTACGGGGTCCTGGAGAAGAGCCGGTGCGCGGGCTCGGGCATCCCCTCGAGCCGCTGGATCTGGGACTCGCCCCGGCGGATGACGGCGCCCATGACGAGGCTGTCCACCGGCCTCCGCGCATAGGCTCGCAAGAGCTCCGGCGGATGCACGCCGGTGGCGTAGGCCAGGACGAGGTCGTCCCGCTCGGCGTCGTGGAGGAAGATCGCAAAGCCATGGGCGCCGACGTTTTCCGCCACGACCGCCCCGGCTCGCTCGAAGAACTCCGCTGGCGTCGGGGCCGCGGCCGCGATCTCCACCAGCCGGTTCCGGGCGGCGAGTTCCACTTCCCGTGCGGAGATCTCGGCGATGGTGTGGGCGGCCCCGAGCGCGGCCGTGACCTGGGCGGCCAGGAGGCGGAAGGCGGGCAGGTCGGATTCGGAAAGCCAGCTGCCGAACGCCACGTGGATGGTCTCGGGCCCGCCGGGGTCCGTGATGCGGACCAGGACGGCGTGCTCCATGCCCGCCTCGCGCACGAGGCGCCGGCCCAGCGCCCCGCGCTCCGCGCCGAGGAAGACCTCCACCGCCGCCGGGACGTCGTCCAGGTAGAAGACATGCTCCTGCGACGTCTTCTCGATGAGGGGATGGGACAGCCGGGGGATGGCACCCTCCGTGAGCCCTGCCTCGCGCAGGGCGTCGGTGGCCGGCGGGCCGACGAATCGCCGGTAGAGAAAGTCGCTTCCCTCCCGCTCCAGCCGGGAACATGCGAGGCCGGCCTTGACGAAGCTGTCCTCGATGGTCGCGAGGATCGATCCCCGGCTCCGCTCCTCCTGGATGCGGGCCCCGGCCTCGGCCAGGATCTCCATGCGCTCCCGGTGGGTGGCCCGCTCGCTCAGGTCGACGAGGATGCCGTGGACCTCCTCGCCCTGCAGGGCGACGCGGACCTCGACCGGGACGACACGGCCACTGGCGGTCCGCGCCGCCGTCTCGTACACGGCGGGCACGGGCTCCCCCAAGACCCGGGACCGATTGCGCTCCGCGAGCCAGCGGGCGCTCTCGGAGGGCACGAAGCGCTCGCAGGGCTCCCCGACGACGTCCCCGGGAACCACCTCGAGCAGCTCCCCGAACGCCCGGTTGACCCGAACGATCCGGCCCTCGCGCACGACGTAGCAGGGCACCGGCAGGAGGTCGAATGGCTCGCCCTTCACGGACGGCTCCCCTCGCCGCGCAGGACGCGCTTGTCCCCGATGCGAAGCGTCACCCGCTCCCGGTCGAAGTACTCGGCGAGCGGGATCACGTGCTTCCGCGTCGCTCCGACCATGTCCTTGAACTCCGGAGTGCTGATCTCCTTGCGGGAGCGGAGGTGGGAGACGAGGCGCTCGCGGAGCGACGCCACCGCGGCGGCCTCGTAGTAGAGGTCCGGCGTCACCCGGACGGCCGCTCCCTCGGCGGCGAGGAGCTTCAGGACGGCCGCCACGTCCGCCGCCGGCGCCCCCGCGATTCCCGCGAGCTCGTGCACCCAGGGCGGGGTGAGGCCGCCCCGGCGGAGCGCCGAGAGGATCCGCTCCTTCAGGGCGCCGCCGCCCGGGCTCGCTGCGGCCGTGTGGCCGCGGCGACGCACCAGGTCGCCGGCCACCTCGAGCTCGCCCCGGTCGACGAGCTGCTGCAGGAGGCGCTGGAAGAGGCGGGGGTCGGTGACGGGCGGGAGGCTTCCCCGGAGCTCCTCGCGCCCCACGCCGCCGGCGAGCGGGTGCGCCTCGTGGAACGCGGTCACCGCCGCGGAGAGGCGCCCCTGGAGGACGCGCGCGACCTCCCCGGCGACGTGGCCGCGTCGCTCGCGGTCGTAGAGGAGGGCGAGGCCGCGGGCGCCGAGCCGCTCCAGCGAGCCCTGGACGGCCCGGGGCGACAGCGCCGTCCGCCCCACGAGCGCGTCGGCGGCGAGGCCGGCCGGGCCCGCCAAGGCGAGCACCGCGTGGACCCTCGCGTCGGCGTCGGCCCCGGCGAGCACGCGGAGCTGCTCGACCTGGTCGGGGCGCCCCCGCCGGCGCGCGCGGGACTGGATGGCGAGCACGCACCCGCCCGCGACCGTCCGGCCGCGGCCCTCGAGTGCCCGGAAGCCCCGCAGGATGAAGCGCTGCCCAGGAAGGGCGGCCGTCGGCGCGGCGAGCCGGAGCTGCGCGAAGGCGGTCGCGCCGGGGGCGAGCTCGGCTCGGCCGTCCACGAGCACGACGGAGCACGCCACCTGCGCGGTTCCCACGTGGAGGAGGAGCCTCGACCGGTGCCGGAGCGGGGAGGCCGCGGCCGAGAGCAGCGTCACCTCGGCGTCCACGAGCGAGGAGGCGGGCACGACGCCGGGGTGCGCGAGGGCCTGCCCCCTCGACACCGCCTGGGCCTCCACGCCCGGGACGTTCACGGCGGCGCGCTGTCCGGCGAGCGCCGCCGGCGTCGCCCGCCCGTGGACCTGGACGGTCCGCGCCCGGAGCGCGGACACGCCCGGGGTCGGCGGGACGAGGGTTAGCGCGTCCCCCTCGGCGACCGTCCCGGAGAGGACCGTGCCCGTCACCACCGTGCCGAAGCCCTTCAGCGTGAAGGCCCGGTCGATGGGGAGGAAGAGCGGCCCGTCCGCCGGGCGCTCCGGGACGCCGGCCGCGAGCCGGTCGAGCTCGGCGCGCAGCCGATCGAGCCCCTCCCCGGTCCGCGCCGAGACGAGGACGACCGGCGAGCCCTCGAGGAAGGTCCCCGCCGTGACCGCGCGGATGTCCTGCTCGAGGAGCGGCATCCAGTCGGCACCCAGCTCGGGAAGCAGGTCGCACTTCGTCACGGCCACGAGACCCCGGGGCACGCCGAGCAGCCGGCAGATGTCCACGTGCTCGCGCGTCTGGGGCATCACGCCCTCGTCGGCGGCGACCACGAGGACGGCGATGTCGATGCCGCCCGCCCCGGCAGCCATGGCGCGCACGAAGCGCTCGTGCCCCGGGACGTCGACGACGCCGGCGACGGTCCCGCCCGGGAGGGCGAGGTGGGCGAAGCCGAGCTCGATGGTGATGCCGCGCCGCTTCTCCTCCGCGAGCCGGTCCGTGTCGATGCCGGTGAGCGCCTTCACCAGCGCGGTCTTGCCGTGGTCGACGTGGCCTGCGGTGCCGATGACGACGCGCTTCACGTTCCGCTACACACCCGTTTCCCCGGGATCGCCGGAGGGCCCGACGCCGTCCCCGAAGTGATAGTCCCACGGGAAGACGATGAGCTGCGAGGTCTCGAGGGCGAACCACTCCGGGTGGGAGCCGTCGGGGCGGGCGACGAGCGCGGCCGCCTGCACCTCGCCCGCGCCGGACTTGAGGGCGAGCTCGCGGGCCTTGGCGAGCGTCGCGCCCGAGTTCGTGACGTCGTCGACGACGAGCACGCGCCGTCCCTTCGCCTCCGGGACGCGGAAGGTGGTCCGGCCGCGGCGGTCGCGCTGCCGCCGCTCGACGCGGACCGGGAGGAACTCGGCGCCGAGGGGGCTCGCAAGCGCGCCCCCCACGACGATCCCGCCGCGGGCGACCCCGAGGACCACGTCGGGCTTGAAGCGCTCCGCGATCCGGGCGGCGAGCACGCGGACCACCTCTCCGAACTCCACCCACGAGATCTCGCGCACCGCCTTCGGCGCCGGGCGCGCGTGCCGGGCCGACAACCCGAGCCGGCGGATCGCGAAGGCGTCGCCCACCCCTGCGCCCAGGGGTTGCTCGCGCGCGCGCCGGCGAGCCGCCGGGCGGCGGGCGGGGCGCTTCCGGGCGTTCCTCCCCCGCCGCGGCGGGGTCGTCCTCTTCTTCCGGGGTGCGATGGCGGGACCTCCGGGTCGTGGCCTGGCGGCCGACGCGAATCTACCACGCGCGGGCCGGCGCGCACCGCCCCCGGAGCCGGTCCCTCAGGCGGTCGCCTGACCCGAGCCCCCGGCGGAGAGCGACCGGGCGAGCTCGCGCAGCTCGGGCTCCCGGATGACGTAGCGCTGCTTGCAGAACTCGCAATCGATGACGAGCTCGCGCCGCTCGTCGATGGCGGCGCGGATCCCGTCCGCGCCGAGCGCCGTCACGGCGTTCAGCGCCCGGTCCCGGCTGCAGGTGCAGCGGTAGGCGACCTCGCTCTCCAGGAGGACCTCCAGGCTGCCGCCGGCGACGAGGCGCGCCACCTCGGCCGCGGGCAGGCCCCGCGACAGGGCGTTCGCGAGCGCGCCTTCCCGGAGGCGGCCGGCCACCTCCGCGATCGACTCGGTGCTCCCCTCCGGGAGCCGCTGCACGAGGACCCCTGCGACCCTGCCGAGCGGCTCCGGGCCGGACGGCAGGACGGCGACCTCCAGGGCGGTCGGCACCTGCTCGCTCTCCGCGAAGTAGCGGCGCAGGTGGTCGGTGAGCGTTCCCTCCCCGACCTCGATCGAGCCCCGGTAGAACTCCCCGTTGCCGAGGTCGCGGAGGACCGAGAGGGACCCCGTCCCCCCGAGCGCGGCGCGCCGCCCCACGGCGGGATCGCCGGGGAAGTGCACGTGCGTCGAGCGCACGCGCCCCCGCACGTTGCCGCCGGTGTCGGCGTCGACGAGGAGGCCGACGAGCGGACCGTCCACCGCGAGGTGGAGGTTGACGCGCGTCTTCTCCTTCTGCAGCGCGCCGAGCAGGAGGCCGGCGGCGAGCGCCTCCGCGAAGATGGCGGCGCTGGTCGGCGCGAGCCCGTGCAGCAGGCGCGCCATGCGGGAGAGGTCGGTCGCGTCGACGTAGATGACCCGGAGGTCGGAGGGCCGCACGAGGCCGCGGAGGAGGACGTCTTGCATGACCGGTGCTTCGCCGAGGATAAGGGCCGGCGGACCCGGCCGCATCGGAAACGCTCCCTACCGGGACCCGAGCACGCTGCGGATGGTCTCGCCCATCGGGTACTTGGGCGCCCAGCCCGTGTCCCGCACGAAGCGCGAGCCGTCCACGGCGCACAGGTACTGGATGTAGTCGACCTCCCCGGGCGGGAAGTGCGAGAGCCGGGCCTCGAAGAGCCGCCGGAGGAGCGGCCGGATGAGGGGGTGGGGGACGGGCACAGGCTCGCGGCCGAGCTCGGCCAGGACGGCCGACAGCGGCACCTCGCCGGGCCCGGTCACGTTGTAGATCCCCCGGACCCCGGGCCGGAGCGCCACGGCGAGCGCCCGGCACACGTCCTCCTCGTGGATGAGCTGGACCATGGGGTCGAAGCCCAGGACGGTGAGCGGGTGCTCGAGGCGCAGGTAGTTCGACGGGGCGTTCCGCACCGTGGGCCCGACGATGTTCACCGGCCGGAGGATGACGGTCTCCACGGCCGGGTGCTTCCACATGAAGGACTGCACGTACATGTCGACCTCGACGAGGTCGCGGACGTTGGGGAAGCGCGCCGCGCCGAGGAGCGGGGTCTCCTCCGGCAGGAAGTTCGGATTCTCCGGGAGCGGCCCGTACACGTTGGCGCTCGAGAGGAGGACCACCTTCCGCAGGCCGTGCCGGACGGCGAGGTCGAGGAGCTTCTGCGTGCCGGCCACGTTGAAGCTGTGGGCCTCGGACTGCCGCTCGCGGGGGTCGTGCTTGAGCCCCAGGTGGGCGAGCGCCTCGATCTGGCCGTGGCGGAAGACGTCCTCGACGCGGTTCTTGCGGATGTCGAGCTGGTGGTGCTCCACGTCCTTCGGGCGCTCCCGGTAGGGCCGCCGGTCGATCCCGACGAGGCGGGTCTCGCCGTGGAGGAGGCGGGCCAGCTTCTTGCCGAGGTTCCCGGCGATCCCGGTGATGGCGACGCTGCGGGGCAGCGCCGGGAGCGGGTCGCGCTCCTCCGGCGGCGGGACGGGCGTGGATCCGGGCACGGCCATGCGTTCACCAGAAGAGGTGGCGGCGCTCCTCCAGGCCGCGGGCGAGGAGGCCCGCCACCGCGGCCTTCACCCGGGCGACCTTCGACTCGAGCACCGGGTCCTCGTCGTCCGGGCTCCCGGTGAAGTGCATCGGCTTCCCGAACCAGATGCGGTAGCGAACGGGCAGCGGCAGCGGAAGGACCGTCGGGGTGATGGGGAAGTGGGGAAAGGCGAGGAGGCGGGCGAGCGGCTTGAGGTCGAAGAGCGCCGGGGCCTGCTCCTCGGCGCCGACGACGCCCACCGGCACGATGGGCGCGTTGCTCTCGAGCGCGAGCCGCAGGAATCCCGGCCCGAAGTCCTGCAGCTCGTAGCGGCGGGCGAACGGCTTGTTGAGGCCCCGGGTGCCCTCGGGGAAGACGAGCAGCGCCTCGTCGGCGGCGAGCAGCCGGCGGCAGTTCTCCGGGGTCCCGACCACCTGGCCGCAGCGGGCGAAGATGGTGGACACGAACGGGAGGGTCGGGACCCAGCGGTCGACGAGCGCCCGGACCGCCCGCGGCGGATCCTTGTCGGCGAGGCAGGCGACCTCGACCATGGCGGCGTCGAAGGGGAGCTGGCCCGAGTGGTTGGCGACGAGCAGGACGCGCCCCTCGGCCGGCACGTTCTCGAGCCCGTGGGGCTGCACCCGGAAGTACTTCCGGTACAGCCACAGGAGCGGGGCCACCGCGGCCTGGAGGTAGTCCACGTCGAACCCGTAGGGGTCCACGCCGTACTCGTTGCGCGGTGGGGTGAGCGTCTCCAGGCGCTCGCGCATCCCGGGCCCGCCGAGCTCCAGCGTCCAGCGGTGCAGCCGCTCCTTGATCTCGCCCCCCAGCCCGGTCATGAAAGGAGGATCTAGCACGTCGGGCCGCGCCCGCCGAGAGCAGGCCGTGCTCCCCGTCGCAGCCCGTGCTAGCAAGGGATCCCGATGGCCGAGGCCTGCGAGCTGTCCGTCGTCATCCCGGTGCACGACGAGGAGCGCATCGTGGAGGAGGCGTGCCGGGAGCTCGTCGCCCGCCTCGAGGAGCGGGGGCTCGCCTTCGAGGTGCTGCTCTCCGAGAACGGGTCGAGGGACGGCACGCGGCGGATCCTCGAGCGGCTCTCCGGCGAGGACCCGCGGCTGCGGTACCTCACGGCCGACGCCGCCAACTACGGCCGCGCGCTCCGGCTCGGAATCCTCGCCGCCCGGGGCCGCTACGTCGTGGCCGACGAGATCGACCTCTGCGACCTCGCCTTCTACGACCGGGCGCTTCCCATGCTCCGGCGCGGGGAGGCCGACATGGTGGTCGGCTCCAAGCGCGCCCCGGGGGCGGAGGACCGGCGGCCGGCCTACAGGCGGCTCGCGACCTGGGCGCACAACTCGCTCCTGCGCGTGGCGCTGGGGTTCGAGGGCACCGACACCCACGGCGTGAAGGCCATGGTCCGCACGAGCCTCGCCCCGGTCGCGGCCCGCTGCGTGGTCGAGGGCGACGTCTTCGCGAGCGAGCTCGTCCTCCGCGCCGCGCGGGAGGGATGCCGGGTTACCGAGATCCCCGTCGCGCTGCGGGAGCGGCGCCCTCCGACCATCGGGCTGATGCGCCGCGTGCCGCGCGTCCTCGGCCAGGTGGCGAGGCTCATCCTGGTCCTGAGGCTCCGGCCGCCCGCCCGCCGGCCGGCGGCGAGCGAGGCGGAGGAGCCGTGACGGCGGCCTCCCTCTCCATCGACCTCGACCCCCTCGGCTGCTACCACCGGCTGCACGGGATCGCTCCCCCCGAGGCGGGCGACGACCCCGTGTACGGGCGGGCGACGGAGCGCTACGGAGAGCTCTGCGAGCGGCTCGGGATCCGGGGCACCGTCTTCGCGGTCGGCGAGCCGCTCGCGGCGCCGGCGGCCGCGGCCGCCGTGCGCCGCCTCGCCCGGGCCGGGCACGAGGTCGCGAACCACAGCTTCTCCCACGACTACGGCCTGTCGCGGCGCGACCGCGACGGGATCGCCCGGGAGCTGCGGTCCGGCGCCGCGGCGGTGGAGGCGGCGGCCGGGCGGCCCCCGGTGGGGTTCCGGGCGCCGGGCTACGCCCTCTCGGCGGCGCTCGTCGCCGAGCTCGCGTCGCAGGGGTACCTCTACGACTCGTCCGCGCTCCCGGCCCCCCCGTACTGGATCGCGAAGGCCGGGGCGATGGCGCTCCTCGCGCTCGCCGGGCGGAGGTCGGCGGCGATCCTGGACCGGCCCCGGGCGATGCTCGCGCCGCGGGTCCCCTACCGCCCCTCGGAGCGGGAGCCCTACGCGCGCGGCGGGCTTCCGCTCGTCGAACTCCCGGTCACGGCCGGTGCCCTGCGCGTGCCGCTCGTCGGCACGTTCCTCGCGGGGCTGCCCGCGGCGGCCGCCTCCCTTCTCCTCGCCGGCACGGCCGCGACCCCGCTCGCCAACGTGGAGCTGCACGGCCTCGACTTCCTCGACGCCTCCGACGCGTCGCCGGCGCTCGCGAGCCGCCGGCCCGACCTGCGCATCCCGGCCTCGCGGAAGCTCGCCCGCCTCGAGGCGTTCCTGCGCCGGATCGACCGGGAGTGGCTGACGCTCGAGACGGCCGCCGCCCGGCTCGGCCCCTGACGAGGGGCGGCCTCCCCTCACGCGAGCCGGCGCGCCACCTCCCGGCCGGCGAGGAGCGCGTCCTCCATGGACGAGTACTCCCAGCGGCCGTAGCGCCCCGCGACGAGGATGTCGCGCTCCTCGAGCCACCCGATGACGGTCGCCCGCGCCTCCGCCCAGGAACGGTCGCAGATCACGTACGCGTGCGGGATGGACCGGGTCTCCGCGTGCAGGACGTCGTCCCGCGAGCCGAGGAAGCCGAGCTCGAGGAGCGTGGAGAGCGCCGCGGGCTCGACCTCCGAGGCTGGCAGCGGCTCCGGGGCGCTGAACTCGACCCAGAAGCTCCGGCAGCCGGGCGGGGCGAGCCCGGGAACGGCCGTCGAGGCGGAGCCGACGCGGTAGGGGCGAAACCTCGGTTCCGGCAGGTACACCCAGTGGAAGGGCGGTCCGCGCGACTCCCGCGCGGCGACGTTCACGTAGGTGACGGCGTTCGACCGGAGCGCGGCGGCGGCCTCCTCGACCCGGGGCGGCGCCCCGTCGACGAGCCGGGCGAGGTCCGGGAGCGGGATCGTCGAGACGATCGCCCGCCAGCGCACCTCCTCGCCGGTGGACAGGCGCGCCACCCTGCGAAGGGGATCGATGGCGAGAGGGCGGACGCCGCACTCGGCGGGGCGGGGAAGGCGGGCGGCGAGGGCGCGGGCGAAGGCCTCCATGCCGCCCTCCCGCGGGTACAGGAAGGTCGCGTTGTAGCCGACCTCGCCGCGGGGGGCCCCGACGGCGCCGGCCACGACGTCGGCGAGCGACGGCCGGGGCACGAATCGCTCGAGCGGCCCGCAGTCGAGCTCCTCGAGCGGCACGAGCCAGAGCTTGGAGTTGTAGGGGAACATGAAGTTCCGCGCGAACCCGGAGCCGAGGTGCCGAAGCACGAACTCGGCGAAGGTCCGCGGGCCCCGTTCCCGCAGCGCGCGGCCGCCCTCCCCGAACTGGGCCTCCACGAAGCCGAGGACGTTCTCGAGGACGACCTCGGGAGGCAGCCCGCGGGTGTTCACCTGATAGGGGTAGGGCGTGAAGACCCCGTGGGAGAAGACCCCGGCCCGCCGCGCGATGGTGAGCCAGCCGCCGGGGAGGAGCTCGTCGGCGAGGTGCCGGGCCTCGGGATCGCGCAGGTGGAGCCAGTGGCCGGTCGCGTCGAAGAGGAAGCCTCCTCGCGAATCCGTGCGGCAGAGCCCGCCAGGGCGGTCCGCGCGCTCGAGCAGGCGATATCGCTGACCGAGGTGGAGCGCCGCCGAGAGGCCTGCGAGGCCGGCCCCGAGGACGAGCACGTCGCTCGGAGGTGGCGCGGGGTTGAGGGGCGGCTGTACGATTACCGAACTGCTAGCACGCACGGCCCCCTCCGCGCCACGGAGCCGGGCCGGCTCCTGGAACGAAGATGCGGGTCACCTGCGCCCATTGCCGAGCGGAGTACGACGTCGACGAGACGCGCATCCCGGCCACCGGCCTCCGGGTGCGCTGCCCCAAGTGCCAGCAGGTCTTCCCCGTGCGAAAGGCTCGCGCGGCGGCCAGCGGCCCCCCGTCCGGCGGGACCCCGCCCGTCGGCCCCTCGCCGTCAGCCGAGGGCGGAGTCCCCGAGAAGACGGTCGCCGGAATGCCCCAGCCGCCTCTCCCCGGCGTCACGCGGGCCGGCGCGGCCGTTCCGCTGCCCGGGACTCCGCCGGGATCGACGGTGGTCGGCACGCCGCCGACGCCGACGGTC
The DNA here is from genome assembly GCA_035543235.1 of Anaeromyxobacteraceae bacterium. Classification (GTDB taxonomy): domain Bacteria; phylum Myxococcota; class Myxococcia; order Myxococcales; family Anaeromyxobacteraceae; genus DATJZG01. The sequence goes on along the minus strand of DATKJV010000036.1, from coordinate 67,781 downwards.
GCGGGGACCCCTCGCGGGTCCACGATGGCGGGTGCACCTCCCGGGTCCACGATGGTCGGCGCGCCTCCTCCTCTCGCGCCCGGGGCGACCGTCGTCGGGTCGCCGCTTCCGCCGACACCCGGGGTGACGATGGCCTCGGCTCCGCCGCAGAAGGCCCCTCCGCCCACGGTCGTCGGCACGCCGCTGCCGCCCTCACCCGGGGCGACGGTGGTCGGCTCGCCTCCCCCTCCCGCGCCGGGCGTGACGCTCGCCGGCGCAAGGCCCGGGGCGTCGATCCCGCTCCCGGGAGGGGTCGCACCTCCCGGCAAGCCCGCCAAACCGGCGGTTCCCCTTCCCGGCGCGGCGCCCTCCGCTGGCGCGACGGTCGTCGGGAGCCCGGGGGCAACGCTCGGCGGCGGGACGCTGGTCGGCGCGTTTCCGGCCGCCGCCGACGCGCCGGTCCCCGGCGGCGGTCCGCCGCCACCTTCACCCGGGGCGACGATGGTCGGGGCGCCTCCCCCTCCCGCGCCGGGCGTGACGCTCTCCGGCGCGAGACCCGGGACGTCGATCCCGCTCCCGGGAGCGGTCGCGCCTCCCGGCAAGGCCACCCCCCCGCCCGCGAGCCTCTCCGACGCGGTGCCCTCTCCGGGAGCGACGGTCGTCGGGAGCCCGGGGTTCACGCCCGTCGGCGCCACGCTGGTCGGCGCCTTCCCGGCCGCCGCAGCCGGGCCCGGGCCCGGCGGTCCCCCGCCGGTACCGCTCCCGGGAGGGCGCGAGCCGCTCGCGCCGCCTCCCTTCCCGGGGGCGGCCCCGGCGTCGCTCGTCGGCTCCGCGCCGCCCTCCTCGGAGGGGTCCGCCGTTCCCCTTCCGCCGGCAGCGCGGCCGGCGCCGCCCGCGCCTCTCCCCGAACCGCCCGAGGCCGTGCCCCTCCCCGAGCCGGAGGCGGCGACCGTCGAGGCAGAGCCGTTCGCCTTCCCGACGGAGGAGGCGCCGGCGAGCGAGCCTTGGCCCGCGTCCGAGGTGGAGCCGGCGGAGGCCGCGCACTCGGAGCCGCCCGCCCCGGGTGCCGAGTCCGGGGGCAAGGGCGAGCCGGTGGAGACCTTCTCGTTCGGCGGGCTGGGGTCGGGCGACGAGACCCCTCCCGAGGGGCCGCCTCCGGGATCGGTCCCGGAGGAGCCGCCGCCCGCGCCGGCCTCGAGCGGCGAGGACGAGCTCGAGATGCTCTTCGGGCAGCCCGCCGCCGAGCCGCCGCCGCGTCCGGCCCCGCGGGTCCCGGACGGGGTCGCGTCCTACAAGGTGCGGCGCCCCTCCGGGAAGGTGTTCGGGCCGTTCGCCGAGCGCGACATCGTCGAGATGCTCGGCAAGGGCGAGCTGCTCGGCAACGAGGACGTCTCCCCGGACGGAGGCGAGACCTGGACCTCGATCGGCGCGGTCCCGGCGCTCGCCGCCGCGGTGCGGCGGCTGCACGAGACGCCGGCCGTGAGCCAGCCGGTGGCCGCGCGCGACACGGCGCGCATCCCGGCCCCGTTCAAGCCCCGCATGGAGAGCGGGCTCAAGCAGAAGGTGACGGCCCGGCTGCGCCTCCACCTCCCGCCGAGGAAGGCGGGGCTGGCAGCGGGTGCGGCCGTCCTCCTGCTCCTCGCGGGCGCCGGGATCGCCGGGAGCCTGACGAGCTACGGCCCGTTCTTCTGGAAGGCGTTTCGGGGGCGGTCGAGGAACCCCGCGGTGGCGAAGCTCGTCGGCGACGGCCGCGCCGCCCTCGCGCAGGACGCCTTCCCGGCGGACCAGCAGGCGCTGACGCTCGCCGAGCAGGGCCTGCGGATCGACTCGTTCGACCCGCAGGCGCGCCTCCTGCTCTCGCTCGCCGCCGGCTCGCTGGCCCAGCGGGGCAGCGACGACGCGCTCCGGCGGGCGCGCGAGCTCGCGACCGAGATGGCGGGGAGGATGGCGGGAACGCCCGAGGCCCGCGCCGCCACGCTCGCCGTCGCCCTCGCCGGCGGGGAGGACACGGGAGCGGCGCTCGCCGCCCTGGAGGCGACCCCGAAGGTCGACGCCGATCCGGAGATGGTGCTGCTCCTCGCGCGGGCCGCGGCGGGGCGCGGGGATTTCCGGAGGGCGGCGAGCAAGCTCGACCGCCTCGACGCGCTGCAGCCGAACTCGTCGCGCGCGGCCCATGCGCGGGCGCTGCTCGACGTGCAGCGGGGCGACGACAAGGCCGCCCGGGCGCAGCTCGAGACGGCGCTGGCGCGCGACCCCGGCAACGTGTCGGCGGCCCTCGACCTCGCCGCCCTCATGGACCGGGCCGGGGATCCGGGGGCCGAAGGGGCGCTGCGCTTCCTCGCGGAGAAGGAGAGGTGGGCGAGGCTCGGCCCGGGAGAGCGTGCGCGCGTCCACCTCCTGCTCGCCGACATCCTCGCGCGGCGCCCGGGTGCGGACGCGTGGGCACCGGCCGTCCAGGCGGAGCTCGAGGCGGCCATCCAGGCGCAGCCGGCCTTGACCGGCCCGAGGGGGGCCCTCGCGCGCCTCCTGCTGCGCCGCGGGGACGCGGACGGCGCCGTCGAGGCGCTCAAGCCTGCCACCTCGTCCACGCGCGACTGGGACCTCCTCGCCCTCTACGCGAGAGCACTCGTCCTCTCCGGCAAGCTGCCGGAGGCGCAGGCGGCGGTCGACGGCGCGATGGCGCGCGCGAGCGACGACGCGCGGGTCATCTACCTCAAGGGCTGGGTCGAGCAGCAGGCCGGGAAGCGGGCGGAGGCCGCCAAGCTCTACGAGCGCGCCGGGCAGAGGGCCCCCTCCGACTGGCGGCCCAGGCTGGCGCTCGCCCGGATCGCCCTCGCCGACGGCGACCTCGCCCGGGCCGAGCCCCTCGTCGCGGCGCTCGCCGAGAAGGAGGCCGCCCGGGCCGAGGTGCAGGCGCTCTTCGGGGACTTCAGGCTCGCGCGGAAGGACGCGCAGGGCGCGGGGGCGGCCTACGCGAAGGCCCTCGAGACCGACCCGGAATGCGCCGCGGCGCTCCTCGGCCGCGCCCGCCTCGCGCTCGCCGCGGGCGACGCGGCGGCCGCGCGCGTGGACCTCACGCGGTCGCTGCGGCTCGATCCCCTGCAGCCCGAGGCGCAGCTCGTGCTCGGGTGGCTGCTGTTCACCGGGGGAGAACCGGAAGCCGGGCGCAAGGCCGTCGAGGCGGCCGTGGCGCTCGATCCCAAGAGCGCGCTGGGCCATGCCCGCCTCGGCGCGCTGCGCCTCGAGCAGGGCCAGACCGAGGAGGCGCTCCGGGAGCTCGACCTCGCGACGAACCTCGACGCGAACCTCGCGGAAGGGCAGTTCTGGCTGGGGCGCGCGCTCCTCGTGAAGGGCGACGCGACGCAGGCGCTCGACCGTCTCCGCAAGGCCGCGGCGCTCGGCCCCGAGGATCCGGCCCACCACCTGTACCTCGGGCTCGCGCACGAGAGGCTGGGCCAGCCCGGCGAGGCGATCGAGGCCTACCGCGCGGCCGTCGCCGCGGCCCCGGGCCTCCCGGACGGCTACGAGCGCCTGGCGCAGCTGTACGCGGCGCAGGGCGACTTCCAGAACGCGGCGCAGCAGCTCGAGAAGGCGGTCGCCGCGGCGCCGAAGCAGGAGCGGCTCCGGGTGCAGCTCGGCGACGCCTACGAGCACCTGGGCATGCACGCGCGCGCGATCGCGCTGTACCGGGAGGCCCTGAAGCGCGACCCGAAGCTCGTCGGCGTCTACTACCGGATCGGCCAGGCGGTCCAGGGCGCCCAGGGGCTCAAGGCGGCCGTGCCCTGGTACGAGCAGGCCACGAAGGCCGAGCCGGAGAACCCCATGCCCCACCTCTACCTGGGCTACGCCTACAAGGAGCGCGGGCAGAAGGCGCGGGCTCTCCAGGAGTTCAAGGCCTACCTGCGGCTGCGCCCCGACGCCGACGACAAGAAGGACGTCGAGCGGGAGATCGAGGACCTCGGGGGGTAGCCCCCGGCGGCTCAGCGCCCTTCGTGGTGGGGATCGAGGCGCGGGCCCGATCCCCGGCGGCCCGCCAGCGCGGGATCGCAGCCCAGCCCGGCGAGGATCGAGCTCGTCCTTCGCGTCGACGAGGATGGCATAGGCGTCGCGGCCGGAGCGCGCGCACGGAGATCCAGGGCCGAGCGCTCGCCGCCGTGCGGGCGGAGCTCGCCGATCACGGGCGAGCTCGAGGTGCACGAGTTCGAGAACGGCCTCCGGTCGATGCGCGCGCGGCACCCATCGCCGTCCGCGTGCTCGGCGACCGGACGGACGAGCTCGAGGCGGCCGCGGCCTGGGTGGAGGGCGTCCTCGCGGAGACCCCGGGGACGCGCTACGTGCGCAACACCAGCCGGGACCGGGAGCGCGACCTGCGCGTCCGCGTCGAACGGGACCGGGCCGCGCTCGCCGGCGTCGCCGTCCCCGACGTCGACCGGGCCGTGCGCCTCGCCGCGGGCGGCGTCGCCGGCCACTACCGGGAGGAAGCCGCCGAGGAGGCCTACGACGTGCGCGTCACCTGGCCCCGGTCGCAGGGGGAGCGCTGCCCGGCGGCCCCGCGCCGGCACCCGGCGTGCTCGACCCGGCTCTACCTGGCCGCGGGGAGCGGGGCGGTCCCGCTCTCCGTCACCGGCAGCGGCAGGGGCCGCGTGACCCGGGCCGGCCCGGGCGGGGGTTTCGGCGGGGACGTAGCAATTCTTCGCAGCGCGTGCGCCCGGCTTGGTGTAGACCTCGCATGCTCAAACGGAGGACGCATGACGTTCACCATCGTCGCAGCCTTGGTCCTGACCCAGGCGGCCCCGTCCGCGGCCGCGAAGCCCAAGGAGGCGCCCCCGCCCGCCCCGGTGGCCACGCCCGCCGCGACGGCGGCGAGGGCGCTCCCGGTTCTGCCTCTGCGCGAGGCCATCGTGGTCGCCCAGCGCCAGAACCTGGACATCCAGCAGGTGAACGCGAAGCTCGACGAGGCGCGGCAGGCCACCGGGAAGGCCTGGTCCTACTACCTGCCGCAGATCGCGGTGTCCGGGAACTACACGCGGAACGAGTTGCAGGCCGACATTGCGCTGCCGGCCACCTACTACGTCACCGACACGGGCCAGAGCGGCCCGCCACCCGGCCAGATTCCGCCGGGCCAGACCCCCACGACATACCAGGCGACGGTTCCGTCGTCGTTCTACACGGACGCCGTGCAGGTCCTGAACCAGTGGCAAGCCCAGGCGAGCGCGAACCAGGCCCTCATCGCGCCGCAAGCCATTCTCGGCATCGTGAACGCCTACTCCGGCGTCCGCGTCGCCGAGTACAGCTCCCAGCAGGCGCGGCGCGACGTCCTCTTCGGAGTGGCGCAGCTCTACTACGGCATCGCCGGGCTGAAGGAGCTCGTCATCGTCCAGGAGCGGCAGGTGGACCTGACCCGGGAGCGGGAGCGCGATGCCCGGGTCCGCTTCAACGCCGGGACCTCGCCGAAGGTGGGGCTGCTCCGGGCCGAGATCGACCGGGCGCAGGCGGAGGAGGATCTGAAGCGGGCGCAGATCGACTTCGAGAAGGCGAAGCTCTCGCTGGCGCAGGCGCTCACCCGCGACAACGACTTCGACGTGGAGATCCCCCCCTCGCCCAGGATCCCGCAGGGACCGGACCTGGAGCAGCAGGCCCTCGACCTCCGCCCGGACGTGAAGGCCGCGGCCGAGGGCGTCAAGCTCGCCGAGGGGCAGCGCACGCAGGTGATCATGGAGTACTTGCCCTCCATCGGCGCCTTCTTCAACTACCGCTACACGAACGTCTCCATCTTCACCGGCCAGGCCTTCACCTGGCAGGCGGGCGCGGGACTCACCTGGAACATCTTCGACGGCGGGCTGCGCGAGGCCAACATCCGCGAGGCGAGCGCGAAGATCGCCGAGGCGAAAGCGGCGAAGGAGCAGACGGACCTGCGCACGACCACGAACGTGAAGCAGTTCAAGCTCGAGCTCGAGGCCGCGCTCGCCAACAAGGCGAAGGCCATCGAGCGCGCCGAGCTCGCCCGGGAGAACGCTCGCCTCGTGGACGTCGCCTACAAGGCGGGCGCGGCGACGTACCTCGAGTCCACCGACTCCGTGCAGACGCTGCGCCAGGCGGAGGTGAACGTCGTCGCCGAGAGCCTGAACGTCGACCTCGCGACGCTCCGGCTGCTGAACGCCGTGGGCGCGTTCCAGGAAGCGAACGACTAGGGGGCGCGGCTCGCCCCTAGGCGAGGGAGAGCGGGGGCGAGGCCGCGACGGCGTTTCCGCCGGCGGCCTTGGCCTGCCGGAGTGCCTCCTCCGCGGCCTCGAGGACCACCCGGTCGGTCTTCGCGGGCTCGTAGGTGGCGATGCCGCTCACGACCGCCACTCCGACGCTCATGGTGAGCGAGAGCTCTTGCCCCCGGTAGGAGAGGCGCGAGCGCTCCACCGCCTTGCGCACCCGGTCGGCGAGCGCGCGGCCCCCGGCCACGGCCGTCTCGCGCGCGAGCACCGCGAAGTCCTCCGACCCGAGCCGCGCGAGCACGTCCTCGCGGCGCACCGCCCCCTGGATGACGTGCGCGATCATCTTCAGGGCCTCGTCCCCGGCCACCTCGCCGTGGGCGTCGTTCACCCGACCGAAGTGGTCCACGTCGAGGAACAGGACCGAGAGCGGCCGGCCGTGCCGCTGCACGGCGGCGAGCTCGGCGGAGAGCCGGTGCCCGAAGTGGCGCCGGTTGTAGAGGCCCGTGAGGGGGTCCTGCAGGGCGCCCTCGGCGAGCCTCCGCTGGTACTCGATCTCGAGCTCGTCGCAGAGGCAGTACTTGAGCGTGCTGTGCATCCCCAGGTGCACGCGCTGGCCGTCCTGCAGGCGGCAGTCGGTGACCCGCAGCCCGTCGACGTAGGTGCCGTTCTGGCTCCCCAGGTCGCGGAGCCGCGCGCCGTCGCTCGTCGGGAAGACGGACGCGTGGCGCCGCGAGACCCCGGCGTCGCGCAGCCGCACGGGCACGCCCGCTTCGCGGCCGAGCACCTGCTCGACGCCGCGGTCGAGGGCGAACATCTCCCCGAACTGCGGGCCGGAGAGGACGAGCAGGTAGGGCCGCCGCTCCGAATGCGGCCGGGGGGCCAGGCTCCACGAGTCGGTGCGCTCGCCGCTGGGAGGCTCGGCGGGGGAGGACATCCCGGAATCATAGCGCAGCCCGGCCCGGCCGGAGCGCCTGTCCCAGGCCCCCGGGACGAAGGTTGTGGCCGGGGCCGCCGCGGCGCATGATGACCGACCGTGAGGACCTCGCCCATCCGGGTCGTGAGCTACAACGTGCGATACTTCGGCCACGCGCTGAAGGGGCTCGCGAGCACCCGGTCGTCGGAGCGCCGGATCGCCGCGGGCCTCGCGGCCCTGGCGCCGCTCGCCGACGTGGTCTGTCTGCAGGAGATCGAGACCATCTCGGTGCGCTCCCGCCTCGCAAGGGGGAGGGCCGCACCGGGCGAGACGCAGCTCATGTCGTTCATGGCGGAACTGCAACGGGCCTTCGCCCGGACGGGGCAGACCTTCCCGTACGACGGCTTCTACTTCCGCGCCCACGCGAACCGCATCCGCGGCCTCTCCATCACCACGCACGGGCTCGCCATCGTCGTGAACACGGAGCGGCTGCGGGTGGAGTCGCACAACGTGGACTCCCCTGCGCACATCACCCACCACCACGTGGAGCGGTTCCGGGACCGCAAGCAGGGGCGCATCTGCGCCCACATGAGCGTCGTCGACGCCTCGGGCCGGCGGCTCCACGTGTTCAACACCCACCTGTCCCTCCCCACGCCGTTCGCGAGGGCGTTCTGGACGCGGCGCGAGCGCATGGGATGGGGCGTGAACCAGCTCCACGAGGCCCACACGCTCGCGGCCTACGTCCACCGCCACGCGCGGGCGGAGCCCTTCGTGGTCTGCGGCGACTTCAACGCCCAGCCCGCGTCGCCGGTCTTCCGCTACCTCACGGAGTCGGCCGGGTTCCGCTGCGCCGAGCGGGACCTCGGGCTCCTCGAGGGCTCGAGCTACCCGACCGCCGGCTTCATGCGGATGCGAATGCACCTCGACCACATCTTCTACGGCAACGGGGCCCGCTTCCTCGACCTCGACGGCACCTCGCCCTACGGCGACCGCTCGAGCCGCTTCGCCGGCCTCTCCGACCACGTCCCGCTCATCGGGCGGATGCGCTGGGAGGAGTGACGGCGGCCCGCTACCGGCGGACGCCGTTGCGCCCGGCGACGGCGCGGACGTCGGGGCGGGACCAGGGCCTCCGGAGAAGCACCGTCCCGTCCGACTCCACCCGCTCGAGCTCCAGGGCCGCCGCGAGGGAAAGCTCGCCCGGGGCGAGCAGGAGGTAGCCGCCCGGCCGGGTGGCGTCGAGGAGGCGTTCGAGCGTCGCCGGGACCTCGCCGGGGTCGAGGAACGGGAGGACGTTCCGGCACAGGACCGCGTCGTAGCTCCCCTCCGGAGGCGGGTCGCGGACGTCGTGGGCGCGGTAGGTCACGGTGGCGCGGAGGGCGGCGGGGACCTCGGTGCCGTTCGGAGCGCCGGGCAGGAGGCGCTCGAGCACCGGGTCCGCCCCGCGGAACGACCAGCGCCCGTAGATGCCCTGGCGCGCGTGCTCGAGTGCCCGTTCGGACACGTCCGTCCCGAGGACCTGGTCCTGGCCCTTCGGACGCCCGGAGGCTTCGAGCAGGGCGGCGAGGCCGTAGGCCTCCTCGCCGCTCCCGCAGCCCGCCGACCACAGCCGGAGCGCGCGCCCCGGGTCGGAGGACGCGAACAAGAGCCGCTGCAGCGCCCGGAACTGCTGGGGGTGGCGGAAGAAGTACGTCTCCCCGAGCGCCGCGCCCTCGAGAAGCGAGCAGATGCTCGCCGGGGCGCCGCCGAGGATCGCGGGGAGCACCTGCGAGGCCTCGAGGCCGAGCTCGGCGGCCGCGGAGGCGAGGTGCCCGCGCAGGCGGGAGCGCAGGCGGTCGCAGAGCTTCAGGCCCCGCCGCTCCAGGCTCACCTCCAGCCGCGCCAGCTGGCGCGCGAGCTGGCCGTCGGTGCGGCCGTTGCGCTCGGGATGCACGTCGAGGACGTGGGCGAGCCGCTCCACGTGGAGCAGCGGGAGGACCTCGCCACCCACCTGGGCGAGCACGCGGGAGTGGCGCCAGTTCGCGGGCGGGGCTCCGTTCGCCGGGACCAGGACCGCGGGGCCGGAGGCGGGCGACACGGCGTCGGCGAGCAGGCCGACGGCGACCTGCGAGTGGAACACGACGAGCGTGGCGTCGCGCGGCGGCGTGCGCCGCGCCCCGAGGAAGGCGGCGAGGTCGAGCGCGACGAGCGACCGGCCGGCGGCGGCGGCGAGCCCGGCGGCCTCGGGCGGGCCTCCCCGGATCGGCGAGAGGTCCGGGGCGGGCGCGATCTCCTCGACCTGGGAGGCGGAGACGAGCGCCTTCTTCCCGCCCGCCTCGAGGACGAGGTGCAGGCCGGGCAGGGTGTCGCCGGGACCGAGGTCGGCGAGCTCCGCCTCCAGCTCGGCGATGTCGCCGCGCAGCTCCCGCACCCGACGGTGCAGCGCCCTTCGCGCCTGGTGGACCTCGTCGCTCATCTCGCGGATCCGGGCGATCCCCTCCTCCACGCCGGACGGCCCATCCTGCGAAAGGGGGAGAAACGGCGCCATCCCGTGTACGTAGGACGGAAACCCACCTGTACCGGGGGTGGGGGACGCCGCCCGGAAGGCGCGGGAAAAGGGGCGGTTGGCCGGCGCCTGGGGGCATGCTCTACTGCGCGCCCATGGAGCTCCCGCCAGTCGCCGCGCGCGCGCTCGAAGAGGTGCGGCGGACCGGCCGCGGCGTGCGCTTCGAGATCAAGAAGGCCTGCGAGCAGGAGCGGTGGCGCCTCAAGGTGTGTTACCAGCGCGCCGACGGCGAGCGGGAGGTCCAGCTCGGGCTCCTGTGGTCCGAGGACCTCTCCGGCCTCGAGCGGCTCATGCGGAGACTGGAGGGCGGGACATGAGAGGGCGGGCGGGCGTCGTCGCGGGCATCCTCGTCGCGCTCGCGGGCGCGGGCTGCTCGCTCTCCAAGGAGTACACGCGCGACGCCTACCTCTCGAAGCAGCTCGCGGACTACGTCTTCCCGTCGAGCTGCCGGGCGATGTGGCCGGACGCGCTGAAGGTGGTCGCGCAGCAGGGCATCGAGCTCGTGGGCTCCGACCGGGTGACGACCGGCCAGGAGGAGAAGGGGTTCCTCGGCAAGGTCTTCACGGTCGGACACGCGACGACCGAGAAGACGAACGGCACCCTCGAGTCGGAGACCGAGTGGAACAGCGACCACATCCGCTACCAGGTGAAGGGCTTCCCGGACGGAGTCGACGGCTGCCGCCTGGTCGTGACCGCCATGCAGGAGCAGACGAACGAGGTCGGCGAGACCCGCAAGTGGCGGGACTACGAGATGGAGCTCGCCATCCTGGCGCGCGTCGTCCCGAAGGAGGCGGCGCGCATCGAGCAGGGCGCGCCCAAGTAGGCGCGCCCCGCCCACGGCCCTTAGAAGCGGTATCCCAGGTTCGCGGTCACGACGACGCCGCTCATGCGCAGGGTCGCCGTGTTCGACGAGAAGGACGAGCCGAAGTCGTACGTCGTGGGGCTCACGTACAGGTAGCGCGCCTCGGCCCCGAGCAGGATGGGCCCGAGGAGGAAGTCGACGCCGCCGCCGGCCGGCACCATGAAGGAGGTCTTCGTCGAGCTCACGCTCGGCGCCTTGGCAGTGTTGACGAGGAGGCCGACGCCGGCCTCGAGGTAGGGCACGACGAAGAGGATGGGGATGCGCAGCTGCAGGACGCCGGAGAACGGGAGGCCGGTCACCTGCACGTTCGTCCCCGAGGTGTTCGAGTTCGTCCAGAGGTAGCCGCCGGACACGTAGAACCCGAGCATGCCGAAGCTGGCGCCCACGGCGGCCTCGACGTCGCCGGCGGTGTTGAGGCTCCAGGTTTGCGGGTTGCTCGCCACCGAGATGGCGTTGGACGCGGTCGGGAAGTAGCCGCCTCCCTTGACCACGACGTACCCGTTCCGGTCCTCGGCGCGGGAGGGAGCGGCCGCGAGCGCCACGGCGAGGGCCGTCGCGGCAGCGAGCGAGCGGGCGAAGATCTTCACGGTGTGTCCCCTTTCTGGGCTCGGCGTGAGCCGCGGACTGAACGATTCTATGGGCACTCCGCGCCCATTCCAGTCCACGGCCGCGCGCGGGAACCCAAGCGGGTCTGACGCCGCCGCCCGTGGGCGCCTACCCGTCGGTGCCCTTCGCACCCTCGCTCACATCCGGCGCGCGTGCCGGCGGGTCGAGCTCGCAGACGAGGATCGTGGCCGCCGTGATGGCGACGGCGCGGAAGAACACCCCGACGACGGGGATGGCGAGGAAGGCGACCGCGGCGAGCGCGAAGCCCGCCGTCTCCCACCGGTGACGTCTCGTGAACGCGACCTCGTGCCGCCAGGGGCGGGCGAGCCATCCCGAGAACCGCGCCGCCCAGCGGAGCGGCGCGGTGAGGCGCGACCGCCCCGCGAGCGTCGCGAGCCCGCGCTCGAACCAGGTGCGCCCCCCCCGCCCGCGCCGGCCCGGCACGAGCTCGGTCGGGATCTCGAGCGCGTCGAGGGCGACCCAGTACCAGGCCCAGGCGGCCCCGAGCGCGACCGTGACGCCGTGCCCGACGAAGGGGACGAGCTCGACGAGCAGCGCCACCGGGGCGATGCCGACGGCGACCGCGGCCGCCTGGCGCCCGGCCTTCACGAGCTCGCGCACGACGATCCGGTGGTACCGCTCGCCCGGGCGCTCCTCCTCGCCCGGGGCGGCGCCGGCGGCCCGGCGGGCCTCGAGCCCGACCCGAACCCACTGCCGCCAGAGCAGGGTGGGCGGCATCGACGAGATGGCGACGAAGGAGGCGAAGGCCGCCCGGAAGAAGCGGCCGTCCTCCGCGTGCGCGACGAGCGCCGCGAGCGCGGCCGACCCGAGGAAGGTGAGAGCCGTGGGCCACAGCGACGCGCGCAAGAGCGCGCGATCGGTGGCGACGAGCCGCGCCGCCCGCCCCGTCTGGGCGAGGCCCCAGAGGACCCGCTCGGCCGGCAGCCTCGCCTCCGCCCGCTCGCCGGCCGCGCAGCGGGAGATTCGGCGGGCGAGCGCGCGGGCGAAGCCCGCTCGCGCCCCGCCGCCGAGCTCGCCGTCCATGCCTCCGGCGCCCCGGGGCGCCTACTTCGCCGCGGCGAGCGCCGCGTCGTAGTTCGGCTCCTGCCCGATCTCGGGCACGAGCTCCTTGTAGACGACCTTGTCGCTCGCATCGAGGACCACGACCGCGCGCGCCGTGAGGCCGGCGAGCGGACCATCCTCGAGCAGCACGCCGTATTCCTTCGCGAAGGTCTTCCCGCGGATGAGCGAGAGGCTCACCACGTTGTTCAGCCCCTCGGTCGTGCAGAAGCGCTTCATGGCGAAGGGGAGGTCGGCCGAGATGACGAGGACCACCGTGTTCGGCAGCGAGCCGGCCTTCTCGTTGAACTTGCGGGTCGAGGTGGCGCACGTGGGCGTGTCCAGGCTCGGCACGATGTTCAGGATCTTCTTCTTCCCCTTGTACTCGGCGAGCGACACGTCCTTCAGGTCGACGCCGGTGAGCCTGAAGTCCGGCGCCTTGGCGCCGACGGCGGGCAGCTCGCCGTTCGTGTGGATGGGGTTTCCCTTCAGCGTGACGGTGGCCATCGTTGGGCTTCCTTTCGGGGTGGCGGCCTTCGCCTGCCGCGCGGCCGCGGTTGAGCTCTCGTGCGAGGGCCGTAGTCTAACCGTGCAACGGCGCCGTGCCTGCGCCCCGTCGAGGTAGGTGGCGGAAGCGCGGCGCGCTAGGCCATGGCGCCGCCGCCCCCCACCATGAAGGACGAGGGGTCGAGGCCGAGCCGGCGAACCGCCTCCTCCCACCGCGCCTCGACGGGCACGGTGAAGAGCAGGTCCTCCTGGAAGGCGAGCGGGACCCAGGCGCCGTGGGCGATCTCGTTCTCGAGCTGCAGGGAGGCCCACCCGGCGTAGCCCATCATGAACTGGAACGGCCCGGGCTCCGGCGCCCGCAAGAGCGCCTCGAGCAGCGGGCGGGAGCTCCCGACGGCGAGGCGCCGGCCGACGCGGATGCCCTCCTCCTCCACGTCGACGGCGCCCGGGCGGTAGAGGATCCACAGCTGCTCCTGGGAGACCGGCCCCCCGACGAGGACCGGCTGATCGAAGCGCCCGCTCCTCCTCGCGAGCCCGGCGAGCGACTCGTCCACGCCGGCGAGCACGTCGCCGGCGGAGACCGGCGCCGGCCGGTTCACCACGAAGCCCATCGCCCCCTCCTGGCGGTGCCCCGCCATGAGGACGAGCGACCCCTCGAAGTTCGGATCGCGGAGCGCCGGGGCGGCGACGAGGTACCCCGGGGCGAGGTGGGTCGCGGCTCGCTCGCTGGCCATCCACCCTTACCTGACGCGAGCGCGGCTCTCGCGCAAGCGCGGCGCCGTAAGCCCCCGACCTTCGGGCCGGATCCCGTCCGCCGGGAATGGCCCGGATCAAGGGGATTCGGCCGCCGCTACCCCTTGACGGGTCGCATGGCGGCTGGTACCAACGCGATCCCTTCCGAGCGTCGTCCGCGCTCTCTCGCCACGAACGAGGTCCGCAGCACATGTACAAGATCGTCCGCCACCAGGTGTTCTCTCCCACGACCTTCCTCTGGGAGGTCGAGGCCCCCGACGTCGCCCGATCCGCGCAGGCAGGGCACTTCGTCATGCTCCGCCTCCACGAGGGCTCGGAGCGCGTGCCGCTCACGGTCGCGGACTACGACCGCAAGAAGGGCACGATCACGATGGTGGTCCAGGCGCTCGGCAAGACGACGAAGGAGATGATGGAGAACTACGGGCAGGGCGACGTCTTCGAGGACTTCGTCGGGCCCCTCGGGCTTCCCCAGCACGTCGCCAAGATCGGCCACGTGGTCCTCGTCGGCGGCGGCCTCGGCGTCGCCCCGGTCTACCCCCAGCTCCGCGCCTTCAAGGAGGCGGGAAACAGGACGACGAGCATCATCGGGTTCCGCAACAAGGACCTCGTCTTCTGGGAGGACAAGTTCAAGAAGTACTCGGACGACCTCATCGTCTGCACGGACGACGGGAGCTACGGCAAGGGCGGGTTCGTCACCGTCGCCCTGAAGGAGCTCCTCGAGAAGCAGAAGCCGGACCTGGTGGTCGCGATCGGGCCGCTCCCCATGATGAACGCGTGCGTCGAGACCACGCGCCCCTTCGGCGTGAAGACGATGGTCTCCCTGAACGCCATCATGGTCGACGGCACGGGCATGTGCGGCTCCTGCCGCGTGACGGTCGACGGCAAGGTCCAGTTCGCCTGCGTCGAGGGGCCGGACTTCGACGGTCACAAGGTCGACTTCAAGGAGCTCCTCTCCCGCCAGAAGCGCTTCAAGGGGCAGGAGCAGATCGCGAACCAGGACTACGAGCACGTCTGCAACCTCGAGAAGCAGCTCTTCGAGGAGGAGAAGCGCAACTACAAGAAGATCAAGGAGCTCGAGCCGCACCAGGTTCACATGCCGGAGCGCGACGCGCTCGAGCGCTCCCGGAACTTCAAGGAGGTGAACCTCGGCTACTCGCTCCAGGACGCGCTGCGCGAGGCCGAGCGCTGCATCCAGTGCGCGAAGCCGACCTGCATCGCCGGCTGTCCGGTGCAGATCGACATCCCGCGCTTCATCCGCCACATGCTCGTGCGCGACATGGACGGCGCACTCGCGGCCATCTACGAGTCGAACATCTTCCCCTCCGTCTGCGGCCGGGTCTGCCCCCAGGAGACGCAGTGCGAGGCGCAGTGCATCATCAACAAGAAGATGGACTCGGTCGCCATCGGCCGCCTCGAGCGCTTCGTCGGCGACAACGCCAAGGCCCCGCCGGCCAGCCCGCCGCGCTTCGCGAGGAAGCTCGGCAGGGTGGCCGTGGTCGGCTCCGGGCCGGCCGGGCTCTCCGCGGCCGCGGACCTCGTGCGCTACGGCTGCGACGTCACCGTCTACGAGGCCCTGCACGTCGTGGGCGGGGTGCTCCGCTACGGCATCCCCTCCTTCCGCCTCCCCCGCGACATCATCGACCGCGAGGTGAACCGGCTACGCGACCTCGGGGTCAAGATCGAGACGAACAAGGTCGTGGGCAAGACCTTCACGGTTCCGCAGCTCATGGACGAGAAGGGCTTCGACGCCGTCTTCCTGGGCGTCGGGGCGGGCGCCCCCGCCTTCCTCGGGATCCCGGGCGAGTTCGCCGGGCAGGTGTACAGCGCGAACGAGTTCCTCACCCGCGTGAACCTGATGGGCGGCGACCGCTTCCCGTACCTCGACACGCCCATCAACATCGGTCAGAGCGTGGTGGTCATCGGCGCCGGCAACACCGCCATGGACTGCCTCCGCGTCTCCAAGCGCATCGGCGCGGCCACGGTCCGCTGCGTCTACCGCCGCACCGAGGCCGAGGCCCCGGCGCGCATCGAGGAGATCCGCCACGCGAAGGAGGAGGGGATCGACTTCTTCTTCCTCCACGCGCCCGTCGAGATCTACGTCGACGCGGACGGCAACGTGAAGGGCATGAAGGTCGAGGAGATGAAGCTCGGCGATCCCGACGAGAAGGGCCGCCGCAAGCCGGTGCCCACCGGCCAGTTCAAGGACCTGGCGTGCGACACGGTCATCTACGCGCTCGGGACGAAGGCCAACCCCATCGTCACGCAGTCGACGCCGGGGCTCGGGCTCAACAAGTGGGGCAACATCGTCGCCGACGACGCCACCCAGGCGACGAACCTTCCGGGCGTCTTCGCCGGCGGCGACATCGTCACCGGCGGCGCCACCGTCATCCTCGCCATGGGGGCCGGCCGCCGCGCCGCCCGTGGGATCGCCACCTGGCTCTCCCAGGACAAGGCGAAGTGGCCCATCACCAAGGAGGAGGCGGAGGCGTTCGTGCCGCCGACGCCGCTCGCCGATCGCGAGCCCACGGCGGCGAGGGGAGCGGAAGCCATGGCGTCGCCCGGAGGGCGGACCTGCCCGAAGTGCCACCAGCCCATCGAGGGAGACGAGGAGTACATCTGCTGCGCCGAGGCGAAGATGCAGTGGCGCTGCGAGTCCTGCGCGAAGGTGAGCGAGGGGTTCGCCTTCCCCTACGGCCAGTGCCCGGCCTGCGGCGGGAAGCTCGCGATGCTCGGCGACCGCAGCGTGGAGGGGGACGACGCGCTCGAGGCGATCCGCACCGCCTTCGAGATCGAGCTCGGCGGCATGGCCTTCTACAACCGGGCGGCCAAGGAGGCGGGCGAGCCCGTGCTCCGCGAGCTCTTCGCGAAGTTCGCCGACATGGAGAAGGAGCACATGGAGACGCTCTCGCGGCGCTACCACGCGGACGTGAAGGAGGCCTCCGAGGGCTTCCGCACCGAGCGCGCGGCGATCTACGCGGGCATCGCAAACGACCCGAAGGACCCCGCCAACCTCTTCCGCATCGCCATCGCCTTCGAGCAGCGGGCGGTGAAGTTCTTCGAGGAGAAGGGCGCGAAGGCGGCCCCGGGCTCGGCCGAGCGGCAGCTCTACAAGGAGCTCGCCGCCGAGGAGCGCGAGCACGTCGACATCCTCGCCACCGAGTTCAACCGCTTCAAGCAGGGCAAGCCCGGCCTCCTCTAGGAGCAGGTGCCGGCCGGGGCCCGGGCGGGCCCCGGCTGGACGCACCGGCCCCGCCCGCCGCCCCCGACGAGCCATGGCCCCGCGCGCGGTCCTCTTCGATCTCGACGGGACGCTCATCGACTCCGTCCCCCTCATCGTCCAGTCGATGCAGCACGCCTTCGCGGGCCGGGTGCGCGCGCCGTCGGTCGCGGAGTGGGTGGCGCGCATCGGAACGCCGCTCGAGGGGATGATCCGGGCCTGGGCCGAGGACGACGCCGACGTGGCGCTCCTCAAGGAGCGCTACAAGCAGCACCAGCGGGAGCACCACGACGCGATGGTGAAGGCGTTCCCGGGCGTGCCGGAGCTGCTCGAGCGGCTCGGCGCCCGCGGCACGGCCATGGCGGTCGTCACCTCCAAGCTCGAGTCCTCGGCCATGCGGTCGCTCGAGCACCTCGGCCTCGCCCGCCACTTCCGCGCCGTCGTCGGGCTGGAGGCGACCGCCCGCCACAAGCCCGACCCGGAGCCGGTGCGTCACGCGCTCTCGCTCCTCCGGGCCGCGTCCGCCGAGGCCGCGTTCGTCGGCGACTCCCCGCACGACGTCGCCGCCGGGAACGGCGCGGGCGTCGCCACCGTCGCGGGGCTGTGGGGGCCGTTCTCGCGCGAGGCGCTCGCCGCGGCGCGCCCGAGCGCGTTCGCCGCGAGCGCCGCCGAGGTCCTCGAGGTGCTCGACCGGCTCCCCTGAAGCCGCCCGGCCGGGGACGCGCGGCGGTGGCGCACGCGGGCGGGAGGCCTTAGACTCCCCTCATGGAATACGGAAACGCACAGGTTCTCGTTCGCGGCGCCGCCGACGTGGAGCGCCGCTTCATGGCGGCGGTCTACCGGTGGATGACGCTCGGCCTCCTCGTCACCGCCGGCGTGGCCTGGTACGTGGCGAGCACGCCCGCCGCGCTCCAGCTCGTCTTCGGCACCCGCTTCGTCTTCTGGGGCCTCGTCCTCGCCCAGTTCGGCCTCGTCATCGCGCTCTCCGCGGCGGTGACCCGGCTCTCGGCCGGGGCGGCGGGCGGCCTGTTCCTCCTCTACTCGGCGCTGAACGGCGTCACCCTCTCGGTCGTCCTGCTCGCGTACACGGGCGCGTCGGTGGCCACCGCCTTTGCGGTCACCGCCGGGACCTTCGGGGCGATGAGCGTCTACGGCACCGTGACCCGGCGCGACCTCTCGAGCTGGAGCACCTTCCTCTTCATGGGGCTCATCGGCGTCGTCATCGCGAGCGTCGTGAACGTGTTCACGAAGAGCGACATGGTCTCCTGGGTGATCTCGGCCGCCGCGGTCGTGGTCTTCACCGGGCTCACCGCCTACGACACCCAGAAGCTCCGCCGCATGGCGGCGGCCGGGGCGCAGGTGGCGGCGCTGCCCGTGAACGGCGCGCTCGCCCTCTACCTCGACTTCGTGAACCTGTTCCTCGCCCTCCTGCGCATCTTCGGGGGGCGGCGGGACTAGGAGAAGCGCGCCCCGTCGAAGGAAGCGGGGCCCGCGACAAGGGGGAGCGAGCCGGCGCTGCGCCCTTCAGGCCCCGTCGGGCCGGGCGCGCCGCTACCCGGAGCGTGGCGATCCCCCTCCTGACACCGCCACGGCCCGGTTCGGGCCGGATTCCTCCCGCCGGCCAGGCCTCCACGCCTTGCCGCGGTCCCGGGGCGACGGAGGCAGCAAGGTGGGTGCCAATGCCACCGGCGCGCGGGCGCGGGCGTTCCGGTGGGTTGCGCGAGTCGCCCCGCCCCGGAGGTGGGGCACCTCGCGCGCCTCCGCCCGGGGATGGGTGAAGCCACCCACCCGCTACTTCGCCTGCAGGTAGCCTTCCTTGGTGAGGAGCTCGGCGGTGAGGACCGCGCCTCCGGCGGCGCCGCGCACGGTGTTGTGCGACAGGGCCACGAACCGGTAGTCGAAGATCGAGTCCGGACGCAGGCGGCCGATGGCGACCCCCATGCCGTTGCCGATGTCCCGGTCGAGCCGGGTCTGCGGCCGCGACTCGTCCTCGAAGTAGGTGAGGAAGGGCCTCGGGGCGCTCGGCAGCTCGAGCTCCTGGGGCTTGCCCTGGAACGTCCGCCAGCGCTCCAGGACCTCCTCCCGGGAGGGCTTCTTCTCGAACTGCACGAACACCGCCGCCATGTGGCCGTCGGAGGCCGGCACCCGGATGCACTGGGCGCTGATGACGGGCTCGGCGGCGGGGACGATCTTGCCGTCCCGGAGCGAGCCCCAGATCTTCATGGGCTCCTTCTCCGACTTCTCCTCCTCCCCCTTGATGAAGGGGATGAGGTTGTCGACCATCTCCGGCCAGGTCTCGAACGTCTTCCCGGCGCCGCTGATCGCCTGATAGGTGGCGACGGCGACGCGCCGCGGCCCGAAGGCGAGCAGCGGGTGGATGGCGGGCACGTAGCTCTGGAGCGAGCAGTTGGGCTTCACGGCCACGAAGCCCCGGCGCGTCCCGAGGCGGCGGCGCTGCGCCTCGATCACCGAGGAGTGGCCCGGGTTCACCTCCGGGATCATCATGGGCACGTCGGGCGTGGCGCGGTGGGCCGAGTTGTTCGACACGACCGGCGTCTCGCGCCGGGCGTAGTCCTCCTCGAGCTTCGCGGTCTCCTCCTTGCTCATGTCCACGGCGCAGAACACGAAGTCGACTTGGTCGGAGATCCGCGCCACGTCGGAGGCGTTCTGCACGACGAGCTCGGCGGTCCGCTCGGGCGCCGGGCGGGAGAGCGACCAGCGCCCCTTCACCGCGTCCCGGTACTTCTGCCCCGCCGAGTTGGCGCTCGCCGCGACGAGCGCGATCTCGTACCAGGGATGGCCGTCGAGGAGCGACACGAAGCGCTGCCCCACCATGCCGGTGGCCCCGAGCACCCCTACGCGAAGCTTCTTCTGGCTCATGCGAACTCCTGGACGTCGGTCCGCCCAAGCGGCGGAAGAGACGGAGAATACCATGGTTCGGGGAGGGGCTTAAGGGCACCGCCCCGTGCCAGGGCACTCCCCGCCGCCCACAAGGGACCACCTCGGGGCGCACCTGCGCCGGTTCCCGATGGACACCCTGGGTCAACCCGATGGGAGCCGGCGGGGGGCGCGGCGCCGGGCCGCCGCTCGAAAGCTCGCGCGAATTCGGCCCTCTGCGGGAGGCCCCGCGGCGCCTCGCCCCCCGGCCTCCCTGGCCCCCCCCTTGCTCCTCCGAGGCGCGGAGAGAACTCGCGAACCGGAGGAAGCGATGAAGTCCATCGGAACTGCGCTGGCCGTCGGCCTCATCCTCGGCCCGATCGGCGTCATGAGCCTTCCCTGCGCCGCCATCGGCGTGGGCCTCGCCCTGGCCGTGTCGGCCATGGGTGGGGGCCTCGCCTCGGCGGTCGGCCTCGTCCCGACCCGTGACGAGGTGGAGCGCGCGCGGAACTGGAACTAGCCGCCCGGCGGCCCGGGGCTGCCGGCGGGCCGGTTCCCGCCGGGGACGCCCCGGGCGCGTCTAGCGGGCTCGTGCCGTCCACTCCTCGTGGAAGCGGTCGATGGCCGCGTCCACGGGGAGCGGTTTCTCCCGCAACAGCTGCTCCGCGCGCTCCACCACCAGGCCTCCCCGGAGCGGGCGCGGCGCCGGGAGCCCGACGTCCGCCGTGCGGACGGGCACCACCTCGGCGGGCAGGCCGAAGCGGCGTGCCACGCGCCGCGCGAAGTCCACGCGGTCGAGGACGGTCGCCCCCGACGTGTGCAGGACGCCCCGGTACGAGGTCTCGAGGAGCAGCTCGAGGACCATGGCGGCGCCGTTTCGCGCCAGCGTCGGCGAGACGAGCTGGTCCACGAAGGCGCGCACCGCCTCCCCGCGCGAGAGCCTCTCCACGATCTGGGTGGCGAAGGTGGGCTTCGCGCCGGGGCGGCCGCTGAAGACGACCGCCACGCGCGCGACGGCGCAGTCGGGGGCGAGCAAGAGCGCCGCCTCCTCTCCGACGCGCTTCGTCCGCGCGTAGGCGCCGCGCGGGTTCGGCACGTCGTCCTCCCGGTAGGGCCCCGCGGAGCCGTCGAAGACGTAGTCGGTCGACACGGCGACGAGCCGGGCACCGAGCTCGCGGCAGGCGCGGGCCACCTGCTCGGAGCCGCCGGCGTTCACCCGCCAGGCCGCCTCGGGATCGCGCTCGCAGGCGTCGACGTCGGTCATCGCCCCGGCGTGCAGGACCGCCTCGGCGCGGAAGGCGAGGAGGGCCTCGCGCACCGAGCTCCCGTCGCCCAGGTCGGCCTCCGCCCAGGAGAAGCGCCCGCCTTGCAGCCGGCAGGGGCCGCGCCCGACGGCGAGGACCTCGTGGCGCGCGGCGAGGAGCGCCACCGCCTCCCCTCCGAGGAGGCCGTTCGCCCCGGTGACCGCGACCCTCACCGGAGGGCCCTCAAGCCCGCCCCCCGTACTGGCGCTCGTAGTAGGCGCGGTACTCGCCGGAGAGAACGCGCTCCCACCAGCCCCGCTGGTCGCGGTACCAGGCGACGGTGTCGCGCAGTCCCTCCTCGAAGCGCCGGCGGGGCGAGAAGCCGAGCTCCCGCTCCGCCTTCGAGGGGTCGATGGCGTATCGGCGGTCGTGGCCGGGGCGGTCCTTGACGAAGCGAATGAGCGACTCCGGCTTGCCGAGGATCCCGAGGACCTGCCTCACGATGTCGATGTTGTGCCGCTCGCTCCGGCCGCCCAGGTTGTAGACCTCCCCGGCCTTGCCGCGCTCGAGCGCGGCGAGGAGCCCCCGGCAGTGGTCCTCGACGTGGATCCAGTCGCGGACGTTCATCCCGTCCCCGTAGACCGGCAGCGGCTCGTCCCGGAGCGCGTTCGCGATCATGAGCGGGATGAGCTTCTCGGGGAACTGGTAGGGACCGTAGTTGTTCGAGCAGCGCGTGACCACCACCGGGACGCGGAAGGTGTGCGCGTAGGCGAGCGCGAGGAGGTCCGAGCCGGCCTTGGACGCCGAGTAGGGGGAGGAGGGGGCGAGCGGCGTCTCCTCGGTGAAGAGCCCGGTCGGCCCGAGCGAGCCGTACACCTCGTCGGTCGACACCTGGAGGAAGCGGCCGACCTGGAGCTCGCGGGCGGCCTCGAGCAGCACCTGGGTCCCGCGCACGTTCGTCTCGATGAACACCGCCGGCTCGAGGATGGAGCGGTCGACGTGGCTCTCGGCGGCCAGGTGCAGGATGGCCTCCACCTTCTCCTCGCGGAGGAGGCCGCCGACGAGCGCCCCGTCGCAGATGTCTCCCTTCACGAAGCGGTAGGCGGGGTGGCCGGAGAGGTCCGCGAGGTTCTCCGGGTTTCCCGCGTACGTGAGCCGGTCGAGGTTCACGACCCGCCAGCCCGGCCGCTCGGCCAAGAGCAGCCGGACCAGGTTCGACCCGATGAAGCCCGAGCCCCCGGTGACGAGAACGCGCAAGCCGCTAGCCGTCCTTCCTCGAGCCGGCGCCCTCGATGAGGGCGCCGGCGCGGACGAGCTCGTTCGCGGTGTGGAGGGAGTCGAAGGTGCCCGCGTCGGTCCACCAGCCCTGGAAGACGTCGTACTGGAGCGCGCCCCGTTTCAGGTAGGCGTTGTTCACGTCGGTGATCTCGAGCTCGCCGCGGGCCGACGGCCGGAGCTTGCGGATGAAGTCGAAGACCCCGCCGTCGTAGAAGTAGATGCCCGTGACCGCGAGGTCGCTCTTCGGCTTGGCCGGCTTCTCCACGATGTGGACGATGCGCTCGCCCTTCACCTCCGCGACCCCGTAGCGCTGCGGGTCCTCGACCCGCTTCAGGATGAGCCGGGCGCCGGTCCTCTGCCGGCGGAAGGCCCGTGCGAAGCGGTCGATGGGCTCCTGGAAGACGTTGTCGCCGAGGATGACGCACACGGCCTCGCCGCCCGCGAAGTTCTCCGCGAGCCCGAGGGCCTGTGCGATCCCGCCTGCCTGGTCCTGCACCTTGTAGGTGAAGCGGCAGCCGAAGTCCCGCCCCGAGCCGAGGAGGTTCACGACGTCGCCCATGTGCTCGACGCCGGTCACCACCAGGATCTCGTCGATCCCCGCGCCGGTGAGCTTCTTGATCGGGTGGAAGATCATCGGCTCCCGCCCGACCGGCAGGAGGTGCTTGTTCGTGACCTTGGTGAGCGGGAAGAGCCGCGACCCGGTGCCGCCCGCCAGGATGACTCCCTTCATCGAGACCTCCTCGGGGCGCAGATTGCCAAGAGGCGGGCGCCGCGTCAAAAGCCGACCTGGATCCCCATCGACGGCACGATCGCCCACAGGCCGGGGGCCCCGCGGGCCGGGGGGTACCACTCGAAGACGAGCTGGACGCGGAGCAGCTGGGCGAGCGCCACCGCCCCGCCCCCCTCGACCTCGGGGCGGGAGCAGCCGCCGATGGTCGCCCCGGCCTCGCCGGAGCACGAGTCCCCGCCGCCGAGGCGGAAGAGGTATCCCCCCCGCGCGAGGAAGCTCGCCTGGAAGATCGGGGACCCGAGCGAGGCCGGCACGAACTCGACGCCCGCGAGCGGCAGGATCGAGACCGGGGACGAGTCGGAGGACAGGGCGGCGTAGAGGCTCTGCAGCTTCACGGCGCCGCCGAGCCGGAGCCAGGCGGTGTCGACGACGGAGGCCCCCCCTCCGAGCTCGAGCCCCCGCCCGAAGAGCGCCCAGACCGCGTTCGACGGCGGCAGGTAGTAGAAGAGGTCGACGCCCACGTCGGCGGCCGCCCCGACGCCGGTGCGCGAGGCGAGACTGGGCTGGGCCTGGGCGAGCGCCCGCCCGGCCCGGGCGAGGTCCCGGTGGAGACCCACCATCGCGTCCCGGGCCGACGCGCGGCCGTACCCCATGTCGCGCCAGTCGAACCCGTAGTGGGAGAGGAGACGCACCACGTAGGCCGTGCTCGACTCCGCGTCGTCGCGCGGCCTGGCCGCCCGCGCGACCCCGGGCACCCGCGGCTCCGGCTTCCCCCCGAGGACGGGGTCGCAGGCCCGGTAGGTGGCCACCTCCCGCGGCGGCGCGGTTCGGCAGTCGTTCCAGAGGCGATCGAGCGAGGTCTGCAGGAGGGCGCGGAACTGCGCGAGGTCCTCGCCGGCGCACCGGTCCGCGGGGTCGCCGGCGCCGTCGGCGACGGCGCGAAGGCAGGCGAGCTCCCGCCACGGCCGGGACGCTCCGCGGCCCCCCTCGCCCGGCAGGTCGAGGGCGCGCCCGGGGGAGCGCGCCTCGATCCGCGGGATGGCGTAGCGGACGAGGTAGCGCCGGCCCTCGTACATCCCGAGCGCGAAGTCGAACTCCCGGAAGTCGCGCTCGAAGAAGCCGAAGAAGGCGGCCATCGGCTCGCTCGCCGCCGGGAGGTGGCGCTGGGGGTAGGCGAGACCCTCGCCGACCGAGGGGTACTCGGTGAGAAGGGTGTCGAGCTCCTTCGCCCGCGCCGTCTCCACGAAGGTCCCGACCTCCCCGAGGAGGAGCGAGATCAAAGACTCCGGCTCCTTCGAGGCGGGTTCGCCCGCCGGGTCCGGGTAGGACTTCGCGTCCGCCGAGACGAAGGCGAACTCGACGCCGGGGGGCAGCGGCCTCTCGTTGCCGGGGCAGGCGGCCGGAGCCGTCTGCGCGGCACCCGCCTCGAGGCCGACGGACGCCAGGCGGGCGGCGAGCAAGAGGGGGTCGTTGTCGAAGACGCCCCCGTCGATGAAGTCCGCGCTCGTGGCCTCGCCCGCGGGGCAGAAGGGGGGGGCGCGGCCGAGCGTCACCACGTTGCAGTGGCGGACGGCCTTCGGCGCGAACGCCACGGGGAACGCGGCCGAGGCGAGGAGCAGGTCGCGGACGTCTTCGAAGGACACCGTCCCGTCCGGTCCCTCCGGCAGCGCCGGCTGCTCGTCGGAGGTGTCCGGCTCGAGGAAGTTCGTGATGCGCGGCCGGCGCCCCGGGCCAAGCCCCTCGATCCGGAGCGCGAACTTCTCGACCGTCCGCGGGATGGTGGTCCGACCCTTGGCGAGCGGGCGCTGCCGGGGCGTGACGCGCGTGACCGCGATCCCGAGGAGGAGGTCGCAGCCCGCCGCGAGGCCCGCCTCGATCTCCTCGCCGACCTGCGAGGCGGTGGAGCGCAGCGCCTCCCGGGAGAAGACCCCGAGAGCGTGCACCTCCTTCGGGCGGAAGAGCTCGCGGTAGCCCACCGGCAGCCAGGTGCGCGCGAAGAGGCTCGCGAGCGGGTCCTCGGGGAGATCCCCGCAGGCGTAGCGCAGCGAGAGCAGCGAGTTCACGCTCCCGGCCGACGCCCCGGTGGCGATCTTGAGCGGTGGCGTCCGTCCCGGGTTTCGCTGGGCGGCGGCGAGCACGTAGTAGAGGAAGCCCGCCTGGTAGGCGCCGAGCGACACGCCCCCGCTGACGGTGAGGGAGAGCGCCGGGCCCTCCGCCCGGGAGGCCGCGGGCGCGACGAGCGCGATCGCGACCAGGGCGACGGCTCGGGATCCGGGCACGGACATGGCCGCGGAGTGTAGCGGGTCGGCGTCGGGAATGGGGGACGGCCCGCGCCGCGATTGAATACGGAGGGCTCCCGCGGCGACGAAGGGATGGAGGGGCGAGAGCGAGGAGCGCTGCCGTGCTGCCGCCGTGGATGGTCGAGGAGGAACGCCGCCGGCGAAGGGAGCGGGAGGAGAGGGCGCGCCTGCCGCTCCCGGTCCCTCCGCCCCCGCCCCCGGACGCGCCTCGCCCGCCCGGTCCCGCCCGGGTGATCGTGATCCAGCTCCGGGCGCTCGCGGGTGGGTCCCTTTCGTGACCGGTTGACGGCCATCACGGCCCCTTCCGGCGAACGCCCTACGCTCCTCTTGGAGCGAGCGTGAGCGAGCGATCACCGCGGGTGTTCCTCCTGCCGGCGCAGGCGGGCCCGGAGAGCGTTCGGGTGCGCCTCGGGCCGAGGCCCGAGGGCTTCCGGTTCTCGCCCGACGGGGCGTGGGCGACCTTCGGCCTGCCGGGCCGCCGCTACTCGTGGGTCCGCGACATCTCGGTCCTGGGAGGCGAGGAGGCGCCCGAGGACAGGATCTTCGCGCCGAGCGGCGCCTCCGGCCGGCGGGACACCGCCGCCGCGGCGGCCGCCGCCATGCAGCAGCTCGACTCCATGCTGCGATTCTGGAGGGACATGCCGCCGCTTCCCACGTCAGACGAGCTCGCGGAGGCCGAGCGGCCGCGCCCGTTCCATTTCGGCGAGCGCGCCCCGGAGCCGCCAGACGTCGAGCGCGAGCGCTCCCTCTTCGAGCGGGGGGCAAGGGAGGCGGCGCGCCGCGCGCGCGCCTGCCCCGCGGACGGGCCGGCCGCCCTCGCCGGGGTCGGCGGACTGGTCGTCGCCGGGGGGGCGCTCCTCGGGGCGGGAGTCGCGCCCTCCATCGCCGTGCCGGTCGCGATCCTGGCCGGCGCGGCGGCGGCCTGGGCGGCTCGCGCGGCGGCGGTGCGCGCCGCCCGACGCTGGGCGGAGCGGAGCGCGGCCCGGCGGGCGGCGGTCGAGTGGGCGGAGCGCGAGGAGCGGCTCGGCGCGGCCTGGCGCTACGAGTGGGCCGAGTGGGACCTCCGGCGGGCGCAGGCCCGGGTGGGCTGGCACGGGGCCGAGCTCGAGCGCATCGGCCGGGTCCGGCGGCTGCGAGCGGGCGACCCCGCGGCGGTGCGCCGGTGCCTGGAGGCGACGCTCGCCGACCTGGACTTCCCGTACGAAGCGGCCTGCGAGGTCGCGACCGACGGCGAGACGGCCTTCCTGGTGCTGGACGTGCCGCAGGTCGACAGCGTCGTTCCCGCGGCACGGGCGGAGGTCGACGAGGACCTCGAGGTGCGCGAGGTGCCGCTCGGCGAGGGGGAGCGCCAGGCCGCCTACGCCGAGCACGTGGCGGGGGTGGCGCTGCTCGTGGCACGGGCCACCTTCGCAGCCGCCCCGGGGCTCCGCAGGGTGCAGCTCGCCGGGTACCGGCAGGGCGCGAAGGCGGCGCAGGCGCCGGTGGAGTACCTCGTCGACGTGGCCTTCGACCGCGAACGCGTCGAGTCCCTCGATCCCCTGGCGGTCGACCCGGAAGCGCACCTCGCGCTCCTGCCGGGCCGGTTCGCCCGGGCGCGGACGAGCGAGCTCGCGCCGCTGCCGGCCCCGCCGTGGCTCTCCGAGGCGTTCGGCGGCGACGCGCTCGGCGGGGCGCGGTCGCCCTGGAAGAACTAGCGCCCGCCCCGCGCCCGGCCGCCCGACGCCTCGCCGGGGGCGGCGGCCTCGCCCTCCCACCCTTGGGAGATGCGCCCGGGCGGCGGCGTGCCACAATGCCGCGGGCGCGGGGGTCGGGGCGCGGGCGGGAGGAGCCGACGTGAGCGAGGCGCGAAGCATCCGCGGCGGCCGCACGCGGAGCCACTTCCGGGGCTGCCTTCTCGGCGGCGCCGTCGGGGACGCGCTCGGGGCCCCCATCGAGTTCAAGAAGCTCGGGGAGATCCGTTCGGAGTTCGGGCCCGCGGGCCTGCGCGACTACAGCCTGGCCTACGGGCGGCTCGGGGCGATCACCGACGACACGCAGCTCGCCCTGTTCACGGCCGAGGCGCTCCTGCGGGCCGAGCACTGCCGCGTGCGCGACGCCGACTGCCCGGTGATCGAGGTGGCCTGGCACGCCTACCTCCGGTGGCTCGAGACCCAGGGAGAGGTGGTGCAGCGCCGCGGCCTGCCGGACGAGGACGGGTGGCTCGTCACGGTGCGGGAGCTCCACGCCCGACGGGCGCCGGGCGTGACGTGCATGACCGGCCTCAAGAAGGGGCGGATGGGGACGACCGACCGCCCGCTCAACGACAGCAAGGGGTGCGGCGGCGTCATGCGCATCGCCCCGGCGGGCTTCGCCTACGGGGAACCCTTCCGCCTCGGCTGCCAGCTCGCGGCGCTCACCCACGGCCACCCCACCGGCTTCCTCGCCGCCGGCTACCTCTCGCAGCTCGTCCACGAGGTGGCCGACGGGCGGAGCATCGAGGAGGGGGCGCTCCGGGCGCTGGACGTGCTTCGCCGCCAGCCCATGCACGAGGAGACCTCGCTCGCCGTGGAGCGCGCGATCGACCTGGCGAAGGCGTCCCGGGGCACCGCCGAGGACCTGGAGGCGCTGGGGCTCGGCTGGGTCGCGGAGGAGGCACTCGCGATGGGCCTCTACGCCTCGCTCGTCGCGCAGAGCTTCGAGCACGGCGTCCTGCTCGCGGTGAACCACTCCGGCGACAGCGACTCGACCGGGGCCATCGCCGGCAACCTGCTCGGGCTCGCGCTCGGGGAGCACGCCATCCCCGCCCGGTGGGTGGAGCGGCTCGAGCTCCGGGACGTGATCGCGCAGGTGGCCGACGACCTGCACCGGCACTTCGGGAGCGGGGCCGTGCCCTGCCGCGGGGGGCAGTGCGGGGCCTGGGCGCGCTACCCGGCGAACTGACCGGCTAGCGACGGCGGACGGGCACCGGCGCCCGCGAGAGGCGGCGCGCGGTCCCGAAGGCCGAGCCGGCGATGGCGGCGACGAGCGCGCCGAGGAGCGCCACCTTGAGCAGCCCGAGGAGCAGCGCCGCCGGCACGGCCAGGACGAGCCACGCCGGGTAGAGGAGCACCGCGAGCGCGGTCGTCGCCGGGCTCCGGCAAGCGCCCCAGTAGCTCCGGTGCGCGAGCGCGACCTCGCGCTCGAACACCCAGGCGAGGAGGCACGGCTGGCGGCGGGTGGAGCCCGTGTGGCCCGGTGTGGGAGGCCGTGCGCGCCCGGAGAGGTCCATGCCTCGACCGGACTGCATCGAAGGTGCCACGGGCGGACGCCGCGGCACTCCAGGTGAAGCGAGGGGTTTTCGCGGCAGGGGCGGGCGGGCGGGAGCGCGCGAGCGCACCCCGGGGTGGGTCTCACCCCACCGAGAGCGCGATGAGGTACTGCCCCGCGTAGTAGAGCGGCCAGCCCAGCAGCTGGTTCCACTTCCCGGGAAGGACGAAGGCGCCCCGCGCCACGAACAGGTCCGAGGCGTAGAAGAGGAGCGCGCCCGCGGCGACCGCCGGGCGCGCGACGCCGAGCGCGAGCCAGAGCATGGCGGTGATGGCGGCGGCGTAGAGCACCACCGGAAGGCGCATCTCGCCGAGGTGCGGCCACAGCCACCGGAGAACGGCGCCCGCCGCGGCGAGGAGGGCGACGAGCGCCCCGCCCGAGGGCGCGGAGAGCGGCAGGAAGGCCGCCGCGTAGGCGAGGTGAGCGAGGAGGAAGAGCCCGAGACCCGCGAGGAACGCCCCCCGCGCCTTCGCGAGGAGGCAGACGTCGCCGGCGACGGAGAGCGCGAGCCCGGTCGCGACGAGCCTCCCGTACCCGTCCCGTACCCCGAGCGCGAGGGCGAGGTCGAGGAAGCCCAGGGACGCGGCGGTCTTCGCGACCGCCCGCACGAGAGGTCTCGCTCGCGCCTCCGCCCACAGCAGCGCGCACAGCGCCGCGCCGCCCCCGGCGCAGAAGAGCCACGGAAAGTTCACGAGGGCCATCCTAGGGCGCGCGGGCGCGCCCCGGGCGGCCGGGCGAGACGCCCCAAGAGGGCGTTTGCGGATTTCCCATGTGTCGATCGATACATGGCACGCCTTGCGCCGGGGCGTCCGGCGCCCATTGGAGGAATACTCATGCGCCGAATCCTGCTCTCGCTGCTCGCACTCGCCGCCGCCCGCGCGCTCCCGGCTCGCGCCGACGACGCCAAGGCCAAATCCGACACGATGACCGTCGAGCGCTCCACCGTGAAGGGGACCGCCGCCGGCGGCCAGGTGGAGCAGATCACCGGCACCGTCACCGCCCTCGACCTCGCGAAGCGCGAGGTGAGCATCAAGGGTCCGAAGGGCAACGTCGAGACGATGACGGTCAGCAAGGAGGCCCAGAACCTCGACCAGGTCAAGGTCGGCGACAAGGTGGTCGTCACCTTCTACCGGGGCGTCGCGCTCACCTACCTGCCGCCGGGCACCCCGGCCCCCACGCCCGAGGTCTCCGGCGCTGCCGAGGCCGCGCCCAAGGGGGCGAAGCCGGGCGGCGAGGCGCAGGTGACGGTCCGCGGCACCGTGACCGTGACGAACATCGACCTGAAGAGCCGGATCGTGACGCTCAAGGGCCCCGAGGGCGCCGAGTACCGCGTCAAGGCGGGCCCCGACGTCCAGATCGACAAGCTGAAGGTCGGCGACAAGATCTACGCCGTCTACCAGGAGGGGATCGCCCTCTCCGTGCAGCCGGCGAAGGCGAAGGCGAAGAAGAAGTAGCGGTCCCCCTGCGAGGGCCCAGGAGCGCGCGCGGCGGTTCGCTTCCGCGCGCGCCCGCCTCGCCCGGCGCGCGCCGGGGCTGAAGCCCCGGCGGCGCGCCGACCCTCTGGTATCCTCCCGGCATGTCGAGCCCGGCGTGGCGCCGTGCGTTGGTCTGGCGCCTCGCGGCGGCCGCCCTGGCGTTGCCGCTCGCCGCCCGGGCCGCGGACCCGCAGACGCCCGTCAAGTTCCCGCCGGCGCTGCAGCAGGGGCCGGCCGACGTCCCGCCCGCCGTCCCCTCCGAGCCGGCAGGGCCGTCGATGGACTTCCCCGACTTCCTCATGCGCAGCGTCGGCCTCTACCAGGAGCCGACCCCGGAGGAGAGGGCGCTCGAGGCGCAGAAGCGCTTCCACTGGAACTTCGTCCCCTTCGTCCTCACGAACCCGCTCATCCAGTTCGGCGTGGGGGTCGCCTCCGCGGGCGTGTTCCGCATCGGCGACGAGGACACCAAGCTCTCCAAGTTCGCGACGAACTTCCTCATCACCATCCGCGGGCAGGTCTCCGTGCCGCTGCGGACGACCATCTTCTTCTCGGGGAACGAGTGGAGCCTGGTCGGCTACCTGAACTGGAGCTGGTTCCCGAGCCCGACCTACGGGGTGGGCGGCAACACGCCGACGACGAACGAGACCATCGTCGACTACGGGCTCTTCCGCGTCTGGCAGACCG
This sequence comes from Anaeromyxobacteraceae bacterium, assembly GCA_035543235.1. GTDB lineage: Bacteria > Myxococcota > Myxococcia > Myxococcales > Anaeromyxobacteraceae > DATJZG01. The sequence continues at coordinate 37,264 of DATKJV010000036.1, read as the reverse complement.
CGTACCGGCGGCTCTACGAGAACCTCTACTGCGGGTTCGGGGCCTACTTCGACCGCTTCTACGCCGTGAGCAACCGAGGCGCCCAGGGCCCGACGAACCCGTTCACGTCCTACCCCTACGGCACCGGCGGCCCGTACAACAACGTGGGGGCCTCCGTGGACCTCCTCTACGAGAGCCGCGACAACCCCGTGAACGCCACGCGGGGCTACTACGCGTCCGCCACCTACCGGGCCTTCCCCACCTGGCTCGGGAGCACCACGTCCTGGCAGTCCCTGTACGCCAATGCGCGCGCCTACTTCGGGCTACCGGCCCCCAACGTCCTCGCCCTCTGGGCCTACGGCTGGTTCTCCTGGGGCAACACCCCCTACCTCAACCTGCCCTCGATCGGCACCGACCCGGACGCGCGCTCGGGGCGCGGCTACATCGAGGGGCGCCACATCGGGAAGGACCTCCTGTACGCGGAGGCCGAGTACCGGTTCCACATCTGGGAGTTCCTGGGCGGCGCGGCCGGCGTGAACGTCCACTCGGCGAGCCAGCCCGAGTCGGCGGGGCAGGCCCCGAACCAGCCGCGGTTCCAGTACTGGTGGCCGGCCCTGACGGCCGGGCTGCGCGTGCTCGTGAACCGCCCCACCCACGCGAACGGGCTCGTCGAGGTGGGCCTGGGGCTCGACGGCTCCTACGGCATCTACCTCAACATCAACGAGAACTTCTGAGGGCACGCCTAGCCCATGGCCCTGAGCGCACCCGCCACCACGACGAGCTGGCAGGCGGCGGCGACGATGACCATGGCGTGAAAGACCTCGTGGTAGCCGAAGACGCGGGGGAAGGGGTCCGGCCGGCGGGCGGCGTAGACGACGGCGCCCAGCGTGTAGACGACGCCCCCGGCCGCGAGCAGCGCCACCGCGGGCGCGCCGAGCGCGGGGACGAGGGCGGGCACGAGGAGGACCGCCAGCCAGCCGAGGACCACGTAGAGGGCCACGCCGACCGCCCGCGGCGCCCCCACCCAGAACACCGCCTGCCCGATCCCCAGCGCGGCGCCCGCCCACGCGACGGCGAGCATGGGGATCCCGCGCGATGGCGGCAACAGCAGGCAGAAGGGGGTGTAGCTCCCGGCGATGAGGAGGAAGATCGCCGCGTGGTCGACGCGCTTCAGCCAGCGGCGCGCCCCCGCGCGCCAGCGCGGGCGGTGATAGAGCGCGCTCACCCCGAACAGCGCGAACAGGCTCGCCCCGTACACGTTCGCCGCCAGCCGGGCGCGGGACCCCGGGGCGAGCACGGCCAGCGCCACCCACGCGGCGAGCGCCAGGGCGGCGGCCACCTCGTGGGAGACGCCTCGGAGGAGCGGCTTCTCGCGCCGCGGCTCGGCCAGCGGGGTCATCGCCGCGGAAGATAGCGGGGCCGCGTCACCCGCCTGTCATGGGAAGAGGCGGACGGGGGGCGCGCCGGGCACGCAGCCGGGATATCGTCCCCCGGTGGCCCCGATCCCCCGCCGGCTCCCCCACGTCGTCACCCGCGCGGACCTCTGCGCGCTGATCGTGCCGACCTACGCGGCGGCGCTCGGCGTCGACGAGGAGGAGGCGGAGGCGCGGCTCGGGCGGGCGCTCGAGCGCCCCGGGGTCGCGGACGACCTCTACCGGGCGCTCGCCGCCGGGCTCGAGGAGGCGCGGGGGCCGCGCACGGCCGAGGACGCGCTCCTCGACCGGGTCTCCGCCGGGATCGCCCGGCGGCGGGCGCGGGTCCGGGCCGCCGAGGCAGGGCCCGCGCTCTCGGCGTTCCTCGTGCGCATCAACGTGGAGATCGGCCTCGCCCCGGAATCCATGCGCGGGACGCTCGAGAGCGAGCGGGGTCGCGCGCTCCTCGAGGAGGGGCTCGCCGCGCTCGGGCGCCACCTCGCGAGGGAGCTCCTGAAGGGCTAGCCCGCCCTCAGGCGCCGTGCCGCATCTCGGCGAAGGGCGGGAGGTCGTCCCGGTCGAGGAGCCCCGCGATCTCGGCCGCGGGCGCGGCGGGCGGGACGAGCCTCCCCTCGGCGTGCAGGTCGCGGAAGCGTTTCACCATGGGGAAGGCCCCGGGCTCGAGCGCGCGGACGGAGGCCTGCATGTCGGTGTCGACGACGCCCGGCTCGTAGCTCACCACCGACACGCCGCGCGTCCCCGACGCCTCCGCCTCGGCGGCGGCCACGAGCCCGACCATGCGCAGCGCCGCCTTCGTGGAGCAGTACGCCCCCCAGCCGGCGTAGGGGCGGGTCGCGGCTCCGGAGGAGACGTTCACGGCGGTGAGCCGGGCGGTGCCGCGACCGGCGAGGGCGAGGGCGAGGAGGCGAGCGGGCGCGATCACGTTCACCGCGAAGGCGCGGGCGAGCGCGGCCGGGTCGAGCGTCGCCACGGCGCCCACCGGGTCGAGCACGGCGGCGTTGCTCACGAGGCCGATCCGCGCACGGGGCCGGCCGAGGTGCTCGCCGAGCGCCGCGTCGAGGCCCGCCGAGAGCGCGCCTTCGTCCCCGAGGTCGAGACGGGCGTGGTGGTACGCCGCCTGCCGGATCGGCGCGTCGCGGCGGGCCACCCCCACGACCTCCCAGCCGCGCGCGAGGAGCGCGTCGGCGACGGCGCGCCCGATGCCGCTGCTCGTGCCGGTGACCACCGCGAGCCGATCCACGTCGCTCCTCCCTTCCACCCGCCCCGGAGCGCACCACGGGGGCGCGCGACGCGCAAGGCCCCGAAGGCCCTTCCTTCGCGGGGCCACCGCCGCGCCGCCCTCGAGGAAGCAGGCCGGGGTCAAAGTCTTCTCCCGGGGGCGCCGCTCCGCGGGGCGGGCGACCCCGAAAGACCCGGGCCGCTCCGCCGGCCGCGGCCTTAGGACCTCGGCGGGCGAGGCCCGAGGAGGAGAAAATGGCAAAGGAACTGCGCTGTGCGGACCTGGGGATGAAGTGCGACTTCGTGGCCAAGGCGACGACCGAGGACGAGGTGCTCGCGAAGGCCGCGACCCACGCCCAGCGGGTGCACCACATGTCGAAGATCGAGGGTCCGATGATGGAGAGGGTGAAGGCCGCGATCCGGACGGTGTGACCCGCCGGCGGCCGCGCGAGGGCTAGACGGTCTCGGTCTTCGGCTTCGCCCGCCCCACCTTGATGGTGATCTCGCCCTCCGGCACGTTCACCTTGACGACGACGTAGGAGAGCATGGCGAGCAGGGCGGCGAAGACGAGCAGCAGCGAGGCGGTGTAGTAGGCGTTCTCGTAAGAGCCGGTGCGGTCCGCGATGCGCCCTGCGAGGATGGGGCCGAAGACCCCTCCCACGCCCCAGGCGGTGAAGAGGATTCCGTAGTTCAGGCCCAGGCTCTTCGTCCCCCAGTGATCGGCGACGGTCGCCGGGAAGAGCGAGAGGCAGGCGCCGTAGCTGAAGCCCACGATCGCCGACCCGACCAAGAAGCCCCCCGACGTCGTGAGCTGCGAGAAGAGCATCAGGTTGAGGGCCTGCAGGAGGCACACGATCGCGACGGTGACCATCCGGCCGATCCGGTCGGAGACGATGCCGGCGACGACCCGCCCCGACGCGTTGAACACGGCGAGCAGCGCCACGAAGACGAACCCGGTCTTGATGGCGTTGCCCGACTGGACCGCGACGATCTTGGCGAGGTGCCCGATGATCATCAGCCCGGCCGTGGCGGCGCAGGCGTACTGCAGCCACAGCGAGAGGAACGTCGGCGAGCGCAGCATCTGCTGCCAGGACCCGTCGCTCGGGGCGGCGGTGCCGGCGGGCTTCGCGGCCGCCGGGGGGTTCCGGATGAACTGCGCCATGACGAGCGTGCTCGCGAAGAAGGCCACCCCGAGGATCCGGAACGAGCTGCCGATGCCGACGCTCCCGAGCAGCGACTTCGACAGAGGGGCGATGTAGACGGGGGCGAGCCCGAACCCGGCCACGACGAGGCCCGTGATGAGCCCCTTCTTCTCGGGTGGGAACCACTTCACGGCGGCCGGGGTGGCGGCGGCGTAGCCGAGGCCGATGCCCGTGCCGGCGAGCAGGCCGAACCCGGCGATGGCCGGGAGCGCCGAGGTCGGCGTCGCGAAGCTCGCGACGACCAGGCCGACGCCGGTGAGGACTGCGCCCGCGGACGCGATCGCTCGGGGCCCGAGCCGGTCCTGCAGCCGCCCCGCCGGGATCATCATGAGCGCGAAGCAGGCGATGGCGATCGTGTAGGGGAGCGTGGCCTCGGTCCGGGACCAGCCGAAGCCGCCCTTCTCCACGGACTCGGTGAGCTGCTTCGAGAAGACGCTCCAGGCGTAGAGGATCCCGAGCGCGAGGTTGAGGCCAACGCCGGCGAAGGTGACGACCCAGCCCTTCCTGCTCATGGAGCCTCCTCGGTGCTCGCGGGCCGCCCGGTCCTCGAAGGAGACGGCCTGCCATTGATAGCGCACGGCGACGGGGTGCCTCCTGACCTGGCGCAAGGCGGGCCGGCCCGGAGGCCCGATGGCGCGGTGCGGCATCCGGCCGGGGTTGCCGTCCCGGCGCGGCCCGCCTAGGAGACGGGCTCCGACGAGGAGGGATGGGACGATGAGCGTTCCGACGCGAAGTGCCGCGGTGGCCTTGGGGCTGCTCGCCTCCGTCTCCGCGAGCGCCGAGGTGGAGGGGAGGGTGGTGGAGTACCGGGACGGCGAGACCGTCCTCGAGGGCTACCTGGCCTACGACACGAAGGGCCCGGCGAAGAGGCCCGGCGTGCTCGTCGTGCACGACTGGACCGGGGTGGGACCGTACGTCCGGCGCCGCGCCGACGAGCTCGCCGCCATGGGCTACGTCGCCTTCGCCGCCGACGTGTACGGCAAGGGGGTGCGCCCCGCCAACCCGAAGGAGGCGAGCGCCACGGCCTCCGTCTACCGCAACGACCGCCGGCTCTTCCGCTCGCGGGTCCGGGCCGCGCTCGCCGAGCTCCGCAAGCAGCCGAACGTCCTCCCCGGCTCGATCGCCGCGATCGGCTTCTGCTTCGGGGGAACGGCCGTGATCGAGCTCGCCCGCTCCGGGGCCGACGTGCTCGGCGTGGTGAGCTTCCACGGGGGCCTCGACTCCCCGACCCCATCCGACGGGAAGAACATCCGGGCCAGGGTCCTCGTCCTCCACGGCGCCGACGACCCCTTCGTGCCCGAGGACAAGGTCCGGGCCTTCGAGGAGGAGATGCGCCAGGGCGGCGTCGACTGGCAGCTCGTGAAGTACGGGGGGGCGGTCCACAGCTTCACCATCCCCGACGCGGGGAGCGACAACTCGAAGGGCGCCGCCTACAACGCGGCCGCCGACCGCCGATCGTGGAAGGCGATGCAGGACTTCTTCGCCGAGATCTTCGCGGGGGCCGCGCCCGGAGCACCCCGCTAGAGGTTCAGCATCCTCATGCGCGCGGCGTCGTAGCGCTCGCCGGCGGCGGCGCCCTTCGGCAGGAGGCGGTCGAGGCGCGTCAGGTCCGCGGCCGACAGGGCCACGCTCGCCGCGCGCACGTTCTCCTCGAGGTACCGCAGCCGCTTCGTCCCGGGGATGGGGACCACGTCGGGGCCGCGCGCGAGCACCCAGGCGAGCGCGAGCTGCGAGGGCTCGATCCCCTTCGCCGCGGCCATCTCGCGGACGGCGTCGGCGAGGCGCAGGTTCGCGGCGAAGTTCTCGCCCTGGAACCGCGGCGAGTTCCGGCGGTAGTCCCCGTCGGGGATGTCCTCGGGCCTCCGGAACCGCCCGGTCAGGAAGCCCCGGCCGAGCGGGCTGTAGGCGACGAACCCGATGCCCAGCGCGCGGACGGCGGGCAGGATCTCGTCCTCCACGTCGCGCGACCACAGGGAGTACTCGGTCTGCAGGGCGGAGATGGGGTGGACGGCGTGCGCTCGCCGGATCGTGGCCGCCCCGGCCTCCGAGAGCCCGAGGTAGCGAACCTTGCCCTCGGCGACGAGCCGCGCCATCTCGCCGACGGTCTCCTCGATGGGCACCGCCGGGTCCACGCGGTGCTGGTAGTAGAGGTCGATCGCCGCGACGCCGAGCCTCCGGAGCGACGCCTCGCAGGCGCGCCGCACGTACTCGGGCCTGCCGTTCACCCCGAGGAAGCTCCCGTCCTCGCCGCGCTGGTTGCCGAACTTGGTGGCGAGCACGACCCGGTCGCGCCGGTCGCGGATGGCCCGGCCGACGAGCTCCTCGTTCTTGAACGGGCCGTACATGTCGGCGGTGTCGAGGAGGCTCACCCCGAGATCGAGGGCGCGGTGGATCGTGGCGATCGACTCCGCCTCGTCGCCGGGCCCGTAGAACTCGCTCATCCCCATGCAGCCGAGGCCCATCGCCGACACCACGAGCCCCTGCGTCCCGAGCCTTCGTCGCTCCATGCGCGCCTCCGGCCCGGAGCATAGCTCCGCTCCGCCCGGCCCGCGACCGGTCGCTCGCTCAGGCGGCGAGCAGCGACGGGTGCGCGGCGAGCAGCGCCGCGCCGCGCGCCACCGCCGTCTGGGGCTCGTCCTCGAGCACGCAGGGCAGGCCGAAGGCCTCCGCCACGCGGGCGCGCACCTGGGAGACGAAGCTCGTCCCGCCGATGAGGAGCACCGAGCCCAGGCCTCCGGCGTCGAGCCGCGCCTCGGCGAGCGCCTGCTTGCAGGTCTCGATGGAGCGCTCGACGAGCTCGGCCCAGACGGGCTGGAGCTGCTGGCGCCTCACGGAGTAGTCGATGCGGTGCTCGCGGCCCGCGGACACGAAGGCGTCGGGGACGGTGAGGCGCGCCTCCTGCGCCCCGGAGAGCGCCCGCTTCACGCGCTCGCAGGCGCGCTGCAGGCGGTCCCAGAGGACCGCGTCCCGGGTCACGTCCTTCTTCGCGGACTGGTACACCGCGCTCGCCACGTAGTGGGCGAAGGCGAGGTCGAGGTCGTCGCCCCCCAGGCAGTCGTCCCCGGCCGAGGCGAGCACGCGGAGCTCGCCGCCGAAGCGCTGCACGATCGTGGCGTCGAAGGTCCCGCCCCCGAAGTCGTAGACGAGAAGCGGCCGGCCGGCCCCGGCGTCGGTCCCGCGGGCCACGGCGCCGGCGCAGGGTTCCGAGACGATGCGGACCACCTCCAGCCCGGCCATGCGGCCGCAGCGGACCATGGCGTCGCGGACGGCGGGCGTCGCGGTCACCGGGACCGTGCACACCGCCTTGCCGATGCGTCGCTGGAAGCGCGCCTCGGCTCGCTCCCGCAGGTGGCGCAGCAAAATCGCCCCGATCTCGCTCGCCGGCCGCTCGACGCCCCGGACCACGACCGCCGCCTCGCCCCCGGGCTGCGCCTTGATGCGGAAGGCGGAGCAGGCGTCGAGCAGCCGCGCCGCCGGGGAGTCGGCGGAGCGACCGATGAGCCGCTTCACCCCGAACACCGTGTTCTCCGGGTCGGTGGCCCTTAGCTTGTCGGCCTCGGCGCCGACGACCGGAGGGCCGGACTTCGGGAAGTGGACGACGCTCGGGATGCAGGGCTCGCCCCGGCTGTCGAGGGCGTAGTGGACCCGGCCCCCGAGGAGCGCAGCCGCGGTGGAATAGGTCGTGCCCAGGTCGATGCCCAGGATGACCTCGGAGTCGCCCACGAGCGGCTCATCGGCACGCGGGCGCGCGGCGCTGAGGGAGCCCGCCGCCTCCGGGGACACCCCGTCCGGGGTGGGAGGGAGGGCGCTCCGCTGCCACCTCGTGGGCTTTGCCCGCATGCGCCGGACGGAGCCCATCGTCGCCGTGCACCGCCCCCCCGCGCCGAGTAGTGGACTTCATGACTTCACATCCCGGGCCGCGCCCGGTGGCGAGGAGGAGGAGAGGCCATGGCGACGACGGAACGACGAGGGACGAAGGCGCTGGGGACCGGCACGGGCGCCGTGTCCGCGCTTCTCGCCGCGGGGCTTGCCGTCGCCCTCGCGCCGGCGGCGCTCGCCGGCGACTGCGGCGAGCGGGGCGCGACGCCCCTCTCCTGCGCGGACCTGCCCCCGGGGCACCCGCCGGTGCCGTGCGACGGCCTGCCCCCGGGCCACCCGCCGGTGGCGCTCGTCCCCGGACTGCCGCCGGGCCATCCGCCGGTCGTCGTCACGCCGGGCCTGCCCCCGGGCCACCCGCCCGTCGACGGGCTCCACCGCCTCCCGGCCGGCCACCCGCCTCTCGACGCGGTCCCGGATGAGGTGGAGGTCTTCGACCAGGGCGCGCCGCAGACGCTCTAGGCGCACGGCCCCCGATTTCCCTTCCGTGACGCCCGCCGTCGGGCGGCGGGGCGTACACTCCGGCCGTGGCGCGCCGTCACCACGTCGTGCTCGTGCCGGGGTTCTTCGGGTTCGCGAACCTCGGCGACTTCGCGTACTTCGGCCACGCGAAGGACGTCCTCTCGGAGGTGGGGCCGGGCCACGGCATCGACGGCGAGGTCCGCGTGGTGCGGACCGAGCCCACCGCCTCTCTGCCGCGCCGGGCGGCGCTCCTCTGCGAGGCGATCTCCGCCCTGCTCGACGCCTCTCCCGGGGTGGTGAGCATCGTCGGCCACTCGAGCGGGGGGCTCGACGCCCGCCTGGTGGTGAGCCCGGGGGTGACCCTTCCCACGCCCGCCGACCCGGAACGCGTGGCCGCGAGCACGAGGGCCGTGGTCACGGTGGCGACCCCGCACCACGGGACGCCGCTCGCGCAGTTCTTCGGGGGCATGCTCGGGCAGGAGGTGCTCCGGGTCCTGTCGCTCGTCACCATCCACGTCCTGCGGACCGGGCGGCTGCCGATCTCGGCGACGCTGCGGCTCGCGCGCCTCCTGCGCCGCCCCGGGAAGGTCCCGCAGGGCGTCCTCGAGCAGATCGCGGTCGAGCTCCTCGGCGACTTCGAGGCGGACCGCCGCCGGGCGGTGGAGGGCTTCCTCTCGGGCGTCCGCGGGGACCAAGGGCTCGTCGCCCAGATCTCTCCGGCCGGCATGGACCTCTTCAACGCATCGACGAGCGACCGCCCGGAGGTCCGCTACGGGTTCGTCGCCACCCGGGCGCGAGCGCCCGGGCTCGGCTCCTTCTGGCGCGCCGGCCTGGACGCCTACGCCCAGGCCACCCACGCGCTCTTCGTGGCGCTCTACCGCTTCTCCTCCGGCATGCCCTCGGGCTTCCAGCCGCGGCTCAACACGGCCCACGCAGCAGTGCTCCGGCGCGCCTACGGCCGCATCCCGGGCCCCGACGCGAACGACGGGATCGTTCCCACGCTGAGCCAGGTCTGGGGCGATCCCGTGGCCGCCGCATGGGCGGACCACCACGACATCATCGGTCACTTCCACGCGCCGCGGCACGTGCCGCCGCACTTCGACTGGATGGCGTCCGGGACCGGCTTCGACCGCGCCCAGTTCGAGCGGGTCTGGGGGGACGTGGCCCGGTACGTGGGCGCCGCCGGGTAGGGCCGGGCGCTCCTACGGCGTCTCGACGAGCCTCTCGAAGCCGTCCTGGACGCGGGTGAAGCTCACCCCCATCCGTCCGCGCAGGTTCATCCGCGCCTCGCCGGGCCGGGCCCATGCGACGCGCCCCGCGAACGACACCTCCGCCCCCTTCACGTGCAGCGAACCCGCGACGGGCGTGCCCGGGGGGAGCACCCGCATGAGCTCGGTGCAGAAGCCCCCCGCGCCCACGTCGACGGTGAACGCGGACGGGTGGCCGGTGAGGAGCACGCGGTAGCGCCGCCGGTAGCGGGCGCAGGCACGCGCCTCCTTCGCCTCCGGCTCCTGTGTCGGCCGGTCGCCTTGCTTCATGGTTTCTCGCCCCCGCAGGCGGCCACCCATACTCCTCCCGGTGGAGGGAATGAAGTTCGCTCCCGCGCCCGCCCCCTTTGGGTGGCAGGCCGCCCGGACCGGAGGAACCCGGAGGGAGCGGGGAGCGGAAATCGCCGACCCTCGCCGCCCGTTCGTGCGAAGAGAGGACGTCACCGGGAGGAAGCGATGCTCGAGAACCCAGACGAGCCGAGGCCGCCGAAGAGGAACACCACCGCCGTCGCGTTCGGGATGGTGGTGCTCTTCGTCGTCGCCGTCGGCGCGCTCCTCTACTACTACCGGCGGCCCGCCCCTCCGGCGCCGGCCGTCGCGGAGAAGGCCGCCGCGCCGTCGGCACCGGCGCCTTCTCCTCCGCCCGGGCCGCCGCCCGTCCTCGACGCCGCGCGGCTCAAGGCGCTGCTCGAGGCGGTTTCCGCGAACCCGGCGTTCCGGTCCTGGGCGGCGCAGGGCGACGTCGTGCGGCGTTGGGTGGTCGTCACCGACAACCTCGCCGAGGGAGTCTCGCCGCGCCGCCAGCTCGGATTCCTCGCGCTCGCCCGGCCCTTCGCGGTCGTCACGCACGGCAAGACGACCGCCATCGCCCCCGCGTCGTACCGCCGCTTCGACGAGTTCGCGGACGCCGTGGCCTCCGTCGACGCGAAGGCGCTCGCGGCGGCCTACCGGGAGGCGCACGCGGTCCTCGAGGCGGCGTACCGGGAGCTCGGCTACCCGGGCGCCTCCTTCGACAGGGTCACGGCCCGGGCGCTCGTCCGGATCGCGTCGGTCCCGGTGCCCGACGGGGACCTCCGCGTGGAGGGAGACCCGGGCGGTCCGTACGCCTTCGCCGACCCGCGCCTCGAGGTGCTCGGGCCCGTGGAGAAGCAGATCCTCCGCATGGGTCCGGAGAACGAGCGGAAGCTGCAGGCGAAGGCGCGCGAGATCCTGGACGCGCTCGCGCTCCCCGGCGCGGAGCCGCCGAAGCGCCGACCCTAGGGAACCGCCTCGGACACGGAGGCGTGGGCCGGGACCGCTCCGGCCTGCGCCAGGCGGAGCTCGTGCAGGACGGCGTCGTAGACGCCCTTGCGCACGAGGAAGCCCCGGTGCGAGGCGTTCGCCTGCACGTTGTGGACGAGCGGGTTTCCCCGCGGGTCGAGGACCGCGGCCGGGTGCACCGTCAGGCGATCGTAGGTGGAGTAGATCGAGGTGAGGCGCACCCCTGGCGGCCAGGGCCCCGCCTGCAGGCGCCGCACGAAGGAGCTGCCGGGGAGCATCTGGAGGATGGAGCGGTCGAGTACCGCCATGGGCAGCGCCACCCACGTGCTCTTCGTGCCGTTGTGGGGCGTGCCGAGGGTCACGAGCGCACGGGTGCGACGATCGCCGCCCAGGCGCTTCACGTAGTACGCGCCGATGAGGCCGCCCTTCGAGTGCCCGACGATCGAGAGCGGTCCCATGCCGGGGTAGCGGGCGTACATGCGCTCCACCTTGGCGCGGACCAGCTCGGCGAGCTCCGGGATCCCGCGCGTGTCGAAGACGCGCCCCGGCGCGGAGAGGTCGAGCGAGAAGACGCAGTAGCCGTCGCGGCGCAGCCGCCGCTCCAGGACGTCGAGCGTCCGGCGGGTGGCGAAGACGCCGTAGAGCAGGAGGACCGGGTTCTGGCAGCGCGAGAAGTCGGTGCGCCGGGTGACGCGGTTCCCGCGCCCGTCGAGCTCGAAGTGGCCGCGCAGGTGGCGCAGCTGCTGGCGCGCGCGCCGGTATGCGTAGGCGACGCGGTTCACGGCGCAGGGACCCCCATGGCCGTAGGGTAGCCGGGCGCCGCGCCGGGGCGAGACCCGTCAGCGTGGGACGGCCGCCGGGCGGCGGCGCGGGGAAACCCGTATACTCCGGCCCGAAGGGGGTCGAGCCATGGCGAAGCTTCCGGCAAAGGTCGCGGCCGTCGCGGCGGCGAGCCTTCTCGGACTCGGCGGGCCCGTCCGCGCGCAGGAGCCGTGCGCCGCGGACGCCCAGCGCCTCTGCGCCGGGATCCCGCCCGGCGCCGGGCGCGTCTTCTACTGCCTGAAGAGCAACTGGAACGACCTCTCGGACGGCTGCCGGAAGCTCATCGAGTGGTCGGCGCAGCGGGCGTACGACGTGGCGCTCGACTGCCAGGCGGACACGTTCAGCTGGTGCCAGGGCGTGCCCGCCGGCCAGGGGCGGCTCTTCTCCTGCCTCATGTCCCACCGGGACTCGCTCTCGTCCTCGTGCAAGGACGCGCTGACGCGCGTGAGCGAGTTCCGGGCGGGCTGCGCCGGCGACGTGGCGCGCCTGTGCCCGGGGCTCCCGCCGGGCGACGGAGCGGTACTCACCTGCCTCCTCTCCCAGCGGAACCAGCTGTCGCCGTCCTGCCAGGCGGTGTTCTGGCCGTGAGCGCCGCGCCCTACGGGGGCGCCTCCCGGAGCAGTCCCTCGAGCCGCCGCACGAACTCGCCGCGGGTGAGGACCTCGTCGACCCCGGCCCGCCGCGCCGCTTCCATGAGGTCCTCCTGCAGGTGGCCGAGGAATCCGACCACGCGGGTGGCGCCCGCGGTCTTCGCCGCGGCCACCTGATCGACGACGCCCGGCTCGGTGAGGTCGACGACGAGGAGGCCGGGGCCGAGCGTCCGGGCCGCTTCCTCGAGCGGGGTGCCGCGAGGCGCGAGCCGAACGGAGGCCCCGATGCGCTCGGCGGCGGAGAGGATCTTGGAGCGGAACACGAGGTCCCGGACCGCGACGATCGCCGGCATGGCCCATCTTCCTAGTCGCAGCGGGCGCTTCGTGCTCGCTCCCCCGCGGCGGGAACGCCCGTGCTAGCGTTCGCCCAAGGGTGCGGTTCTTCGGCCAGGCCCTCGTCGGGCTCCTCCTCGCCGCCGTCGTCGGCGCCGGGGGTGGCGCCGTCTACCTCGCGTCCCGGCGGGGCACGGTGACGCGCCCGCTCCTCGTCGAGCCCGGGCTCGTCGCCGAGAAGGGCGCGGGCGCCTTTCTCTACGCGATCCGCACGGCGGGCGGCGCGGTCCTGGTCGACGCCGGGGCGGACGCGAAGGGGCGGCCCATCGACGCGGCGCTCCGGGCGCTCGGAGCGACCCGCGTGGAGGTGACCGACCTCCTGCTCACGCACGGCCACACCGACCACACCGCCGGCGCCGCGGCGGTGCCGAACGCGCGCGTGCACGCCGGCCAGGGCGACGTCGGGATGGCGGCGACGGCCGACGGAGAGCGGAGGGGACTCGCGCCGCTGCTCGCCAGGCTGTGGCCCCACGGCGCACCCCGGATCGACGACGCCATCGCGGGAGAGAGGCGGATCGCGCTCGGCGGGGGCGAGGAGGCGCGCGCCCTGCCGGTGCCCGGCCACAGCCGCGGCTCCACCGCCTACCTCGTTCACGGCGTCCTCTTCGTCGGGGACGTCGTCTCCTACGAAGAGGGGCGGCTCGTGGAGGCCCCGCGGCTCCTCAGCGACGACCCGGACCGCAACCTCCGCTCGGTGGCGGCGCTCGCCGAAGAGCTCTCGGGCGTCCCGGTCCGGCGCGTCTGCGCCGGGCACGGCGGGTGCAGCCCGGACGGGAGCGCGCGCGAGCTGCTCGCCCGGTTCGCCGCGGGGGCGCGGTGAGGGCGGCGCCGAGCGGGCGCTCGCGGCGCGCACGGAGGTCCGGGCCGGTCGCGGTGCTCGTCCAGTACACGCCGAGAAAAGGCTGCGAGCGACGCCTCGTGGCGCTGCTCGAGCGCCACTGGCCGACGCTCCGGGCGGCGGGGCTCGCCTCCTCGAGCCCCGCCCGGCTCTGGCGGGCGCGCGACAAGCGCGACGGCCGCCTCCACCTCCTCGAGATGTTCGAGTGGAGGGACGAGGACGCCTCCGCCGACGCGCACGACGCGCCGGCCGTGGCCGCGGTGTGGCGCCCGATGGAGCCGCTCCTCGACGACATGCGGATCCTCCGGGTGGAGCCTCTCCGGGTGCGCCTCCGCGGGCGCCCCCGGTGAACGACGCCGGGGGCGCGTGGCGCGGGGCGGACCATTTGGGGCGTTCGGCGGCACCGAATTCAGCTTCGCTCGGCGCCGGCTACGCGTATTCTCTGCCCCGTGCGACTGAGCGAAATCGCGGGATTGTTGGGGACGGCGGCGCGAAGCCTGGCGGGTCTCGCCGCGCTGCGCCTGGACGCAGTCCGGAAGAGGTCGAAGGACGAGCTCCTCGCGGTCGCGGGGGCGCTCGGCCTGAAGGGGGTCTCGAAGCTCTCGAAGGACGCCCTTGCCGAGCGCGTGCTCGCCGGGATCCGGGAGCTCGCCCGGGCGGAGAAGGGCCCGAGCCGACCTCCGGCCGCGAAGGGCAAGGCGGCGAAGGGCGCTCGGCCCGCGAAGGCGGCGGGGAAGGCCCCGGCCGCCAAGGCGGGAGCGAAGCCCTCGGCGGCGGGGAAGCGGGCACGGCCCGCCGCGCCCAAGGGCGGAACGGCCGAGGAGCGGGCGCTGCGCGCGGGCGAGGATCCCTCGGCCACCGCGAAGCTGGACCTCGGCCCGGCCGGTAAGGCCGAGAAGCCGGTCGAGCACATCCCGTGGGGCTACGGGCAGGACCGGGTCGTGGCCGCTGCCGTGGACCCGGACCGGCTCTTCGTCTACTGGGAGGTCACCGATCCGGCGATCGACCGCACGCGCGCGGCGCTCGGTCCCGGCGGGCCGGGCGCGTGGCTCAACGTGCGGGTCTACGACACGACGGGCGTCCTCTTCGACGGCACGAACGCCCACAGCTACTTCGACGAGCGGGTGGACCGCTCGGACCGCCAGTGGTTCTTCGCGATCGGCAAGCCCACCTCCACGGCGTACGTCGAGATCGGGCTCAAGTCCTCGGAGGGCTACTTCGTGAAGATCGCCCGCTCCGGGCGCGTGGACTTCCCGCGCAAGGAGGCGGCGGCGTGGGAGGAGCCGGAGTGGCTCACGGTCGTGCCCGCGACCGGCGAGGTGCAGGGCGCCGGGACCGGCACGCCCTTCATCCCGGGTGGGCCGCCGGGCGGCGGGGAGCCGCCGCCGCCGTTCGCGCCCATCGCGCTGTGGCGGATCCACGAGTCGGTCGCCGACCGCGAGGCGCGCATCGCCGAGCTGCTGCAGGAGGGCTGGGAGCGGGTGGAGTGGAAGGAGGCCGGCGGGGAGGGCTGGTACGAGCTCCACGGCCGCACCGAGTGGCAGGGCCCGGTGACGAGGACGACGTGGGAGGCCGGTCCCTTCAGCTACCCCGTCGAGGTCGACCCGCCGACGCGCGAGGAGTGGCGCGGCCCGGCGTACGCCTTCCGCCTGGGCGGCGTCACCCACGTGGTCTACGGCCCCTGGCAGGTGGTGATCCGCAACCTCGGCGCGCGCCAGGAGCGCCAGGTGCTCGCCCGCTGGGAGATGTACCGGTCCTGGGTGAGCGAGAGCGGCGCCGAGATCCGCGGTCCGGGACGGCCTGGCGAGCTCCGCCCGGTCGGGGCCTCCGAGCACCTCGGGGCGAGCGAGCGGCGGTGGCTCGGCGCGAGCGAGCTGCGCCTCGGCGGGGCGAGCGAGGTGTGGCGCCTCGGGGCGAGCGAGCTCCGGCTGCGAGGCGCGAGCGAGGTCCTGTTCGCGGGGGCGAGCCGGTGGGCGGCCGCCGGAGCCAGCGAGCGGCGCCTCCTCGGCGCGAGCGAGGTCCGGCTGGGCGGGGCGAGCGAGCGCGTCCTCGGGGGCGCGAGCGAACGGCTCGGCGGGAGCGAGCGGCGCCTCGGCGGAAGCGAGGGCCGCCTCGGCGCGAGCGAGCAGAGCGCCTACCCGAAGGACGAGGAGTGACGGACATGCCCAAGGGGTACTTCGCCCTCGTCCTGCACGCGCACCTGCCGTTCGTGCGCCACCCGGAAGACCCGACCGTGATGGAGGAGCAGTGGCTGTACGAGGCCATCACCGGCACGTACCTGCCGCTCCTCCAGGTGTTCGAGGGGCTCCTGGCGGATCAGGTCCCCTACCGGGTGACGGTGTCGCTCTCGGCGCCGCTCATCACGATGCTGGCGGACGACCTCCTGAAGGAGAGGTACGCCTCCCACCTCGACAAGCTCATCGAGCTCGCCGGCAAGGAGCTCGAGCGGACGAAGCCCGAGCCTCAATACCAGCGGCTCGCCCAGATGTACTGGGACCGCTTCCACAGCCTGCGCCACACCTGGCGCTCGCACGAGGGGAACCTGGTGCGTGCCTTCCGGCGCCTGCAGGAGGCCGGCCGCGTGGAGGTCATCACCTCGACCGCCACGCACGGGTTCTTCCCGATGCTCGACCGCAACTGGGCGGCCCTGCGCGCCCAGGTGCACGTCGCGGCGGACCTCTACGAGCAGCACTTCGGCCGCCGGCCGAAGGGCATGTGGCTCGGCGAGTGCGGTTACGTGCCGGGCGCGGACGAGCTGCTCCGGGAGGCGGCGATCCGCTACTTCCTCGTCGACACGCACGCCATCCTGCTCGCCGATCGCCAGCCCGCCTACGGCGTCTACGCCCCGCTCTACTGTCCGACGGGCGTCGCGGCGTTCGGGCGCGACACCGAGTCGTCGCAGCAGGTCTGGAGCGCCAAGGAGGGCTACCCCGGCGACCCGCAGTACCGGGACTTCTACCGGGACATCGGCTTCGACCTGCCGATGGAGTACATCGGGCCCTACGTCCACCCCGACGGCATCCGGATGTACACGGGGATCAAGTACCACGCGATCACGCACGCGAAGCTCCACGACAAGTGGGTCTACGACCCCGACGCGGCCCGGGCGCGCGCCGGCCTGCACGCGTCGCACTTCCGCGGGAACCGCGAGCGGCAGATCGAGGCGCTCGCCGCGCGGATGGACCGCCCCCCGCTCGTGGTGAGCCCGTACGACGCCGAGCTCTACGGACACTGGTGGTACGAGGGGCCGGTGTTCCTGAACGACGTGTTCCGGCAGTTCCACTTCGACCAGAGCACCGTGGAGACCATCACGCCGGGCGACTACCTGGAGCGCCACCCGACGAACCAGCTCGCCACCCCGAGCCTCTCGTCGTGGGGGGCGAAGGGCTACGCCTCGCACTGGTGCAACGAGACGAACGCCTGGACCTACCGCCACCTGCACATCGCCGCCGAGAGGATGACCGACCTCGCCCGCCGCAACCCGGCGGCGCGCGGGCTCGAGCGCCGCGCGCTCAACCAGGCGGCCCGCGAGCTGCTCCTCGCCCAGTCGAGCGACTGGACGTTCATCATGACGACCGGGACGACGGTCCCGTACGCGACGAGGCGCTTCAACGAGCACGTGGTCCAGTTCACGGAACTCTACCGGGACCTCAAGGAGGGCCGGCTCGACGAGAGGCGCATCGCGGACCTCGAGGCGAAGAACAACATCTTCCCCAACCTGGACTACCGGATCTACGCCACCTGAAGCGGAGCGGCCGCGTCCCGTTCCGGGCGGCGAGCATGGCGAAACCAGAGCCCCTCAAGGTCCTCTTCATCTCGTCCGAGGTCTCGCCGTTCGCGAAGACCGGCGGGCTCGGCGACGTGGTCGGCGCGCTCCCGAAGGCGCTGAAGCGCCGCGGCGTCGACGCGCGGGTGGTGATGCCGCTCTACGCCGGGATGAACTGGCACGAGCTCGACCGGCTCGACGGCGTCCTGCAGGTCCCCATGTGGTGGGGAACGGCGCGCGCCGGGGTCCGCCTCGGGCGGCTGCCGGGGAGCGACGTGCCCGTGTACTGCCTCGAGTACCACCGGTACTTCGACCGGCCCTTCCTCTATGGGCCGCCCGGCGACGGGTACGGCGACAACCTGGAGCGCTTCACCTTCCTGTCGCGCGGGGCGCTCGAGCTCGCGAAGGCGCTCCGGTTCACCCCCGACGTCCTCCACGCCCACGACTGGCAGACCGCGCTCGCCCCGGTCTACGTGAACACCGTGGAGTGGGCACGGTCGCTCCACGGGGCGGCGACCGTCTACACCATCCACAACCTCGCCTACCAGGGCGTGACGGACGGCGGCGCCATGTTCGTGACCGGCCTCGGCCGCGAGCACTACAACTCCTCCGAGTTCGAGCACTACGGCGCGCTGAACCTCACCAAGGCGGCCCTCGTGCACTCGACGATGCTCTCCACCGTCAGCCCGACTTACGCGCGCGAGATCCAGACGTCCGAGCACGGGTGCGGCCTCGACGGGGTGCTGCGCAGCCGCTCCGGCGATCTCGTCGGGGTTCTGAACGGCGTCGACGTGGACGACTGGAACCCCGCCACCGACCCGCACATCAAGGCCCACTTCTCGCCCTCGCACCCCGAGGGCAAGGCGGCCTGCAAGAACGAGCTGCAGCTCGAGGCCGGCCTGCCGGCCGAGCCCGGCGTCGCGCTCTTCGCGGCCGTGGGGCGGCTCACGCACCAGAAGGGCTTCGACGTGCTCGCCCGCTGCATCGACCGGGTGCTCTCCTGGAACGCGCAGTTCGTCCTGCTCGGGAACGGGGACCGCGACGCCGAGCACTTCTTCGGCACGCTCTCCGCGCGGCGGCCGGACCGCTTCAAGGCCTGGCTGGGCTTCGACAACGCGCTCGCCCACCGCATCACCGCCGGCGCCGACTTCCTCGTCATGCCGTCGCGGTTCGAGCCGTGCGGGCTCTCGCAGATGTACGCGATGCGCTACGGGACCCTGCCCATCGTCCGCGCCACCGGCGGTCTCGTCGACACCGTCGAGAACTACGACGAGGCGACCGGCGCCGGGACCGGGTTCCTGTTCCGCGACCTCACCCCGGACGCCCTCGGGAACGCCATCGGCTGGGCGCTCTCCACCTACTACGACCGCCCCCAGCACGTGCGGGGCATGCGGGAGCGCGGGATGGAGAGGGACTTCTCGTGGGACCGGGCGGCGGACGCCTACGAGGACCTGTACCTCGAGGCGTACCGGCGGCGGCGCGGGCACCCCTTCGCGGGGCGGGTCCCGGCCCGCCGGGGAGCCGTCCGGAGGACGGCCTAGGCGAGGCCTCCCTCCGGCAACGGCGGCACCGGGCAGCCGAGCGAGGCGGCCACCGCGCGGACGATCTCCCCCTCGGCGGCGGTGACCCGTCCGTCCGCGAGCGCGCACGCCACGCACGCGGCGAGGACCCGCGCCTTGAGCGGCGGGCTCGCCTCGTCGAGGCGGGCGAGGGCGTGGTCGAGCCGGCCGGCGTCGATCTTCCCGATCGGGAGCAGCCGCCAGGGCGCGGCCACCCCGAGCGCCCGGAGCCCGGCCTCGAGCGCGCGCTGCGCGCGGGCGGGGTCCCGCTCGCCGGCCCAGGCGAGCGAGGAGAGGATCTCGAGGCACTCGACCTCGACGTCCCCGACCGTGCGGGAGCGCACCGGGGCGGCCGGCCGGCCGCCGAGGAGCGGCTCGAGCCGCCGGCGGACGACGCGCTGGGCCGCCCACTCGAAGACGGTGTGGCGCGTGCCGGCCTGGGCGATCGAGGCCATGTCTGCGGCGAGCGCCGACGCCTGCGCCGGGGACAGGTGGTCGAGGGCCGGCAGCGCGAGGTCGAGCAGCGCCATCCGATCTCGCGCCTTCACCGCGTCCGCCGCGCCGAGGAGGCCGGCCACCGCGGCGGCGGTGGAGGGGTCCGCGAGCCGTCCGAGCTGGCGCGACCGGACCTCCGGCTCCCGGTCGAGCAAGAGCCCCAGGCACAGCGCCCGGGCGCCGAAGGGCTCCCGCGCGGCCGCGACCGCGGCCGGCGGAAGGGCGGCGAGCTGGTCGGCGGCGCGCTCGACGTGCTCCCGGGAGGGGTGCCCGACCGAGGCGACGGCCGCGGCTGCGAGCGCGACGGGCGCCGCGCCGACCGCGCCGGCGGCGGTCGCGGCGGCCGGGGCGGGAGCCGCCCCCTCGGCCGCCGGCGCCGGCCCGAGCCCGTGCGGCGCGAGCCGCCGGATCCGCTCCTCGATGGGCGGATGGGTGGCGAAGAGGCCCGAGAGGAAGTCCCCGACGCCGTCGGCGAAGAACAGGTGCGAGGCCTCGACGGCGTGGGCGTTCGAGATCTTCGACCCTTGGGCCGCGATGCGCAGCAGGGCGCGCGCCAGCCCGTCCGGGTTGCGGGTGAACTGCACGGCCGCGGCGTCCGCCAGGAGCTCGCGCTGGCGCGAGACGGCGAGGCGGATGAGCCGCCCGAAGAAGGCTCCGACCGAGCCGGCGACGACGAAGCACAGGCCCGCGCCCACGGCCGCCGCCCGGCCGCGGCCGCCGTCCCGTCCGCCCTCGGCGCGGAGCAGGATCCGGCCCACCAGCGCGAGGACCGTGAGTCCTCCGACGAGCGCCATGAGGCGGGTGGAGAGGCGCGTGTCGGCGTTCAGGATGTGGGAGAGCTCGTGGGCGACGACGCCCTGCAGCTCGTCCCGGTCGAGGGACCTGAGCGCGCCTCGCGTGACGGCCACGACCGACCGGTCGGGCGTGAAGCCGGCGGCGAAGGCGTTGATCCCCTCCTCCCGCTCGAGGACGTAGAGGCGCGGCACGGGCAGCCCGGCGGCGATGGACATCTCCTCGAGGACGTTCACGAGCCGCTTCTCCGCCGGGTCCGACGTCTGCCGGTCGACGGGACGCCCCCCGAGCATCCGGGCGACGGCGTCCCCGCCCCCGGCCGCGAGCCGGAGCGCGTGGAAGGTGCTCCCCAGGAGGACGACGAGGGAGACGATCGCCGCGACCGGGAGGAGGAGAGTCGCCGGATCGATCCCGACGACGACCGCGAGGCCCAGGTCGGCGAGGGCGATGGTGGCGAACCAGGCGAGGAGGAACGAGGCGACGAGCACCGCCGTCTTCCGGCGCGCCCGTGCCTGGGCGTCGAAGAAGTCGAGCGTGCTCCGCGCGACCGGCTGCGCCATCTGCCGCTTCGCCTAGAAGGAGACCTTGACCGCCTCGCGATCGGCCGGCGCCTCCACCTCGAAGGACTGGGCCGCGGGGAAGCTCCCGGCGAGCAGCAGCCCGGGGAAGGTCTCGCGGGCGTTGTTGTAGGTCATCACCGCGTCGTTGTAGGCCTGGCGCGAGAAGGCGATGCGGTTCTCCGTGGAGGAGAGCTCCTCCATGAGCTGCGACATGGTCTGGTTGGCCTTGAGATCGGGGTAGGCCTCGGCGACGGCCAGGAGGCGCGAGAGGGATCCCGACAGCGCGCCCTCGGCGGCCGACAGCCCCTGCATCGCCTGCGGGTCGCCCGGGTTCGCCGCCGCGATCTTCGACGCGGTGGAGGCCGCGTTGCGGGCCGCGACCACCGCCTCGAGCGTCTCGCGCTCGTGCTTCAGGTACGCCTTCGCGGTCTCGACCAGGTTGGGGATGAGGTCGTGGCGGCGCTTCAGCTGCACGTCGATCTGGCTGAAGGCGTTTCGGTAGCCGTTCCGCTTGGTGACGAGCCCGTTGTAGACGGAGACCGCGGCGAAGGCCACGGCGCCGACGAGGACGAGGAGGACGAGGAAAGCGACCATGTTCACCTCCGGCGCTCCCTGCCCGGGGCGCCACGGTCACAAGCATGACACACCTCGGCCCGCTTCGTGTGGCAGCGCCGTGTCGACGCAGGGTGGGCGGCGGTCGCCCGGCGCCGCACCTACCCTCGCGGGGAGTCGGCCCGCGGCGCGCCTGGCGGACCCTTATGATGCCTGGCGAGGCACTCGCAGGGAGGGCCGAGGATGTCCGAGATCGCCTACCGCTCCGAGGTGGTCCTCCGCCGCTTCCCGGGCTCGCTGCGGAAGGCCTGGCTCCCCGGCGAATCCGCGCCGGCGCTCTTCGGGACCCACGGCGCCGTGGCCGCCCACTACGGGCGGGCCCCCGGGACCTACGAGCCCCACGCGACGACCATCGACTACGTCGTCGGCGCGACCGGGGGCTGACTCGTCGGGACCTTCGGGGGCGCGCTGGAGGCGCGCCGGATCGCCGCGACCGGCGACGCACTCGTCGCCCGGGTGACGGGCGAGGTGGAGACCGAGGACGGGGTCCTCGTGCTGCGCCGGATCCACGTCCGCATGGAGCTCAAGGCGGCGCCGGAAGAGCACGAGGCGGCGAGGCGGGCGCACGCCGTGTTCGCCGACAGCTGCCCCCTCTACCGCTCGCTCCGGGGCGCGATCGCCATCACCACCGAGCTCGCGCTCGTCTGACGCCCCCGGGTGCCCCCGCCGGAGGGGAGTCCCCGGGCGGGGCGGCCACGACGGGGCCTACCGGCCGCGCCCGGCCGGTGCTCCGATCGGACCGTGGCCGACCAGGAATGGGCGCGCGCGAGGCCGCTCCCCTCGGGGCTCGAGGTGCTCTCGGAGCTCGCCCTCGACCTCCGCTGGACGTGGAGCCACGGCGGCGACGCCGTCTGGCGGGCGGTCGACCCGGACGCGTGGGAGCGCACCCAGAACCCCTGGGTCATGCTCCAGGGCACGGCCGACGCGCGCCTCGAGGCCCTCTCCCGGGACCCGGCCTTCCGCGCCGAGCTCGCGCGCCTCGTCGCCGACCGCGAGCGGGACCGGGGCGCCCGGACGTGGTTCGCGAGGCAGCACGGCGGCGCCGCGCTCGGCGCGATCGCCTACTTCAGCATGGAGTTCGGCCTCGGGGCGGCGCTGCCGCTGTACGCCGGAGGGCTCGGGATCCTCGCAGGCGACTTCCTGAAGGGCGGCAGCGACCTCGGCGTTCCCCTGGTCGGCGTCGGGCTCCTCTACCAGGAGGGCTACTTCCACCAGATGATCGACGGCGAGGGGCGCCAGCAGGAGACCTACCCCTACAACGACCCCGGCAGCCTGCCGCTGCGCCCGGCGCGGCGACCCGACGGCTCCTGGCTCCGGGTGAGCCTCGCGCTCCCCGGACGCGAGCTCTCGCTCCGGGTCTGGCTCGCGACCGTGGGCGCCGTCCCGCTGCTCCTGCTCGACACGAACGACCCGCGAAACGGCCCCTTCGACCGGGGCATCGCCGCGAAGCTCTACGGCGACGGGCCGGAGACGAGGCTCCTGCAGGAGATCGTCCTCGGCGTCGGCGGGTGGCGCGCCCTGCGCGCCATGGGGTTCGACCCCGACGTGTGCCACCTGAACGAGGGGCACGCCGCTTTCGCGCCGCTCGCCCGCGCCGCCGAGGTCGCGGAGCGCCTCGGCGTCGGGTTCGACGAGGCGCTGTGGGCGACGCGGGCCGGGAACGTCTTCACGACCCACACGCCCGTCGCCGCCGGCTTCGACGCGTTCGCCCCGCCGCTCGTCCACAAGTACTTCCGGGGCCCGCTCCTCGGCGCCGTCGCGCCCGGGCCGGAGCGGCTGCTCGCGCTCGGCCGCCGGGACACCTCCCGCGCCGCGGAGCCCCTCTCCATGGCGCACCTCGCGATGCGGACCTGCGGCCTCGCGAACGGCGTGAGCCACCTGCACGGGGAGGTGAGCCGGGGGATCTTCAAGGACCTGTACCCCGGCTGGCCGATCGCCGAGGTGCCGGTCGGCCACGTGACGAACGGCGTGCACGTCCCGTCCTGGGACTCCCGGGCCGCCGACGGGCTGTGGACCGAGGCGTGCGGCAAGGAGCGCTGGCTCGGCGCGCCGGAGGGCCTCGCCCGGGCGATCGAGGCCGTCCCCGATGCCGAGCTCTGGACCTTCCGCGGCACGGGGCGCCAGGAGCTCGTCCGCTACGCGCGGTCGCGGCTCGCGACGCAGTTCGGCCAGCGCGGGGCCGACCCCGAGGAGGTGGCCCGGGCGAGGCACGTCCTCGACCCGAATGCGCTCACCCTCGGGTTCGCCCGCCGCTTCGCGGCCTACAAGCGGCCGAACCTGCTGCTCGCGGACCCCGCCCGCCTCTCCCGGCTCCTCTCCCTCCCCGGCCGCCCGGTGCAGATCGTCGTGGCGGGAAAGGCGCACCCGGCCGACGAGGAGGGCAAGCGGCTGCTCGAGGCCTGGGTGGCGTTCGTCCGGGAGCCCTCGATGCGCACCCGGGCCGTGGTCCTCGAGGACTACGACATCGCCATCGCCCAGAAGCTCGTCGAGGGCGTGGACGTGTGGATCAACACGCCGCGCCGTCCCTTCGAGGCCTGCGGCACGAGCGGGATGAAGCTCCTCGTGAACGGCGGCCTGAACCTGTCCGAGCGCGACGGCTGGTGGGCCGAGGCCTTCGAGCCCGGCGTGGGGTGGGCGATCGGCGACGGGGCGGAGCACGCCGACCCGGGCTGGGACCGGGCGGAGGCCGGGGAGCTGTACCGCATCCTGGAGGAGGAGGTGGTCCCGGCCTTCTACGACCGCGATTCCCTGGGGGTGCCGCGGGGCTTCGTTGCCCGCATGCGGGCCAGCATGGCCCGCCTCACCCCCCGCTTCAGCACGAACCGCATGCTCGGCGAGTACCTGGAGCGGCTCTACCTGCCGGCCGCGGAGGGATACCGGCGGCGGGTGGCGGGCGGCGCGGCGCTCGCGCGCGAGCTCGCCGCCTGGAGCGCGGCGATGGCGGAGTCGTGGCAGGAGGTCCGCTTCGGGGAGGTGCGGGTCGCGGACGGCGAGGGCGGGCTCCGCGTCGAGGCCCAGGTGCTCGGCGGGGGAATCCCCGCCGACCGGCTGCGGGTCGAGCTCTACGCGGAGCCCCTGCGGGCCGGCGAGGCGCCGGTCCGCGTCCCGATGGAGTGGGGCGAGGAGATCCCGGGAGCGGTGAACGGCCGGATCTGCCGGGCGTCCGCCCCACCGGGCCGGCCGGCCTCGCACTACACGCCGCGCATCGTGCCGTTCCATCCCGAGGTGCGGGTGCCGATGGAGGAGGCCCACGTGGCGTGGTACGCGCGGCGGGACGGTTGAGGCGACGCGGAGAGGGCCGGCTCGCTTAACTCTTGGACCGGCCAGGGGTTCGGGGGGCGCGAGACGCTCCCCATCTGGCGCGTGGCGCCCCGCCGACGGGAGGCGTGTAATCGAGTCGCGCCGCGGACGGGGCGCGGGACGAGGGGGAGCGACGCTGGCTCCCAGGGGCGTTTGCTTTGAAGGGCATCCTCCGGGTCGCCTACAAGCTCATCGTGAACGACAGGGCCAAGTTCGCGGCCCTGCTCGTGGGGATCACCTTCGCGGTGTTCCTCATGACGATGATGACGTCGATGTTCGCCGGGGTCCTCGGCAAGGCGTCCTCGACCGTGACCAACGTCGGCGCGAAGGTCTGGGTCATGGACCCGGGCGTGAACACCGTGGCGAGCAGCATTCCCATGCCCGACTACGTGCTCGACGCGGTGCGGAGCACGAACGGCGTGCGATACGCCGTGCCGCTCTACTCCAGCGCGGCGCTCGTCAAGCTCGCCAACGGCACCTACCAGGCGGTGACCGTCATCGGGCTCGACGACGCGAGCCTGCTCGGGCGACCGAACCTGGTCGAGGGGCGCGTCGAGGACCTCTACGGCGAGAACGCCTTCGCGGTGGTGCGGGACTCGGAGTACCCGAAGCTTGGGCGCCCGAAGCTCGGGACGGAGTTCGAGCTGAACGACCACCGGGCGGTCATCACCGGGATCGCCGAGGTCGCGGTCAGCGGCCTCTTCGGCATCCCGACCCTCTACACGACCTACAGCCGGGCCATCCAGTACATCCCGTCCATGCGCTTCACGATCTCGTTCGTGCTCGTCGAGCCCACCTCCCGGGAGGCCATCCCCGGCATCCAGCGGGCCGTGAGGGCCCTGGGGTACGAGGCGCTCACCGCCGAGGAGTTCCGGGACAAGATCGCCACCTTCTACAAGTACCAGACCGGGCTCGGGACGAACGTGCTGCTCATGACGGTCATCAGCTTCATCGTCGGCCTCTCGATCTCCGGGCAGACCTTCTACACGTTCATCCTCGAGAACCTGGAGAAGTTCGGGGCGCTGAAGGCCATCGGGGCGAAGGGGAGCGTCCTCATCTCCATGATCCTCTTCCAGGCGACGTTCACGGCGCTCACGGCCTACGGCCTGGGCATCGGGCTCGCGGCGCTCACCATCCTCGCCGCCAAGGCCCGGCTGCCGAGCTACGCCGCCACCGTCACGCTCGCGAACCTGGGCACCGCCTTCGTCACCGTGGTCATCATCGCAGCCATCTCGAGCTTCATCGGCGTCCGCAAGGTGATCCGCATCGAGCCGTTCGAGATCTTCCGGGGATGAGCCCATGGCGTCGCCCGCGATCCAGGCGAGCGGTCTCAACCGGTGGTTCGGGGAGGGGGAGGCCCGGACCCACGCGGTGCGGGACGTGACCTTCGAGGCCTTCTTCGGGGAGATGCTCTACATCGAGGGGCCGAGCGGCAGCGGGAAGACCACGCTCCTCAGCATGATCTCCGGGATCCTCCGGCCGTCCGAGGGGGAGGTGAAGGTGGAGGGGCGGGACATCTGGGCGCTCTCCCCCGACGACCTCGCCGACTTCCGCCTCCACAAGATCGGGTTCGTGTTCCAGGACTACCACCTGTTCCCGCGCCTCACGACGCTCGAGAACGCCGCCATGTCGCTCGTGATGCGGAAGATGGACTGGGACGAGGCCATGGACGAGGCCCGGCGCTACCTGGACGTCGTCGGGCTCAAGGACCGCGCGGAGCTGCCCCCGGTGAAGCTGTCGGGCGGGGAGCAGCAGCGCGTGGCCATCGCCCGGGCCATCGCCGGGCACCCCGACCTGCTCGTCTTCGACGAGCCGACCGCGTCCCTCGACGGCGACACCGGCCGGCGGATCGTGGAGTTCGTGCGCAAGGAGATCCTGACCGAGGAGAGGTGCATCGTCCTCGTCACCCACGACAGCCGCATCTTCGAGTACGCCGACCGCATCATGAAGATGGAGGACGGCAGGGTGAAGGGCTTCGAGAAGGGACACGCCCGTGCGGAATAGGCTCATCTTCGCGCTCGCCTTGGCGGGCGTCGTGGCAGGCGGGATCTCGGCGTACGTCTCGGGCCAGGAGCCGAAGCTCCCGCCCCCGGCCTTCGCGCCGGCCTCGAACCCCTACCCGAAGGGCATCTACGCGAACGGGATGGTGGAGAGCTACCAGGCGAGCGGCGCCAACGTGAACGTCTTCCCGGAGGTCGCCGGCGTCGTCACCCAGGTGCTCGCCTCCGAGGGGCAGGCGGTGCAGCGCGGGGCGCCGCTCGTCGCCATCGAGGACTCGGTCCAGCGGGGCCTCGTCGAGCAGCAGCGGGCGCAGCTCGAGGCGGCACAGGCGGTGCTCGCGGAGCTGAGGGCGCAGCCGCGGCCGGAGACCCTGGAGGTGGCGAAGGCGCAGGCGGCGGCGGCCCGGGCGAGCCTGAAGACGGCCCGGGACAGCTACGAGAAGCAGCTGCGGTCCTACCAGCTCGAGCCGCGGTCGGTGAGCAAGGACACCCTCGACAGCGCGGAGAACGCGATGCGGGTCGCCGAGGCGAACCTCAAGGTGGCGGAGCGCCAGCTCGAGCTCACCCAGGCCGGCGCCTGGATCTACGACATCCGGAACCAGGAGAGCCAGGTGACGGCCCTCGCCAAGGCGCTCGCCTCGTCGACCGCGCTGCTCGCCAAGTTCACCGTCCGCGCCCCGGCGGACGGCCCGGTCCTGGCGGTGAACGTGGCGGTGGGGAGCTACGTCTCCGGCCAGGGGGCGTACGACAGCTACACCCAGGGCTACCAGCCGGTGGTGGTGATGGGGACCCCCCAGGCCTACGGGCAGGTGCGGGCCTACGTGGACGAGATCCTGGTTCACCGGCTGCCGTCGGACGGACCTACGCGGGCCACGATGTTCGTGCGCGGCACCGACAAAAGCGTGCCGCTCGAGTTCGTGCGCGTCCAGCCCTACGTGTCGCCGAAGATCGAGCTCTCGGACCAGAGGCTGGAGCGCGTCGACGTGCGCGTCCTGCCCCTCATCTTCCGCTTCAAGAAGCCGGACGGCTTCACCGTCTACCCGGGACAGCTCGTGGATGTCTACATCGCCGAAAAGTGAGCGCCGCCGGGGCGCGTCGCGGAGGGCGGGCACGCCCCTGCCCTGGCTCCTCGCGGCGGGCCACCTCGCCTCCTGCGCGGTGGGCCCGGACTTCGTGCGCCCCGAGGCCCCGAAGGTCGACCGCTACGAGGAGGGCCAGGACCCGGAGTCCACGGTGGCGGCCGAGGGGCAGGCCCAGCGCCTCGAGCGCGGCGCGAAGGTGGTGGGAGACTGGTGGAGGCTCTTCGGGTCGCCGCAGCTCGACGCCCTGATGAAGGACGCCGCCCGCGACAACCAGACCCTGCAGGCCGCGCTCGCGAGCCTGCACGCGAGCCAGGCGAACCTCCGGGCCGGCTACGGGGTGTTCTTCCCGCAGGCCGACCTGGACGCGTCCGCCACCCGGCAGAAGGCCACCTTCGTGAAGTTCGGCGAGACGGGCGCTCCGGCGAGCGTGTTCAACCTGTTCTCGCTGTCCGGGACCGTCACCTACGTCCTCGACGTCTTCGGCGGGCAGAGGCGAGCCGTCGAGAGCCTGCAGGCGCAGGCCGACTACCAGAAGGCCACGGCCGTCGCCACCTACCTGACCCTCACCGGGAACGTGGTGAACACAGTCATCGCGGCGGCGGCGTACGCGGAACAGGCCCGGGCCACCGAGGAGCTCGTCCGGGACGAGAAGGAGCAGGTGTCCATCACCGAGGCCCAGGCCGAGGCCGGGACGGTGCCTTGGGTGAACGCGCTCAGCCTCCGCAGCCAGCTCGACGCGGCCGAGGCGACCGTTCCGCCGCTGCTCCAGCGGCAGGTCCAGGCGGAGCACCTGCTCGCGACCCTCGCCGGCCACCTGCCGTCCGAGTGGACCGCGCCGCGAGTGGCCTTCTCGGACCTGAAGCTCCCCGCCTCGCTGCCGGTGAGCCTTCCCTCCGAGCTCGTGTCGCAGCGCCCCGACGTCCTCGCCGCCGAGGCGCAGCTGCACCAGGCGAGCGCCGAGATCGGCGTGGCGACCGCGGCGCTGCTCCCGAGCATCACGCTCACCGGGAGCCTGGGCGGCAACAACACCACCCTGTCCTCCATGTTCGCGCCGAACGGGACGTTCTGGAGCTTCGGGGCCGGGCTCACCGCACCGCTGTTCCACGGGGGCACCCTCCTCAACAAGCGCCAGGCAGCGGTGGACGCCCACGACCAGGCGCTCGCGAGCTACCGGCAGACGGTGCTCCAGGCCTTCACGCAGGTCGCCGACGCGCTGCGGGCGCTCGAGAACGACGCCCGGGCGCTCGCCGCCCAGGCCCGCTCCGCCGCCGACGCCGAGGAGGCGCTCCGGCTCGTCCGCGTCAACTACGAGGCAGGCACCGCGAACTACCTGCAGGTCCTCGTGGCCTTCACCCAGTACCACCAGGCGCGCATCAACTACATCCAGGCGCGCGCCCAGCGCCTGCAGGACACCGTCGCGCTGTTCGTCGCCCTCGGCGGCGGGTGGTGGGACCCGGAGGGGTCGCTGCTCGGCGCGGCGCAGCGCTCGCAGGGTCCGGCGCCGGGCGGGGCGGAGGGCCCGCCACCGGGTGCGGCGCCGGGCGCGCCCTGACCGGCTGCCGATCGAGGCGGCGCCCCGCCCCGACCCGTCGTAACATGGCGCCGATGGAAGGGGAGAGGGACCCGGCGGCGCGACGCGCGGGGGCCGGCGCGTGAGCTGGCTCCAGACGCTGCGGGTGGCCCTGCGCGCACTCGGACGCAACAAGCTGCGCTCGTTCCTCACCACCCTCGGCGTCGTCATCGGGGTCTCGGCGGTCATCGCCATGGTGGCCATCGGCGACGGGGCCAAGGCCCGGGTGGAGGAGACCTTCGCCGCGATGGGCTCGAACATGCTCATCGTGCTCCCCGGCTCGAGCACCTCCGGCGGGGCCATGGGCGGCTTCGGGACCCAGCCGACGATCACCTGGGAGGACCTGCGGGCCATCCAGACCGAGCTGCCGACCGTCCGCTACGCGGCGGCGGTCCTGCGCGCCACGGTCCAGGTGCTGAGCGAGGAGCAGAACTGGACCACCGCCGCTATCGGGACGTCCCCCGAGTACTTCCAGGTCCGCACCTGGACCGCCGCGCGGGGCGCCCTCCTCACGCAGTCGGACGTCGACGGCGGGAACAAGGTGGCCGTGCTCGGGCAGACGGTCGTCGACAAGCTCTTCGGGGCGGCCGCCGACCCGATCGGCCAGGTCGTGCGGGTGAAGAACGTCCCGTTCGTGGTGATCGGGGTCCTCGACAAGAAGGGGCAGTCGCCCTTCGGCCAGGACTACGACGACATCGTGGTCGTGCCCCAGACCACCTACCTCCAGAAGATCCAGGGCGGCCTGAAGAACTACATGAACGGGAGCCTCATCGTGGGCGCCGTCGACGCCGCCGCGACCTCCCGGGCGGAGCACCAGATCCAGGGGCTGCTCCGCGATCGCCACAAGCTCGCCGCCGGCGCGGACGACGACTTCTCGATCCGCAACCTGTCCGAGCTGCAGACCGCGTCGCAGGAGGGCACCCGGACGCTCACGATGCTGCTCGCCTCCATCGCCACCGTCTCCCTCGCCGTCGGGGGCATCGGCATCATGAACATCATGCTCGTGAGCGTGACCGAGCGGACGCGGGAGATCGGGCTGAGGATGGCGGTCGGCGCCCGTCCGAGGGACATCCGCATGCAGTTCCTCGTCGAGGCCCTCGCCCTTGCGCTCGTGGGTGGCCTTGTCGGGGTGGCGCTGGGGCTCGGCGCGGCCTGGCGGCTCGCCGACGCCTTCGGATGGCGCGTCGTCTACCGGCCGGACGTCGTGCTCGTCGCGGTCGGATTCAGTGCGCTGGTGGGCGTCGGCTTCGGCTTCTACCCGGCGCACAAGGCCTCGAAGCTCGACCCCATCCAGGCGCTGAGGTTCGAGTGACCGCGGCCGTCGCCCGGGCCGTCGCCGCGGCGCTCGCCCTGCGGGCGGCGGGCCCCGCGCCCCGGCCCTCGGAAGGCGAGGCGCGCGCCGGCGCCGAGGCGGCGGCGCGGAGCCTGCTCGCGGCCGCTGGCCGCGGCGACGCCGCCGCGATCCTCGCGCTCGTCGCGGACGAGGGGCTCCGGTGCATGGAGGCGACGGCGTCGCGGGCCGAGGTGCAGGAGCGGCTCGCGTCCCCGGGCGACGGGCTGCGCGCTGCGTTCCTCGACACCGCGCGCCTGCGCGAGCTCCACCCCCTGGCGCCGCCGGCCGTCTCGCTCTCGGAGCTCTTCCGGCGGGGCGGGCCCCGCACCCTCGAGGTCGTGTTCTGGGACCGGGTCGGCGAGGGACCGTGGGACCGCCC
Source organism: Anaeromyxobacteraceae bacterium (assembly GCA_035543235.1). Classification (GTDB taxonomy): domain Bacteria; phylum Myxococcota; class Myxococcia; order Myxococcales; family Anaeromyxobacteraceae; genus DATJZG01. Next base: position 6,475 of record DATKJV010000036.1, on the reverse strand, counting down.
GTGCGTGGAGGTGCACGCCGCCCGCTATCGGTACGCCCCCGTCTTGTGCTTCGTCAGGCGAAAGGGGCGCTTTCGCCTCTGGCGGAGCCCCGAGCCGGGTTGCTAGGGGCGACCCGCCGATCCGCCCAGACCGCCCCCTCCCGCGACCGGGGGGGCGCGGCGTTCTTTGAATCGGCGCGCGTTTGGTGCAAAGTGACCCGCCAGGGAGCCGGGGGCAGCGCCGGGCCCAGATAGGGAACCTCGCGGGCGGGCGCGGGGACGTGGGTGTGACGATGACGCCGCTCGAGTGGACGCCAACGCTCTCCGTGGGCCACGACTCCATCGACGGGCAGCACCGGGAGCTCTTCGACCGGGCGGGCCAGTTCTTCGTCGCCGCGTCCTCGGGCTCCCGGGACCGCGAGCCCAACCTGACGCGGGCCTTCCTCTACCTGGACAGCTACGTGCGCTTCCACTTCGCCCAGGAGGAGGCGCTCATGTCTAGGCTCGGCTACCCCGGGCTCGCCGAGCACCGCGAGGAGCACCGCGACTACATCCGGCGGCTGGACGCCGTGAAGAGCCAATACGAGTCGGAGGGGGATTCCGCATCGGTGGTGGCGGCCGTGGACGGGCTCCTGCGCCTCTGGCTCGTCGAGCACATCGGCACGTCGGACCGCCGCGTCGGAGCCTTCGCGGCCTCGCGCGGCGACTAGGGAAAGAGGCGGCGCCCGTATGCCGGTCGGCGTGAGTTCCCGGGGCGGCGTCGCCCTGGCCCTGGCGCTGTGCGCGGCCCGCGCGGCCCCTGCGGACCTCGCGCCGCCCGTGCCCATCCGCTACGACCTGGCCGTGGACGGCGCCGTCGCCGGCGGGGCGATCGCCGCGTCGCTGCTTCTCGCGGGCTTCGAGACCCAGCTCACGCCCGCGGCGTGCCGCTGGTGCGTCCCGGGACCCGTCGACGCGAGCCTGCACGGCGCCACGCTGTGGGCCGACCCCCAGGCGGCCGACGTGACGTCCGGCGTGCTGGAGATCGCGGTCATCCCGGTCTCCATGCTCGGGTACCTGGTGCTCTCCGCGAACGCCGCCGGGGACGTCTCCGCCGGGCTCGTCGACGCGCTGCTCGTCGTCGAGGCCGTCGCGATCTCGCAGGTCCTCACGCAGGCGGTGAAGGAGATCGCGGCGCGGCAGCGCCCCTGGGCCTACTACGGCCCGAACCCGGGTGGCGAGGGGCCGGTCGCGAACCTGTCCTTCTACTCCGCACACACGTCGTTCACCTTCGCCACCGTCGCGGCCACGCTCACCGTGGCTTCGCTGCGCGGCTACCCCGGCGCCTGGATCGCCGGCGCCTCGGGGTTCGTGGTCGCCGCCTTCGTCGGCTACCTGCGCATGGCGGCCGACGCCCACTACTTCACCGACGTGCTCGTCGGCGCGGCGGCGGGGGGGCTCGTGGGCTTCGCCGTGCCCTACCTGTTCCACGGGCGGAAAAAGGCGACGGAGCCCGGCGCGATCGTGCCCGCGCCCGGCGGGCTCGCCGTGACGTTCTGGTAGGGGAGACCCCTCAGGGCCTCGCGCCGAGGTCGATGGCGAGGGTCAGCGCCGGTGCGCCGGCCGCGTCCTCGAGCAGGTCGAAGAACACCGCACGGGGACCGAGGCTCCGCTGGAGCGACGCCTGGGCGTCCCGGTCCCCGGGGTCGAGGTGGCGCGCCACCTTGGCGCATGCCGAGCGCACGCCCTCGTCGCGGAAGTAGGCGAGGCCGGACCGGTCGCGGACGAGGAGGACGTGGGCACAGGGGCGCGCAGCGAGGCCCCGCTCGGAAACGAGGCGCTCGGCGCACACGGGACAGATGAAGACCGAGGTCCCCTCCTCGACCTTCCCTGCCCCGCGCGCACGGCGCCGCCCTTGCGGGGGCCGTTCGGCCCGCATACCGCTCTCCTTGGCCCTCGCAGGCCAACCCGGTCCGGTACGAAGCTCCCGAGGAGAGTATCCCCGGACGAAGGGACGCTTCCAGCAACATTTCCGCGCGCCGCGAGGGGTGCGGGCGACCGGCCGGGACCCGCACTGGCGGCAAGTTTCACGAGAAAAGGGCCGGGCGCGCCGTGTGCCCCGAGACCCTCCCAAGAGGGGACGACAAACCCCCGTCCAGAGTCGTTTCCGGGGGCGACACGGAATGACCTCCGTCAATGCGAGGACCCCATGTGGTCCCTAGAATCACCCCCGTTCGGGGGAAGTTTTGGGGATCTTCATCGAGCACTTTGCCTCGCGGCAAGAGTTCGAGGAGTGGCTCGCGGCCGTCGGCGACCGCGTGCGCATCCGCAACGTCTCGATGGCGACGGGCCGCCCCGGAGCGGCCGGCGCGGGCACGAGCTACACCGTGACCTACGAGGCGGAGTCGCAGCTCGACCGGTCCCGTTGCGACAGGCGCTAGCGAGTCTCCACCCAGGCGCTGCACCCGCCGCAGGACCTCGCCGGTCGGCTCGCGGGCGGGCAGACCTCCTGCACGGACGCATCGCCGAGCTCGCACGGCAGGTCGTTCGGCATCCGCTCCCCGGCGACGCGGGCGGTGATCGTCTCCGACGTTCCGTCCGCGCAGGTGACCGTGCAGGTGCTCTTCCACCCCTGCGGCGGCCGCGGCTCCGGGGGCTCCCGCGCGGGTCCGCCCGCCGACCTGCAGGCGGCGAGGAGGAGGGCGGCGAGCACCGCAGCCCGGCCGGCGCGTCCTCGGTCGAACCCCGTCACGGCATGTCTCATGGCGTCGCCCGGCGGGCCGGGCAAGCTCCGGTTGGAGCCTCCTCCGCCGAACGCATACCACCGGCGCCCGGCGCCGGGGCGCGGACCCGCCGGGGTTCACGAATCTTCACACGAGGGCGGTGGCCCCGGGCCCTCCCCGATCTAGCGGCCGCGGAGGAGCGTGCGGACGCCGGCGACGAGCTGCCGGTAGCTGAACGGCTTGAAGAGGACCGGGGACGGGAACAGCGTGTCTCCCACCGCCGACGGCGCGAGCGCGGTGACGAACAGGACGGGCAGCGCGCCGAGCCCCGGGATCCGCCGCATCTCCGCGGCGAGCCCGAGCCCGCCGGAGTCGGGCAGGAGCACGTCCAGCACGGCGGCGTCCGGCCGCTCCTCGCGGACGCGCTCGAGCGCCTCGCGCCCGTCCGCGGCCACCGAGACGCGATAGCCCGCCTTGGCGAGGCCGCGCGCGACCGCCTGGCGGAGCCCCTCGTCGTCGTCGACGAGGAGCACGTGGGGCGCGGCGAGGCGCTCCGAGGGGAGCTTCCCGGGGAGGCTCCCCCGCGACAGTGACGAATCGTGAATGCGGACCGCTGCCGGAATGCTCTCCATGTTCGCCCTCCGTCTCCCTCCCGGGGATCGACGAGGCCGATGCCTCGCCGATCCCGCGGAGCAAGGCGCGTGCCGGAGCGAGCGCACCGAGGCTCGCGGGGTTCCGCGGCGCGGCTGCCCGCGCCCCGGACAAACTGTCCCGGGCCGCCCGAAGGCGGCTGACAATCTGGCAACGGGGACGGCAGCCCGTCAGTGGGCGACGGCCCGGCCGCCGCGCACGCGCCTCGTCAGGAAGACGATGGGCACCATCGCGCCGGCGAAGCAGGCCAGGACGAAGAGGACGTCCTGGTACGCGAGCGTCTGCGCCTGCTGCAGGAGCTCGCGGTACACGACCCCGTATGCGCGCCGCGCCGCCTCCACGGAGCTCGAGCCCGCGTGCTCGAGCGCGCGCGAGATCCCGGCGAGCTGGGCGGCGAGCGCGGGGCTGCCGGCGTCCAGGTGGGCGGCGAGGTTCGCCTGGTGCACCTGGGAGCGGCGCGCGATGAGCGTGGTGACGAGCGCGATGCCGATGTCCCCGCCCATGTTCCGCGCGAGGTTCACGATGCCGGCGACCTGGTTGTTCTTGGACGGGGGCACGCCGGCGTACGAGATGGTGTTGATGGGGACGAACAGGAACGCGAGCCCCACCGACTGGTAGATGCGGAGCATCATGGCCGTTCGGAAGTCGATGCCCGGGTAGATCGTGTAGGCCATGTGGAGGAGCGACAGAGACAGCACCGCGAAGCCGAAGGCGATGAGCCAGCGCGCGTCGTACTTCGACACGAGGCGCCCGACGAGCGGCAGGAGCAGAATCACGGTCAGCCCGCCCGGGGAGAGCGCCATCCCGGCCTGCTGGGCCGAGTAGCCCATCCAGATCTGCATGTACTGGGGCAGCAGCACCGTGCTGCCGAAGAGCGCCATGCCGAGAACCAGCATCATCACGGCCGACGCCGCGAAGCTGCGGAGCTTGAAGAGCTTGATGTCGACGATGGGGTAGCGCTGGCGCCACTCCCAGACGACGAAGGCGACCAGCGCCGCGGCCGAGACCACGCTGAAGGCCGTGATCGAGGAGGAGTGGAACCAGTCGTCCTCCTGGCCCCGGTCGAGCACGTACTCGAGGCACCCGAGCCCCACCGCCACGAGGCCCAGGCCGATGGTGTCGATGGGTCCGAGCCCCTTCTTCGCCTCGACGAGCCGCGGCGGGTCGACGACCACGCGGTTCGTGAGGATCAGGGAGAGGACGCCCACCGGGACGTTGATGAGGAACACCCAGCGCCAGCTGAAGTGGTCGGTGATGTAGCCCCCGAGCGTCGGCCCGATGGCCGGGGCGAGCACGACCGCCATGCCGTAGATGGCGAAGGCCATGCCCCGCTTCCGGGGCGGGAAGGTGTCGGCCAGGATCGCCTGCTCGCTCGGCTGCAGCCCCCCGCCTCCCACCCCCTGGAGGACGCGGAAGAAGATGAGGAGCCCGAGGTTCGGGGCGATGCCGCAGAGGAACGAGCTCAGCGTGAAGACGACCACGCAGCTCATGTAGAAGCGCTTGCGGCCGATGCGGGTGGAGAACCAGCCGCTCACCGGGAGGACGATGGCGTTCGACACGAGGTAGGAGGTGAGCACCCAGGTGCTCTCGTCCTGGCTCACCGAGAGGTTGCCGGCGATGTGGGGGAGCGAGACGTTCGCGATGCTCGTGTCGAGCACTTCCATGAACGTCGCGATCGTGACGGTCAGCGCCACGACCCACGGGTTGTGCCCGCCCGTGAAGCCCTGCTCCTCCGGGTGGTGGTCCGTCACCGGATCTTGACCTTCGGCTCGACCGACATCCCGGGCCGCAGCCGGTCCACCTCCGGCTGCCCCGGGTCGAGGCGGATGCGCACCGGGATGCGCTGCACGACCTTCACGTAGTTGCCCGACGCGTTCTCCGGCGGAAGCAGGCTGTAGCGGGATCCGGTGGCCCCGGCGAAGCTCTCCACCGTCCCCGTGAACGACCGCGAGAGCGCGTCGACGGAGACGTCCACGGGCTGCCCCACCCGCATGTGCTTCACCTGGGTCTCCCGGAAGTTCGCCGTCACCCAGATGTCGCCGGTCTGGGTGAGCGCGAGCAGCGCCTGCCCCGGCTGCACCCGGTCGCCGACGTTCACGGACTTGCGCCCCACGATGCCGTCGGCGGGGGCCACGACCTTGGCGTAGGAGAGGTTCAGGCGCGCCTGCCGGAGCTGCGCGCGGGCGAGCTCCAGGTTGGCGCTTCGCACCTCCACGGAGGCCTCCCGGGCCACGAGCTGGCGGGGGGCGTTCTGGCGGACCTCCTGCTGGTGCGCCACCGCCGACTCGAGCCGCGCCTTGCGCACCTCGAGCCGCTTCTGCACGGCGAGCACGGCCGCGCGGGTCACGGCGGCCGCGGCGGCGCGCTGGTCGTAGTCGGCCTGCGAGATGCTCTCTCCCTGGAGGAGCTCCCTCCCCCGCTTCAGCTGCAGCTGGGCGAGCTCGTCGTTCGCCACCGCCTGGTCGAGGTCGCGGCGCGCCGCCTCCTCCTCCCCCCGGGCCGACTCCACGTCCGCGTCGGCGGTCTCGAGCGCCGCCCGGTTGCTCGAGACGGTGATCGGGACGCTCGGGTGCTCCGCGGCGAGCTGCGCCTCGGCCTGGGCGACGGCGGCGGTGGCCTGCGCGAGCGCGACCTCGAGGTCGGTCGGGTCGAGCTCCACGAGCAGGTCGCCGGCGCGGACCACCTGGTTGTCGACCACGTGGACCGCGACGACCGTGCCGGGCACGCGCGGGCTCACCGCGCCGATGTTCCCGTCCACCTGGGCGTCGTCCGTGTCCTCGTAGCGGCGCTCGTAGAGCCACCAGGCGAAGAGACCGATCGCGGCGACGGCGATCCCGGCGGCGACCCGGATCCTCCGGGCCCGCCGGCGGGCGGGATCCTCTGCGGGCTGTGCGGGAGCCTCGGTGCGGCCGGCGGACCCGACCTTGTCGTCCATGGTGTCGTTCCCAGCGACCCGGGGGGGAAGGCGAGCGACCGTCCGGGAGCGGCCGGACCGCTAGACTCAATGCCGATCAGTTAAGGGCCAAGGGATCGGAACGAATGGGCAATTTGGCGGCGCCGCTCGCATAGTTGCCTCGCAGGTCCGTGAGATCATCATACGGCGATCGCCGGGGAGGGCGATCGCATGGGTCTTGGTCTTCCGT
>DATKJV010000035.1:0-103039 GCA_035543235.1 Anaeromyxobacteraceae bacterium | reverse complement strand
ACGGAAGACCAAGACCCATGCGATCGCCCTCCCCGGCGATCGCCGTATGATGATCTCACGGACCTGCGAGGCAACTATGCGAGCGGCGCCGCCAAATTGCCCATTCGTTCCGATCCCTTGGCCCTTAACTGATCGGCATTGGCCCTAGCCGGTGAAGGGGTTCTCGAGAAGGATGGTCTCCTCGCGATCCGCGCCCACCGAGACGCTCATGACCTTCACGCCCGCGAGCGCCTCGAGCCGCTTCACGTAGGTGCGCGCCGCAGCCGGCAGGTCCTCCCAGGTCCGGGCGCCCGCGAGCGGCTCCCTCCAGCCGGCGAGGCTCTCGTAGACGGGCTCGCAGCGCTCGAGGTCCTCGGGGTCCCCGGGAAGCTCCTCGATGGTCTTGCCGCCCAGCCGGTACGCGACGGCCACCTTGAGCTCCGGAAACCCGGTCAGCACGTCGAGCTTCGTGATGGCGAGTCCGTCGAGCCCGTTCACGCGCGCCGCATAGCGCAGCGCCACCGCGTCGAACCACCCGGTCCGGCGCGGCCGCCCCGTGGTCGCGCCGAACTCGTTGCCCACCTGGCGCAGCCGGTCGCCGGTCGCGTCCTTCAGCTCGGTGGGGTAGGGCCCCCCTCCCACCCGCGTGCAGTAGGCCTTCGAGACCCCGATCACCTCGTCGATCTCGGTGGGCCCGATGCCCGTCCCCGTGGCCGCGTTGCCGGCCACGGTGTTGGAGCTCGTGACGAACGGGTAGGTGCCGTGGTCCACGTCGAGCATCGTCCCCTGGGCGCCCTCGAAGAGGACGGACTTGCCGGCCCGGATCGCAGCGTGGAGGACGATCGATGCGTCGCCCGCGTACCTCGCGAGGCGGCGACCGAGACCCGCGTACTCGCGGGTGACGGCGCCAGGGTCGAGAGGCGCGTCGGCCCCCAGGCGTCGGAGCTCGTCCTGGGCCACCGGCAGTCGGTCCCGCACGCGCCGCTCCAGCCTGCCCTCCTCGAGGAGGTCGCGGACGCGGATGCCCCGGCGCGCCACCTTGTCCTCGTAGGTCGGGCCGATGCCCCGGCCGGTGGTGCCGATCTTGCCGGCGCCCATGGCCTGCTCGCGGGCGACGTCGACCGCCTTGTGCCAGGGCATGATCACGTGGGCGTCGAGGGACAGGACGAGCTGCGCGTCGTCCGAGAGGTAGCCCTTCGCCTTCAGCCGATCGACCTCCATCATGAAGACGGCCGGGTCGACGACGACGCCGTTGCCGATGACGCACACCTTGCCCGCGTGCAGCACGCCGGCCGGGATGAGATGGAGGACCGTCTTCTCCCCGCCGACGACGAGGGTGTGGCCGGCGTTGTTCCCGCCCTGGTACCGGGCGACGACTCCTGCGTACTCCGTGAAGCGATCGACGATCTTCCCCTTCCCCTCGTCGCCCCACTGGGCACCCACCACCACCACGTTGGGCATGCGCTCCTCGTTCTCGTTCTTTCGGGCGCGTCGGGCAGGCCGCGCGCCGGCCGACGACGATACCAGGGGGGCGCTGCGCCCGCTACCGCCGAGGTCGGCCCGCGGCGGCGCGGCGCCCGCTGCTGCGGCGCTCGAGCGCCTGGGTCGCGAACTCGAGATCGACCGCGAAGCCGATCGCGGGACCGGGACGCCCGAAGCGCGCGAGGAGCCCGTCGTAGCGGCCCCCGGAGGCGACCGCGCTGCCGGCACCCGGCGCGTAGCCGGCGAACGTGATCCCCGTGTAGTAGCCGAGTCCGCGCACCTCGCCGAGATCCACCTCGACCGCGCCGACCCCGCGGCGGCCCGCGAGCTTGAGGGCCGACTCGAGCTCGCGGAGCGGTCCCGCCGCCTTCGGCACGGCCCGCGCCACGCGCCGTGCGCGCGCGAGCGCCCCCTCGCCGTAGACGGTGGCGAGCGCGGGCAGGGCATCTCTCGCGCCCGCGGGCCCCCGCCCCTCCCGGGCCAGCGCCGCGAGCGCTCCCTCGTCCTTGCGCGAGAGCGCATCCATCGCGCGCGCCCGGGCAGCGGGCCTGAGTCCGGCGGCGTCGAGGACCGCCTCGGCGAAGCGCGCGTGCCCCGCCTCGAGGACGGCGTGGGAGAGGCCCACGCGGTCGAGGGCCCTGCGCAGGACAGCGAGCGCCTCGGCGTCGGCCCCGGCCCCGCCGGCGCCGAGGAGCTCCACGCCCGCCTGGTACACCTCGCGCGGGCGGCCGGCGCGCGCCTCCCGCGCGCGGAGTACCGGGCCGTCGTAGCAGAGCCGCGCCGGGTCGGGAAGGGCGTCGGGGCGCGCCGCGTACAGCCTCGCGATCTGGGGCGTGATGTCGGGGCGGATGGCGACCACCTCGCCCGACCCGGGCTCGACGAACTTGAGGACGCCTGCGAGCGCGGCCTCGGACAGGCCGCGCTCGACGACCTCGAGCCGCTCGAGGGTCGGCAGGAGCACCCGCCGGTAGCCGAATGCCCCGAACACCTCCTGGAGGCGGCCCGAGAGCTCCGCGAGGTGGGCCGAGTGATCGGGGGTCAGGTCGCGCAGGCCGAGCGGAAGCGAGAGGTCGAGCATTCGAGGGTGTCCTAGAGGACGATGTGGCGGACCTGCCGGACGTGCGGGAGCTTCCGCAACCGGTCGAGTACCTCCGCCGTCGGAGCGGAGTCCACGTTCAGGAGCGAGACGGCGGCCGTCCGCTTCTCGTCGCGCGAGAGCGAGATGCGGGCGATGTTCACGGCGGCGTCCCCGAGCGTCGCGCCGATGTTGCCGACGACGCCGGGCGAGTCGTCGTTCTCGCAGAGGATGATCTGCCCCTGGGGCACGGCCTCGAGCCGGAACTGGTTCACCCGGACGATCCGGGCGTCGCTTCGCCCGAAGACGGTCCCGGCCACGACCGCCTCCGTTCCCTCCCCCCGCACCGAGACGGTGAGCAGGCTCACGTAGTCCTGCGCGCCGGCGGTGCGCTCCTCCCTCACGGCGATGCCTCGATCCTTGGCCATGGCGGGGGCATTCACCTCGTTCACCGGAGACGCCTCGAAATGGGAGAGCAGCCCCCGGAGGACCGCCGCGGTGATGGGGCGCTGCGGTGCCTCGGCGAGCTCGCCGGCGAACTCCACCTTCACCTCGCGGGCTCCGCGCGGCGCGATCTGTGCGGCGAGGGAGCCGAGCTTGCCGGCGAGGTCGAGGTACGGTCCGAAGCGGGTGAGCGCCTCGCGCGACATGGCGGGGACGTTCACCGCGTTGTGGACCACGCCGTGGACGAGGTAGGCGACGAGCTGCTCGCAGATGGCCACGGCCACCGCCGCCTGGGCCTCCTCGGTCGAGGCGCCGAGGTGGGGCGTGCAGATGAAGGTGTCGAGCTTGAACAGGGGGTTGTCGGGCGAGGGCGGCTCCTTCTCGAAGACGTCGAGGGCGGCACCGCCCAGGTGGCCCGACGCGAGTGCCTGCGCGAGCGCCGCCTCGTCCACGAGCCCGCCCCGGGCGCAGTTCACGAGGAGCGCGCCCTTGCGCATCTTCGCGAGCGTGGCCGCGTTCACGAGGTTCCTCGTGTTGTCGGTGAGCGGAACGTGGAGCGAGACGACGTCGGCCCGGCTCCACAGCTCCTCGAGCGGAACGAGCTCGACCCCGAGCTTCTCGGCGCTCTCCGGCGAGATGAACGGGTCGAAGGCGACGACGCGCATCTTCATCGCGCGCGCCCGGTCCACGACGACGGACCCGATGTTGCCGATGCCCACGACGCCGAGCGTCTTGCCGGCGAGCTCCCGCCCCTGGAACTTCTTCTTCTCCCACCGCCCCGCCCGGACGCTCGCGGTGGCCTGCGCGATGTGGCGCGAGAGCGCGAGCATCATCGCGACCGTGAGCTCGGCGACGGTCACGGAGGAGCCGCCGGGCGTGTTCATGACGACCACGCCGCGGCGCGTCGCGGCCTCGAGGTCCACGTTGTCGACGCCCACCCCGGCGCGCCCGACGACCTTGAGCCGCGCGGCCTTCTCGAGCACCCGGGCGGTCACCTTGGTGGCGCTGCGGACGGCGAGCGCGTCGTAGTCCGCGACGGCCCTCTCGAGCTCGTCCGGCTTCATCCCGACCTTGACGTCGACCTGCAGGCCGGCGCCGCGCAGGATCTCGACGCCATCCCGCGACAGCTCGTCGGCCACGAGCACGCGATGCGCCATGGCTCCTCCTCGAAAGCGGCGATCGGATGGCGGGAGTATCAGGGAGCGCCCGGCGTCGTCAATCAACCGCGGCGGCGCGCGCGTCCGTGCGGCCGGGCTGCGCGAGGATCCCCTGGAGGGCCACGGCGACGACCTCGCGCTTCATCCGCTCGAGCTCCGCCTCCGACGGGGTCGGCGCGGACAGGGTGCCGGTGACCATGCCGGTGAGGTTCATGTCGAGGACCCCGAGGACGCTCGCGGCGCACACGCGCGGATCCACGTCCCGACGGAGCTCTCCCGCTGCCTGCCCCCGGCGGACCATCTCGGCGACGAGACCCATCGCGGTCTCGAAGGTCTCCCGGTCGGTCCCGGCGCGGATCACCCCGGGCGTCCGGGGGACCTCCAGGATGAGCACGCGGACCGCGGCCGGCGCCGTGCGGAATACGTCCATCGTGTACCGGATGACCGCGGCGACCTGGTCGGCGGCCGACCCGGGGCCGTCGGCGATCGCACGGATGGCCCCGATGAGGATCGCCCACTGCTCGGCGAGCACGCTCTCGAGCAGCTCGTCCTTGTTGCGGAAGTAGTGGTAGACGAGGCCGTAGGCGACGCCCGCCTGGCGGGCGACGTCGGCGATGCGGCACCCGTGGTAGCCCTTGTCGGCGAATACGCGGAGAGCGGCGTGCAGGATGGCGCGGCGCTTCTCGGGCTCCCCCTGGGGAGGGGGCCGCCGCCCCCGGCCGGGGCCGTCTCGCTTGGGGTGAGCCAAGTTGACTCCAGAATCAACGGGGAACCTATCCGCGGGTCCCCCGGGAGTCAACGGAACACGCGGAGCGGGCGCGCCCTCGCTAGGGAGAGATGCGGAACCCGGTGATCTGGGAGAGGTCGAGCGCTCCGCCGACGTTGTAGTAGCCGTTCTGGGCGACCTGGACACGCACCAGCGCGCGCCAGCACTCGCACGGCGAGGTCCAGCTGACCGAGACCGTGTTCTGCAGGAACCCGGGGGGCGACGCCGCCGGCGGCGTCGAGGGGTTCGCGTAGGGGTTCGAGACCCCTGCCGGGAACGTCACGAGGGAACGGACCGAGATGAGGGTGTCCCACTGCGCGTCGAGCCCGCCGAGGAGGTGGACCTTGATCGTGCCGGTCGCCTGCGCGAAGGCCTGGAACGGGATGGGGCGCGGATCGAACATGGGGTCGAGGCCCGCCTTGGCGATCGCTGAAGCGGACGACCCCAGTGCGAGGAATCCGACGCCGATCTTGTCGCCCCGCGCGTCGACGGCAGCGAGGTCCAGCCGGGCGTCCGTGAAGTGGTCGAGCCAGCTCGGGTTCGTCGGTGCCCAGGAGCCTGGCGGCGGCGTCGCCCCGAACGCGTAGAACCTCGCGAGCACGCTTCCGGTCACCGGTCCCCACCCGACGCCACCGAAGAACCAGGTCTCCCCCACGCGGCCTGCCGCGAGGTCGAAGTCCTGCCCGAGGTCGATGTCGAGCCGGGTCGCGGACGGCGTCCCCGTCCCCGGTCCGGCGACCCGGTTCCGGAGGGCGAGCCGCAGCTGGCTGTAGCCACCGGGGATCGTCGACGCGAGAGTCCGGATCGGCAGCGGGCCGCCGTTCACGGATCCGGCGATCCCGAGGCTTGCTGGGCTCACGGTCGGCGCCCCGGGGAGCACCGGAGCCGCGTCGAACTCGTCGTACGAGTAGGCCGGCAACCCGGGACCGGCCACGGCCGAGCCACCCCGCCACTCCACCCGCGGCTCGATGACGTGCCGCAGCGCCGCCTCCCCCGATCCGTACACGCGTTCGAGCCGGGTGGAGATGACCGCTCCGCCGGTCGCCCAGGCGTCGAGGAGCGCGGGCTGCGCGCCCGAGTCGAAGAGGTAGCCTGCCGCGGTCCCCGCCACCCACGGCTCGACCTCCAGGAACGATCCGATGGCGAAGGGCGCCCGCAGCTCCGCGCGGGCGATCGCCCGGCTCGCCGCCAGGCGCTCGCCCGGGGTCCATGCGTCGCCGGGAGGGGGTGGATAGGGAACCGTCGGGCCGTCCTTGTACGGCCAGAGCTTCTCGCCGGGGCCGATTCCGTACACGCTCTGGTCCGTGATCCCCGAGATGGGGGCGAACCGGGCGAGGCCCACCTCCCCGGAGAGCTCGACGGGGCCCGCGATCCGGACCGGGAGCAGGGTCGCGGACACGGCCGGGAGCCGGTGGAAGGACGGCACGGCGCCGCCGAAGACGCCGAAGGGAACGAGCGGGACGCCCGGCTGCCCGAGCGTCCCGATCTCGAGGTGATAGGAGAGGTCGGCCTCGACGACCGCGTCGGGGAAGGCGTGCCCGACCGCCACGTCGGAGCGCATGTAGGGCGCGTTGCGCAGCAGGAGGTCGGTCACGAAGTCCTGCGGATACGCGGCGTCGCCGACGAGCGCCGCCTCGGCGTTCACGAAGTTGGCGTTGCCGAGCTGGGCCGCGTTGTGCAGGGTGAGCGCGATCCGGTTCCCCGAGGCCGGCTTCCACTCGTAGGGAAGCGCGTCGTACATATAGTAGAATTTCAGATCCCCGGAGACCCCCGCGGCGGGCGCCCAGCGGAGCTCCAAGGCCGCCTCGGGGCCCCGGATGCCAGGATCCTGGGGCGGGACGCTCGACGTCGCCCCCTGAACCTGGGACGAGCCCGGGCCGAAGGCGTACGCAGCCGAGATGGTCGCGTCCCAGCTCTGGCCGAGCGTGAGGAAGAAGGGCTCGCCGAGCTCGAAGCCGGTCCGCGACCCCACGTTGAAGTATGGGAACAGGAACCCCGTCTGCCGGCTCGAGAGCGGCACGTAGAGCCAGGGCAGCGCGAGAACCGGCACCGGCGAATCGATGAAGAGGAAGCGCGGGGTCACGTAGATGACGGGCCACGAGAGGACCACGCTCTTGCCGGGCGTGACCTCGGCCTTGCCGGCCCGGATCTCCCACGATGGCGCGCCCTCGCCACAGTCGCAGAGCGTGAGGCGCACCTTCTCCGCCGTGAACGGAGCCGGCTGCCCGCCGACGGGCACCGTGCCCGCCGCGAACTCGGCCCACAGCGAGAATCGGTTCCGTCCCTCGCGCTTGGCCTCCGCTGCACTCCCCGCCTTGTCCAGATCGAGCGGCTTCGATTTGTAGAATGCCGAAACCTCTCGCGCCTCCCACGGCCCGTCCATCACCGCTCGGATGCCGTCCGCGGCGACCACCCTGCCCGGGGCGGTGAGCAGGACGTCGCCCGTTGCCTGCACCTCGCCGGTCTTCGGGTCGTAGCTCGCCGTCCGGGCCCTCAGGAGGACCGTCCCCCGACGGAGCCGCACGCCGTCCTCGAAGAGGAAGCGCTCCGAGGTTGCGTCATAGGATACGGTCCCGGCCTCGACGTCGACCGGGCCCGTCGGGCCCGGCACGGACGTGCTCGCCGCCCACGCCGGTCGCGGGATCGTGGCGGCCGCGAGGGCGAGGACCGCACCGACGGCCGCCGCGCGGCAGGTCCGCACAAGCCACCGGGTCTCGGCCGCTGTGGCGCCCATCGCTCGCGCCATGGTGTAGCACGTTCGCCCCGGGGCGTGGCCCCTGCGGCGCCGCGCTCGCCTCTCCCGGCGCGAGCTAGCGCGCCGCGGGAGGGGCCTGCGGCTCCGGCGCGAGCCGCGCCGGGCGCTCGAAGTCGAGCGAGAGCGTGTCGCCCTCGACGCGCTGCTGCCAGGCCACCTTCTGGCGCAGCTTGATCTCCACGACGTAATTGCGCCCGACGCGGCGGGGCGTGACGAGCGTCACCGCGCTCGGGAAGAACGACGTATCGAGGAAGCTCAGGTCGTTCCGGGTGACCGCGCGCGTGTTCGGCATCTCCACGCGGACCACGTCTCCCTCCTCGGAGACCCGGAATCGCGGCGCGCCCTTGGTGCGGACGAATACCTGGGAGACGTCCCCGACCTGCCGGAAGCCGATCGACTCGACGAGGATGGGGCGACCTGACTCTTCGTTCGCCCGAGCCGGGGGCGCGACCGCCACGCGCGCCGGCTTCGCGGGCCGCGCAGCTTCCGCAGGTTCGCCGACCGCGGCCTCGCGGGCCTGCGCTTGCGCCTCGGCGCGCGTACGCGCTTCCACTTTCGCACGTCCCTCGGCCTCGGCGCGGGCACGGGCCTCCGCCTCCGCCCTCGCCCGGGCTTGCGCGTCCGCCTGGGCGGCCTTCTCCGCCGCGGCGCGGGCCTCGGCCTCCGCCTTCGCCTGGGCCTCCGCCTCCGCGCGTGCGGCGGCGTCCGCCTTCGCCCGGGCCTGCGCCTCCGCCTGGGCGGCCCTCTCCGCCTCGGCGCGGGCGCGGGCCTCGGCCTCCGCCTTCACCCGGGCCTCCGCCTCGGCGCGTGCAGCCGCGTCGGCCTTCGCCTTGGCCTCGGCCTCCGCCACCGCCGCGGCCTTCTCCGCCTCGGCCCGGGCGCGGGCGTCTGCATCGGCCTTCGCCTGGGCCTCGGCCTCTGCCACCGCCGCGGCCTTCGCCGCCTCGGCCCGGGCACGGGCCTGTGCCGCCGCTTCCGCGGCGGCGCGATCGGCGTCCGCCTTCGCGCGAGCCTCGGCAGCCGCTCGTGCCCGGGCCGCCTGGACGTCCTCCGACGTGGGCGTCGCGGCCGGCGTGGCGGCCGGTGTCGCGGCCGTCGGGGCGGGCGGGGCGGGGGCTGGCTCGGCCTTCGCCACGGTCGCGCCGGCGGGCACGGGCTGTGCCACGCGTACGAGCAGCATGGCCCCCTTCACCTGCACATCGGGGGGCTCCACGTCCCGGGAGAACACGACGGTGACGCGGGCCACGGCGTTCGGGCCGCTGCCGAAGGCGGCGCACTTCACGGCTTGCACGACGCCTGCGCCAGGCATCTCGGCCGCGACGCTCCGGAAGGAGCTGTCGGAGATGTCGATGACGAAACGCGGCGGGTCCATCATCCAGAACGTCGTGAAGCTCGGGGGCTGTGACCCCTGGACCGAGACCACGACCACGCCCGCCTCTTCCCGGACGTCGACACCGGTGACGACATTCCCCGCCGGCTGCGCCCGGGCGCCGGCCGCGACAAGCGCGGCGGCGAGGAGGCCTGCGAGTCGCGGGATGCGCTCGAGTTTGGTCATTCCTTTGGCGAGATTAGCACGCGCTCTCCGGCGGCCAAGAAACGGCACGCAGGTGCGCGGGTGTCGCTTAGAGTCCTACCTCCCGGGATCGCCGGCGAGAAGCCGCCGCGCCTCCCCGACGAGGTACAGAGACCCGGCGACGCAGACGGCCGCCCCGTCGGCCGCGGCGTCCTTCGCACAGGCGATGGCCGCCAGGCAGGCGTCGTGGACGTCGACCGCGTCGCAGTGCCGCGCGGCCAGGTCCCGGTACCCGGACGGCGGCCGCGCCCTCGGCGAGTCCGGCGCCACGAGGTGAATCCGGCGCACGGCCGGCCCGAGGGCGCGGAGCATGCCCTCGTGATCCTTGTCGGCGAGCACGCCGAAGACGAGTTCCACGGGTTGGCCGGGGTACAGGACCGGAAGGGCGGCGGCGAGTGCCGCCGCGCCGTCGGGGTTGTGGGCCCCGTCGAGCACCACCCCGGCCACCTCCTCGAGCCGGCCGGGCCACCGCGCCTCGGCGAGGCCCTGGCGAACGCATTCTTCCCCCACGCGGACCCCCGACGCGTCGAGGAGCCGAAGCGCCGCCGCGGCGAGCGCGGCGTTCCCGCGCTGGTGGGGCCCCCGCAGCCCCAACGCCCCGGGCCATCCCTCGTCGGCGACGTGAAAGGGCGCCAAGCGCCTCCGGGCCTCGTCGCGCAGCGCCGCGAGCGCCTCCGGGGCCTGCGCCGCGGCCACCACCGCCGGCACCCCGCGCTTGAAGATGCCCGCCTTCTCGCGTGCGATGGCGTCGAGCGTGTTCCCGAGCAGCTGCACGTGGTCGAGCCCGATCCGGCTCACGGCTGCCACTCGCGGAACCACGGCGTTGGTGGCATCGAAGCGCCCCCCCAGCCCCACCTCGACGACGGCGACGCCCACGCCCTCTCGCGCGAAATGGAGCAGGCCGAGCAGCGTCGCGAACTCGAAGTAGGTGAGGCGCTCGGCCGGGTCGCCCGTGTCGTGCCACGGGCACGCGCGCCGGACCTCCTCGATCCTCGCGGCGAGGACCTCGTCCGGGATGGGTTGACCGTCGACCTGGATCCGCTCGTGGAAGCGGACGAGGTGGGGCGAGGTGTAGAGCCCCACGCGGTGCCCGGCCGCCTTGAGCGCGGCCGCGGCCATGGCGCATGTCGACCCCTTTCCGTTCGTCCCCGCCACGTGGAGGATGGGGAAGGTTCGGTCCGGCCGGCCCAGGCCCGCGAGAGCGCGTTCCATGCGCTCGAGCCCGAAGCGCATGGCGAGTGGCTGCAGGGAGTCGAGGTAGGCCTTGGGCTGCATCTTCCTGCGCCGCGGCGGCCGGCCCCGGGGCCGCGCCTCAGCCGAGCAACGAAAGGATCTGAGAGAGACGCTCCCGCATGACCGGGCGCGGCACGATGGCGTCGATCATCCCGTGGTCGACGAGGAACTCGCTGCGCTGGAAGCCGGGCGGAAGCTTCTCGCGAATCGTCTGCTCGATGACCCGCGGGCCGGCGAACCCGATGAGGGCCTTGGGCTCCGCGATGATGACGTCCCCCAGCCAGGCGAAGCTGGCCGCGACGCCGCCCGTCGTGGGGTGCAGCATCACGGAGATGTAGGGCTTGCGGACCTGCCGGAAGCGGTTCAGCGCCGCGGAGGTCTTCGCCATCTGCATGAGGGAGAAGATGCCCTCCTGCATCCGTGCGCCACCCGTCGAGCTGAAGACGATGCACGGCGTCCGACGCTCGTAGGCCCTGTCGATGACCCGAGTGACCTTCTCGCCGACGACGGAGCCCATGGACCCGCCCATGAACTCGAAGGCGAAGGTTCCGATGGAGACCGGCCGCCCCTCGACGCTCCCGAACCCGGAGATGAAGGCGTCGCGCATCCCCGTCGCCTTGTAGGTGCTCCTCAGCCGGTCCCGGTACTTCTTGGAGTCGACGAAGCCGAGGGGGTCCTCGGGGACCAGCTCGGCGTCGAGTTCCTCGAAGGTGCCCGGGTCGAGGATCATCTCGAGCCGCCGGCGCGCCGGAAGGGCGTCGTGGTGTCCGCAGGCCGGGCAGACGTTCCAGTTCCCCTGCCACTCCTGGGTGTAGATCACCTCGCCGCAGCCGTCGCACTTCGTCCAGAGCCCCTCGCCCTTCTTGGCCGGAACGGGCCCCGTGGGCTTCTCCTGCCCCGGCTGGGCCTTCAGGGTCTGTCGCTTCGAGAACCAGGCCATGGCCACCTTCGACCGGCGATGGGGTCAGACGACGACCGTCTCGCCCTTGGAGACAATCCTCACGCCGCGCAGGCGCAGGGAAGCGATCTCCCTCCGCAGCTCCGCCTCCCAGGCCGGCTTGAGGTGGTAGAGATACACGGGAACCCCGTCCCTTTCCACCTTGGACAGTTCGCGGGCGAGCGTCCGCGGGGTGAGGTGCCCCGACAGGTCCGCCACCGCCTGCATCGCGCTCGGGAAGCTCGTCTCGACGAAGAGCGCCCCGAGGCGCGGGCCCCTCGCGAGCGCCCGCCAGAAGGAGAGCGTCGGCCCCGTGTCGCCGGAGACGGCGAAGGCCGCGCCGCCCCGGGACACCACGAACCCCGTCGACTCCACGACGTGGCTCACCTTGACCGGGGTGACGCCGTAGCGCCCGACCCGGAACGCCTTCCCGAGCCGGAACGCGCGCAACCGCACGACCGGTCGGGACGGGCTCGGGATGCGGGTGAAGTCGGGCCAGAGCTTCCCGTTGAAGAGGTGGCGGCGCAGGGTTCGGACGGCCTCGGGGGAGGCGTGGACGAGGAACGGGCGACGCCTCCGGCCGGCCATGAGGTCGGCGAGGAGGGCCACGTCCTTCGCGTGATCGAGGTGGGCGTGCGTGAGGAGCACGTGGTCGATCCGCCCGAGCTCCCGCAGGGAGAGGCTGGACGTGAGCGAGCCCGCGTCGACGGCCAGCCCTCCGTCCACGAGGAAGCAGGTCGTGCTGCGCCCCCGGAGCTCCCCGCCCGAGGCCCCGAGGACCGTGATCCTCACGTCTCCCCCTCTGCGCCGGACTGCAGCTCGAGAAAGTCGAGGAAGTGGCGGAGCCTCCCGGGCTCGGGCACGACGAGCGCGCCGTCGCGCAGCTCGACCAGGCGGGCCTTCTCGAGCGACTCCAGCACCCCCCGCACGGTCGCGGCCTCGATGCCCAGGCGGACTGCGAGATCCCCCTCGGAAAGCTCGAGGCGCGCACCGCCCCCCTCCGCGTCCCGCTCCGCCGTGGCTGCGAGGAAGTGGACGATGCGCGAACGGGCGTCGCGCAACAGCAGGTTCTCGATCTGCCGATCGGCTTCGGCGAGGCGGGCCGCGAGGGTCCGGATCATCCGCAGCGCCACCTCGGTGTTGCCGCGGATCATCGCCTCGAAGGTCCGCGCATCGACGACCAGGAGCTTGGAGTCCTCGACGCAGGTCGCGGTCGCCGAGCGCGGCGCGTGGTTCAGGATCGACATCTCGCCGAGGAACTGCCCCTGGCCGAGCGTCGTGAGCACCTTCTCCGCTCCCCCGGCGCGCTTGGAGATGGCCACCTTGCCCTGGTGGACCACGTACATCTCGCCGCCCGGCTCCCCCTCGCGAAACAGGACCGTCCCGCGCGGGAACTCCCTCCCAAAGCGGCGGAACAGGTCGTCCGTGCCCACCAGGGGTCCTTAGCCGACGCCCCTCCGCGATGTCAACGCGGGGTGCGCCATGGCGCGGCGCCTTGCGGCGCCCGTTCGCACGCGGTAAGGGGGGGCATGGCCACGACCTACCGCGACGCCGGCGTCGATATCGACGAGGGCGATCGGCTCGTCGAGCTCATAAAGCCGCACGCCCGTCCGACGATGCGCCCGGAGGTCCTGGCCGGGATCGGGGGGTTCGGGGGGCTCTTCGCGCTTCCGCCGGGGCGGTACCGGGAACCGGTCCTCGTGTCGGGGACCGACGGGGTGGGCACGAAGCTCAAGGTGGCGTTCCTCACGGGCCGCCACGACAGCGTCGGCATCGACCTCGTGGCGATGTGCGTGAACGACATCGCGGTCGTGGGCGCCGAGCCGCTCTTCTTCCTCGACTACTTCGCGACGGGAAAGCTCAAGGCCGAGCTCGCCGCCGAGGTCGTCAAGGGGATCGCGGAGGGGTGCCGGCAGGCCGGGTGCGCGCTCATCGGGGGCGAGACCGCCGAGCTGCCGGGGTTCTACGCCGAGGGGGAGTACGACCTCGCCGGCTTCGCGGTCGGCGCGGTGGAGCGCTCCCGCATCGTCGACGGCCGGTCGGTCGTCCCGGGGGACCTCCTCGTCGGAGTTGCCTCGAGCGGGCTGCATTCGAACGGCTACTCGCTCGCGCGCAAGATCCTGTTGCCGCGCTTCGCCCTCTCCGACCGGCCCGCCGAGCTCGGCGGCGCGTCGATCGCGGACGCACTGCTCGCCCCCACGCGGATCTACGCGAAGGACCTTCTCGCGCTCGTCGAGCGCGTTCCCGTGAAGGCCATCGCCCACATCACGGGGGGCGGCCTCCCGGGCAACGTTCCCCGCAACCTGCCCGACGAGACGCGCGCCGCGGTGAAGGAGGGCAGCTGGCCCGTCCCCCGGATCTTCGCCCTGCTCGAGCGGGAGGGGGCGGTCCCGAGGGCGGAGATGTACCGGACCTTCAACATGGGGCTCGGCCTCGTCCTCGTCGTCCCGCCCGCCGCGGCGGACGCCGCGCGGGAGCTGCTGCGAGCTCGCGGCCTCGAGAGCTGGGTCGTGGGCGAGGTCCGACCCGGCTCGGGCGAGGCGACCTGCGAGGTCGTGCCGTGATCCGGATCGGAGTGCTCGCCTCGGGCTCGGGCTCGAACCTCCAGGCGATCCTCGACGCCTGCGCGGCCGGAGGGATCGACGGCCAGGTCGCGGTCGTGGCCTCGAACGTCCCGGACGCCCGCGCGCTCGAGCGCGGGCGAGCCGCCGGCGTTCCCGCGGAGGTGGTCCCCTCGCGGGGGGTCGCGGACCGGGCCGCCTACGACGACCTGCTCGTGTCGGTGCTCCGGCGCCACCGGGTCGACCTCGTGTGCCTTGCCGGCTACATGCGGATCGTGACCCCGACCTTCCTCGCCGCCTTCGGGCCCACGCCGGCGCGGAACGGCTGCCCCGCCGTCATGAACATCCATCCGGCGCTCCTCCCCAGCTTCCCTGGCCTGCACGCCCAGCGCCAGGCGCTCGTGCACGGCGCCCGCTTCTCGGGCTGCACCGTGCACTTCGTGGACGCGGGCACGGACACCGGGCCGATCATCGTGCAGGCCGTGGTCCCGGTGCTGCCGGGCGACACCGAGGGGTCTTTGTCCGCCCGCATCCTCGCCGAGGAGCACCGCATCTACCCCGAGGCGGTCCAGTGGTTCGCGGAGGGGCGCCTCGCGGTCGAGGGGCGCCGGGTGACCGTACGCGACGCCGCCGCGCCGACGCTCTCCGACGTTTGCAATCCGGCTCGGGACCGCTGACGTGGCACAGACGCTCCGGCCGCCCTCGACGCTGCGCAGCTACGACGTGTGCGTCGTCGGCTCCCAGCTCGGCGGCATCGCGGCGGGCGCGCTGCTCGCCCGCCGCGGCTTCCGCGTGCTGCACGTGGACCACGACGGCCTCGGATGGGCCTACGACGACGGCGGCTACCGCCTCCCCTACGCCCCGGCGCTGCTCCCCTCCCCGCGGCTTCTGCCCGCCGCGGAGGCGGTGCTCGAGGAGTTGTCCCTCCTGAGCGACGTCGGCCGGGTCCTCGAGCCCTGCGCGCCCGACCTGCAGGTGCTGCTCCCCCGCCACCGCCTCGACCTCTGGCGGGCCGACGAGCCGCGCCTCGCCGAGCTCAAGCGAGAGTTCGGCGTCGATGCGGATCGGGTCTCGAAGTCGCTCGCGGAGGCCATGCGTCTCTTCGACGCCGAGCGCCCGTTCCTGGCGGCCCTGCCGCCCCTGCCTCCCCGGGGCCTGGCGGAGAGGATCCGGCTGTCGCGCGCGCGCCGCCACTCCCCGGACGGCGCGGACGGCGGGCCCGTCCCTCTGTCCGACCTCGGCGAGCACCCCCTCGGCGCCGCGCTCCGCGGCGCCTACCCGTTCCTCGCCCACGTGCACGGCTCCCCGCCGCGCCTCGGGCTCGCGCGCGTCCTGGGAGCGGTCCTGCGCGGGACCCACCGGACGCCCTGGGGCGACGTCGGCCTCCGCGAGATCCTCCGCCGGCGCATCGCCGAGTCGCGCGGCGACCTGCTCGGGACGGAGGACTCCCCCGTCGCCGCCGAGAGCCTCGACGTGGAGCGCGGCCGGGTCGCGGCGGTGCGCCTCGCCGACTCGGACGACGTCTACGCCGCCCGCGCTTTCATCTGTGCCACGGACGCACAGGCGCTCCGCCGCATCGTCCCCGGAGGGGGCGAGAAGCTCGCCGCGCAGCTCGACCTGGTGCGACCCGTGAAGCGGCTGCTCGCCGTGAACTGGGTGGTCCGGACGGGGGCCCTGCCCGCGCCCCTCGGTCCCGCCGCGCTCGCGTGCGGCACGCAATTCGGCGACCCGGTGCTCCTCCAGGTTCTGCCGGCGCTCCGCTCCGGCAAGAAGAGCGCGGGCGAGCCCGCCGCGGACCAGTGCGTGCTCGCCGCCGCCGCTTTCGTCCCGGTGCGCACCCAGGAGCGGGACTCCGATCGCATCGCGGAGCAGGTATCTCGGATCCGCTCGGCCGTCGCCGAGTTCCTCCCCTTCTTCGATCGCCAGGTGCTGCACGAGTCGGTGCCGCTCCTGGCGTCCTCCGCGGAGCGCCGGGGCACGAGGCTCCTGCCGCACCCGCTCTACGAGATCCGGCGCGGGCAAGTCCTTGGCGTGACGGGGTTGCCCACCCGTTCGGCCCTCCCGAACCTGTTCTTCGCGGGGCGCGAGGTGCTCCCCGGCCTGGGTTTCGAGGGCGAGTTCCACGCCGCGCTCCAGGCCGCCAACCGGGTCGAGACCTACCTTGGCAAGAAGCCCAAGCCAAAGTAGCTTGACGCCGGGCCGCTTCCGCGCGATAAACCCGGTTCTTTTTTAGGGAATCCACTCATGGCACGTCGCTGCGAAATCTGTGGGAAGGGGCCGCTCGTCGGCAACAACGTCTCCCACGCCAACAACAAGACGAAGACCCGTTCGCTCCCGAACCTGCGATCGGTCCGCGCGGACGTCGAAGGCACGGTCCGCCACATCCGCGTCTGCACCCGCTGTCTCAAGGCGGGCCGCGTCCTGAAGGCCGCGCCTCACGGCAAGCGGGCGCAGGCGCAGGCCTAGCGGCCCGCGCCCTCGCGGCGGGTCCCCGCCCGAGGATCGCCCGTGACCGAGAGAGAGCCGGAGCGCGAGACGCCGTCGACGGCGCTCACGCCGGCGGTGCGCCATGCGCTCGCGGAGAGCCACGGCCGCGCCCGGCTCGACCTCCTGCTCGATCGGCCGGGGCTCATCCCCGAGCTACCGGCCGACGAGCTCTTCCACGCCATCGTCGACGTGGGGCTCGAGGACGCTCACGAGGTCGTCCGCCTCGCGACCCCCGAGCAGTTTCGCACCTTCCTCGACCTCGCCGGCTGGCTCGGCGACGAGCTCGTTCCGGCCCGGGCCTTCCCGTGGCTGCGGGCCGCGAGGCCGCCGTCGCTGTCCGGGGAGGACGAAGAGGCCGGCTACCGCGCGAAGCTCCGGGAGCTCGATCCCGAAGTGCTCGGGCTCCTGCTCCGGGCGGCGGTGCGCGTCCACGACCTCGAGGAGGAGCCCGACGCCGAGCCCGAGGGCGACCGGTTCGCCCGGACGCCGGAGGGGCGCTTCCTCGTCGAGTTCCTGCCCGAAGGGGCAGACGGGCTGCTCGCGCGGCGCCTCGTCGACGACATGTACGCCGAGGATCCGTACCGCGCCGCCCGGCTGCTGACCGCGGTCCGCCACGACCTCGAGAGCGACCTCTCCGAGGCGGCTCTTCGATGGAGGACGGGACGCCTCGCCGACCTGGGATTCCCCCCGCTCGACGAGGCGCTCTCCTGGTACGCACGGCCCGCGGGGAAGAGCACCGATCGCCCGGCGGGGCTGCCGGATCGACCCCCGGGGATCTGGCTCGCGGCCCGCGACGGTGCGTCGCTCCTCGACCGGGCCGCGCAACTCCTCGACGGGGCCGCCCGGGCGCGCTTCGAAGCGGAGGTCGTGCAAGCGGCGAACGCGGTCCTCGTGGCCGAGCGCGTCGATCCCGCGGACCCCGAGGAGGTGAGGGGCGCGCTCGCCGCGGCGCGCTCCCTCCTGGAGATGGGGCTCGAGGCGACGGCACCGCCCGACGCGGCGGCCGCGAGCGCCGTGCTCGCGGCGACGCCCCTGAAGCGGGTCTTCCAGGCAGGCTTCGGCCGGCTCCTCGAGTTGCACTGGCAGGCGGAGCGCCTCGCACGCCGGCTCGAAGGGCTCGGGCTCGCCCTCGACCCCCCGCTCGGAGAAGCGCTCGCGGCCCTGCGCCTCCGGCGACCGCGCTACCACCCGGGCATCGCCCTCCCCCTCGCCGAATGGGGTGCCCCCTCTGCGTCGACGCAGGGGGCGCGGCCGTTCCGATCGGGCGCCGAGGCGCGGGCCGCTGCCGCCGCCCTCGAGGATGGCGACGGGCTCGCCGGCCTCGCCGGGCGCCTGTCGCTCGCGCCCTCCCCGCGCTGGCCCGGGGCCACGCTCGCCGCGGCCTACCTGACCTCTCTCGCCAACGAGCGGCTGGGACGGCGATTTGCGCCCGAGCCGATCGCCGAGGGGGAACTCCTCGCCGCCGCTCGAGCCGTGTCCGCACCCGACGACCCCAGGCTCGCGAAGGAGGGGCGCGCCGGGCTCCTCCTCGCGACCTTGGCGCGGAACCGGGCGGCCGAACTCGGCCCGCTCCTCGCGGGCGAGCGCCACGCCCCCGGCGCGGTGACGGCACTCCTCGTTCGCGCCTGATCCCCGGCGTCCACCCGCCGGCGACGAAGACGCGGCGAGGGCAGCCGGGCTCTCGCCGCGCACGACGTCCGCTGGCGGTCACTTGGCCGGCGCCGCGGGGGCGGCGGGGGCCTTCTCCGTCGGGGCCGGGGCCTTCGCCGCGGGCTTCTGCGCGCCCTTCTCGGCCGGCTTCGCCGCGGGCTTCTTCTCCTCCACCTTCTTGCCGTCGCTCTGCGCGACGCTCTGGGAGTGGCCGCGGTGATGCACGGGCTTCGCGTGCGCCGTCGCCGTGGTGGCGGGAGTCGCCTTGGGCTGGACGGCCGGCGAGGCGGCGAGCGCCGGAAGGCTGAGCCCCGCGACGGCGAGACCGGTGGCGATGCGGATTGCGAGCTTCATCTGGACTCTCCTTTTCGAGTGGCCGCGGCGGGGTGCCGCGAGCCTCGTTCGCCAAGGAGACGGGACGGCTCGCTCGCTTATTCACTGCGGAGGCGCGCCGGGCTCGGGGGCGCCCTCGACGAAGGTCGACTCGCGCGCCCAGCGGAAGCATTGCTCGATCTGCTCGTCGGCGAGGATCCCCTCGCGCCGCAAGAGTTCCACCTCGCGGGCCATGCTGGTGTCGAGAAGGTATGGGCCATCCGTGTTGATCGTGAAGCGCACACCGCGCCTCCACAGCTTCTGGAGGATCTCGCGCAGTTCCGCCATCGAGGAGACGGCACGCGTGGCCAGGTTCGACGTGGGGCAGACCTCGAGGGTGACGCCCCGCTCGCGCAGCAGGTCCATGACGCGCTCGTCCTGGGCCGCACGGATCCCGTGCCCGATGCGGTGCGGCCGGAGCTCCTCCACGACCGCGCGCACCCCCTCGGCCCCGGTGCCCGCGGTCTCCCCGGTGTGCACCGTCGCCCGGAGTCCGGCTCCGCGAGCGTGGGCGAAGAGCTCTCGGTAGCGCGGCACCTCGCCGGGATCGAGCTCCAGCGCGTGGCGTTCCGTCCCGGCGAGGTCGATGCCCACCACGCCGCGGCGGCGGTACTTGATGGCCTTCTCGACGAGGATCTCGTTGAGCCGGGCGTCGAACTCGCGGGCCAGACAGAAGATGAGGCCGCAGCGGACGCCGTACTCGAGGACCGCCCGGTCCATGCCGCGCAGCGAGGCGTGGATGATGTGGTCGAGATCCCGCTCGCCGCCCTGGTTGCGCTTCATCGGGTTGAAGCGAAGCTCGATCAGGCTCACCCGCGACGACCTGTACTCCTTGCCGACGATCTCGTAGACGCTGCGCTCCATCGCCTGCGGGGAGGACTGGATCTTCTCCGTCCACTGGTGGAGGACCGCCAGGTATTCCTCGAGCGAGTGGACCTTGCCGGGGCGGGCCGAGACGAGCTCCCGGAACTCCCAGTAGTTCGCGACCGGGAGCTTGAAGCCCTGGTCGTGGGCGATGGACCAGAGGACGTGGGGGGCGACGGCGCCGCCCACGTGGACATGGAGGTCGGACAGCTCTTCCGGCATGCGCGTGCGGCGCCCCGGCCTAGGTCTCGGCCTCGTCGGGCGACGAATCCGACGGGGCCCCGAGCGAGAGCCCGCAGTCCGGGCAATCGGCAGCGTCGGCGGACAGCGCGAATCGGTGGCCGCAGGCCGGACACTCCACGTCCCCGCCGGCGTCGAGGTCCACGCCCTTCAGCCCCCTCGCGGCCGCGGCGACCGCCACGGGATCGCCGAGGAGGTGCGCCCAGTCCTTCTCGAGCACCTCGGCGGCCCGGCGGACCTCGTCCTCCGGGACGTACAGGTTCCAGAGCGGGTGGGCCTTCTCCTCGGGGCGCCGCGGTGGCACCTGGTCCATCGCCGGGGACAGCCCGGCCCCGTCGAGGAGTTCCATCATCTCCTTGACCGAGACGTAGCCGGAGCGACCGACGAGCTTCAGGCCCTCCGCCTCGGCGGCGCAAGTCACGCACGTCCCTGCGGCGTCGAGGGGCGTGCTGCACTTCGGGCAGATCGCGACGTCCATGGAGCGCCTCCTCGCCTCGGATGATAGCGCGCCCGCGGTCGCGGTGCGGCGCTATACTCGCGGCCCCATGATCATCGACGGAAAGCTCATCGCCGCGCGGGTCCGCGCCGAGGTCGCCGAGCAGGTGAAGGGCCTCGCCCGCGAGGGACAGGTCCCCGGGCTCACGGTGGTCCGCGTCGGCGACGACCCGGCGTCGGCCATCTACGTGCGCGGCAAGCGGAAGGCCTGCGAAGAGGTGGGGATGCGCTCGGTCGAGCACCACCTCCCCGCGACGTCCACCCAGGCCGAGCTCATGGAGCTCATCGGCAGGCTGAACGCCTCGACCGAGACCCACGGGATCCTCGTCCAGCTGCCGCTGCCCAAGCACCTCGACGAGGGGCTCGTGCTCGACGCCATCGACCCGGGGAAGGACGCGGACGGCTTCCACCCGGTCAACGTCGGCGCCCTCTGGCTCGGCCGCCCCGCCCCTCGACCGTGCACGCCCGCGGGCGTCATGCGGCTGCTCGACGAGGCCCAGGTGGACCCGAAGGGAAAGAGGGCGCTCGTGATCGGGCGCTCTCACATCGTCGGGAAGCCGATGGCGGCGATGCTGCTCGAGCGCCACGCCACCGTCACCGTGGCCCACTCCCGAACGGTGGACCTCGCGGCGGAGGTGGGTCGCGCGGACATCCTGGTCGCGGCCATCGGCAAGGCCGAGATCGTGCGCGGGACCTGGGTGAAGGAGGGGGCCACCGTCATCGACGTCGGGATGAACCGGCGCCCGGACGGAAAGCTGTGCGGCGACGTGGAGTACGCGGAGGCGGCGAAGCGAGCGGCGGCCATCACCCCGGTCCCCGGCGGCGTGGGGCCCATGACGATCGCGATGCTCCTCGTCAACACGCTCGAGCTCGCGCGGCGAGGGCGCCGGTGAGAAGCGCACTCGCCGCGGCGGCGATGCTCGCCGCCGGCTGCGCCCGGTGCGCGAGCCCCTCGTTCGCGGTCCACCCCGTGCCGCCCGGGCCCGCGCCCGCGCCCTACCCCGTCGCCCGCCGGCTCCTCCACTTCGGCGACTTCGGCGACGACACCTGGCAGCAGGGGTCGGTGGCGAAGGCCATGGCCGCCGCGAGCGCCGCCGAGCCCTTCGACCTCGCCCTCTCGGTCGGAGACAACCTCTACGAATGCGGGCCCGACCTCGGAGCGTCCGGCGCCGCGTGCACCTTCGAGCCGGACGGCAACACGGTCGCGAGGGGCTACGAGCCTCCGCCGGACGACGGCTTTCGGCGCCGGTTCGAGGGGCCGATGGAGAAGGTCCGGCGCGACGGCAAGCCGGTGCCGGTGTGGCTCGTGCTCGGCAACCACGACGTGCGGTCCACGGACGTCTGCAGCTCCGGCGACGCGGAGGTCGTCGCACGCGCGAAGGCCTGCCTGGAGGTGGCCCACCGGTCGCCCGAGTGGTCGATGCCGGGGCGTCACTGGGTCCGCGACGAGGGCCCGGCCCGCCTCATCGCCATCGACTCGAACCTGTTGCGGCGAGACTACGGGGGCTTCTCGTTCGAGGACGAGGTGGCCTTCGTCCGCGCCGCCGCGGCGGGGTGCGAGGACCGCCTCTGCTTCATCGTCGCCCACCATCCGTCCGCCTCCGCTGGCGAGCACCGGGCCGACGCCACCCCCGACTACCTCGCGCGCGTCCGCCGGATCGAGGAGGCCGCTGGCTGGAAGATCGCGGCATGGCTCGCGGGCCACGAGCACCAGCTCGAGCACCTCCGCGCGCCCGCGGGGTACGACGTCCTCGTGAGTGGCAACACCTCCCGGGGGCGACCGCAGGAGCGGTTCGAGGCCCTCTCCGTGCCCGGGTCCCGGCTCGTCTTCGCCTCCACGGCCTGGGGCTTCGGCGTCCTGGAGGTCGGGGAGGGCCGCTGGTCTTATCGCTTCGTGAACGACAGGGGTGAGCCCGTCCACTGCTGCGACGCCCGCGGGCGGGGACCTTGCCAGCCCGTGACCTGCCCCCGCCAGGAGGCGGCGCGCCCTGCCGGGCCGCCTTGACCCTCCCACCCCGCCCGTTACAATCCCGCGCGTCCCCTCCCCGGTGATCCCGATGCCTCTGCGCACCCCGCTCTACGACCTCCACGTGGCATCCGGCGCACGCATGGTCGAATTCGCCGGATGGGACATGCCCGTTCAGTACGGCGGGCTCCTCGAGGAGCACGAGGCCGTGCGTACGCGTGCCGGCCTCTTCGACGTCTCCCACATGGGCGAGGTCGTCTTCCGGGGCCCGAAGGCGCTCGAATCGCTCAACCGCGCGTTCACGAACGACCTCGTCCGCATCGCCGACGGCCAGGCCCAGTACGGATGCCTGTGCCGGGACAACGGCGGAATCGTGGACGACGTCGTCGTGTACCGCCGGAGCCGCGAGGAGCTGCTCGTGTGCGTGAACGCCGCGAACCGCCAGAAGGACTTCGAGTGGTTGCGCGACCACGCGGGTGGCGCCGACGTGCGCAACGAGTCGGACGATTGGGCGCAGCTTGCGATCCAAGGACCACGGGCGGCTGCGATCGTGGGACGCCTCACCCGCGCGGAACTGGGTGCCGTCCCCGCCTTCCGGTTCGCGGACGCCGACGTCGCGGGGGTGCACTGCACCGTGGCGCGCACCGGCTACACCGGAGAGGATGGCTTCGAGCTGTTCTGCCGCCCCGACCGGGCCCCGGACCTCTGGCGAGCGCTCTTCGAGGCCGGAAGGGGCGACGGGCTCGTGCCGGCCGGCCTCGGGGCCCGGGATACGCTCCGGCTGGAGATGGCCTACCGCCTCTACGGGAGCGACATGGACGACTCCACGACGCCCCTCGAGGCGGGGCTCGCCTGGGTCGTGAAGACCGACAAGCCCGAGTTCGTCGGGCGGGAGGCCATCCTGCGCCAGAAGGCCGGGGGGCTCCCGCGGAAGCTCGTGGGGTTCGTCCTCACGGACGCTGGCATCGCACGCCACGGCTACGACGTCACCCGCGACGGGCAGAAGGTGGGGACCGTGACGAGCGGCACGCGGTCCCCTTCCCTCAAGACCTCCATCGGTCTCGCCTACGTTCCCCCGGCGCTGGCCGCCGAGGGCTCGACTTTCGCGATCGACATCCGCGGGCGTCCGGCCGCGGCCCGGGTGGTGAAGACCCCCTTCTACGCGAGGAAACCGTCATGAACTTCCCCGAGGATCTGAAGTACACCCGCGATCACGAGTGGGCACGCGTGAAGGGCAACCGCGTCACCGTCGGCATCACGGACTTCGCCCAGGACCAGCTCGGCGACGTCGTCTACGTGGAGCTGCCGGACGTGGGCGACGCGGTGAAGAAGGGGGAGGCCTTCGGCGTCGTCGAGTCGACGAAGGCGGTCTCGGACCTCTTCGCCCCGGTGTCCGGCAAGGTCGTCGAGGTGAACGACCCCCTCGGGGACGCCCCCGAGACCATCAACGAGGACCCCTACGAGGAAGGCTGGATGATCGTGGTCGAGGTGGCGGGCGCTGGCGACCTCGACGACCTGCTCGACGCCGCCGCCTACCAGAAGTTCGTCGAGGAAGAGCAGGAGTAGCCGATTGCGCTACCACCCCCACACCCCGGATGACGTGCGGCGCATGCTCGAGGCCTGCGGCGCGAAGTCCGTCGACGATCTGTTCCGCTCCATTCCCGAGGCGATCCGGCTGCGCCGGCCGCTCGAGGTCCCCCAGGCGGCCGACGAGGTATCGCTGCTCGCCGAGTTCCGCGCGCTCGCCGCCCGAAATCGGACCGAGCACCCGCCGTTCATCGGCGCAGGCGCATACCCGCACCACGTGCCGCCGGCCGTCGACCAGCTCCTGCTGCGCGGCGAGTTCTTCACCGCCTACACCCCTTACCAGCCCGAGGTCTCCCAGGGGACGCTGCAGGCGCTCTTCGAGTGGCAGACGTTCGTCTGCCTCCTCACCGGGCTCGACGTCGCGAACGCGTCCATGTACGACGGCGCCACCTCCACGGCGGAGGCGGTGCTCATGGCGACCCGCCTCACCGACCGCAAGCGGGTGGTGCTCTCTGCCGCGGTCCACCCCGAGTACCGCAAGGTGATCTCCTCCTACCTCGCGTCGACGGGCGACGAGGTCGTCGTCGTGCCCTACGGCGAGGACGGCCGGACCGACCTCGCCGAGCTTCGCAAGGCCGTCGACTCCAGGACGGCGGCGGTGGTCGTCGGGTATCCGAACTTCTTCGGCGTCGTGGAAGCCCTCCCCCAGGTCTCCTCGCTGGCGCGGGAAGCGGGCGCCCTCACCGTGTCGGTGACCGCGGAGGCCGTCTCCTTCGGGCTCCTCGCGGCCCCCGGCGCGCTCGGCGCCGACATCGCGACGGGCACGCTGCAGAGCTTCGGCAACCCTCTCAACTTCGGCGGCCCCGCTCCCGGGTTCTTCGCGACCCGGGAGGCCAACATCCGGCAGATGCCGGGCCGCATCGCCGGCGCAACGGTCGACAAGCTCGGGCGCCGCGGGTTCGTGCTCACGCTGTCGACCCGGGAGCAGCACATCCGGCGCGACAAGGCCACCTCCAACATCTGCACGAACTCGGGCCTGACGGCGCTCGCCGCGACCATCCACCTCTCGCTTTTGGGAAAGAGCGGCCTTTCCCGCCTCGCCCGGCTGAACTTCGCCCGGGGCAAGGCGCTCCGCCAGGCCATGCGGAAGGCCGGCTTCGGGCCGCGCTTCTCCGGCCCCACCTTCAACGAGGCGGTCTTCGAGGTCGGCGACGCCGAGGCGGTGATCGAGCGGCTCGCGAAGCGCGGGATCGGAGCGGGCGTCGCGCTGGGGCGCATCTTCCCGGGCGACCCGAAGATGAAGGGCGCGCTCCTCTCCGTCGCCACCGAGGTCCACACACCCGAGCTCATCGAGCTCTTCGCCGAGAGCGTGCGGGGATAGCCATGGCGAATCCGACCGGCTGGAAGCCCAGCATGGAGAAGGGGGCGGGGCAGCCTTCCGAGCACCCCTCCGCCGGCGCGCTCGGCGCGACCGGTGGCCTCGTCATGGAGGAGCCGCTCGTGTTCGAGCAGGGCTCTCCCGGGCGCAGCGGCGTCTCGCTCCCCGAGGTCCCCGCGGGGATGGACCCCGCCGACGAGCTCCCGAAGGAGCTCATCCGGGGCGAGGTGGACGGGCTCCCCGAGATGGACGAGCTGTCCGTCGTTCGCCATTTCACGCGCCTCTCCCAGTGGAACTGGGGCATCGACACCGGCTTCTACCCGCTCGGCTCGTGCACGATGAAGTACAACCCCAAGTCGAGCGAGGCGCTGGCCCGGCTCCCGGGCTTCGCCAACGCCCACCCGCTCCTGCCCGCGTCCATGGCGCAGGGCGCGCTCGAGCTCATGTGGCGTCTCGAGCGGGCGCTCTCGGAGATCGGCGGCTTCGCCGCCACGACGCTCTCGCCGGCTGCCGGCGCGCACGGCGAACTCGCCGGGCTCATGATGATTCGGGCGTACCACGTCGCCCGCGGCAACCCCCGGCGAAAGGTCCTCATCCCGGACACGGCGCACGGGACGAACCCGGCGTCCGCCTCGCTGAACGGCTACGCGACCGTGCAGCTCGAGAGCGGGAAGGACGGGCGTCTGCACCCCGACACGGTGGCGCGCGCGATGGACGAGGACGTCGCCGCCATCATGATCACGAACCCCAACACGCTCGGGATCTTCGAGAGCCACATCCGCGAGATCGCGGACGTCGTGCACTCCCGGGGAGGCCTCGTATACGGGGATGGCGCCAACTTCAACGCGCTGCTCGGCATCGCCCGGCCCGGCGACATGGGCTTCGACGTCATGCAGTACAACCTGCACAAGACGTTCGCCACGCCGCACGGAGGTGGCGGACCGGGATCGGGCCCGGTGGGCGTACGCGACGCCCTCGTCCCGTTCCTGCCGCTGCCCCTCGTGCTGAAGGAGCCGGACGGGTACCGCCTCCTGACCGACCCTGCCGAGCGCCCCCGGTCGATCGGCAAGCTTCGCGAGTTCTGGGGCAACACGGGCATGTTCGTCCGCGCCTGGGCGCTCATCCGCGAGCTCGGACCCGACGGCCTGCGGCGCGTGGCCGAGCTCGCCGTCCTGAACGCCAACTACGTCCGGGCCGGCCTCCGCGGGCACTTCAACCTGCCCTACGAGACCGATACGCTCCACGAGGTGGTCTTCGACGACAAGGCGCAGAAGGAGTCCGGCGTCACCACCATGGACGTCGCGAAATCGCTCATCGACCACGGCTCCCATCCGCCCACCGTCTACTTCCCCCTCGTCGTGCACGGCGCTCTCATGATCGAGCCGACGGAGACCGAATCGATGGAGACGCTCGACCGTTTCGTCGAGGCGATGCGCGAGATCGCCGCCCGGGCGAAGATCGATGCCCCGTCGCTGCAGGCGTCGCCGGTCCGCCCGCTCCGCGCGCGCCTCGATGAAACCCGCGCGGCGCGCAAGCCCCTGCTTCGCTGGACCCCGGGCCTGAAGGTCGAGTAGCGCGGCGGCTGTGCGTCAATGGGACGCGCCGCGGAAGAAGCGGAACGCGCCCCCGCCCGTCTCCACGAAGAAGCCGAACTGGAAGCTGATCTCGCCGTGGCTGTCCACGAGGCCGCGGGGGGGGTTCGGGAAGGGCTGCGCCTTCTCGAAGGCGTCCACCGCCGTCTGGTCGAGGAAGTCGAGGCCACTCGAGCGCGCGACCCGGATGGACGTGACCGCCCCCTGGTCGTTCAGGGTCACGCTGAGGAGCGTCGAGCGGTCCTTGTAGAAGAACTTCTCCCCGGTCGGGTCCCGGGAGCGCATCGCGCCGGTCGGGTCCCAGTGCTCCGAGATCGCCTGCTTCACCCGGTTGAAGAAGCCGGCGAACTTCCACTCCCGGGTGTTGAGGAAGGTCGCGTCCCCGACGTCGACACCCTCGACGTGATCCGGCGCGGGTCCCCCCTTGAACTGGTCGTAGAAGGCGGCGGTCGGCAGCAGGATCGGCCGGCCCCCGGTCCCGGCTTGCGATGCCCCCTGCCCGCCCTCGCCGCGCGCGCCCCCGGCGTCGGCGGCGGCGGTCTTCGCGCCCGCCGTCGGCTCGGGGGGCTTCTTCAGGCCCTCCGGGTCGGTGGACATCGCAACCTTCTGCGGGGGGGCGGCCTTCTGCGCAGGGGCGCCGGGCGCCCCGGGTCGGCGGACGTCGCCCCCGGGCAGACCGGGGATCCCCGCAAGCGGGGCGACCTCCTCGCCCTTGGGCGCCTGCGCGGTGCGCGGCGCCTGGCTCTGGGTCGGCTGAGGGGCGGCCCGGTCGAAGCCGGGGCGCCGGAAGCGGGAGATGGTCTCCTTCTCCACGGTGTTGTTGCTCTCGGCGACGAACCGCGAATCCTTGGGCGGCTTGTCGTTCGCCGACGGTGCCACGTCCACGACCTGTCCCGGCGCCTTCGTCGGCTCGGGCGGCTTCGGCGCCGGGACGGGGACCGCAACCGGAGGCGGTACCGGGCGCGAGCCGTCCGTGACCTTCCGGTTCGCCGCCCAGCGGTCGGCCGAGATCGGTGCAAGCCCCACCGGACGGACGTCCCCCTTCGAGGCGCTGACCCCGACCCAGTCGACCTGCACGAGCCGGAGGACGAGCAGGTTGAGGGCCACGGACGCCGCCGTCGCCACCACGGCGCGCCACCCGGTCCACGTCCGCGGTCGGCGTCGTCGCAGGCTGGGGCCGAGGTAGCTCATCGGTGTTCAAACCATGTTAACAGAGGGGGTCCTGGGGGGCCTTCCCAAGATCCTCCGGCTCCGCGCGGGTTTCGGCGCCGCCAAACGGCCGATTGACCCCTGCCGGGGGAGGGGCTAAGTCACCGGCGCGCCAGCCCCCGCCATGCCGCGCCGAACCGCTCCTCCGGGCAGAGAGACGCGACCCGCCCTCCCCGGGCGAGGCGCCGCCCTCCTCGCCGCCGCGATTCCCCTCCTCGGGCTCGCCGTCGCGATCGCGCACTCGATCGCCGACGCACCGGAGAACCGCGCGCGCCTGCGGGAGCGCGCCGAGGGAGCCCTGCGGGAGCGTCTCGGCGAGGCGACGGTGTCGTCTGCGCGCGTCGACTGGCTCTTCCGCGCCGAGTTCGGCCCGGTCGAGATCGCATCCTCGCATGGGACCGATCCCCCGCTCCTCTCGGCAGAGCGCGTCGTCGTCGCGCCCCGCCTCGCCGCACTGCTCTCCGGACGGATCGAGCCGGGGTCGGTGACGCTCCACGGGGCAAGGTTCTGGCCGGGGCCGGGCGGAGCGGAGCTCCGGCGCGCCCTCGAGCGCGCGCGCCGGGCGCGCAAGGGAGGCGGTGCCGGCCGCGCCGGTGGGCCGCTCCCCTCGATGCACGCCCGCGGTCTCACGGTGCTCGTCGCGCGGGGGAGCGGCCCGCCGGTCGAGGTCGGCCCGCTCGACGTCGACGTGCTCGTCCGGAGCGGTGAGTGGGGAAGCGACCTCTCGGCCACCGCGCGCCTGCCGGCCGGGGGGCGGCTCGCCCTGTCGGTGGCGCGCGAGCGCGACCGACAGGACGCGAGGGCCGAGGCCGACCTTGCCCTGCCCGGCGACCTGCCGCAGGCGCTCGCAGAGCGAGTCCCGCTCGCGTTCCGCGCCGGCCGGATCCGGCTGCGCGCCCGGGCTCGCGCCGGCGACGACTTCCGCCTTGCGACCGGGCGCTTCCTCCTCCAGGTGAACGGGCTCGAGCTCGCCGCGGCGCGCCTCGGGCCGCGCCCCTGGGGGCCGTTCTTCGCCCATGCCGAGGGCGATCTCCGCTACGACGCCACCGCGAGGGAGGCGGCCCTCTCGGAGGTGCGCGCCACGCTCGGGAAACGGGCCCGCGCCGGCCTCTCCGCCGACCTCGCGCTCTCCTGGTCGGGCGAGCCTCGCGTGTCGGTCCGGGCCCGCTGCGAGGGGTTGGCGTTCGACGAGCTCGTCGCCGCGCTGCCCGAGGACCTCCAGCCTCCGGATGCCGTTCCGCGCCCCGCCGGCGTGCTGGCGGCCCGCCTCGACCTCTCCGTGCCACTCCCCCGTCCCTCCGACGCGGCAGTCGCGGTCGAGCTCGACCTCGACGACCTCCGGCGCGCCACCCGGGCATCCGCGCCGAGCTGGCTTGCCGCCCCCTTCACATGGCGCCCCCCTGACCCTGCGCCCGGCGAGCCGCCGCGGGAGATCGTCGTGGGCCCCGCGAACCCGGGCTTCGTGCCGCTCGCGGAACTCCCGCCAGCCCTCGTCCGCGCCGTCACCGCCAGCGAGGACGCCGGCTTCTTCACGCACCGCGGCTTCGACTTCCAGGAGATCGCCCGGGCGCTCCTCGAGGCCCAGGGAGGACGGCTCCGCGGTGCCTCCACCATCACGCAGCAGCTCGCGAAGAACCTCTTCCTGTCGTCCGACCGCACGCTCTCGCGAAAGGTGCGGGAGGCGCTCGCCACGGTGGCACTCGAGGCCTCGGTGCCGAAGGCGCGCCTGCTCGAGATCTACCTGAACATCGCCGAGTGGGGG
This sequence comes from Anaeromyxobacteraceae bacterium, assembly GCA_035543235.1. Classification (GTDB taxonomy): domain Bacteria; phylum Myxococcota; class Myxococcia; order Myxococcales; family Anaeromyxobacteraceae; genus DATJZG01. Next base: position 73,535 of record DATKJV010000035.1, on the reverse strand, counting down.
CCCGGGGTCTACGGCGCCGGGGAGGCGGCGCGCTTCTGGTTCGACAAGGACGCGAGGGCGCTCTCGCCGAAGGAGTCCGCGTTCCTGGCGAGCGTCATCCCGTCGCCGAGGCGCTTCGCCGCCCGCCTCCGGCGGGGCGGGGTCTCGCCCTGGTGGCAGGACCGCATCTCCGACGTCCTGGGCAAGATGTGGATCCAGGGCCAGCTCACCGACGAGCAGCTCGCGCGGGCGCTCGACGAGCCCCTCCGGACGCGGCCGGGCCTGTGGCCCGCCGGCATGCCGGACGAGGGGGAGCCCTCCGACGCCGATGGAGAGACCCCGGAGCCGGCCGGCCCGGCGGCCGCCCCGGTCCCCTGACAGCGCCCCGAGGCAGGCGCCTTTGCCTACTTGTCCCGGTAGGTGATCCGGCCCCGCGTCAGGTCGTACGGGCTGAGCTCGAGCTTGACGCGGTCGCCGGGGATGATGCGGATGTGGAACTTCTTCATCTTGCCGGAGGCGTACGCGAGCACCGTGGGGCCGTTGTCGACCTTGACGCGGTACATGCCACCGGCGAGCGCCTCCTCGACGGTGCCCTGTACCTCGATTCCTGCTTCCTTCTCGCTCAATCGCTCTCCCGCCAGAGTCTCATCTGATGCGAAAGCGGCCCCGGGGACCGAGGCCGCTCGGTGGCTACCGTCGACCGAGGGGAGCTAGCCCCGCCGCACGTTCGCGGCCTGGAGCCCCTTCGGGCCCTGGATCACGTCGAACTCCACGCGCTCCCCTTCCTTGAGCGTGCGGAAGCCATCCATGTTGATCGCGGTGTGGTGGACGAAGACGTCCTCGCCCCCCTCCTGCGAGATGAACCCAAAGCCCTTCGCGTCGTTGAACCACTTCACGGTGCCAGTTGCCATCGCTCTCTTCTGTCCTTTATCTTCAGTTTTCGTTTCGGGCCTCGCGGCCCGGGGTTCGGGCGCTACCCGCCCGGACCTCGGCGGCGAACTATCCCCGAAACCGGCGGAATCCGTCAAGCAGCCGTTTCACCGGTCGCGCGCTGGCGCGGGCGGCTTGGGGGCGTACCGGAGGACGCGCACCTTCTCGAAGGTGACGAGCCCTTCCTTCACCATCTCGTCGACGATGGCCTCGAGCCGGATCATGTGCTCCGCGGAGTCGACGACCTCCACGAGCACGGGCAGATCCTCCGAGAGCCGCAGGATGCTCGCCGTGTGGAGGACGCTGCGCGCGCCGAAGCCGGCGACGCCCCGGAACACGGTCGCCCCCGCGAACCCCTCCGACCGGAGGCGCTCGAGCAGCGCCTCGGCGAGCGGACTCCCCCGCCATCGGTCCGACTCGCCGAGAAAGATTCGCGCGAGCACCTGTTCCCCCTCGAGGACGCGCATGCGAAGCCTTTCCCGCTCACCAGGCGCCGGCGAGCCCCCGGGCGACGGCCAGCCCGAGCACGCCCGTCGCGAGGCATCCGGCGAGCGTCGCCGCCACGTACGCCCCGGCGAGCCCCCAGGCACCCCGCTCCACGAGCGCCAGCGTCTCGTAGTTGAACGACGAGTAGGTGGTGAAGCCCCCCATGATCCCGGAGGCCAGGAACACCCGGAGGTCGGGCCCGATCACCCCCGCGGCCAGACCCAGGTACATGACGACGCTGATGAGGAAGGACCCGACGGCGTTGATGAGGAGCGTGCCGTACGGGAAGCCCGCCCCTGCCACGGCGGCGACCCAGCCGCCGACCAGGTAGCGCGCGCCGCTTCCCAGGGCGCCCCCCGCGCACACGAGCACCAGCCGAAGCATGGACCCCGCGCAGCATAGGCCGCGCGCGCTCGCCCCTGCAAGCGCTGCCGCCCTAGCGCTCGAGCGCGCGCAGCAGGGCGGCGGCGCGTCGCCGCAACGGTGAGCCCGGCAGCGAGGCGATCTCGGCGAGGTCGTGGCGGCCCCGGTCGAAGCCACCCGCCTCGCGAAGGAGGACCCGCGCGCGGACGAGCCGCATGCGTTCGTCGCTCGGGGCGAGGCTCACGGCCGCCTCCGCGCACAGGCGCGCCGTGGCGAGCTCGCCTCCCCTGAGCTCCAGCCGGGAGAGCGCCGACCATGCAGCCGCATCCCGGGAATCCGCGGCGAGGCGCGCGACGAGCGCCCGGCGCGCGCCGGCGCGCCGCCGCTCTCGGCAAGGGATGGAGTGCACCGACTCGCCTCGCGTCATCCACCGCCGACTGGAAGCGCCCTCCGTGCCAGCGGCGGGGCGGCTCCTGCCCTCGCGAGAGTGCGCGGGGCGGCGGCCGCGCCGCAGACCCAGGTCCATCCGCCGGACGTTTGACCGGAAGGTTCGACGCCGCCTACATTGCCGGCGTGCGCTACCTCGGCATCGACCTCGGGCGGGCGCGGATCGGCCTCGCCCTGGGCGACGACGTGCTGTCGACCGCGAGCGGCCTGCGCGTGCTCGAGCGCAAGGGCGAGGTGGCCGACCTCGCCTCGCTTTGCGAGGTGGCGAAGGAGTACGACGTGGAGCAAATCGTGGTCGGGCTGCCGCTCAACATGGACGGGACCGAGGGCGCCTCCGCGCGGCTGGCGCGCTCCTTCGCGGCCCGGCTCGGCGAGTCCCTCCGCATTCCCGTGGATCTGTTCGACGAGCGGCTCTCGACGTTCGAGGCGGAGGCGAGGCTGCGGGACCGCGGCCTGTCGGCGCGCGAGACGAAGGAGCGCGTCGACGCCGAGGCGGCGGCCGTCATCCTCCAGGGGTGGATGGACGGGAGGTCCGCGTGCGCGTCGTGAAGCTGCTCGGACTCGCGGTGTTCCTGGCGGTGCTCGCCGGCGGCGCATTCGTCTTCAAGACCTGGAGGGACCTGCGCCAGTTCCGGAACACGCCCTTCGGCAGCGGCGCCGAGAAGGTCGTCGAGGTACCCCCGGGGACGAGCCCACGCGGCGTCGTGCGCCTCCTCGCCCGGGCAGGCGTGCTCCCCGACGAGGAGGTGGCCTGGCGCTACCTGCGCTGGTGGAAACGCGATCCGCGCCCCATGCGGGCGGGCGAGTACGCGTTCACGGGCCCGCTCGTCCCCGACGACGTGCTCGAGCGCGTCTACCGGGGCGACGTGAAGACCTACCGCTTCACGATCCCCGAGGGGCTGCGGGCCGACGAGATCGCCCAGATCGTGGAGAAGGCGGGGCTGTCCTCCGCGAACGAGATCCTCGAGCTCTGCCGCGATCCGCAGTTCGCGAAGGAGCTCGGCGTCCCGCTCCCTACACTCGAAGGCTACCTGTTCCCCGACACCTACGCGTTCCCGCGGAGCGCGAAGGGGCGCGCCATCGTCGGGGCGATGGTGGACCGCTTCCAGGAGGCCTGGAAGAAGGCCGAGGCCCAGCGGAGGCCCGGCATCTCCCTCGATCCGGGCCAGGCCGTGACCCTCGCGTCCATCATCGAGAAGGAGACGGGGCGCGCGGACGAGCGGGCGCGAATCTCGTGCGTGTTTCACAACCGGCTCCGGCTCGGCATGAAGCTGCAGACCGACCCGACGGTCATGTACGCCACCATGCTCCGCCAGGGCGGCCGCTGGTCGACGAACATCTCCAAGAAGGACCTTCTCTCGCCGCACCCGTACAACACCTACCTGAACCCCGGGCTCCCGCCCGGGCCGATCGCGAACCCGGGCGAGCTCGCGCTCGCGGCGGCACTCGCCCCCGAGGACTGCCGGGACCTGTACTTCGTGTCCCGCAACGACGGCAGCCACGTCTTCTGCCCGGACCTGCACTGCCACGCCGCGGCGGTGCAGAAGTGGCAGGTGGAGTACTTCCGCGCCCGCCGCGCCGCACGACCCGCCGCGGCGCCGTCCCGCCCTCCCCACGGCTGAAGCCGGCCCGCGCCCCCACCTCCCCCGATGGGAGCGTGCCCGCCGGGCCCCTCGCGTGGCAGCTGACCCCGTTCGGGGTTATGCATCAAACGGGGCGCCCATCCGGGCGCCGGAGGTGCGGGCATGACGCAGACAAGCTGGGTGGGGCGCATCGCATCGATGCAGGACCGCAAGGGGTATGCCGACCAGCACTGGGAGGGATCCTTCGAGGACTACCTCCAGATCGTCCGGCAGAACCCCAAGGTCACGCGGACCGCCTTCCAGCGCGTCTACGACATGATCCTGTCCCACGGCAAGACGGAGTACATGGACAACAAGAAGCGGCTCATCCGCTACAACTTCTTCACCGACCCGGAGTTCGGCGGGAAGGACGCGATCTACGGGCTCGACGTCGCACTCATGAAGCTCGTGAACGTCTTCAAGAGCGCCGCCCAGCGCTACGGGACGGAGAAGAGGGTGATCTTGCTCCACGGCCCGGTGGGTTCGTCCAAGTCCACGATCGCCCGCCTCCTCAAGAAAGGGCTCGAGGCCTACTCGAAGACGCCGGACGGAGCGCTCTACACCTTCGCCTGGGACGTCGAGCACGTGTCGCTCGACGGGCAGCGGCGCCGGGAGCTCATGCCATGCCCGATGCACGAGGACCCGCTTCACCTCGTCCCCCATGAGTGGCGCGCCAAGGTGTACGCGGAGCTCGCGCCCCCCGAGACCGGCTTCACCGTTCCGGACACGGGAGACCTCTGCCCGGCATGCCGCTTCGTCTACCGGGAGCTCATGACCGAGTTCAAGGGCGACTGGGAAACGGTCGTGAGCCGCGTGAGGGTGCGCCGGCTCGTCCTCTCCGAGAAGGATCGCGTGGGGATCGGGACGTTCCAGCCGAAGGACGAGAAGAACCAGGACTCGACGGAGCTCACCGGCGACATCAACTACCGCAAGATCGCCGAGTACGGGTCGGACTCGGACCCGCGCGCCTTCAATTTCGACGGCGAGTTCAACATCGCGAACCGCGGAGTCATCGAGTTCGTCGAGATCCTGAAGCTGGACGTGGCCTTCCTCTACGACCTGCTCGGCGCCACCCAGGAGCACAAGATCAAGCCGAAGAAGTTCCCGCAGACCGACATCGACGAGGTAATCGTCGGCCACACGAACGAGCCGGAGTACCGCAAGCTCCAGAGCAACGAGTTCATGGAGGCGCTCCGGGACCGCACCGTCAAGATCGACATCCCTTACATCACCCGGCTCGCCGAGGAGGTGAAGATCTACGAGCGCGACTACAACGCCCACAAGATCCGCGGCAAGCACATCGCCCCGCACACGCTCGAGATGGCCGCCATGTGGGCGGTGCTGACCCGGCTCGAGGAGCCGAAGAAGCACAACCTCCAGCTCATGCAGAAGCTGAAGCTCTACAACGGCAAGACGCTGCCCGGCTTCACGGAGGACAACATCAAGGAACTCCGCAAGGAGGCCGCCCGGGAGGGCATGGAGGGGATCAGCCCCCGCTACGTCCAGGACAAGATCTCGAACGCGCTCGTCTCCGACAAGGGCGAGGGCTGCGTGAACCCCTTCATGGTGCTGAACGAGCTCGAGGCCGGTCTTCGCCAGCACTCGCTCATCAGCTCCGAGGACCAGCGAAAGAGGTTCCGGGATCTCCTCGCCGACGTGAAGCGCGAGTACGAGGACGTCGTGAAGAACGAGGTCCAGCGTGCCATCAGCGCCGACGAGGACGCCATCACGAAGCTGTGCGCGAACTACATCGACAACATCAAGGCCTACACCCAGAAGGAGAAGGTCCGCAACAAGTACACGGGCCAGTACGAGGAGCCCGACGAGCGCCTCATGCGGTCGATCGAGGAGAAGATCGACATCCCGGAGACGCGCAAGGACGACTTCCGCCGCGAGATCATGAACTACATCGGGGCCCTCGCCGTCGACGGGAAGACCTTCAACTACCGGACGAACGAGAGGCTCCACAAGGCCCTCGAGCTCAAGCTCTTCGAGGACCAGAAGGACTCGATCAAGCTGAAGAACCTGGTCGCGAGCGTCGTGGATCGCGAGACGCAGGAGAAGATCGACGTGGTCAAGGAGAGGCTCATCAAGAGCCACGGCTACTGCGAGATCTGCTCCACCGACGTCCTGAACTTCGTGGCGTCGATCTTCGCGCGCGGCGACGCCAAGGAGTGAGCGAGGGGCCCCTCTTGTCGCTCAAGATCAAGCAGGACCAGGCGCGGTTCCGCGCCATCGTCCGCGGCCGCATCCGCCAGGGACTCAAGAAGTACATTCAGCACGGCGAGATGCTCGGCAAGAAGGGCAAGGACCTCGTCACCATCCCCATCCCGGCCATCGACATCCCTCATTTCCGCTTCGGCGAGCGGCAGCAAGGAGGCGTCGGCCAGGGGGACGGCGAGCCGGGCGATCCCCTCTCGGGCTCCCCGGACGGGCAGTCCGGCGCGGGCCAGGCGGGCCAGGGCGAGGGTCAGCACGTGCTCGAGGTGGACGTGACCCTCGACGAGCTCGCCGACATCCTCGGCGAGGAGCTCGAGCTTCCGCGCATCGAGCCGCGCGGCAAGGACCGGATCGTCGCCACCCGGGTGAAGTACACGGGGATCTCGCCGTCCGGCCCCGAGTCGCTCCGCCACTTCAAGCGGACCTACAAGCAGGCGCTCCGCCGCCAGATCGCCACCGGGACGTACAACTGGTTCCGACCCATCGTGGTGCCCATCCGCGAGGACCGCCGCTACCGGACGTGGAAGCCGGTCGCGGTCCCGGAGACGAACGCGGTGATCCTCTACATGATGGACGTGTCGGGCTCGATGGGCGACGAACAGAAGGACGTGGTGCGCACGGAGTCGTTCTGGATCGACGCATGGCTGCGCCGCCACTATCCGGGCCTCGAGGTGCGCTACCTCGTCCACGACGCCGTGGCGCGCGAGGTGGACCGGGAGACCTTCTTCCACACCCGCGAGTCGGGCGGGACGATGATCTCGTCCGCCTACAAGCTCTGCCGGGAGATCATCGAGGCCGACTACGCCGACGGCAGCTGGAACATCTACCCGTTCCACTTCTCCGACGGCGACAACTGGAGCACCGACGACACGCGCCTGTGCGTGGAGATCCTCCGGGAGGGCGTCCTCCCGGTCGCGAATCTCTTCTGCTACGGCCAGGTCGACAGCCCCTACGGATCCGGTCAGTTCGTCAAGGACCTTCGCGAGCAGCTGGGCAGCGAGGAGAACGTCGCCCTGTCCGAGATCGCCGACCGGGACGCCATCTACGCTTCGATCAAGACGTTCCTCGGCAAGGGACGCTAGCGATGGCGAACCGGACGCTCCCCGCGCACCTCCACGACATGCGGCGTCAGATCGAGGCGCACGCGAGGGCCTACGGCCTCGACTTCTGGGACGTCGTCTTCGAGGTGCTGGGCTTCGACGAGATGAACATGGTCGCGGCCTACGGGGGCTTTCCCAACCGCTACCCGCACTGGCGCTTCGGCATGGAGTACGAGCGCCTCGCCAAGGGCTACGAGTACGGGCTCTCCAAGATCTACGAGATGGTCGTGAACAACGACCCGTCCTACGCGTACCTCCTCGAGTCCAACATGGACGTGGACCAGAAGCTCGTCATGGCCCACGTCTTCGGCCACGTGGACTTCTTCAAGAACAACTTCATGTTCCGGCACACCAACCGGAAGATGATGGACCAGATGGCGAACCACGCCACCCGGGTCCGCCGCTACCAGGACCGGTTCGGCGTCGAGGCGGTGGAGGAGTTCGTGGACCGCTGCCTGTCGCTCGAGAATCTCATCGACTACCAGTCGCCCTTCGTTCGCCGCCGTCCCGCGCCGGCCGCCGTCGAGGACGAGCGCCGGGTCGCCACCGGCTTCCGGACCGACCGGGAGTACATGTCCGGGTACATCAACCCCCCCGAGATCCTCGCCGCCGAGCAGCGGCGCCTCGACGACGAAGCCGCGCGGGAGCGGAAGGTGCCGGAGAAGCCCGAGCGGGACCTGATCCTCTTCCTGCTCGAGCACGCGCCGCTCAAGCCCTGGGAGCACGACGTCCTCTCCATCGTTCGCGACGAGGCCTACTACTTCGCCCCGCAGGGCCAGACGAAGATCATGAACGAGGGTTGGGCGACCTACTGGCACTCGCGCATCATGACCGAGAAGGCGCTGCGCCCCGAGGAGATCGTCGACTACGCCGACCACCACTCGGGGACGCTTGCCACGCAGCCCGGCCAGCTGAACCCTTACAAGCTCGGGGTGGAACTCTGGCGCGACATCGAGGAGCGCTGGGACCGGGGCCGCTTCGGGAAGGAATACGACGAATGCGATTCGCTCGAAGAGCGCCGCCACTGGGACAAGAAGCTCGGCCAGGGGCGGCAGAAGGTCTTCGAGGTGCGGCGCCACTACAACGACGTCACGTTCATCGACGAGTTCCTATCGCCCGAGTTCTGCGCGCAGCAGCGCCTCTTCGGATTCGGCTTCAACGACAAGCACCAGCGCTGGGAGATCGCCACGCGGGAGTTCCGCAAGGTGAAGGAAAAGCTCCTGCACCAGCTCACGAACTTCGGCCAGCCGCTCATCGAGGTCGAGGACGGGAACTACGAGAACCGGACGGAACTCCTTCTCGTCCACCGGCACGACGGCATCGACCTCAAGGCGGACTACGCGCGCGACACCTTGAAGAACCTCCAGGCCCTGTGGCGCCGCCCGGTGAACCTCGCGACGAAGGTCGAGGGGCGACCCACCCTCATGCACTTCGACGGCAAGGAGCACTCCGACCGGCGCCTCGACCGCTAGGGTGGCTCGAGCCGCGGAGGGGCCGGCACCCGAGCGTCCACGAAGGCCTTGGCGGCCGTGGAGCCGAGGATCAGCGCACCGCCCGCCAGCGCGAGGAGGGACGGTCGCTCGCCGTGCGCGATCCAGGCCCAGAGCGGGTTCAGGGCGGGCTCGGCGAGCAAGAGCAGCGAGGTCTCGAGCGCCGGCAGGCGCCGGACGCCCGCGGCGAGGAACACGTAGGACAGTGCGACCTGGAAGACGCCCAGGTAGCCGATGGCGATCCAGTCGCCGAGCGGCACCGCGCTCACGGGGCGCATCATGGGTAGGCACGCGGCGAAGGCGATGAGGTTTCCCGCGACCACGGACGCGAGCGGGGACGTCTTCTGGTCCTCTCCCATCCAGCGCAGGCCCATGATGGCGCACGCCCAGGTGACGCCGGACAAGAGCGCGAGCAGGTTCCCCCGAACCGGGTCGGGCGCGGTGCGTCCGGGCGCTCCGGCCCCGAGGAACACGAGCAGGAGGCCCGCGGCGACCGGGAGCATGAGGACGAGGTCGCTCCGGCTCGCACGCTCGCGCAGCAGCCACGGCCCGAGGACGAGCACGTAGAGTGGCGCCGTGGACTGGAGGAAGATCGCCGCCGCCGCGGTGGTGAGCTTGTTCGCGGAGACGAACAGGACGAGGGAGCACGCGAAGGCGACACCCACGAGCGCCGCCCTCCGCGTGAAACCACGGCGGGCGGCCGGCAGCAGCGCGAGCAGGACCGCTGCCGCGACCCCCGATCGGAGGCCCGCCACCTCGTAGCCCGAGAGCGTCGTCGCCTTGATGGCGGCCCCTCCCGTCGAGAAGAGGAGCGCCGCCGCCAAGACCTCCATCCTCGCCCGTCCGACCTTCACGGCGTGGAGGATCGCTTGCGGCGGTCCCGCAGTCCACCGCGCTCGACCCGCCGCGGTCCTTCCCTTTCCCGAGCCGCGCCGGTACATTGCCGGGCTCCGCATGGCCCCTGCTCGCCCGGACGCCCCTCCCGCCCGCCCGAAAGGGGCGTGCCGCGCGCCTCGCGCCGCGCTCGCGGCGCTGATCCTCGCCGCCTCCGGGACCGGCCGCGCCGAGGATCTCGCGGCGGCGCCCCGTCCCGCCTCGGAGCCCGAGCGCCTTCGCGTCGTCTCGGCGCGGGTCGGCCGCGACCAGACTCCCACGCAGGCGCTCTCCGCGGTGGGCTTTCGCGGTGCCGAACTGCAGGCCGCGCTCGACGCCCTCCGCGAGCTCTTGCCCTTCCGGCGCGTGCGCCCCGGCGACCAGGTGCGCGTCGAGCGCCTGGCGGACGGCGGCGGGCTGCGCTCCCTCTCCTGGAGGCGAGGACCGGCCGAGGAGGTCCTCGTCAGGCCCTGCGGCGCGGGCTTGTGCGCCGAGAAGCGCGCCGTCGAGGTGACCCGCGAGGTGGTCCGGGTCTCGATCACGGTGCGCTCCTCCGTCTACGACGCGATCCGCGAGGCCGGCGAGGACGCGGCCCTCGCCGCGGTGGCCGCCGACGTCCTCGCATGGGACGTCGACTTCTACCAGGACGTCCGCGGAGGCGACGTCCTGAAGCTCGTGGTGGAGCGCGTGCTCGCGGATGGGCGGTTCCTCCGCTACGGCGACGTGCTGGCGGCCGAGTACGACGGCGCCGCCGCGGGACGGAAGCGACTCTTCCGCTACACCGACCCGAGCGGCGACACCGGCTACTACGACGACGACGGGGAGAGCGCTCGCCGCGGCTTCCTTCGGGCGCCGCTCCCCTACGTCCACGTGACCTCGCGCTTCGGCAGCCGCCGCCATCCCGTGCTCGCGTACGTCCGCGCTCACCAGGGAGTGGACTACGCTGCGCCGGAGGGCACCCCGGTGTGGGCGGTGGGGGACGGCGTCGTCACCCGATCCGGCTCGAGCGGGGAGTGTGGCCTCTCGGTGGCGGTGAAGCACCGCGGCGGCTTCGAGACCGTCTACTGCCACCTGTCTGCGGTGTCGGTGGCCCAGGGCTCGCACGTGGCCCAGAAGCAGGTCCTCGGCCGGGTCGGGCACAGCGGCCTCGCCACCGGACCCCACCTGCACTACGCGGTCCGTCGCGGCGGGGTCTTCGTGAACCCTCTGCAGATCCAGCTGCCGCGCGGGGAGGCGGTGCGCGAGGCCTGGCGCCGCGACTTCGAGGCCCGCATCGCGCCGGTGCGCGAGCGGCTCGACGCCACCCCCGTCGCCTGGGCCGGGCAGCCGCCCTGGCCCGGCCCGGCGACCTAGCGACGCCTGCGCCGGGCCTTCTCGGCGGCGACCGCCTTCCCGAGGAGTTCCTTCCCGTTCAGCGCGAGGACGACCCGCTCCAGGTCCTCGGGCCTCACCTCCAGGAAGGAGTGATTCCGGCGCACCTCCACGGCCTGGATTTCCAGCCCGGGCGCGAGCCCGTTCACGGCGGCGCGCAGCTTCGCCTCGTCCGCCCCGTCGGCCTCGCCTGCGCCCAGGAAGACGCGCGAGCGCCCGGTGCGAGGAGCGGGCTCCCGGGTCGCTGCCCCGCCGCCGGCAGCCTCGGTCGCGGCGGACGGCCCGGCGCCGGCGTCGCGCCGCTTCTCCGGGCGCGCCTCCTCGCCTCGGTCGCGGCGCTCGCGGCGGCCGCCGCGCTCGTCGCGCCGGCCCTTCGCCTCCGCACGGTGCTCGCGACGCTCGTGCTCCTCCTTCTTGTGCACCGCCTTGGCGATGTCCTGGGCCTTCTCGATCCGGTGGTGAGAGAAGAAGTACTTGAGCGCGAAGGCCACGAGGTGGTCGCCGTCCGGCCGCTGCCGGAGCTCCTGGGCGAGCGGGATGAACCCCTCGAAGATCGAGGCGCTCATGCCATCCTTGAGCTCGTGCATGTGCCGCTCGGTCCACTGCCGGCGGGCCTCCTCTGGGGTCGGCATCTGCTTCTCCTCGAAGACGATGCCGAACTTCCGCTGGAGGATGCCGAGCGTGATCCCCTCGGCGCCGGTGGCGAGCGAGAGCGCCGTGCCCTTCTTGCCGATGCGGCCGGTGCGCCCCACCCGGTGCAGGTAGACCGCCGGGTCCTCGGGGAGCGAGTAGTTCACCACGTGCGAGAGGTCGGAGATGTCGATGCCCCGGGCGGCGATGTCCGTCGCCACCATGAACCGAACCTCCCCGCGCTTCACCTTGGCCATGACCCGCTCCCGCTCCTGCTGCGGGAGGTCGCCGTTCAGGAGCTCGGCGTCGTAGCCGTTGCGGTTCAGCACCGCGGTGACGAGCGAGGTGTCGGAGCGCGTGTTGCAGAACACGATCGCGGAGTCCGGCTGCTCCATCTCGATCATGTAGAGGAGGTTGCGCGGCTTCGGGTAGCCCTCGTTGGTGTGGTAGAGAACGTTGCGGATGTTGTCGACGCGGTACTCGTCCCCGGAGAGCAGGATCGTCTCCGGCTCGGAGAGGTACTCGCGGATGATCTGCTCGATGTCGGCCGGGACCGTCGCCGAGAACAACAGCTGCTGGCAGCCGTCGGGAAGGTGGTCGAGGATCCGCGTCACCTCCTCGAAGAAGCCCATGTTGAGCATCTCGTCGGCTTCGTCGAGGATGCTCACCATGCACCCCGAGAGGTCGAGGGTCCGGCGGCGGATGTGGTCGTAGATCCGTCCAGGCGTGCCGACGATGATCTCGGCGCCCCGCCGGAGCGCCTCGAGCTGGTCCGTCATCGACGCGCCGCCGTAGATCGCCGCCACCCGGAGCTTGCGGTGCTTGCCGAGCGCCTCGAACTCGTCCGCCACCTGCAACGCGAGCTCGCGGGTGGGCGTCATGACGAGCGCCGAGGGCCTGCCCCGCCCGTCGGGGATCCGCTCGAGGGTGGGGATGGCGAACGCCGCCGTCTTGCCCGTGCCCGTCTTCGAGCGGACGATCACGTCGCGCCCGTCGAGGATCGGGCGCAGCGTCGCGCTCTGCACCGGAGTGGGCCGCACATAGCCACGCTCCGCGATGGCGCGGCGCACCGGCTCGGAAAGCCCCATTTCGTCGAAGGAAGTTTCGGATACGTAGTCGGAGCGGGCCTGTTCGGGCCCTGCGTCCGCAGCCACTTCGCTCACCATGTCACCTCTTCTTTGAGGGGCGCATGGCGGCTCGCCTGTACCGCGTGGTCCCTGCTCCCGTGGAGCGGGGATCGCGCCGTCACGCGAACCCGCCATGCGCCAGTCGCGCCTTGCAACGAAGGCGATTGCTGTATATCACAACGAGCCGCAACCCCGGAAATTCCCGTGCCTTTCGGAGCCCTTCTGGCGTGAGCGCAGAGACCAAGCCGGGCGACTCGGACGCCGAGGAGCGCCTCGAAGGGGCGGACGAGGCCGCGCTCTCGCCCAAGGGCGGGGACGAGGAGATGGCCCTCGCGCGCCTCCCGGAACCGCGGCAGGCGGAGAGCGGCGGGCTCGCTCGCTACGACGCGCTGCGCGCCTACATGGCGGAGGTGGCGCGATACCCCGTGCTCTCCCGCGAGGAGGAACACGCGCTCGCCGTGCGCTACGCCGAGACCGGGGACCGCGAGGCGGCGTGGAAGCTCGTCACGGCCAACCTGCGGCTCGTCGTGAAGATCGCGCGCGAGTACCACCGCTCGGTCTTCCAGTTGCTCGACCTCATCCAGGAAGGCAACGTCGGCCTCATGCAGGCGGTGAAGAAGTTCGATCCCTTCAAGGGCGTGAAGCTCTCCACCTACGCGGCGTGGTGGATCCGCGCCTACATCATCCGCTTCATCATGGAGAACTGGCGCCAGGTGAAGCTCGGCACGACCCAGGCCCAGCGCAAGCTCTTCTTCAACCTGGCGAAGGAGCGACAGCGGCTCGCCGCCCGCGGCATCGACCCCACGCCGCGGCTTCTCGCGCGCAACCTCCGCGTCGACGAGGAGGACGTGAGGGAGATGACGGCCCGCATGGCGGGCGACGACCTGTCGCTCGACGCGCCCCTGCGGGGAGACGACGGCGAGTCCGCGACGACGCGCCTCGCCACGCTCGAGGACTCCTCGGCACCCGCCGACGAGACCCTCGGAGACGCCCAGCTCAGGCAGGTCTTCCGCGACCGATTGAACGCGTTCGCTGCGACGCTGACCGACGAACGGGAGAAGGCCATCTTCGAGAAGCGCCTGATGCCGCCCGAGGGAGTCGCGCCCCTCACCCTCCACGAACTCGGCGCCCAGTTCGGGCTCACCCGGGAGCGCGCGCGCCAGATCGAGGCGAAGCTCACGGCCCGCCTGCGCGACTACCTGAAGGAGCACATCCCGGACTTCGAACTGCTTGGCCCTGGCGAGTGACCTGGCGATGGAGCCGGTGGAACCGAGGGCGGAAGAGCGCGGCGGGGCGGCCCGACCCGCGCGCCCCCTCTCGGCGGCCGGGTTCGCTGGCGTGGCCGTCGCGATCCTCGTAGCCAATCTCGCCCTCCTCCAACCCTGGCTGCGCCGGCCTCCGGCCCCCACCGTGCCGGGACCGCGCTACGCGGACGACTTCCAGCGCTCGCGCATCGGCGCCGACTGGTGGTCCGCCGGTGGCCACTGGCAGATTCGCGACGGGGAGCTCTGGTCGCCAGGCGTCCGGAACAACCCGCTGTGGCTGCGCATGCGGCTCCCGCGCGACGCGGCGGTCGAGTTCGACGCGCGCAGCGAGTCTCGCGCGGGCCCTCGCGTCGGCGACATCAAGTTCGAGATCTTCGGCAACGGACGGGACCACGCCTCGGGCTACGTGCTCGTCTTCGGCGGCTGGGGAAATCAGGTCTCGGCCATCGCGCGGCTCGACGAGCACGCCCCCGACCGGGCCGAGCGGGGCGACCGGGCCGTCGAGCCCGGCCGCACCTACCACATGCGGATCGAGCGCCGCGGGCGCGAGCTGCGCTGGTACGTCGACGGGGCGCCCTTCCTGGCGTTCGACGACCCGAGCCCCCTCGAGGGCCCCGGGCACGACCGCCTGGGGTTCTCCTCGTGGGACTCGGACCTCTTCTTCGACAACCTGACGGTCGAGCCGCTCTAGCTCGCCGGGGTGCCGCCGCCATCCTTCGACGGCCCTTCCCCGCGCTTGTCGCGAGGGATCGAGCTCCGCCAGGCCGAGGGAAGCTGGTACGCGAAGCCGGCGACCGTGAGCACCGCGGCCGCGGCGACGACCGCCGCGGGGTGCGCGGCCATCCGGGGCGCCCCTGCGCCCCGAAGGAGCCCGGCCAGGCCGAGCGCGGTGGCGGAAGCGCCGATCCACGCGGCCACCAGGGCCGCGACGGGGCGGGCCGCCACGACCCCGATGGCGGCCCCGGCGGCCCCCCCCAGGCCGAGCGCGAGCGAGCGCTGTGCCTCCGGGGCGATCGCGCCGGCCGCGAGGGCGAAGGGCAGCGCGCCCGCGGCCGCCGGGAACAGGGGCGGATACGCGGCGCACAGCCCGCCCGAGACGGCGGCCGCGACGCCTCGCAGCGTCGCGGCGGAGAGGCCGGTGAGCCCTTCGAGCGCATCCCGGAAAGCGCTTGCGGCGAGCGCTCCGAGCAGCGCCCCGCCCACCGCCGCGACGGGTCTCCGCAGCCGCGCTCCAGCGGCGAGCTCGACGAGCCCGAGCGCGAGGAGAAGGGCGGCGACCGGCCACGGCGCCTTCGCGACCTCCTCGGCGAGCGCCCCGGTGACGCTCAGCAGGTCCCGCGCCGCGGCCGGGAACTCCGTGGAAGCGCTCATCGGTGCAGGAGGCCCAGGGAGGCCACGGCGGCGAGCAGGAGCACGCCGACCGCGCCGGCCCACACGGCACTCGGGTCGGGGCGCATGCGCTCGACCACCTCGCGGACAGCCGGCTCCGCCTCTGGCGAGGAGGCTCTCAGGCGCCGCGCCTCGGCCCGCGCCTGCCGCCAGTCCCCGGCCTCGAACAGCCCCTGCAGGCGGAGATCCGCACCAGCCTTCCTGTCCCTCTTCGCCACGGGGCGCAATCTAGCAGAGGAGGTGGTAGTCTCGCGATGCCGGATCGCGGAATTCCCGCGCGCCGGCGGTCGTTTCCCCGTCGATCCATGCGCCGGCGCACCTTCCTAGAGATGGCTGCCCTCGGGGCCGGCTCGCTCCTCCTGCCCCGCACCGTCCGCGCCATGGGCGACGCGTCGCGGATCGCCGTGGGTCAGCTCGAGCACGGGGGGCGCTGGAATCCCCGGCCCTCGGCCCTCCGGAGGCTGTGCTGGGAGATCACGCAGCGGACGAGCATCGAGGCGGCGGGCGACTCCGTCCCGGTTCGGCTCGGCCGCCCCGGGATCCACAGGCTGCCGTTCCTCTACCTCGCGGGCGACGGCGCCCTGCCCCCCTTCGCCGAGCCAGAGCTCGCCGCGCTCCGGCGCCACCTCCAGTACGGGGGGTTCCTTCTCGTGGATGCCGCCGACGGGTCGGATGGCACGGGATTCGACGCCTCGGTGCGCCGCGAGTTGCAGAGGCTCCTGCCCGCGAGCCCGCTCGGCCGGATCCCGAGGGAGCACGTCCTCTACAAGAGCTTCTACCTCCTCGACCACCAAGGCGGGCGCGTGCTCACGAAGCCGTGGCTCGAGGGGCAGGCGCTCTCGGGCCGGTTGGCGGTCGTCTACTCGCAGAACGACCTCGGCGGGGCTTGGGCACGCGGGCCCCTCGGCGAGTGGGAGTACGACTGCTCTCCCGGCGGCGAAGCGCAACGGGAGACGGCGTTCCGCATCGGGGTCAACCTCGCCATGTACGCTCTGTGCACCGACTACAAGGACGACGCCGTTCACCTCCCCTTCATCCTGAAGCGCCGGAGCTAGAGTGCCGCATCCTTCCCGCCGCCGTCGCGCCTCGCGATCCACGCCATAGCCTTGGGTGCCCCGTACAACGACTGGCGCGTCGCGCTGCTCTCGCCCTGGCCGAGGTGGGTCCTCGCGGCGCTCGCGGCCTTGGCCTTGGCCTCCGTCCTCGCCTCCTGGAAGGGGCTACGCGGGGAGGCCCGCGCGGGCAGGCGGGCTGCGCTCCTCGCACTGCGAACGCTGTCGGCGCTGTGCGCCCTGTTCCTCGTCGCCGAGCCGGCCCTGCAGCTCCTCCAGACCGCGCGCGTGAAGAACCGCCTCGCGCTGCTCGTCGACCGCTCGCGCTCCATGAACTTCCCGCTCGAGCCGGGTGGCGAGTCCCGGGCGCAGGCGGCGGGGCGCCTCCTCTCCGACGGTCGGCCGGACCTCGACCGTCTCGGCAGCGAGGTGTCGGTGGAGGCGTACGGGTTCGACAAGGACGCCTGGCCCGCCGACCTCTCCGCCCTCGCCCGCGGAGGCGAGGCGTCCGGGGGTCGCACGGACATCCTGGGCGCCATCCGTGCGGTCGCCGGCGGCCCATCCGCGTCGGGCCGCCGGCTTGCCGGCGTCCTGCTCGTGTCGGACGGGGCAGACAATGCGGGGCTCGCGGACGGCCTCTCCGCCCAGGCCCGGGCCGAGCTGCGTGCGCTGGGCGTCCCCGTGAACGTCGTGGCCGCGGGGAGCGAGGCGCCCCGGGACCTCGCCGTGGAGCGGGTGGCCGTGGACGACTTCGCCTTCGTGCGCAGCACGCTGACCGTGGAGGCCACGCTGCGCGCCCGCGGCTTCGGCGACGAGAGCGTACAGGTGGTGCTCCGGCGCGAGGGCTCGATCGTGGCACAGACCACCGTGCGCCTCGAGGCCGGCAAGGAGCGCTACACCGTCCCCCTCTCCTTCGTGCCCGACACCACCGGCACCTTCGTCCTCACGGTCGCGACGCCCGTCCTCCCCGGCGAGGCGGTGGCGGAGAACAACTCCCGCTCCTTCGTCCTGCGGGTGATCCGGGACCGCGTGCGGGTGTTGCTCGTGGCCGGACGCCCGAGCTGGGACGTGCGCTTTCTGCGGGGGCTGCTCAAGCAAGACCCGAACGTCGATCTCGTGAGCTTCTTCATCCTCCGGACCGCCGGCGACAACCCCGGGCCGCAGGACGAGCTCTCGCTCATCCCCTTCCCGGTCGCCGAGATCCTCGGGGAGCAGCTCCACACCTTCGACGCGGTCCTCTTCGTGAACTTCGCGTACCAACCCTACCGGGCGCTGGACATCGAGCGCTACCTTCCCAACCTGCGCGAATACGTGAAGGGCGGAGGCGCCTTCGCCATGGTCGGCGGCGACCAGAGCTTCGGGGAGGGTCACTACGCCGCGACTCCGCTCGCCGAGGTTCTCCCCGTGGACCCGGCCGAGGGCCTCGGCTCGACCGCGGAGCTCTTCCGCCCCCGCCTGACGGCGGAGGGGCGAAGGCATCCCGTGACGAGCCTCGTCGCCGGCGAGGGCCAGAACGAGGCGGCCTGGGGTGCGCTGCCGGCGCTGCCCGGCCTCAACCGGACGCTGCCCCTGCCGGCGGCAGCCGGGGCGCGCGTCCTCCTCGAGGCTCCGTCGGTCCTGGCCAACGGGGCGCCGGCGCCGGTCGTGGCGGTCCGGGAGGTGGGCACCGGCCGGACCCTCGCCGTCGCCACCGACTCCGCGTGGTACTGGGGCTTCGTCGCCGCGGAGGAGGGGCAAGGAAACCGCGCGTACCAGAGGTTCTGGAACAACGCGCTCCGGTGGCTCGTTCGGGATCCCGAACTCACGCCGCTGCAGATTCAGCCGGACCGTCCGACGGTCGACCCGGGCGAGCCCGTCGGACTCTCCGTCGCGGTCCGCGGCCCCGACTACGGCCCGGCACCGGGCGCGAGGGTCTCCGCCGAGCTCGTCTCGGACGAGGGGAAGGTCGTGCAGCGCACGGAAGGGGTCGCCGGCGCCGACGGAGTCGCGCGGCTCGAGATTCCTGCACCGCCGCCGGGCGCCTACAAGGTCTCCGCCCAGGCGGAAAGGCCCGGCGCCGCGCCGGAGCGCGCCGCCGCGGCGGTATCCGTGCGCTCGAGCGGCCCGGAGGACGCCGACGCGACGCCGCGCCCGGGGCTTCTGCGCGCCATCGCGGAAGCCACGGGCGGGACCTTTGCCTCCCTCCCCCAGCGCGGCCTGCCTGCACTCCGGCTTGCCGACCCCGAAGTGGTCGAGGTCGGGAGACGCCGGGACGTCCCCATCTGGAACCGGTGGTGGTACCTGGCCCTGCTGGCCACGACCCTGGGCGCGGAGTGGTTGCTGCGGAGGCGGTGGGGCTACTGGTGAGCCAGACCGGCGGTCTCCGTCAGGGCGGACCGGCCGTGACCTCGTACTCGTAGCTCTCCTTCGCCGCCACGTGGAACCGGTGCTCGTGGCGCGCTGGCCCGAGCGTCACGACCAGCTGGTGGTGCCCCTCGTAGATCTCGAGGTCGCGCACGCGGCCGGCCCCGACCGGACGCCCATCGAGCGAGATCTGTGCCCCCTCCGGAGCCGTGACGGTGAGTCGCCCCTTTCCCACCTCGATGGAAAGGGCAGTGCGCGGCGACTCCACGTCGACCGTCCGGACGACGTCCAGGCCGAGGTTGCGGTTCACCAAGCGCACCTCGTGGCGCCCGGACCGGACGCTGCGCGTCAGGGGAGTCTGACCCGCGCGCTTCCCGTCGAGGAGCACGTCTCCCGGCTCGCTGGCGGTGACCTCGAGCGTCGGGCGTGCAGCGGGCGAGCCCGCGGTCGGCCGCGGACGGGGAGGTTCCGCGGTCCGGGCCTGGGCCGCGACCGGGAGCGCGGGCGCGGGCGCTTGGACCTCGCCCGCGAGCGTCGCCGGGGCGGGCGGCGCGGCGGCCGGTGGGTGCGTGGCCTCGCCCCCTCCCTGGCGCGAGGAGAGCCACCACCCGAGCCCGAGACCGCCCACCGCGGCGAGTGCGGCCGCTGCCCGGAACGTGGCGGCCCGCCGAGGCGCCGGGGGCGCTTCGGCCCCGGCCGGCGCGTCGCCCGCTGGGCCGCCCTGTGGCCCGGATGGGGGTGGCACGGCCCGATCCGCTCGACCCTGCCGCACGGGGGGCGGAGCCGGCGGCGCCTCCCCGACGATGTCGGCCGCGCCGACGACGCTCGAGAGCGGTGGCGGGAACGGCGGGGCCACGAACTGGAACTCGTCCGTGCGCAGATCCTCGGGGGCGTCCGGGGTGGCGCGGCGATCCGCCCCCGGCTCCTCCATGATCTGTTCGTCGCCCACCTCCTCGGCGGCGTCCGGCCGCGGAGCTCGAGCGCGCTCCCTCGCGGACTCGAGCGCCGCGTCGACGGCCCGCTGCCTCGCGGCGCGCAGGCCCATGCCGGCCGGGAACAGCGACTCGGTCCACGCGGCGACACCCGCCGGCGGAGCGACTTCCGTCGCGGCGTCGTCGAGCGCTCGGCCCATCTCCTCGGCGCTCTTGAACCGGTCGACGGCCTTTACGGAGAGGGCACGGCGCGCCACGGCCGCGAGCGCCGGTGGTACGCCGAGCGGCTCGAGGGAGGGGGGGGGCAAGGACAGGATCGCCACCTCCGGGTCGGGCTCGCGCCCGAAGGGGTTCTCGCCGGACAGGCAGGCGTGGAGGATGAGGCCCAGTCCGTAGACGTCGCTCCGCCGCGACGCCGCTCCGCTCCCGCCAAGGACCTGCTCCGGGCTCTGCCACGGCAGGAGGTCCCTCACGGCGCGAGAGGCACTGCCCCCGAACCCGGCGACGAGGGTGACGCCCGAACGGGAGACGAGCAGGTTGTCCGGCAACAGCCATCCGTGGACGAACGGCCCCTCCTCCGGGTCCTCCTCGTGCGCGAAGTGAAGAGCCTCGCAGGCGTCGCGGACGAGGCGAGCCGCGATGGCCGGGGGGAGCCGGCCGCCGACGTCGAGGAGCTCCTTCAGCGACTCCCCGTCGACCCATTCCACGACGAGCCCGTAGACCCCGTCGATGCACGCGAGCGCGATGGGTGCCTGGATGTTCGGATGGTGCAGCAGATCGCCGGCCCGGGCGACGTCGCGGCCCAGGCGGGTCAGATCCTCGGACGAGAGCTCCGGGAGCCAGTCGATGCGCACGACTCGCGGCTCGTGCCCATCCTCGAGGAGCCAGCCGAGGCTCGAGCCTTCGCACCCCGGATAGGGACCGGCGCGTACGATGCGGGAGTCGCTACCCACGGGCGCCATGCTATCCGAGCTTCAGGTCTGCCGGGCCACGATCTGGCCTCGCGGCACGACGAGGAGGGCTCCCCCGGACACGCAGAGGTCCTGGCCGAGCAAGTGCGAGGAGGCCTCGCTCGCGAGGAAGAGAACGGCGTTCGCACAGTCGTCGACCTCCCCCACCCGCCGGTTTGGCAGCGCACCGGCGATGAGTGGGCCGAGGGTTTCGAGCTCGGCCTCCGCCATGGGAGTCCGAATCCATCCCGGGCTCACCAGGTTCACCCGGACCGCGGGGGCGAGCTCGACCGCCAGGCTCATGGCGAGCGACTGGATGGCCCCCTTCGTGGCCGCATAGTGGGAGTGGAACGCCTCGCCGCGCTGTCCGGCCGTCGATCCGATGAAGACCACGTTCCCGCGCCCCCCTGCGCGCAGGAACGGCAGCCCCTCCCGCACCAGGTAGCAGGCGCTGAAGACGTTCACGCGGAAGATCTCCTCGACCTGCACGGCGCGCAGCTCGCCGGCCGGCCCGTGGTTCCAGATCCCCGCCGAGTGAACAAGCTGATCGAGGCCCCCGAGCAGCCGCACCGACTCGCGCACGAGCGTCGCGCAGCCCGGATCGCTCGAGAGATCCGCGCGGACCGGGAAGGCGCGCCCCGGGTACCGGGCCGCGAGTTCCCGGGCCGCGTCCTCGTGCGAAAGGAATTGGACGGCCACCTTCATGCCCTGGTCCAAAAAGGCCTCGGCGATTCCGCGCCCGATGCCGCTCGAGGCGCCGGTGACGAGGGCGCGACGCCCGGCCAGGTCGGCGTACTTGGCGGGGGAGGTCACCGCCCCCTCCGCCGCGCCGGCTGGCGCCCGGGCCGGAGCCAGCGCACGCCCTCGATCACGTCCCGCACCTGCGTGAACGAGGAGATGGCAAACGGCCAGCGCTCGTGCCCCTCCTCGGCCACGTGGCGCCGCGTGACGGCCTGGGCCGAGATGATGGCGAGCCGTTCGCGGTACTCGGCCGAGATGTAGGTGCCGTACTCGGCCCAAACACCGAGGGCCCCGCAGGCCTTCGCGACCGGCATGTCCTTCTTGACGCTGTCCCCGACGTAGATCACCTCGTCCCCCGCAAGCCCCAGGTCGTCGAGGACCTGCTCGAGCCCCGTCGGGCTCGGCTTCTCCGCCTCGCGCGGGAGCTCCCGCACGCGGGTCCGGGACCGGTAGTGTCCGGCGGCCTCGCGCCGCCGGATCTCGGCGTCCACGTTTTGCGGCAGCGCGTAGCCCGGCAGCGTGTAGAGCGCGTCGAAGTGGCCGTCCAGCCTCAGCCACTTCGTCCGGAGCTCGGCGGCGTTCCGCGGAGCGTCCGAGAGGGCCACGAGCTTGAGCCCTCGCGACCGGATCCAGTCGAGCGTCTCCGGAACCCCCGGGTAGGGACGAAGCCATCGCTCCCGCGCCTGCTTGAAGGCACGTCGGGCCGGGTCGACGACGAGTCGGTTGAACGAATCGAAGTCGGCTTCGTACGGCCCGAAGATGTCGGACTCCTGGATGGCGAAGGGGTACTCGTTCGATCCGTAACGCGTGTACACGGCCTTGAGCGATTGCACGATGCGCACCCGCGGCAGCCCGGTCGTCGCCACGAGCGAGTCCACCATCGCTTCCAGGCTCGGCACGATGTAGTCGACCCAGGGGTAGAGCGTGTTGTCGAGGTCGGTGACGACGGCGCGCAGGCGAGGCACCCGGGCATGGTAGCCCCCGGGTCTGCCACCAAGGCGGCCGTGCCCGGGGCGGCCGTTGCGCTCCCCTTCCCCGGTCGCTACGTAACCAGCGCATGACCGATCTCGAGGGGTGGGTGGCCCGCCGGTACGCCGAGGCGCGGGCTACGCCGGTCGTCGACGCCCGGAGCGTCACGCCGTCCGTGCGCGACCTCGGTTCTGGGCTGCGCTGCGGCCGCCGAGACCTCGTGTCGATTCCGGTCGTCCGCCCGGCCGACGATGGCTCGGCTCGCGAGTTGGCTGCCCGCGCGCTGTCCGCAGACGTGGCCGCCCTCGCCTTCTCGGCGGACCCCGCCGCGGGCAGCTCCCTCGCCGCCGCGCGCGCGGCGAGCGACGCGCTCCCGTCGACGCCACTGCTGCGCATCGACCCGGTGGTGTCGGAGGGCCAGGTCCTGGAGAGCCGGCTCGCGGGGGCAGATGCCGTCGCCGTCCCGTCGGGCCTCGTCCCGGCCGACGACGTCCGGCGGCTCGCGAGGGTGGCGCGCGCGACGATGATGACCCCCGTGTTCATCGTCCGGTCGAGCGAGGATTGGACCCTCGTGCGCGAGGCCGACCCGCGCTTCGTCCTCGCCGGTGGACCTGGGTTCCCGGTCGCGAGGGCACTCGCACTGGCCGCAGAGCTTCCTCCGCAGGTGGCCGTGTGCCTTTGGGCCGACGGCGTCGGGACCCCGGCGGACGTGCGCGCCCTCCTCGGCCGGGCGGACGGCGTGCTGCTCGACGCTGGCTTCCCGGTCACCTCCTGGGGGGAGGTGGCGGTGGTCGACGCCACGGGATAGAAGGGCCGCATGCGGTTTCTCCACCACGTATTCGTCTGCGAGAATCGGCGCCCTGCGGGCCATCCCCGGGGCTGCTGTGCCGACCGCCGCGGCGGCGAGCTGCGCGACGCCCTGAAGGCCGAGGTCAAGAGGCGGGGGCTGCAGGACCGGGTGCGAGTGAACTCCGCGGGCTGCCTGGGCGCCTGCGAGCACGGCGCCACGGTCGTCGTCTACCCGGAGGGGATCTGGTACGGCGGCGTGGCCGAGGCGGACGTACCGGAGATCGTGGAGCGCCACCTCGCCGGCGGGGTACCGGTGGAGCGGCTGCGCCTGCGGGACTGGGACCGGGGCGCGGACCCTGCCCGCGGCCTCAGTTGAGCAGGGAGGCCTTCCCGCCGAGTTCGCGCAGCAGCGCCTTCACGTCGTCCACGTCCGAGGCACGCGGGTGACCCCGCACGTACGCCTCGAGATCGCGGACCGCGGCGGCGGTTCCGCCAAGGCGCGCGGCAACGAGACCCCGGTCCCGGCGCTCCTCGAGGTTCTCCGGCTGGAGCAGGAGCAGCCGGTCGACCACCCACAGGGCGCGGACGTCATCCCCCTTCTCCACGTAGATGCGCTTCAGGTTGTGCAAGAGTCGCGAGAGGATGTGCCGCCCGTCGACGGCCTCCAGAAAGGTTGGATCGAAGGGGCGGCCGTGGAGCACGGCGCGGAAGCGGGCCGTGCACTCCTCGGCACCGAGCAGCTCCCAGCCGTTGAACGCGTCCACGAAGACCTCGCCCGGCAGACCCGGCTGGGCGGGGCACTTGACGAGGAAGTGGCCCGGGAAGGCGACGCCCTCGAGCCGAAGCCCCAGCCGCCGGGCGACCTCGATGGTGAGGAGCGACAGCGTGATCGGGATCCCGAGCCGCCTCTCCAGGACCTCGTTCAGGAAGGAGTTCCGCGGGTCATAGTAGTCCTTCTCGTTGCCGTGAAACCTCTCCTCGTCGCGCAGCACCTCCCGGATGGCCTGCATGACACGCAGCGGCGGGCGCAGGTCGCCGACCTTCGCCCCGACGGCCTTCGCGAGCCGGTCGAGCCTCGCGAGGTACGCGGCGGCGTCCAGGTCCGGATACTCCTCCGCGGCGATCGCGAGGGCCGCCTCGTCGAGGGGGATCTCGGGCCTCTCGAGCAGGGTCGCGAAACGGGCGCGTGCCGGTGTCTGGGGTGTCTCCATCGTCCTCACGCGACGCGGGCGGCAACGTCCTCCAGGAATCGCCGTTCGTCCCGAGCCAGGTCCCTCGCCAGTTCCACGACGGGCCCCGGGACAGGTCTGCCTCCTCCTTCGGAGAGATCCTTGAACGAGAACGCGAGCCGAGTCCAGCACGCGGCGATTTCGCGCATCCGATCGGGGAGACCGAGCCTCCCCACCGCCGGGTGGACCGCGGCCGCCTCGTCGAGGAAGCGCGCGTACAGGAGCCGGAAGTTGCCGCCGCCGGTGCCTCGACGCTCGATGCACTGGTAGGCGAACCGGAAACACCAGGCCCGGTCCTCCTCGTCTCGCGCCTGCCCGGGCCATAGCGGAAGCTCCTCGGCGAACCGCTCCAGGGCCGAGATGCCGCTCAGGCCGTCGCTGGAGAAGAGCATGTGGCGCGCCTGGCGCCTCAGGGCGTCGGCCACGGCGTCGCGCCAGTCCGGCGCCCGCCGGGGGGCGTCAACCTCCATCCAGAGGCGTCCGGTGTACCCGAGCGGCTGGCCCGGCGAGGACCGGGCGCGCTCGAGATCGGCGAGCGGGACCACCTGCAAGGGCTCCCAGTGCGTGTCGGCAACCCGGGCGAGCCCCTCCTCGTCCGAGTAACCGGCGAGCACGACCCGGTGGCCGTTGAAGGGGCTCGTCGTGCGCCAGTACGGCAGGAAGCGGAGATCGGTGGAAAGGATCGGCGCGAGTCCTCGCTCCAGCGCGCGCCGGACGCCCTCCCACGCGCGCACGGGGTCGTCGTCCGTCAGGACCCGCAATGGCGCCCCGAGCACCTCGCAGGCCGTCTCCTCGAGCGGCCACTGGCGCCCCAGGATGAGGCGCGTGGGGGAGATTGCCGGGGACGCGAGGTAGTAGAAGCCGAGTCCGGCGCCCAGCCCGAAGGCCATCGGCTCCGTCAGCTCGAGGCCCCGGACACGAAGGGCGTCGACGAGAGCCGTCGATCCGCAGTGGACGCCCGGGCGGTGCAAGAACCCCGCGAGTTGCACCGGAAAAGCATGGCACGCCCTCTTCAGGCACCGCAAACCACACGCCCCACCGCGATCCGGGCGCTGCCGCCGAGGCCAGCCAGGTCGTTGACATCGGTCCCAGCGGCGTCTAGATTGCCCGCCCTGCCATTCCCCAGTAGCTCAGTTGGCAGAGCAGGTGACTGTTAATCACCGGGTCCGTGGTTCGAGTCCACGCTGGGGAGCCAAACATGACAGCCCGGCGAACCCCCGTTTAAGGGTTCGCCGGGCTGGTCCTTTTCTGGCCCCTCCCCGCTCGCGTGGATCGCCGGCGCCGGGTACAGCCTGATGACGGCGCGGCCCCGCACTCCTCGCGCCGCCTCCTCGTGCCACTCCACCGTGTCGATGACGACCGGGACGAGATACCGCAGCGCGAGCTGGTCACTGTTCGCCACGGCGACGTCGATCATCCGGGGAAGATCCCTGTAGGCTTCCTCAACCGTGCTGCCGTCGAGGACCTCCCGCGCGAGTTCGGCAGACTGGACCTCAAGGTCCTCGATTTCGATCTTCAGCGCCTTGGCGGCCAGCTCCCGCTCACGAAGCCTCGCCCGCAGCGCCGGCCCGTTCCGGCCACCTGACTCCACCGCGTCCTGCTCCACGGCATCTACCAGCCCATTCACGGCCTTCGTGGCGCCGGCGTACGCGCCCCGCTTGCTCGCAAGGAGCGCTTCGACCTCCGCAAGACTCCTGTCCCGGCCGGCGTTCGCTGCGGCGACGGCGCGGTCGATGGCGGACGGCGAGAGCGCGTAGCTCTTCAACCGATCGATCACAAACGTCTCCACGGCATTCACGGGGACGTCTCGAACCTGGCACTTGGTCTGTGCGGTCCGGTGCTTGTTGCCACAGCGGTAGTAGTGATGCTTCGTCCCGTTCCAGCTCGTGCCGTGGCTGCGCGTCATCGCCGCGCCGCAGGTGCCACAAAGGAGGAGTCCCTCCAACAAGTAGATCTTCTCGCCGCAGGGCCGACCCGAGGGTCGCTTCGACCGGCAGCGGTAGCTCCGTCAGCCGCCTGGGACCGAACCCCGGCACCGGGCCGACGTAGGTGAAGAGCGCCGGATCCGTGAGGATCCACCGCGTGCCCGCTCGCACCAGGATGGTCGCGTGGCCGAGCCAGGCGACGGCGAAGCGGCGCGCCTCGAGCGCAGGGAGGTCGAGCGGGAGCGTTTCCGGGAGCTGGGTCGTGGCGAGGTCCCGCGTCAGCTGCACCCACGCCCTGCGGAGGAAGTACGTCGGCGGCGCGCGCCGCCCGGTGTCCTC
The DNA here is from genome assembly GCA_035543235.1 of Anaeromyxobacteraceae bacterium. Taxonomy (GTDB): domain Bacteria; phylum Myxococcota; class Myxococcia; order Myxococcales; family Anaeromyxobacteraceae; genus DATJZG01. The sequence goes on along the minus strand of DATKJV010000035.1, from coordinate 46,974 downwards.
GGGCGCCGGGTAGGCGTTGGTCATCGTCCCGTGCTCGCCGGGCGTGGCGCAGGCGGCGAGCGTGAGGAGGAGCGTCGAGCTGCGGACAGGCGGTCGAGGCGCAGGCACGGAGGTCACCCGTTCGCTCGGCGCGGCGACGTCGCCGACGCGCTCGTGGCCCGACCGGCCGGGATCGTCGAATCAGGTTCCAAGGTTGAACCTGTCTTGCGCGCCATCGAGGCCATCACCTTCGCCATCACCCGCACCCGGCCCCAGCGGGGCAGCAGCGCGAGCGACCATTCGAGCAGCTTCGACAGCCAGCCAGGGCGGACGACGCCGCTGCGGCCGAGCGCAGCGAGGGTGCCGCGGGCGACGACAGCGGGCGTCTCGGCGAAGGACATCGTCATTTCCGCGCGATCGGCGAAGCCGCTGCGGACCGGCCCGGGTGCGGTCGCGACCACGTCGACGCCGCAGGGCGAGAGCTCGAGCCTCAGCCCCTCGGCGAAGGTCTGCACCCACGCCTTGGTGGCCGCGTAATTGGCCGAGAGCGCGACGCCCTGAAACGCGAGCAGCGAGCTCATCAGCACGATGCCGCCGCGGCGCTGGGCGACGAAGCGCCTGGCGAAGGCGTGAGAGAGCGCCGCCACGGCCCGGCAGTTCACGTCGATCATCGCCAGCTCCTCGACGAGCTCGGCCTCGACGAAGCGACCGCTGGTCCCGAACCCAGCCGCCGCGACGAGGAGGCCTACCTGCCGGTGTTCACAGCGGTCCAGCACCTCCACCACCCCGGAGGCGAGGGACAGGTCCGCGGCCACCGGCTCGACCTCGATCCCGTGTGCAGCGCGGAGCCTGGCGGCGAGCGCGTGGAGCAGCTCGGCCCTGCGCGCGACCAGGACCAGGTGCACGCCGGCCGCGGCGAGGTGAAGCGCGATTTCGCGACCGATGCCGTCCGAGGCGCCGGTCACCACCGCCCAGGGACCGTACCGCTCGCGCAGCCGGCGCAGCTCGCGGGGAGACATCGTGCTCGTCGTCATTGGAGTCCTCTTTCGGTTCAGCGGGGAAAGCAGGCGGCGAACCGGTCGAGCAGCTTCCGGTCGCCCTTCACCTTCAGCCTGCGGGTCAGCACCGCGACGACCGGGTTCCTGCGGCGGCTGACGATCTGCAGCCAGATGCCGGCGTCGCACCGAACCGAGACGTCCGGCTCGCCGACGAGACCGGGGGCGACCTCTAGGGTACCGTCCGCGATCCGCACGGTCGCCTGCTTGGTGTCGGGTCCGGTGAGGTCGAAGTGGAACCGCGCCGACCAGCCGCGCGCGGGCCCGCGCTGGAAGATGAGCGGCAGCCCGGCGAAGAATCCGGCGGCGCTGGTGGGACGCAGGCTCGAGCGCACCTGCCTCACCCGCTTGTGCGGAAACCGCTTCTGCACGTGCGCCTCCGCGTCCGAGCCTGGCACCACGTAGACGTCCTCCACGCGCTCGGTGAGCGGCCGCACGACCTCCTTCAGGTGCTGCGGACGTCGATCGACGAATCCATCCAGCACGTCGTCGCCGGCGGGGCACACCGCGATGCAGTAGGCCGCCTTGTAGTTGGGACGGAAGGCGAGGCTCTGCCACATCGAGACCGTCTCGCCGAGCGGCACCCGGTCGCGGAAGTCCTGGCGGTTCTTGCTCTCAGCGACCTCCTCCACGAAGTCGGAGAAGCCGGTCATGAACTCCCGGTAGTTGTGATCGAGGCAGGCGGAGAAGCGGAAGGTGCCGTCGGGTTCGATCGCTCCCACGGGGCAGGCCGCCACGCACAGCTTGCACTCGACGCAAGGGTTGAAGGCGAGGGGACGCGGCGCGGTGGTGACCTCCGCGTCGGTGAACACCGTGCCCAGGAGGATGAAGGAGCCGAACCGGGGATGGATGACGCTCCGGTGGAGGCCGATCTTCCCGAGCTGCGCCGCTACCGCGACGGTCTTGTGCGACACGACCCAGGTGCGCCCGGGGAAGCTGTCCATCTCCATCGGGAACGCCATCGGAGGGTTGACGGCGCGATGGCCGCGCGCGCGCAGGGCCTCGGCCAGCCGCGACGCCACCTCGTCGACCTCGTCACCGCGCAGGTGGAACTCGCCGTTGGCGACACTGCGCGTCGGGCTCCGGATGTTGTCTGGGCTGGTGCGTATGACAAGCGAGACGAGCGTGCGCGCGGAGGGCAACGCGCCGAGCACGTGCGGCCGCTCGCCGGCGAGCTCGGGCAAGTCGAGCGACACCGCCCCCGCATCGTCTGCGCCGGCCTCGAGCGCCAGCTGGCGCAGCGTCTCCGCCGTGAGGGGGCCCGGAGAATCCTGTGACAGCCGCTGACGAACGCGCGCGATCGCCGGGTGCTCGGATGGGCTTACGCTCATCATATCATCGGCCATGGGTCACTCCTGACGGACATTCGCGGGTAGGACGATCAGGTGAGGGCGGCCCTCGCGGCGACGAGGATGCGGTCGGACAGCTTCGGGTCCTTCACCAGGCGCGACAGCACGAGCGCACCAACGAGCGCCGAGGTCTGCTGCAGCGCCTGATCGCTCACCTGCCGCGCGGGCCGGTCGGGGTGGAGCTTCCTCTCGTTGAGCCTGAGGAGCCCGAGCGCCACGTCGGCGAAGGCGTCGCCCACCTCTCCATCCTTGCGTGCCCCTTCCGTACCGAGGGCCGCGACCACGCAGCCGAGCTCGGGGTGGTCGCGATGGGTGCCCGACAGGTACCGACCGAACGCCTGGGCGGGCTCGAGGTCGTCGGCGAACACGCTCTCGGCGGTGCTCTGGGCCGCGGCGCGCACCGCCTCAGCCACCAACTCGTCACGATCGTCGAAGTGCGCGTAGAAACCGCCGTGCGTCAGGCCGACCTGTTTCATGAGCGCGGGGATGCTGACCCCGTCGAGTCCGTGGGCGCGGAGCTCGCGTGCAGCCGCGCCGACGATTCGTTCGCGAACGGCCTTCTTGTGGCTCTCGGGGTATCGCATGATGGACATCATATAATCCATGACCCTGCGCCGTGCAACCATCGCTCAGCGGACCCCTCGGACGGGGCTCGTCGGCGTTGGCGGCGAGGGGAACGGAAGGGCTCCTAGCCGCGCCACGGTCGTGCTCGCCACCTGAACGAGCCCCGTCGACACGGCCGCGGTCCAGGGGGAGATGCGGGTAGTGCTTTTCGGCTGCTACGTCGCCTTGCCCCCACCGGGCAGCGGGAAGCCGGGCGGGAGTGGCGGACTCGGGGGTGCCGGCGGGTAGTATACGGAAACGCGCGGCGGCGTAGACGGCGCCGCAATGTTTTGCGGGGCGGCGACGGGTGGTGGGGGCGCGGTCACCGGGATATAGGGCGACCCGAACTGGCCGTGGTCCCAGTCGACGTCGCACGGGTCGAACTCGACCTCTTCCCTTTCGAGGAGGCGCTCGTCGCACCAGAGCTCGACGTACCCGAGGGCGTACTCCGCGACCTTGAGCAGCCCTACGCCGTCGAGATCCTTCCATTGATCTTGGATGCGCCAGAACGGCACAGCGACTTCTGCCAGAGCGCGGGAATCCTCCATGAGCTTGTAGGCGACCTGTCGCCCATCTTCCTCTGATGCCGCCTCGAAGAACTTTTCCGCTACGTCCGGACGGCTGTCATTCAGATCGACGAATGTAACTTGCAGACGGAATCGCATCGGTTCCTCCTTCCTGGTGAACTGCTGGTGATGTGTTGCGTGGCGTCATCGTCGGGCGTTCGGCTGGAGTGGCGCATCGCCGAGCAGCGCAGCGAGTCGCTCGCTCCGCTTTCCCTCCCGCTCCTCGCGTGCGATCTCGACCAGCGTGCGAAGGCTGACCTTCCGCAGGCGGGCCGGCGAGGTCTCGATCTCCATGCCGGCCAGGAAATCCGCGGGGAGGCGCCGGGCGACCGTGAGGTACTGGGACACGCCGGCCGGCGTCATCCCGTGGACCCTGGCCACCTCGGCCGCGGTCCCGAGCTGCGCCAGCGCGCGTTCCAGCTCCCGCGCCCGGGCGACCACGTTCGGCGGCGTCACCGCCGCCCGTTCACGGCGACGGCTACGCTCCAGGCCGAGGCTGGCCCTGGACCAGTCAGCCACGACCTGCAACATCAGGGACTTAGGGGTTCGATCCTTGTCCGTTCGACGGAGCCATTCATGCGGGGTCGCGGAAACGCGACCCCGCTCGTTTACGCTCTCCTCACGTTCATATGGGTAGTTTGAGCTGCAGATCGGTGCAGCAAAGGAGGAGAACGCGCTCTGCTCGGAAGTCGCTCACGAGAGCGTACCAACGAAGTAGGCTTTCACGAAGTCGGTGCAGCGCCTCCTCGAGATCGTCGCCCGCCTCGATCCAGACGAAGCGAAGGGCGCGCGCGACCGCTGACGCCAGACGGCACGCCGGCTTTGCGCCCCTAGTGCCCGTGAGAATCCGGGGCCTGAACTTTCGGCGTCTCGCGGGGCCGGTACCGGAGCTGCACCAGACCGCTTCGGTAGACCTCGCTTCCCCCGAAGCGCAGCCTCTGCTCCGACAGGGGAGGCTGGAACAGGCGAATCCCCTGCCCTAGCACCACTGGGACCACCGAGACCGTCAACTCGTCGAGGAGCCCCGCGGCCAGGAACTGCGAGACCACCGAGCCGCCATCGGCGTACACCCGGTGCGCACCTTCCCGGCCCAGGCGGTCCAAGGCCTCCGCAGGCGGTCCGGCGAGAACAATCTCGCCGCGCCGGGCCGGGAGCGGGCGGTGGGTGAGCACTGCGACGCGCTTGCCCGGGTAGGGCCAGTCCGCCAACCCTGCCACGAATTCCCAGGTTGCGCGTCCGACGAGGACCGTGTCCACTCCCGCGAAGAAGCCCTCGTAGCCGTGGGGCTCGGCTGCGAACGGGTCGAGGAAGTCGAGCCGACCGTCGGGCCGGGCGATGAAACCGTCCAGAGTCATCCCGACGAAGGCGGCGCATACCGGACGCTCCACGGCTCCTCCGGGCACGATTCCCTACGGTGGATAGCCGAGAGGAGGGTGCCAGGGGCCGGCCCAGGTGGGTCCCATGCGCAACGTTGAGGTCGACTTGGCCCCGCCCGCTAGGGTGGAGGCGTTCACGCTGACCATAACGGTCGAGGGCGAAAGCCTTAGATATGGCCCGCCCTCGCGTACCGCAGAGGTTCGGTCGTGTGCCATCCTGCCACGTTCAGGACCACCAACATCGGCCCAGTGGCTCTCGATGGCCAGCAGGACGGCGGCCTGGTGCGCGTCGGGGATGACCTTGTTCCTCTTCCACCGCTCGGGGCCGGGGCACCGTCAGCGAGAGGGTCGGGTTCTCGACCGCCTCGATGAGGTACCTGGTCCTCTGGAGCCAGGAGTAGCAGGCCTTGATGGTCGCGATGCGTGGCTTGCGGCCCCGAACGCGGTCGAGAGCAGGCGTGACGTGGCGCCCTGGTTGACCTGTCGAAGGTCGCGGCCCTCGAGCGGTGTCGACCGAGGCCGCCCTGCACATGGCGCTGCGGGTGACGAGGTCGCCCGTCGTCCCCCGGGGAATGCACTCGGCCTCCCGCTCGGCGGGGTGCTGGGGGAGCCGCACAGGGGAGCTCGAATCTCCTCGGCTTCCGCGGGCGTGGCCTCGCTGCCGCCGGCCCAGGCGCGCCTGCCTGGCCGGAACGTCAGGGCTTCGCCAACACCTCCAGGGCCGCCACCGTGAGCACCCCGGCGCCGGTCCGGATGGTACGCTCGCGGTCCGGAACGAACGCCGAGGAGTGGAGCGGCGGCAGCGGCGCGCCCGATTGGCGCGCCGCCTGGAATCGCGCAGGTTCGACCGTGCCGATGCGCAGCAGCACGGAAGGCGCTCCCGCTGCGCGACCGAACTCGCCGAAATCCTCGGCCACGGTGTCCGGGTGGCCTTCGATCACGTTCTCGCGTCCGAAATGGGCCGCGAGCGCCGACGCGAGGCGCCGGGTGAGACCCGGATCGTTGTAGGTGGCCACCTGTCCCTCGCTCACCGTGACAGCGGGCTCGCGGGGCGCGTTGGCTGCCGCTGCTTCTGCCTTGACGATCCGCGCGATCGCCGTCAGGAGGGCGGCCCGGACCTCGGGTTTGAAGCTGCGCACGGTGAGCTGCAGCTTCACCTCGTCCGGGATGATGTTGTGCTTGCTCCCACCGTGGATGGAGCCGACCGTCACGACGGCCGGATCGCGGGGATCGTTCTCGCGCGCGACGATCGTCTGGAGAGCGAGGATGGTTCGGGCGGCGATGACGATCGGGTCGATGGTCTTCTCGGGGTGGGCACCGTGACCCCCCTTGCCGAAGATCGTCACATCCACGCTGTCGACGTTGGCCATCGCGTACCCCGCGTAATAGCTCATCATGCCCGCGGGCATCTCGGAGTCACCGTGCAGCGCGATGGCGTAGTCGGGCCTCGGGAATCGCCTCAGGAGCCCGTCGTCGATCATCGCGCGCGCCCCCTGCCCGATCTCCTCCGCCGGCTGTCCCACCATCACGATGGTCCCGCGCCACTGTGTCCGCGAACGCGACAGGAGCTCCGCGGCGCCAGCCCAGGAGGCCATGTGCACGTCGTGGCCGCAGGCGTGCATGACGGCCGGAACGGTGCTCGCGTAGGAAAGCCCCGTCCGCTCCTCGAGGGGCAGCGCGTCGAGCTCCGTCCGGAGCAGCACCGTAGGTCCGTTCCCGTTTCGCAGCACCCCGACGACGCCGGTTCCGCCCACGCCCCTCGTCACCTCGTAACCGGCGCGCTCGAGCCGGTCGGCGAGCCGCGCCGCCGTTCGCTCTTCCTTCCGCGAGAGCTCGGGATGGCGGTGAAGGTCGAGGTAGAGAGCCTCGAGCTCCGGGTAGAGCGCGTCGAGCGCCCCGAGGGCCTGCGGCGCGCCCGAGGCCGGCGGGGCCGCTCGGGCCAACAGGCACAGCAGAAGAATCGGCGACATTGGGCCTCCTCGTCGGGGCCGTCATCCTAAGGCCAGACGCTCCCAGAAGCCCGGCCTCGGTCCTGCCCTCTCCCGCCTGACGCCCTGCGCTCTGGGCCGTCTCCCCCCGGGGCCTCTCCCCAGGCATTCGAGCCCCGGCCCGGTGGCAGCTGACGCTTCGTGATGACCGGACCTGACGGCGTCCGGTATCCGAACGAGAGCCGCTTCCTCCAGATCGATCGCCCCGGGCACATCGTCGTCCGCCAAGCCCGCCGGGCCCCACCACCGGGAGAGCCGGTCGGGGTCGATGAAGGCCGCGAACACCCGCTCCCGTGCGAACGGGAGCAGGCGGGCGGTGACGAGCTCCCGATGCGGGTGTGCGCCCGCGGGGGGAATCTCTGCATCCGGTCCATCCATTTCATCCTCCAGATCGGTAGCCCCGAGCGGCTCACTCGGCGTGGCCTCCCTCGCCTTCCCACGCCCCGTCGATCGCCGCGGCGTCTAGCTTCTCCATGGACCAAATCGCCCGGCAGGCCCGTTCTCGCGCGGCGGGAACGCCCTCCGAGAGCCAGTGCGTGATGGCGTCCGGAACCACCTGCCAAGAAACGCCGAACCTGTCCCGGAGCCACCCGCAGCGACCGTGCGAGCCCCCGTCCGCGAGGATCGCCCAGCACCGGTCGACCTCGGCCTGGTCACGGCATCGCACCTGGAGCGACACCCCCTCGTCGAACGCGAACCCGTGGCCCAGGTGACTGTCCGTGGCGGCGAGATCCTGGCCGAGGAGCTGGAAGCGCCCGTGCTTCACCTGGCCTACCGGCCCCTCCCCCGCCTGGTAGCGGCTCACCGACACGACCCGACCACCCGGGAGAGCGGCTGTCCAGAAGGCCATGGCGACCTCGGCGCGCCCAGCCTGCGCCCCCGCGAAGAGCAGGCACGGAACCACCCTCGGGCCGGGGTCCCGCGCCAGCATCAACTGCCAGGAGACGCCGTAGCGGTCCTGCACCCAGCCATACCGTTCGCTCCACGGCCAGGCGCGCAGCGGCATGAGGGTCTCGCCACCCTCCGCGAGGACCTCGTGCACCCGGTCGACCTCGTCGGCCGAGGGGAGCATGACGAAGAACGAGACGCTCGGGTTGGGCCGGAAGCGCGGCCCGCCGTTGAGGGCCGTGAAGCGCACGCCACCCGCCTCCAGTTCCACCGCGAGCACGCTGCCGCGAGGGCGGCGGGCGGGGTTGTCGAAGGATTCCGGATATCGGGAGGCAGCCACCAGCCGGCCGCCGAGCGCTCGAATCCAGTGTCGCGCGGCCGCCTCCGCCTGGTCGTCGAGCCAGAGGCAGGGCACGATGCGCGGTGCGGTCATGCGGTGTGCGTAGCGCACCGTAGCCGCGGCCGCAACGCGGACGGCGGGGCGCGGACGAGGGGTGCCCCTCGCCCGCGCTCAATGCCGACAGGTTCCGCCTCAGTCGCCGGGGTGGATCTTCATGTCATACGGGTGCGGACGCCCCTCTCCCCGCTCGATCCAGTTCATCAGGCTCAGCAGGAAGACGGCCCACTTCGTGGAGCAATGGTGCATGAACTCCACCGGTTCGCGCCACCGGGAATGCTGGAAGAGCACGAACGTCGTCTCGCCTCTGGGGTCGAGGCGGAACGCGATCTCCGTTCCCACCCACTCGTCGGGGCCCCCGATGCACTTCCACCGGACGAGCTGCCCGGGCTTCGACTCCACCACCTGCATGTCGAAGCCCCCGCCCTCCGGCCTGAAGTGGATCGTCCCTCCGACCGAAGCGTCTCCCGTCGAGCCCACGATCCACCAGTGCGACAGCCCGTCCACAGTGGCGATCGCCTCGTAGACACGGTCCGGAGTCGCCCTCATTCCAACCCGGTGAACGATGTCCGGCACGTGGTGCTCCTCCGGAAGGTTCGCTGGCTTCTGCCGACCGCGCGCTTCGATGTAACCGGGAAGACCGTGCGAGACACGGCACCCACCCTCCCGGGGCCACGCAGCCGCGGCCCGGCCACGAGAGGCCGCTGACCGCGGCCGCAGTGCCCGCTAAGGAGTTCCCATGGCACACATCCGCATCGCGCTCGCGAGCCTCCCCTACCGTCCTCCCCGGACGACGCCGTCGCCCGCGTGGAGGACGCCGTTGCCCGCGCCGGTCTGGAACGAGCGGCGATCGTGTGCTTCCCGGAGTGCTACGTGCCGGGGTACCGAGCACCGGGAAAGCCGGTGCCGCCCCACGACGCCGGCTTCATGGACCGGGCGTGGGCCAGGGCGGCGGCTGCCGCCGCGAGGGCCGGCGTCGCCGTCGTGCTCGGGACCGAGCGTCGCGTCGGCGGCGACCTCCGCATCGCTGCCCTGGTTCTCGACGGCACGGGAACGCCGCTCGGCTGGCAAGACAAGGTGCAACTCGACCCGTCCGAGGACGTGGAGTTCCGTCCGGGAAGCGAGCGACGACTCTTCCAAGTCGGCCCGCTCGCGTTCGGCATCGCCATCTGCCACGAAGGCTGGCGCTATCCGGAGACCGTGCGCTGGGCGGCGCGCCGCGGCGCCCACCTCGTGTTCCATCCCCACTACCACTGGGCGGAGCCCGGGACGTTCGGGCCCGCGCAGTTCCTGGACCCACGAAGCTCGTTTCACGAAAAGGCCGTCCTCTGCCGGGCCGCCGAGAACACGGTGTACTTCGCCTCGGTGAACTGCGCCGAGCCAGGCGCGCAGACGACGTCTGCCGTGGCGAGGCCCGACGGGACGCTGCTCGCCTGGCAGCCCTATGGCGTGCCGGGCCTCCTCCTCGCCGACCTCGACCTCGAGACGGCGACCGGACTCCTCGCGAGGCGCCTGCGAACGGAGCCTTGACCACGGGCGTCCCCGTCGCACCGTCCGAACGCTACGCAGACGCTAAGTGCGGCCGCCCCCGTGAGAGTGCGCGCTTCTTCGGCCATGGACAAGGCTTCTCTCGTGCGACCAGGCTCCCCCGGCCGCCTCGACCCGCGAATCGCTGAAGGCCATCGCCGAGCGGACGGGCTATGTGTCCGAGGCTGCGTTCGTGCGCGCATTCAGGCGCCTCTTCGGTCACCCTCCGGCCGACTGGCGGCGCGGATGCACGAGCACCGGGAGCATGACCTGGAGCCGCCCCGGAGCCGCAGGCAGACGACCTCACCGCGGGCCGCAGCGGACGTCGAGCGTCCGGACCTCGATCCGCGGAAGCGACCGGCCGGCCACGCGGAGCGTGATCCGCCCGGGGAACGGACATTCGGTATCCGCCGGGGCCGGGGTGAGAGCGACGTCCCAGTGGCCGACGCGCACCTTCCAAGCAGCGCCTTCGGCCTGGATCGACCGGGAGCCGTACAGATCCGCGACGTCTCGAACGAGCGCCTCGACCTGGGCCGAAGGGAGCGGGAAGGCGACGAACCTCTCCTCCGCGTACCGCTCCCCCTCCAGGCGAGCCGACACGACCGGCACGAGCAGCGCCGGGTCGAGGAACGTGAGCTCGAACCGACCCGGCGACCGCCACAGGCTCGCGAGCAGCGTCTGCTCGCCGCGGTCTCCGTGGACCTCGACGACCTGGCTCGCCGCGAACTCCGGAGGAAAGAGGTAGGCGGGCGGTCCCCTCGGCACCGTCGCGCAGGCTGCGAGCACCGCGAACCCCGCGAGACCCCGGGCGTTCACGGACCCTCTTCCTCGCCCCGAAGGCGCACGAGGAGCGCGAACACGAGCGTCGGGAGTGCCCCGGCCACGACCGTCGCGCCGAGCGACCGCAGTATGGGGTGTCGCGCCAGGGCGAGGACCGCAAAGGTCGCGATCGCGGAGAGTCCTGCGAGGAGCACCTTGGAGAGCTCGACATTGCCGTGGTCACCCGAGATGGCGACCGACGTGTAGTCCGTGGCGACCGCGATCACGAGCGAGAATCCCATGAAGTGCACGATGGTCATCGGGCTCCCCGCCCACCTGAACCAGGCCGAGAAGCCAAGCGCGACGACCAGCAGCGGCGTGAACACGTAAAGCGTCCTCGCGACGCTTCGCTGGATCCACGCGAGGTAGACCGCCATCGCGGCGCACCCGAGGAGGAAGAGCGCCCCGAGCTGGCGCGACAGGCCTGTCAGGAGGGCGTCGTAATAGGGGCGGGGCCCGAGCTGGACGATGCCTCGCTCTTCGGGTCCGCGAGGTCCACGCAGCAGGCCGGCGTGCACGTAGCGGGCACCGCGGACTTCATCCATCCAGAGCACCGGCCCGATGTCTCCGAGGGCGCGCAGGTAGTCCCACTCCCCCAGCCTGCGGCCCGGAGGGGACGCGGACACGTCGAGGCGGGCGCCCCCGACAGCGGCAAGCTCGGCGACCCGGCGACGCACGTCCGGCCATGTGTCGCGCAGCATGCCGAGCGTGGCTGCCTGCGCCGCCTCGTCGCGGTACCGGGCGAGGGGATGCGCATCCCAGTCGACGAGCCCGGCGGAGGCAAGGGGGCGCAGCGCGCTCGACGGCTCCGCCGGAGCCGGAACCGCTGCGACGTTGCCCAGGGAGGCGGCCTCGAGCTTCCCCTGGAAGTACTCGGCCTCCCGTGCGAGTCCATCCGTCTGGAAGCGGAACGCGTCGATCCGCGTCCGGATCTCGGGCGGGCCCAGGGCGAGGAGCCCCGCCACCGACACACCGCAGATGGACGCCAAGAGCCACGGGGGCGCGACCCACCCTCGCAGGCGGAACGTGCGGAAGCGGATGGCGTCGACCGTCGACCGGTACGGGAGCAGGAAGGCGAGGAACGCGAGGAGTCCCGCGATCGAGGCGATGGCCATCTGCCGCACCAGGACGAGCCGGCCGAAAAGCAGCATCGCGAGGCCCAAGAGCGTCGTCCCGATCGCGGAGCGGACGCCGAGCAGCGCGCGAGATCGCCGGGTCGCCTCGATGCCGGACAAGTAGACGAGCGATTCGGTGTTGAAGCTCACGAACGTGGACGTGTAGACGAGCACGATCGTGAAGACCTCGGGGTAGAAGGCGCGGATCGCGAGCAACCCCGCCAAGTAGGAGACGACCGAACCGACCACGAGCAGCCACAGCAGCACGAATCGCCGCGTGAAGAGGAAGAACAGGACCAGGTTCAGGGCCAGGGTGAGCGCGGTGCAGACGAGGATGTCGTGGTGGACCGCCTGGTAGTTCTCGAGGGCGAAGAAGTCGGCGCCGATCCAGTGCACCCGGGGGCCGAGCGCCCGGAGCTCCGCCTCGACCTTCTCCACCCTTCCGTATACGAGCGGATGCGGGCTCTGGTAGACGCGGGGGGCGGCGCCCGCCCCTGCGGAGCCGGAGGCCCGGCGCGCGAGGCGCGTGACGAGCGCCGGGCCGACGCCCAGCGGGTCGACCTCCAGTTGGCGCAGGTACTCCCCGCCTCCGGGGAGGGCCGCGACGGCGAGCGCGTCGGCCACCCTCTGCTGGAGCGCGGCATCCTCGGCAAGCCGCGCGACCTCCTCGGCGGGGAGCTGCGCGGCCAGGTCCAGCACCCGCGCCGGGTCCGGAGCAGACACAAACGGGACCTCCCGGTATCCGGCGCCTTGGAGCGTGGCGGCGAGTGCCTCCTCCTCGGACGGGGAGAGCCCGTTCGCCTCCAGGAAGATCCGCCCCCGGAACGGGCTGCGCTCCTGGTAGCGGTCGAAGAGCTCGGCCGCCACGGGGTCGGCCGCTACGAGCGAACGGATGGGATCCTCCTCCATCCGGAACGACCGCTCGGCGGCGACCGTGAGCGCCGCGATGGCGGCCGCGATCAGGAGGCTCCTCCTCACCGGACGCGCTCGACGTTGCGAAACTCGATCCGCGTCGTCTCCGCAGCCGTCTCGACGTCGATGCGGCGGATCTCCCCAGCGTCGTCGAACTCCAGGCGAACGAGCTTGAGGACGCCCAGCCCGGCCCCTTCCCTGGGCGTCGCGACGATGTCCCTCGCGCCCCAGGAAAGCGAAAAATCGCGCTCCAGGGCGGCCAGGTCGAACGAGGCGAGCGCTCGGAGGAAGCGCAGGAGCGCCGTGAACCGGGGATCGCCGGCCACCGCGCCCATGTCGCGAGAGCCCTTGTCGGTCAGGACCCGCAGCCGTTCGCCTTCGATGACGACCGTCGAATGGACCGGGTCGAGAATCTCCCATTCGACGCGCGCAGGCGTCCACCGCAGGCGGATGTGGCTCACGAGCGGCCGCGCCCAGTAGCGCCCCTCCTTCGTCTGGACGATGTCCGCGGCGAGCGACCGCGCCCCGGCGTGCCGCGCGCGGATCATCTCGGGGGTGATGCCGCCCCCCGCGTGGAGAGCCAGCGCGCCGAGGACGAGCCAGGCGCTCACGGGTGGCTCCTCCGCGGCGTCCGTCGCAGCCTCTCGAGGATGGGCTCCGGGGTCGCCATGCACAGGTCCCCCTGGGCCGTGACCGTCACGAGATGGACCCGGGCCACGGCGCACCGCCTCCCGGTGGCTACCTCGGCGAGCTCGTAGGCCATGTCGATCCGGCTCTCGTCGTTCTCGAGCCAGCAGCTGACACGGACGGCGTCCCCGTAGCGCAGGGGCAGAAGGTGGCGCACGTGCGTCTCCGCCACCACGAAGGCGTACCCGAGCGCTTCCATGTCGGCGAGGTCCAGGCCCCGCTCCCGCAGGAACGCCCCCTGCGCGGCCTCGAGGTACTCCAGGTACCGTCCGTGCCAGACCACGCGCAGGATGTCGACGTGGTGGAACGGCACCCGGATCTCCACCTGGGTGGCCCCGGCTGGCGGCTTCCGCTCGCGGATCATGGCTCACCCGAATCGCCCACGGGAATCTCGCCGCTCGCGAGCCGCCGGACGACGTCCTCGACGTCCCTGTCCATCTCCCGGTCCGCCGTCACCGGCGGGATCGCCTGCCTTACCGCCGCGAGCACTTCCCGAGTGCGCGGACTGCACGTCGCCGGCCCCCGGGCGTCGGCCGCCTGGCACGAGGCGAGGAGCGCGATGGCGACGACCCTCTCGGACAGGGTCAGGATTCTCGCCGAGTCGCGTGCCGCGATGGTGCCCATCGACACCTTGTCCTGGTTGTGGCACTCGGTCGACCGGCTGAACGAGGTCGCGGGCATCGTGAGCTTGAGCGCCTCGGCGGTCAGCGCGGAGGCGGAGATCTGCATCGCCTTGAAGGCGTGGTGCGCCACGCGGTCGCGCCCCTCTCCGAGCACGAGGTTCGCGGGGAGCCCGTTGCTCGTTGCGGGATTGCACAGGAGCGCCACCTGCCGATCGAGGAGGTCCGCGACGCTCGCCACGGCCGTCTTCAGGGCATCCATCGCGAACGCGACGTGTCCGCCGTAGAAGTTCCCGCCGTGCAGGAAGTCACCCGTCTCGGGGTCGACGAGCGGGTTGTCGCTCGCCCCGTTCACTTCGACCTCCAGGGTGCGGCGGACGAAGGGCAGCGCGTCCAGGAGGACCCCGATCACGTGCGGGGCGCACCGGATCGAGTAGCGGTCCTGCACCCGGGCAGCCCTCCCCCGCGGCACCGGCCCCGAGGCGAGATGCTCGCGGATCCACCTCGCGCACAGCGCCTGGCCGGGGTGCGGCTTCGCGGTGAACAGCCGCGAATCGAAGTGCCCCGGCTCGCCCCGGAGCGCCTCGCTCGCCATCGCCGTCACGGCGGCCGCCGTGCGCGCCAGGCGGCGGGCGCGGGCGAAGGCGAGGCAGGCCATCGCCGTCATGACGCTCGTGCCGTTCATGAGCGCCAGGCTCTCCTTGGGCTCGAGCCTCAGCGGCTGGAGCCCCGCGGCCCGGAGCGCCTCCGCGGCCGTCACGTCCCGCCCCTCGAACCGGACCATCCGCTCGCCGGCCATGGCGGCCGCGAGGTACGAGAGCGGCGTCAGGTCCCCGCTCGCGCCGACCGACCCCTCCGCGGGGACGAGGGGGAGGATTCGGTGCTCGAGCATGCTGCAGAGCCGCTCGAGCAGGGCCACGCGCACCCCGGAGTAGCCGCCCGCGAGGGTGGCCAGCCGGACGGCGATGACCGCAGCGGATTCGTCCTCCGCCAAGAAATCGCCCGTCCCGCAGCCGTGGAACCGGACGAGGTTCATCGCCATCTCGACGGCCTCGGTCCCCGGCACCTCGGTCTCGCAGGAGTCGCCGAACCCCGTCGTGACCCCGTAGACCCGGTCACCCCGCGCAACCGCCTTGCGGAGGTGCTCGCAGGAGCGATGCAGGCGCGCCCGAAAGGCGGGGTCCGGGTCGAGCGCGGGCACCGCCTCGCCCCGGGCCAGGCGAACGACATCCTCGATCGAGAGTGGGTCTCGCCCCACCGGTCGGACGGCTCTCGGGGCAGGCATCATCTGGGAACGCTCCAGAAATCGTAGAAGTTGAACCAATTGTAGGGGGCCTGGCGGCAGAGCTGCTCGAGCCGCGTCGCGTACCTCTGCGCGAGGCGGGCGAGCCCCTCCTCCCTCTCGCCGCGGGGCAGCTCGACGCGCTCGGCGAAGGGCTCGCAGTGGAGCTCGTAGCGGTTCGGCTCTCGGTACAGGCCGTAGACGAGGTAGATGGGGCAGCCAAGCGTCGCGGCGATGAGGTACGGGCCCGCCGGAAAGGCCGCGCGTCCCCCCAGGAAGTCGCACTCCACGCGCCGTTCCCCGGGCGCGACGCGATCTCCCATGACCGCCACGAGCCCGCCCTGGCCGACGCGCTCCGCTACCGAGAGGATGAACCTCGCGTCGTCCTCCACCTGGATCAGGTCGACGTCGACCTCCGGGTTCATTCGGCGAAGGGCGGCGGTGAACATCCGTGCGTTCCGGAAGTCGCCGATCGCCGACACGCGGATCCCGCGTGTGGAGGACCACGCCCGCAGCCCGTCATAGCTACCGAGGTGCGCGAGCAGGAGGATCCCGCCCCGGCCCCCGCGCGAGAGCGCCTCCACCAGTTCCTCCCCGGTCGAGGACATGCGGAACCGGCGGATCTCGCCGCGGACCAGGTAGATCCGATCGAGTGCCACCTCCGCGAACGTCCGGACGTGGCGGTACACCTCCCGGACGCCGACCTGCCCGGGGAGGACCCGGCGCAGGTAATCTCGGGATGCCCGCCGGACATCCGCGTGGAGCAGCACGAACCACCAGGCGATCGGCACGAGCAGGGCGCGGGCCATGCGCCGGCCGATTCCCGTCGCCACCGCGACGAGCAACGCGATGCCCGCCGAGGCGCCCTTCTCGGCGACGTCCTGCCAGCCCTGGCTCACGTCCGTCGCCTCCCCCGCCCGAGGAGCGCCCGGAGGACCGCAAGCGTGCAGAGGCGAGTATGGCCCCAGCTGATCCACGCGTTGTCGCGGAACATGCGGAAGTGGGAGACGCCGCCTTCCTCGGGGGCGAGGTAGCGCACCCGGGTCGGCAGGTTCAGGACCGGGGTCCCGGCCCAGGCCAGGCGGACGGCGATCTCCGGGTCGAACTCCATGCGGTTGCCGCGGGCGCCCGCGCGGAGCGCGGCCTCGACGGGGTAGACCCGAAACCCGCAGAGCGGGTCGCGGATGATCCGGGAGCCCGTCTCGAGCGTCGTCCAGAACACGCTCACCTTCCGTCCGCGCAGCCGGGCGGGAGGGACCGAGGCGTCGAACACCGGCTCCCCGAGGACCACCGATCCGGGCGCCGCCTTTGCCGCCTCCAGGAAGCGCGGGACGTCCTTCAGGTCGTGCTGCCCGTCGGCGTCGACCTGCAAGGCGTGGGTGAACCCGAGCTCCCGGGCGGCAACGAGCGCCGTCTTCACGGCCGCCCCCTTGCCCCGGTTCCTTTCGTGCCGGCGGAGCACGGCCAGGCCTCGCGACACCAGATCGTCCACGGCGGCCCGGCCCTCCGCCCCGCTCCCGTCGTCGACGACGATGACCGCCGGGACGTGGCGCGCGAGCTCCTCCACGACGGCCCCGACGGTCCGCGGATTGTCGTACGTCGGGACGACGGCGCATGCGCGGAACGTCATGCGAGGTCCACGAGGCCGGTGGCGCACGGTTCCGCCCCGCACCGGATCTCGAAGTCCAGGATCGCCCCCCCGCCCTTGCGCGCGATCCGCACCGTGAGGACGTCCCCGGGCCGGATCAAGCGCTTGAACTTCAAGCGCCGGAGCCGCACCGGCGCGCCCAGCCCGGGCCAGCGCTCGCGCGCCGGCCGGAGGACGAATTCCAGGATCTGCACGATGCCCGGAAGGACCGGAAAGCCGTCGAAGTGCCCCTCGAACCATCCGGATCCCTCTTCCGCGATGCGCTCCATCTCGAGCACGTCGCCTTCCCACAGGGCGCTCAGCCTCTCGCGCGGGAGCTTTCCGGTGGCATCTCTCGGCAGGGTTTCGACGAGCAGGATCCGCCGGGGGACGGTCACCGGGTCGAGCCAGTCGAGGAGCGCTCCGCGGATCACCCGCTCGTCGAGGCCGGGCGCGATCACGGCAGCCCTGAGCTCAAGCTCCCGGATGCCCGAGGCAGGGAGGGCCACCACCGCAGCGTCGCGCACGCCAGGGACTGCGCGGAGCCGGGCTTCGACCTCGGACAAAGCGACGCGCTTGCCGGCCACCTTGACGACGTCGTCCGCGCGTCCGAGCAGCTCGAAGCCCCCGTCGTCGCGGAGCCTTGCGCGGTCGCCCGTGGCGAACGGGCGCGGCGCCCCGGGCGGCAGGAGGGGTGAATCGACCCCGAGCAGCCCCTCGGCGCTCACCGAGACCGTCACGTCCGGGAACGGCCGCCAGGGGGCACCGGGCCGGTCGCGGTGGGCCACCCCGCCAGTTTCCGTCGAGCCGTAGATCTCGTGCACCACGAGGCCGAACCGGTGGCGCAGTTGCTCGCTCGTCGCCGCAGGCAGCGCTGCCCCGGACGAGAAGCCGCAGCGGAGCCGCTCGAGGCCGTCGAGCCCCACGAGCGCCCCCAGGTGCGCGGGGGTCGACGCGAGGTGGGTCGCCCGGGAGCGGGCGAGCGAGGCCGCGACCGCCTCTGCCAGCAGAGGGGTCTCGCGGCCGAAGGCGCCACCGCCGGAAAGTGGCGCGAGGACGCCGAACAGGAGGCCGTAGATGTGGTGCGCCGGCGCGGTGGAAACGATTCGCGTGTCGCGGCCGAGCCCGAACACGGACGCCACCGTCCTCGCCTCGCCGAGGATCTGTGCGGCGGTCTTCCCGATCGGCCTCGGGGGGCCGGCGGAGCCGGAGGTCCACAGCGTGACGAGGTGCTGCCCGGGGGGAACGTCGGGGAGGCGAGCCGGGGCGGCCCGCCCCTCGAGAAGCGCCCGGACGTCGACTCCGTCGCCTGCCCCCGCCCGGTCGTGGAGCAGGACGCCGGACGCGCAGGCGCGCGCAACGGCCCGGACCGCCTCCTCCTGGCCGTTCGGCGGGAGGTCCACCCCCCGACCACCGCTCCAGGCGCCAAGCAGTGCAACCGCGAACAGGTACCGGTCGGCCGCCGCCAGCGCCACGTCGCCCGGTGGAAAGGCGCGCAGGGCGCTTGCGACCTGCGCCGCGTCGCCGAGCAGGTCCGCGGCGGTCCGGCGCCCGCCCTCCCCGAAGGCGACGAGGTCCTCCGACGCGTGTGGCACGACGGCCCGGATCACCGGGGGGCCCCACGGGTGCGCGGGAAGCGGGCACGCCGAACGAGCAGCTCGGCGCCGAACAGGACTCCCATGAGCGCATAGGCGACGACGCCGGTGTAGACGGCCCACAACGTCCGCCAGCCCGAGAGGGCGAGCATGGCGGCCAGAGTGCCGTTCCCCACGAAGAACGCGCACCACACCCAGGTGACGCTCCGGCAGTAGGCGACCTCTTCCGGCGATAACCGAGGATTCCGGGCTCGCGCGAACCGCTCGACGATCGAGCGGCCGCCTCGGAGCGAGAGGAGGAAGGTCGCGAGCAGCGCCGCGCTCACGAGGACCGGCCAGGCGAGGAGGAAGCGGTCGTCGTCGAGCACCACGGCCGGCACGGCCAGCGCCGTGGCGCCGAGCGCGACGGTCAGCGAGCCGCGTCCGGTGCCTCGCTCCCCCCGGAGGGCGCGCACCATGCCGGGCAGGAGGAGCGCAACCATGGTCAGGGCGGCGACGCGAGCGCCGCCGAGCCGCGTCACGACGACGACCACGAAGGGCCACGAAAGCATCCCGAGCGCGGGCGCCGTCCGGGCCGCAAGCCCCAGGGCGCCGGGAGCGCGCCGTTCTCCGGGCTGCCGGAGGGGCTGCATCAGGCCACCGCCAGCCACTCCCAGAGGGGACCGGTGTGCCCGCGCCCGTGGAGCTGCGCCACCTGCTCTTCGACGCGCTTCGCGCCATCGCCGACCACAAAGGCGGAGCTGCGGGCCGCGTGCTCCAGAACGCGCGCGGCGATGTCCTCGAGAGGGATCGCCGCCGGGCGATACCAGAGGGGTTCGAGAAGATCGTCTCCGGGGCGGACCTGACCCTCCTCTGCGGCCCGCCGCCAGAGCCCCGTCCCCGGATAGATGCGCATCCCGGAGAAGACGAAGAAGACCGCGCCTTCGAGCTCGTCCGCCGCATCGAGCGAGGCCTGGACCGTCTCCGCCGTCTCGCCGGGGCCGCCGAACAGGAGGAAGTGGGCGACGTGGAGGCCAGCCGCACGTGCCGCTCGGTGCGCCGCGACGACGTCGCTTTTCCGGAACGACTTGCCGATGCGGGGCAGCATCGCGTCCGAAAGGGATTCCGTCCCGAACTCGACGTGGGAGAGCCCGCTGGCCGCCAGCCGCTCGAAGAGCTGCGGCGGCGGGGACCCGGGCGCAAAGTAGGCGCTCCACGGGACCCCGACGCGGGCGCGGCGGAAGGCCTGCGCCACCTCCAGGCTGTGCTCTGGATGCGCGTTGAACACAGAGTCGGTGATGACGAGATGCCTCGCACCCAGGCTCTCGAGCGAGCGCGCGCGCGCCGCGGCCGCCTCCGCATCGAGCGACCGGGCGCGGCTTCCCTCGATCAAGGGGTAGGTGCAGTAGGTGCAGCGGAAGGGGCACCCTCGCTGTGTCTGGAGCCCGAGCATCCCACCCCGTGCGAGGTAGAAGGCCATGGCCGGGTTGAGGCCGGGCTCCGGCTGGGGGACGCGGCCGCCGGCCCGAGCCGGTTCGGGCGGCTCTCCGTCGGGCCCCGCGACGCCGGGAAGGCCCCGCGGGCTGCGGCCTTCCGCCAACGCGTCGAAGAGGGGAAGGCTCGCCTCCCCCTCTCCCACGAATCCCCAATCCGCGCCGGTCCGTCGCAGGAATTCTCGCGGGAAGAGGCTGTAGCCCGCCCCGCCAAGGACGACGGGCGCGGCGGTCTCGGCGCGGATCGCAGCGACCGCTTCCCGCGCCGCCCCCGAGAAGTCTCGGGCCGCGGTGAAGTCCGTGTTGTCGACGTTCCGGATCGACACTCCCACGGCATCCGGGCGAAACTCGGCGATCGCCGCCGCCAGCGGCGCGAAGCCAGGCGCGTGCGGGCAGAGGTCGAGGACCCGGGCCTCGTGATGCGCAAGGAGCGCGGACGCGACGTGGTCGAGCCCGAGCGGGTACACCGGGTACGGGTGGCGGACCCGGTTGGTGGAGACCAGGAGGACTCTCACGAGCTTGGCGGTCCACCGGCCGGCGCCTCGGCGAGGTGCGCCTCGACGAGGTCGACCATGTCCCCGACGGTGCGGACCTTGCGCAGCCCGGCCTCCGCCACGCGCCGCCCGGTCATTCGCTGCAACTCGACGACCAGGTCGATGGCGTCGAGGCTCGTGAGGTTCAGGTCCTCGAACCTCGTTTCCTCCCTGATCGCGGACGCGTCGAGATCGAAGAGCTCCGCCATCTTCCCGGTGACCTCCCGGTAAACCTGCTCGCGAGTCATGTCGTCCTCGCTGCCTCGAGCTGGGAGGAGACGAACGCCGCGAGGCTGCGGACGCTCGCGAAGATCTCGCGGTTCGCAGCGTTCGTGGCCTCGAACTTCACTCCAAAGCGCTTCCGGAGGGCCATGGCTAGTTCCAGGGCATCGATGGAGTCGAGCCCGAGGCCCTGGCCGAACAGCGGCGCGTCCGGTTCGATGCCCTCGGGCGCGACGCCCTCGAGCTTGAGGCTGTCGACGATGAGCTTCTTGATCTCGCGTTCCAGTTCTTCCATCCGCTCCTCAGCTCGCCGTGGGGAAGGGGTTCGCCGATACCTTGCAGGTTCCTTTCGTGGGCGCCGGGGGCGCCACCACGCGCTGCGCGTACGCCTCCCGGAGGCGGCTCGCGAGTTCCACCGGGTCGTCCTCGGGCGAGCAGGGCGCGGCGAGCGCCTCCACCGTCAGCCGGGGGGTGGACGGTGGCACCGCGTACCAGGCATCGCCGCGGAGCAGCGTGGGAGGCTCGCAACGCACGACGAGCGGCAGGACCGGGACGCCAGCGCGCTTCGCGATCTGGAACGCCCCGGCCTGGAACGGGCCGAGCCCCCGCGCCGGCGAGCGCGTGCCCTCGGGAAAGACGAGGACGGACACGCCGGCCCCGAGCAGGGAGAGGCATCGGGTAACCGTCTGCGCGCCGGCGAAGGGCGACCCGTCCGATGCCTCGACGAACCCGCAGAGGCGCAAGAGGGGGCCCAGGATGGGCCGCCGGTACATCGAGGTCTTCGCCACGATGGCGAGGTCGGGGAGGGCCGCGGAGATGGCTGTCGCGTCGAGCAGCGTGGGGTGGTTCGCGACCACGACGCACGGGCCTGACGGGAGCTCGACGCGGACCTTTCGCGGGTCGTAGTCGATGACCCTGAAAACCCGGAGAAGGTCGTGGAAGAGGACCCACGACGCCCGGACGATGCGTCGGCACCGGCGAGCGCCCTCTGCGCTCGAGCGGGCGGTGAGCGCCACCACCGGCAACACGATCCAGCCGAGCAGCGCGCCGCCGAGGAAGAAGCTTGCGAAGGCACCGCCCGTCGTGGCCACCCGAATCACCTGTCGGACCGCGTGGCGCATCACGGGACCCCCGCGAGGCGAAGGGGAGGGAGCGCGGCGGAGGCCCTGGGCGCGGGCAGGTGTGCGCGCGTCGGACCGAGCGCCGGCGCCCGGAACCGGTCGTCGACCGCCTCGGCCCGTGAGAGGGGGATGCCGTCGATCACGCTGGGCCCCCGTACGCGCAGGAATCCTCCCCTCCCGGCAAACTGCACAGCGCCCCGCCTGTCGGGGAGCCACCGCACCCAAGAGTGACTGCGCCCGTCCCGCCTGGGTCGAAGCAGGCCACCTCGCGCGGTCGAACTGCTCGCGCAGCAGTCCCGGCGACCCTCGCGACGTCGCCACCGGCACGCGTCATCCATGTCCAAACGGCGCACCCCCGCGCGTCATCGACACTTTACACATCTAAACAATGTCCCATTTTCCCTTTAAAATCCAGGCCGATCGCGGGTCCCCACGGGTTGACTGCCACGAGAAGTGCGTGTATCAGGCCGGTGATGGCTCGGGCGCCCGCGCCGCCGTTCCCCGTTACGGCGTACAGCGTCGGCAACGCGATGGGGGCGACGACGGGAGAGGTGATCCGGGCACTCGAGTCCGGTCGCTCTGGCCTGCGGACGTCCCGTGCCGACCCCGACATCGAGATGGTCGCCGGAGAGTTTCCCGGCGAACTCCCGCCGCCTCCCGCCTCGCTGCGGGCCTACGACACGCGCCTCGTGCGCCTGGCCCTTTCGGTCCTCGAGGAACTCGTCCCGGCCATCGAAGGCGCTGTCGCCCGCTACGGCGCGGGCCGGGTCGCGGTCGTCCTCGGCACGAGCACGGGCGGCATCCGGGAGTCGGAGGAGGCCTACGCCCGCTGGCGGGTCGAGGGGCGGCTGCCGGAGAGCTTCAGCCTTGTCTTGCGCCACTCCTTCAACGGACTGCTCCGTGCCGTTCGCGGGCGATCGGGTGCGGGCGGCCCGGGGTACGTCGTCGCCACGGCTTGCAGCTCGAGCGCCGAGGCCCTCGCTGCGGGCCGAAGGCTTCTCCTCGCCGGGCTCGCCGACGCCGTCCTTTGCGGTGGCGCCGACACCCTGTGCCTCACGACGCTGCGCGGCTTCCGGAGCCTGGAGGCGATCTCCCGCTCGGCGTGCCGGCCTTTCGCCGCCGGGCGGGACGGCCTCTCCCTCGGCGAGGGCGCCGCATTCCTCCTCCTCGAACGGACCGGGGAGGGGCCGGCCTGGCTCCTCGGCGCCGGGGAGAGCTCGGACGCGCACCACATGAGCCATCCGCATCCCGAGGGGCTCGGCGCGAAGGCGGCGATGCGGGACGCGCTGGAGGACGCCGGCATCGCCTCCTGCGACGTCGACTGCGTGAACGCGCACGGAACGGGTACGCAGGCGAACGACCGGATCGAGGCCGCAGCCATTGGCGACGTGCTCGGCGACCGCGTTCCCGTCGCCTCTACCAAGGCCTACACGGGCCACCTCCTCGGAGCGGCCGGGGCCACCGAGGCGGTGTTCTCGATCGCGGCAATCGAGCGCGGGTTCATTCCCGAGAGCCTCGGGGCGTCGCCCGTCGACCCCGAGATCCGCATCGCCATCGCGAGGGAGCCGCTCCGCCGGCCCGTGCGCCGCGCTCTCTCGAACTCCTTCGCCTTCGGCGGCGCCAACGTCAGCCTCCTCTTCGGGGTACGCCCTTGACGGAGCTCTCGATCATGGGCGTCGGCCTCTGGACGCCGCAGGGGCCGCGCCTCACCGCCGCCGGGGCTCCGCCCGCCCCGACCGACGCCGTGCCCGCGTCGGCGTTGTTGCCGCCGGCCCTCCGGCGCCGCGCGGGCCTGCTCAGCCGCATCGTCGCCGAAGCGGTCGGCCAAGCCGCTTCCGAAGGAGGCGCGGACCTCCGCCACACGCCCATCGTCTACGGCTCGGCGTACGGCGAGACCAGCGCGGCGGTCGAGATGATGGGAGCCTTCGGCGAGGGGGAGGGCCTCCCCTCCCCCATCACCTTCCACAACAGCGTCCACAACGCGCCCGCGGGGTACCTGTCCATCGCGACCGGCTGCCACGCGTTCTCGCCTTCCATTGCGGCCGGACCCGAGACCACCGCGATGGCGCTCATCGAGGCCGCCTGCCTGCTCCACCATCGCGGAGGCGACGTGATCGTGGCGCTCGGGGACGAGCCGGTGCCCCGCCCCCTGGGAGACACGGACGCCTATCCGCCCGGAGCGGTCGCCTTTCACCTGCGGGTCGCCCCCGGCAGGGGTGCGCGCTGCCGGATCGGGGTCCCGAGGCGCGGACCCGGGCAGCTGCCCGACCTCCCCTCCGAGCTCGCACCCCACCCGTGCGCGCCCGCCTTCCGCCTCGCCTGGGCCGTCGCCCGTACGGTCCGAGGTACGATCTCCCTTGGGACCGGAGAGGCCGACGGTTGGTCCGTCAGCCTCGAGCCTGCACGATGACCTCTCACCCGCCTCCTGCGGAGCTCGTGCCGCACTCCGGCCGCGCCGTCCTCCTCGACGAGGTGCTCGAGGCGGACGAGCAGCGCATCCGCTGCAGGGTCGTCGTGCGCCGCGACTCCGCATTCCTCGAGGACGGGCGCGTGCCGGCGGTGGTCGTCCTCGAGTACATGGCCCAGGCCATCGCGGCCCTGGCGGGGCTCCTCGCCCGCGCATCCGGCCGCCCGCCGCGCGTCGGCTTCCTGCTCGGCTCCCGCGAGTTCCGTCTGTTCGCCGACGCATTCGCCGTCGGCGACGAGATCCTCGTCGAGGCGGTCCGGGTCTTCGGAGACGAATCGATCGGCAGCTTCGAGTGCTCGGCGACGCGCCAGGGCGAGCCCGTGGCGTCCGGCACGCTGAACGTCTTCCTCGCGTCCGGCCCAAAGGAGACCCCATGAAGCCCTGGGCGCTCGTCACCGGCGCCAGTCGCGGGATCGGAGCCGCCATCGCGGCTTCCCTCGCCCGCTCCGGCCACCCCGTCCTCTTGAACTTCCGGTCCAGCGAGGGCGCCGCGCGCGCCGTGCAGGAGGCGATCCGCTCGACCGGCGGGACAGCCGATCTCCTGCCGTTCGACGTGGCCGACGCATCGGCCGTCGCCGCGGCACTCGAGCCGTGGCTGCGCGAGGACGCACAGCCCATCGGACTCCTGGTGAACAACGCCGGAGTCTCGGCGGATGCGGCCTTCCCCGCCCTGGAACGGCCGGCCTGGGAAGCGGTGACCCGCACGACGCTCGACGGTTTCTACAACGTCACCCGGCCGCTCGTGATGCCGATGGTCCGGCGCCGCTGGGGCCGCATCGTGAACATCGCATCCGTCTCCGGGGTGACGGGGAACCGGGGCCAGGTGAACTACTCGGCGGCGAAGGCGGGCTTGATCGGCGCCACTCGGGCGCTCGCGCGGGAGGTCGCACACCGGGGCATCACCGTGAACGCCGTGGCCCCCGGCCTGATCCAGACCGACATGATCGCCGAGGCCCCGGTCGACGAGATCCTGAAGAGCATCCCGATGCGCCGCCTCGGACGACCGGAGGAGGTCGCGGCCCTGGTGGCGTTCCTCGCGAGCGACGAGGCGGGCTACATCACCGGACAGGCCATCGGCATCAACGGCGGGCTCGCGTAGCCGCCCGGGGGTTCCATGGACCGCAGAGTCGTCATCACCGGTGTCGGCATCGCGAGCCCCATCGGCAACGACCTCGACGCGGTTTCCCGGGCGCTGCGGGAAGACCGGACCGGGGTCCGCTCCTTCCCGGAGTGGGCCGACGTGAAGGGCCTTCGGACCCGGCTGGGCGCCCCGGTCGACGTCGACCTCTCCTCGCTCCCTCGCAAGCGAACACGAACGATGGGCCGGGTGGCGCTCCTCGCGACCTGGGCGACCCAGAAGGCCCTCGACGACGCCGGGGTCGAGAGCGAAGTGGTCTCCTCCGGGCGCGTCGGCGTCGCCTACGGATCGACGAGCGGGTCCCCTGCCGCGATCCAGGAGTTCGTGGGCGCCCTGCAGGGGAGCCGGTCCCTCCAGGGCATCCAGTCCGCCACCTACCTGCGCTTCATGAGCCACACGTGCGCGGCGAACATCGCCCAGTACTTCGCCGTTCGCGGGCGCATCATCCCCACCTGCTCCGCCTGCGTCTCGTCCAGCCAGGCGATCGGCTATGCGTACGAGGCGATCCGCAACGGCGCGGTGGACGCCATGATCGCGGGCGGCGCGGAGGAGCTCGGGGTCGCCGCCGCGGCGATCTTCGACATCCTGTTCGCCACCTCGGCCGACTACAACGACCGCCCCGCGGAGACGCCCCGTCCCTTCGACGCGGCGCGAGATGGCCTCGTCGTTGGCGAGGGGGCGGGCACGCTCATCCTCGAGAGCCTCGAGATGGCGAGAGCGCGCAACGCGCGCATCTACGGGGAGGTGCTCGGGTTCGGCACGAACTGCGACGGCTACCACATGACGGCTCCGAGCGAGGACGGGATGGCGCGCGTCATCGAGCTCGCGCTCGCCGACGCCCGGCTCGGCCCCGACAGGGTCGACTACGTGAACGCCCACGCCACCGGCACGGACGTGGGCGACGCCACGGAGAGCCGCGCGATGCTCCGGGTCCTCGGCCGCGACGTCCCGGTGTCGTCCACCAAGGGGTTCACCGGTCACACGCTCGGCGGCTGCGGCGTCATCGAATCCGTGTTCTGCCTCACCATGCTGCGGGACCACTTCCTGGCGCCGAGCCGGAACCTCCGGGAGGTGGCCCCGGACTGCGCCCGGCTCGACTACGTCATGGGCGCCCCCAGGGACGCGCACCCCAAGGTGATCATGAACAACAACTTCGCCTTTGCGGGCATCAACACGTCGCTCTTGTTCGGCACCTTCTAGCCGCCGGTCGTGGCCGGTGCCCGGATCGGCTCCGCGCGCACGATCTCGTTGCGGATGCCTTCCGCGAACGTCCGCGCCCAGTCGTTGTAGAAGGGATGGATCACCGGGACGCCGTCGTCGACGCCGTACTTCATGTTGATGCTGCTCTTGTAGACGACCGAGTACTTCTCCGCGGAGTAGGTCACGTCGGCGACGACCGTGTGCTTGTTCCGGACGACGAGCGTCGCGACGAACTTCTTGTCCCCGTCGGGGACGAGCGTCCACCCGAGCGAGGCCGCCGCCCGGATGATGGCGTTCCTCACGTCGCCGTCGGTCACCACCCGACCGCTGGGCGCGACGATGGGCCAGTTGTAATTGACGATGGGTACGGGGCTGCGCGCCTGCGCGGTCGCAGCGACGGAGACGAGGACAACGGTCGCGAAGAGCCTCATCCGGGCCATGAACGCCTCCTGAAACGTTGGCGCGGGAGCGGGGATCGCTCCCGCGCGCTTCGCCTGCCCGCCGGCCCTAGTTGAGGGTGGCCGAGAACGAGACCCCACCGGCGAAGCTGGTCCAGGTGGGCGGGTTCGTCCCCTGGTCCTCGTTCAACGAGAACATGAATTGGCCGGCGATTCCAAGCCCCCAGTGCGAGCCCACCCACCATTCCTTGCCGAGCGCGAACTTCATGCCGAAGCCCGCCTTGGTGCTCGCGGTCTGATCCGCGTAGGAGAGGCTCACCCAGGTCACCGACGGCGTCACCGAGACATAGACGTTCGCGGGCATGAAGTAGTAGGTCACGTGCGGCCCGATGCCGATGAGGTTGGAGCTCACCGATCCCCCGTTCGCCGTCCCCCCGCTGACGGTGACGCTCGGCGCCCAGGCGATCGCGCCCCAGAAGTCGCCGGCCAGGATGAGGTTCTCGACGATGGCCGCGCCCACGGCGACCCCGAACTGGCTCGAGAAGCCGTTCACGGAGACCGAGAGCCCCCCCTGGGACGCCGAGCTGCCCAGGTACCCGAAGCCGCCGTCCATGCGGAGGAAGAATCCTTTGTGGCGCGGCGCGAGATCGGGGGCCGGCGGAGGTGGGGTCTGCGCTCGCGCGGCGGCGCCGACGGCGAGGACGAGGGCGACGAAGGTCACGCGGAAGCGGTTCATGTCTGCGCCTTTCTGGTGTACCGGAATGACACCGATCGTGACTATCACGGACGGCGTATGCGGGGTATCTGGACTTCACGGGTCCGAGAACGCCGCATCGGCGCACTCCCGCGCACCCCTACTGCGGGTGGTTGTTCACGAGGTACTGCCGGGCGATCTCGACGGCGTAGTCCAGGAGCGCCTGATCCGAGGAGCCGGACGTCCAGGCCCCCTCCATCCCGCCCGCGCTCTTCTTCACGCGCAGGTCGGCGAGAACCCTTCCCGACCCCTTCTCCACGATCGCCAGCTCGAGCTCGACGTAGGAATCGCCTGCCCACGCGCTGCGGAACCCCCCTCCCCCGACGACCTTCAGTTGGGTCACGGTCGGCTGGATCACGAGCGCCTTCGAGCGCTTGTCGGCCGGAGCGGCCGCGTTCCACTCCTTGAGAAGAGGCTGGAGGGCCGCGTCCAGCTTGTTCCCCAGATCCATCGCCACCTTGGCCTTGCCGGCATTCAAGCCGACCTCCGTGCTCATGGCGATGGGGGCCAGTTCGAACGACCCGTACTCGACGAGCGGCGCCTCCGGCGCCTTCAGGCGGCTCGCCTCCTGCTTCACGACGTCCTGGCGGCTTTCGGTCGTCGACGCGCACGCGGCACCCAGCGTGACGAGCAGGACCATTGCGTGCCGTGCCATCGTATCTCCCCTTTCCTTCCAGGAGCCCGCCTTCCGGCACCCGGCTGCGACCGGACCCCCAACTTCTCCGTCCGCGCCGGGACCGCCCCTGCCGCCAGGTTGGGCACGCTCACGTCGGGTGGCAATGCCCGCGCGGGCCTCTCCCAGCGCCGGAGGCGTGCCCAGGAGGGGCGTGGCCCGGCGGGACGGGGGCGGGCCCGGCAAGAGCCATCCGCAGGGGCGGCGCGCGCATTGCCGAGTCCGGGCGCGCCCCGGCGCCCTATCGGAGGGCCAGGGTCTCCACCAGGATGAGGGTGATCCCGATGATGGAGCCGCCGGCGATGACCCCCGCACAG
The DNA here is from genome assembly GCA_035543235.1 of Anaeromyxobacteraceae bacterium. Lineage (GTDB taxonomy): Bacteria > Myxococcota > Myxococcia > Myxococcales > Anaeromyxobacteraceae > DATJZG01. The sequence goes on along the minus strand of DATKJV010000035.1, from coordinate 18,294 downwards.
AGCGTCTCCCGGTTCTCCACGAACACCCGGTGCGCCCACCGGCTGGGGTCGTGGAGGCGCTTCTCGAGCGCCCAGAACAGGAACGATCCGATCGCCATCGCGAAGACGTCGGGGAAGGGCACGACCGCGGCGAGGCCCAGTGTCACGCCCGAGAGCGGGAAGCCCCGCCTGGCCCGCAGGTTCGCCCATTCGATCGCGATGCCGAGGACCGCGCCGACGAGGACCGCCCACCGCGCCGTCGGGTGGAGCGAGGAGAGGCCCCTCGCGAGCAGTTCCGCCACCGCCCGGAAGACCTGCGCGTTCGGCATGGGCATCGCGTCCGACGTGAAGACGGTGACGTTTCCTCCGAAGAGGAGGTAGTAGACGGGCACGGCCACGGAGACGCCGGCGAAGACGCCGAGCACGTGGCCGAGCGCCTGCTGGCGCGGCTTCGCACCGAGCATGTACCCCGGCTTGATGTCCATGAGCAGGTTGCTCGCGTTCAGCGTGACGTCGGAGGTGATGCCCGCCGTCATGAGGTTCGTCGTCATGTTTCCCGGGGCGATGGCGCCGAAGACGAGCTGCGTGAGCTTGCCCATGGCGCTGCCGGGGGTGATCGCCGTGAGCCCGGTCGAGGTGACGGCGATGATCGAGAAGACGAACACGAGCGGGATCGCGAGCGCGGCCATCCACCAGCGGATGCCGAAGAACCACCCCGCCATGAGGACGACGAAGGTTCCGACGACCGGGATTCCCCAGGCGGACACGCGCAGCGGGAGCTCGATGTCCTCGAGCACGTCCTTCTTCCCGCGCCCTCCCCCCAGGCTGCGGAACGCCTCCAGGAGGACCGCCGGCTTCGAGAAGAACGAGAAGAGCGAGGCGGTGGTCATCATCGCGACGCCCCACCACAGCGACCAGGTGGTGATGTGCCGGAAGCCGGTCCCGTGGATGATGCCCGCCTTCACGAGCCAGGGCGCGAGGACCAGGTAGTTCACGATGCCGCCGACGAGGAGGGACGCTCCTCCCTTCACGCCCATGAGGCCCCCCGTCCCCATCATGACGATGGAGGAGTCGAGGCGGACGTCTAGGTCCCTGAGCGGGACGCCGGCGATGGCGGGGGTGAAGAACCTGTAGACCACGGCGTCGAGGTACTCGGGCAGTGCGAGAAAGGGTGCCCGCAGGGCGTGCATCACCTTCTCGGACCGCAGGACCTGGATGAGGGCGGACAGTCCCGCACCCGCGCCGAGCACCTTGGCCTTGAAGAGCCCCTCCACTCCGGAGCCGGTGTGCAGGTTCTCCATGACCACGCCGGCCGCGTAGCCTTCCGGGAAGGGCATCTGCTCGTCGTTGATGAAGCGCTTCTTCAGAGGGAAGGCGAAGAGGACCCCGAGAACCGCGACGCAGACGATCCAGGGCGCGACGTGCCAGGCCGGAAGCGGCCGCCCCGTCACGAGCATGTAGGCGGGGATGGACGCGACGAGCGGGGCGGTCATGTACCCGGCCGCCGTGGCGATGGACTGCATGGCGTTGTTCTCGAGGATCGTCATCTCCGACCCGAGACCGATCCGGTCGAAGAGCTTGAAGATCGAGTATGCGAGGATGACGGAGGTGATCCCGACACCCAGCGTCCAACCGGTCCGGATGCCGACGTACAGGTTCGTCAGGCTGAGGACCCCGCCGAGCAGCATCCCGGTGAGGGCGGAGCGGAGCGTGAGCTGCGGCATGTCGCCCCGGTACACGTTCTCCCGCCACCAGCGGTCCTTCCGCTCGAGAGTCCAGTCTCGGACCTGTTCCGGAGTGAGCTGCTGGATCGCCATGTCGCCTCTCTCGCGCCCCGACGGAGCGGCCGCCGAGTGTACATCCGCTCGGCCCGCCAGTAACGTCCGCTGGCGGATGCCGGCCACGAAGGGGAAACGGGGTTCGCGCCGGAGCGCCGCCGCGGTGAACCCGCCCTGGAGGCGCCCCCGGCCGCCGCAGGGTGGGTGGCGGGGCAACCCCCCTGCCCGATATGTATGAGGCGCGATTCGGGTAGGAGGCGCTTGAGGGGTTTCCAAGAGTTCCTGACGGAGCTGAAGCGCAGGCGCGTCTTCCGCGCGCTGCTCGCCTGGGGCGTGCTCTCGTTCGCCGTCCTCCAGGTCTACGAGCCGGTGATGCACGGGCTGCACCTGCCCGAGTGGACGCTGAGCTTCGTCGTGGTGGTGCTGGGCCTCGGCTTTCCGGTCACCGCCGCCCTCTCCTGGCTGTTCGACATCAAGGCCACCGGGATCGAGCGGACCGCTCCGACCGAGGGGGCGGGGGCGCCCTCCCCCGGGCTCGGCCGGCTCCGCCTCCCGGTGCTCCTCGCCGCGGTCGGCGTGGCCGCCGCCGCGCCCGGCCTGCTCTACTACTTCGTCTGGCCGGGAGCGTGGCGGCGCGCCGCGGAGTCCGCCGGCGCGCGTGCGAGCCCGTCCATCGCCGTCCTCCCGTTCGTGAACCTGAGCTCCGACAAGGAGCAGGAGTACTTCTCGGACGGGGTCGCCGAGGAGATCCTGAACGCCCTCGCCCAGGTGGAGGGCCTGCGCGTCACCGGCCGCACGTCCTCCTTCGCGATGAAGGGGAAGAACGAGGACCTGCGGACCATCGCCCGGCAGCTCAACGTGGGCCACCTTCTCGAAGGCAGCGTCAGAAAGGCCGGAAGCCGGGTGCGGATCACGGCGCAGCTCATCGAGGCCGCGGCCGGGACCCACCTCTGGTCGCAGGAGTTCGACGGCGACCTCGGCGACACCTTCGCGGTCCAGGAGAAGATCGCGAACGCGGTGGTCGCGGCATTGAAGCTGAAGCTCCTTCCCACCGCCCACCGGGATGTGCAGCAGGCGAACGGAGAAGCCCACGACCTGTATCTCCTCGGGCTCACGTCGATCGCGAAGGGGTCGGGCGACGGATACGGGCGCGCCGTCGCCGCTCTACGAAAGGCGGTCGGGGTCGACCCCGGCTACGCCCAGGCGTGGGCCGCCCTCGCCTCGGCGCTGTTCTGGGCGGCCGACCAGGGTGGCGGCGGATTCGACCCCAAGGTGGACTGGCCGCAGGCGCAGGCCGCCGCGGAGAAGGCCATCGCGCTCGCGCCGGACCTCTCCGACGGATACGAGGCGCGGGCCCTTCTCCGGCAGAACTTCCTCATGGACTGGGAGGGCGCGCGGGCCGACTTGGAGCGTGCCCGCGCCCTGAAGCCGGGGACGCCGTCGCTCCTCGAGCTCTATGCCTACTTGCTCTCCACCCTCGGCCGCATGCAGGAGGCCATCCCGTTGCTCAAGCAGGCAGGCCAGCTCGACCCCCTCTCGGCGGAGGTCCAGACCTCGCTCGCGATCGCGTACCTCGGGATGGGCCAGCTGCCCCTCGCGCAGGAGGCGGCGTCGCACGCGCTCGATCTCGCACCCGAACACGCCCGCGCCGCCCGGACCCTGGGGTTCGCCCTCCTCCTCCAGAACCGGCCGGAGGATGCACGGGCCGCATTCCACCGGTCGACGAACGCCCTCTTCCGCACCATGGGCGACGCCATGGTCGATCACTCGCTCGGCCGCGCCGCCGAGTCACAACGCGCCCTCGACTCCATTCTGGCCCTGCCGACCGTCCTCCGGGGAAGTTACCAGGTGGCGCAGGTTTACGCGTGGCGAGGCGAGACCGAAAAGGCCTTCGAGTGGCTGGGGCACGCGCTCGACGCCCACGACCCGGGCCTCACGCATCTGAAGCGCGACCCCGTCATGCGCGGCCTGCGCCCCGATCCCCGTTATCCGGCGCTCCTGCGACGGCTGAACCTGCCCGAGAGCTAGACGGCGTGTCCCAACTCGGTCCCCTCCTCGAGGAGCTCAAGCGGCGCCGGGTGTTCCGGGCGCTCGTGGGATGGGGAATCTTCTCCTTCGCGGTTCTCCAGGTGGTCGAACCCCTCATGCACGCGCTCGACCTCCCGGAGTGGACGCTCAAGCTAGTCGTGGCACTCCTCGGGCTCGGGTTCCCCGCGACGGTCGTCCTCGCCTGGATCTTCGACATCGGGAAGGGCGGGATCGAGCGGACGCCGCCGAACCCGCCCCCGGAGGCGAGCTCGCCCGGGAGGCACCTCCGGGGGGCGCGGCTGGCGCTCGTGCTCTTCCTCCTCGGCGCGCTCGCCGCCACGCCGGGGCTCGCCTACTACTTCCTCTGGCACGCGAGGCGCGCCGGCGCGGAGGCGCCCGCTGCCGATCGCGTGGCCGAGTCGACCGCCCCGTCGATCGCGGTCCTCCCCTTCGTCGACATGAGCGTGAAGCACGACCAGGAGTACTTCGCGGACGGAGTGGCCGAGGAGATCCTGAACGCGCTTGCCCAGGTCGAGGGGCTGAAGGTGGTGGGCCGGACCTCGTCCTTTTCCTTCAAGGGAAAGCAGGAGGACATCCGGAGCATCGGCAAGGCGCTCGGCGCGGGCGCGGTGCTCGAGGGGAGCGTCCGCAAGGAGGGCGGGCGCATCCGCGTGACCGCCCAGATGGTCAAGGCCGCGGACGGCTACCACCTGTGGTCGCAGACCTTCGACCGCGACGCGAGCGCCATCTTCGCCGTGCAGGACGAGATCGCCCAGGCGGTGGTGTCTGCGCTCAAGGGGCGCATCCTCCCGGCGGCCGCGAAGGTGCGCAGCAACCCCGCCGTCTCCCCGGAGGCCTACGACCACTTCCTGAAGGGTCGGCAGGCGTTTCGAACCGGGACGTCGACCGGAACCCGGCTCGCGGTCGCCGAGTTCGAGAAGGCGATCGGAGTGGACCCGTCGTACGCGTCTGCCTGGGCTGGCCTGGCCGAGGCGGCCGTCACCTTCTGGGGCCTTTCCGACGACGCGGTGCCCGAATTCGCCCGCCGCGCTGTCGCCGCGTCCGGCCGGGCGCTCGCCCTCGCCCCGGACCTGGCCGACAGCTACCGGGCTCGCGGGCTCGTCCGGCAGGAGTACGACTGGGACTGGGCGGGGGCGCGGGCCGACTTCGAGAAGGCTCTCGCGCTCGGCCCGGCGGACCCCGGAGCCATGGCCCAGCTCGCGTTTCTTCTCGCGAACCTGGGCCTGTTCGCCGACGCCGCCGCCCATGCGCGACGGGCGACGGAGCTCGACCCTCTCTCCCCGATCGCATGGCAGGCGCTCGGGTACAGCCTGAACTGCGCCGGTGACCTCGACGGCGGACGACGGGCCCTGGGCCGGGCACTCGCCCTGTCGGAGGACAGCCCCATCTCGTCGGTCCTCATGGTCCAGAACCGGCTGCTGGCCGGACATCCGGAAGAGGCCCTCCCGCTCGCGAGCCGGACCAAGGAGGGATGGGCCCGGCTCACCGGAACGGCGCTCTCCGCCCACGCCCTCGGGCGCGACGCGGAGGCGAACGCGGCCCTCGGGGACCTCGAGGCCCGTTACGGCAACGTCGCCGCCTACCAGGTGGCCCAGGTGCTCGGCTGGCGCGGCGACCTGGACGGGGCGTTCCGCTGGCTCGAGCGGGCACACGCACAGCGCGACCCGGGCCTCGGCTTCCTGAAGGTGGACCCCACGCTGCGGAAGCTCCACGGGGACCCGCGCTGGGCGCCGCTCCTCGAGAAGATGAACTTCCCGGTCGAGTGAACTAAGGATTCCGCGTGTCCCGGGCGCGGATGGCCGTTAGAAGGAGCTCGCCCCTCGCCCGGGTCGGAACCATCGTCTCCCGGAGGCCTCGTGCCCACACTCGCTTCGCTCGTCGCCGCCGCCCTCGCGACCGCCCCGCAGCCGATGGAGGTCGACGTGGATCTCCGCGACGCGCCGCGGCACGTCCTCCACTCCCGCGTGACCGTGCCGGTACGCCCCGGCCCGCTCACCCTCGTCTACCCGAAGTGGATCCCGGGCGAGCACGGGCCGAACGGCCCCGTCTCGGACATCGCCGGTCTCAAGATCACGGCGGGCGGGCACCTCCTTTCCTGGAGCCGGGATCCGCTCGACATGTTTGCGCTGCGCGTCGTGGTCCCGGACGGCGCCGACCGGATCGAGGTCGCCCTCGACCATGTCGGCCCCCCGGGTGGCGCCCCCGGGTACACCGAGGGCACCTCCGAGAGCCCGCGCCTGGCCGTGCTCTCTTGGAACCAGGTGCTCGTCTACCCCCAGGGCGCGCAGCCCCGGAACCAGCTCGTCGCCGCACGCCTCCTCCTTCCCGCCGGGTGGAAGGCCGCGACCGCTCTCGCGATCGCGAGCGCCAGCGACGGCGCAATCGCCTACCGGCCGGTCTCCCTCGAGACGCTCGTCGACTCTCCGGTACTCGCGGGGGCGTACCTGGCCGAGATCCCGCTTGGCGAGGTCGGGGGCGTCCCGCACTGGCTCGTCGTGGCGGGCGACTCGGAGGCGTCTCTCTCCGTGCCGGCGGACTTCCGCGCCGGCCTCGAACGCCTCGTCCGAGAGGCCTACGCGCTCTTCGGCGCCCGGCATTACGGGAGCTACCGCTTCCTGCTCGCGCTCTCCGACAACGTCTCCCACTTCGGGCTCGAGCACCACGAGTCCTCGGACAACCGCGGTCACGAGCGGGCGCTCACGGACCCCGACCTGCGCGTGAGCTACGCGGGGCTGCTGCCGCACGAGGTGGTCCACTCCTGGAACGGCAAGTACCGACGCCCCGCTGGGCTCGCGACCCCGGATTACCAGCAGCCCATGGACGACCGGCTCCTGTGGATCTACGAGGGCCTCACGACCTACCTCGGGTCCGTGCTCACCGTCCGCAGCGGACTCACCGACTCGGCGGGGTTCCGCGAGACGCTCGCCCTGGATGCCTTCCGCGTCTCCACGCCCGGCCGGCTGTGGCGGCCGCTCGAGGACACGGCCACCGCGTCCCCGCTCCTGTTCCGGTCTCGCCCGGACGGCGCGCGGAGACGGCGCGGGGGCGACTACTACCCCGAGGGAGCACTTGTCTGGCTCGAGGCGGACGCCCTGATCCGGACGGAGACCCGCCGGCAGCGCTCGCTCGACGACTTCTGCCGCGCCTTCTTCGGAGGAGCCGACGGTCCGCCAGAGGTGCGGCCGTACGAGCTCGCGGATGTCTTGGCGGCGCTCGCACGGGTCGCGCCCTCGGTGGACTGGGCGGCGTTCTTCGCCTCCCGGGTGACCGCGCTCCGCCCGGAGCCCCCGTTGGCGGGCATCGAGGCCGCCGGGTGGCGCCTCGGCACGACCGAGGACAAGCCGGCCCTCGTGAAGGCGTACGAGGCGACCTTCGGTGCGGAGCTCCTCGACCCGTCCCTGGGCGTGACGCTCGGCGGGGGAGACCGCCCCTTCTCGGTCGTCGACGTGCTCCCGGGCTCCCCGGCCGACCGGGCCGGCCTCGCGCCAGGCTCCCGCCTCGTCGCGGTGAACGGGCGCGCGGTGACCCGGGAGCGCGTGCTCGATGCCCTCCGCAGGGGCGGCAAGGTGGAGCTCATAGTGAGCGACGCGGACTTCTTCCGCGTGCTCGCCGTGGAGCTCGCTCCGGGGCTGCGGTACCCGACGCTCGTGCGCGACGGGAACCGCCCGGATCTGCTGGCGGCGATCGCCGCGCCGCGGGCCGCGATGGCCTCGCCGGCGCGTCCCTGACCGTCCGCAGGGCTCCGGTCACTCCATCGCCGGGGTCGGCTCCGCCTTGGGCTCCGGAACCTCCGTCACGGTCGCCTCCGTGAGGAGCAGCACCCCCGCGACCGACACCGCGTTCTCGAGGGCGATCCGGACGACCTTCGTCGGGTCGATGATGCCCGCCTCCATCAGGTCGACGTACTCGGAGCGCCCGGCGTCGAAGCCGTAGGCTCCACTGCCGGCGCGCATTCGCTCGATCACCACCCCCCCGTCGGCCCCGGAGTTCTCGGCGATCTGTCGCGTGGGCGCCTCCAGCGCGTGCCGGAGGAGTCGCAGGCCGATCCGCTCGTCGCCCTCGGCCTTCGCCTCCGCCTCGGCGACCGCATCGATCGCCCGCAGCAGCGCGAGGCCGCACCCGGGGACGATCCCCTCGGCCACGGCGGCCTTCGTCGAGTGGATCGCGTCGTCGAAGGCCTCCTTCCGGCTCTTCATCTCCGCCTCGGACGGTGCCCCGACGCGGATCACGGCGACGCCGCCGGCCAGCTTCGCGATCCGCTCCTCGAGCTTCTCCCGGTCGTAGTCGCTCTTGGTCTCCTTCGCCTGGTCCCGGAGCTGCTCGACGCGCGCCGCGATGAGCTTCTTGTCGCCCGCGCCGCCCACGATGGTGGTCTCGTCCTGGGTGACGACGATCCGCTCGGCCCGCCCGAGGTCGGCCAGGGTCACGTGCTCGAGCTTCGTGCCGAGTTCCTGCGCGACGACCCGCCCGCCGGTGAGGACGGCGATGTCCTCGAGCATGGCCTTGCGGCGGTCGCCGAATCCCGGTGCCTTGACGGCCACGCACCGCAGCGCCCCGCGGAGGCGATTCACGACCAAGGTCGCGAGCGCCTCTCCCTCCACGTCTTCCGCCACGACGACGAGCGGCCTCCCCCCCTGCACCACCTGCTCGAGCAGGGGCACGAGATCCTTCATCACCGAGATGCGCGGCTCGTGGAGGAGGAGCACGGGGCCCTCGAGCACGCACTCCATCCGCGCCGGGTCGGTGACGAAGTACGGCGAGAGGTAGCCGCGGTCGAACTGCATCCCCTCGACCACGTCCAGGACCGTCTCGGTTCCCTTTGCCTCCTCCAGCGTGACTACGCCGTCGTTGCCCACTCGCGCGACCGCCTCCGCGACGAGGTCGCCGATGGCGGGGTCGTTGTGCGCGGCCACGGTTGCGATCTGGGCCTTCTCCCTTCGGCTCTGCACGGGGCGCGACAGCTTGCGGATGGCCTCCACGGCCACCTTCAGGCCGCTGTCGAGGCCGCGCTTCAGGTCGATGGCGCTAGAGCCCGCCACCACGTTCCGCATCCCCTCCGCGAACAGGGCGTGGGCGAGGATAGTGGCGGTCGACGTCCCGTCGCCGACCAGGTCGCCGGTCTTCTCCGCGGCCTGCCGGATCATGCGCGCCCCGAGATTCTCCTCGGCGTCCTTGAGCTCGATCTCCTTCGCGACGGTGACGCCGTCGTTGCACACGAGCGGCGCCCCCCACTTTCTCTCGATGAGCACGCACTTTGACTTCGGGCCAAGCGTCACCCGAACTGCATCGGCGAGCAGCGCTGCCCCGTGAAGGATCTTCTCGCGAGCTGCCGAGCGGAAAAGGACCTGCTTGCTGGGCATGACACCCTCCGGGTCCGGGTGCTCTTTGGTTGAAAGCTAGGCTCTTGCCGCGGAGCGTCAAGGTCGCCGCCGGGGGTGGCCGGACGGGCTGTACCCGCCCGGAACGCGGACGGTTTGGCCCGGACGCGGCTCCCCCGCCTCCCAGCTGAAGGCATCCCCCTTTCGGGCGGCGGACCGAGCGACGTTCGGCGGACCCGGGCGTCCCGCCATGGCGAAGGCACCCTCCCTTGCCCGGGGGACCTCCCCATTGCACCCATAGCGGCTATCCTCGGCCCAGGTCGCGATCGCCCGCCGCGATGCGAGGCGGAGGGGGCCGGCCCCCGGAGACGAGCCCATGCTTCGTCGCCTCCTCGACGCCGTTCACGCGGACCCCTACAGGAACCTCCTCCGCGACCATACGCTGGCGCGTATCGCCAAGCTCTTCTCGCCGCGCTACCTGCGCTCCAAGGCCGCCCTGGTCGCCTTCGAGACGCTCCACCCGGACCTCCCTTGGTTCACTCGGGACGCGATCGAGAAGCTCGAGCGGTGGCTCCGGCCGACCTTCCGGGGGCTCGAGTGGGGCTCGGGGAGGAGCTCGCAGTGGCTGGCCTCCCGGAGCGCCTCACTCGTCAGCGTCGAGCACAACCCGCTCTGGTACGAGCGGGTGCGCGCCTCGCTCGCCGCGGCGGGAATCACAAACGTGGACTACCGGCTCCAGCCGGAGGATGACTACGTCCGCGTCGTCGACGAGTTCGCGGACCGGCGCTTCGACTACGTCGTCGTGGACGGTCTCTTCCGAAGCGAAACGCTCCTGCGCTCGATGCGGAAGCTGCGCGCCGGGGGGTGGATCGTCTTCGACAACGCCAACTGGTACCTGCGCAGCGCGAGCCGAACCCCGCACTCGCTGCCGCTGGACGGCCCTCCCGCCTCTCCCGGGTTCGAGCGCGCCGAGCGGGAGATCGCCGCCTGGCGCGCCACCTGGACCACGAACGGCGTGAACGACACCCTCATCCTCGTGAAGCCCGAGGCAACGCCGGTCGGATAGTGGCGGACCGGTCGGCGGATGCCGATGGGCTCGCGGATCCCCGGCCCGCGCCACCGCTCCGCGAGTCCGGGGAAGTCCCTCCATGGCCACCCCCCGGCGGCGACGAGCCGTGCCGGTGGGCCGGCCCGCGTCCGCGGGCCAGGGCGCGACGAGGGACCCCGCCCAGTCGCCCTTCGAGTACACGCGCTCGACCATCGGCGCGAGCGCGCGCATTTCGTCCGGGCCCACCGCCCCGGATTCCGTCGCCTGGTAGAGCTGGGCGGTCACGCGCTAGGGGAAGCGGGGGTCGCGCTCGGCGACGAGCCCGAGCTCTGCGTGCGGTCCCTCCGGCGCCCCTTGGCCGAGCACGGCCTGCTCGTTCTCGGCGCGGCCCCGCTTCGCGAGGGGCGCCCCGGTGGCCGACGGCGCGGGCGCCACGTCGTTCCACGGCGACGACTCCCGCCGAACCCAGTCGCGAACCTTCAGCGGCACCTGGAGGATGAGGAGCGGGTTCGCATCCTCGCCGAGGGACCGGGCGTCCTCGCCGTTGGCCGTCTCGCGACGTCGGCCGTCGCCGGGGCGGCCATGGGTCGACGGCGCGTTGACAGGGTCCAGCCAGCGGCGTAAACCGCCGGAGCCCACGGCGGAGGGAGATTCCATGCCGCACTCCGACAGCTTCCGGTTCTTGTTCTTCTCGGACCTGCTCGGGAAGCGCGTCTTCCGGGCCGACGGGAGCCCGCTCGGGCGCGTCGCGGACTTGATCGCCGTGAGCGGCGAGCCGTTCCCGCCCGTGGAGAGCGTGATCGTCCGCTCCGGGAAGCGGCGCCTCCAGCTTCCCTGGAACGCAGTGGCGCAGGTGAACGGGGGGGTGCGCCTCCACCCGGGCGCCGAGCCCGTCCCGGCACCCGCGGGACCGGTGGCGGACCGGGTGCGCCTCGGCGACGAGGTCCTCGACCGCCAGATCGTGGACATCGAGGGCGCGAAGCTCGTCCGCGTGAACGACCTGCACTTCCTCGAGAGCAAGGCGAGCCTCCGTGTGGCGCACGTGGACATCGGATTCCGGGGCCTCGTGCGCCGGATGGGCTGGCAGCGGTTGGTCGACCGATTGGTCTCGACGGTGCGCCCCGGCTCCCGATACCTGAAGGACGAGAGCCTTCTGCCCTGGAAGCTCGTCCAGCCGATCGAGAGCGCCCCGGGCCGGGTGCGGATCGAGGCCACCAAGAAGGCCCTCGCCACGCTGCACCCCGCCGACCTCGCGGAGATCATGGAGGAGCTCGACCGCGACCACCGCCAGGTGCTCCTCGAGCGGCTCGACGTCGAGACGGCGGCCGACGCCCTGGAGGAGGCCTCCCCGGAGGTGGCCGCGGAGCTCCTGCAGCAGGTGGAACCGGACAAGGCGGCGGACATCCTCGAGGAGATGGCCCCCGACGAGTCCGCCGACGTGCTGTCGGAGATCCCCGGCGAGACGCGGGAAGAGCTGCTCGAGGCCATGGAGCCGCCGGAGGCGCGCGAGGTCCAGGCCCTGCTCGCCTACCCTCCCGACTCGGCCGGCGGCCTCATGACGCCCGACCGGATCCAGCTCTACCCGGAGCAGACGGCCGCGGACGCGCTGGCCGAGGTCCGGCGACGGGCCGAGGAGGTTCCGCTCGTCTACGAGGTGTTCGTCGTCGACAACGCCGGCGGGCTTCGAGGCTTCGCGACGCTGAAGGACGTGGTGCTGGCCGACCCCGGGACGCCCATCTCGCGGATCGCGCGGGACGCGCCGGTCACGGTCGCGGTCACGGACCGGCTCCGGGACGTGGCGATCGCCGCCACGAAGTACAACCTCATCTCCGTGCCGGTCGTCGACAGTCGCGGGGTCCTGCAGGGGATCGTGACTGTGGACGACATCCTGGCCGAGGTGGTGGATGCTCGCTGACAAGGGCACCGCCGCGCCCCGCCGCTCTCTGTGGGGCAACCTCCTCGTCTTCCTGGCGGTCGTGGGACCCGGCATCATCACCGCCAACGTCGACAACGACGCGGGCGGCATCACCACCTACTCGCTCGCGGGCGCCCAGTACGGCAACAAGCTCCTGTGGACCCTCATCCCCATCACCGTCGCGCTCGTCGTCGTCCAGGAGATGAGCGCCCGGATGGGCGTCATGACCGGCAAGGGACTCGCCGACCTCATCCGCGAGAACTTCGGCGTCAAGGTCACGTTCTGGGTCATGGTGGCCCTCCTCGTCGCCGACATCGGCAACACGATCGCGGAGTTCTCCGGGGCCGCGGCGAGCCTCTCCATCTTCGGCGTGCCGGCGTGGGTCTCGGTGCCGCTCACGGCGGCCGCGGTGTGGATCCTCGTCCTGAAGGGGACCTACCGGCAGGTGGAGAAGGTGTTCCTCGTCGCCTGCCTCTTCTACATCGCCTATCCCATCAGCACCTTCTTCGCGAAGCCCGAATGGTCCACGGTCGTGAAGGCCACCCTCACGCCCAGCTTCGAGACGAGCGGCGGCTACGTGGCCATGCTCATCGGCGTCGTGGGGACCACCATCGCGCCCTGGATGCAGTTCTACCTGCAGTCCGCCGTGGTCGAGAAGGGCATCAAGCCGGAGCAGTACGCCCACTCGCGCCTGGACGTGGTGGCGGGCTGCATCATCACGGACGTCGTCGCCTTCTTCATCATCGTGGCCTGCGCGGCCACCATCTTCAAGGCCGGCATCAAGGTGGAGACGGCGGACCAGGCTGCGCTGGCCCTCGGCCCGCTCGCCGGCAGGTACGCGTCCTGGCTCTTTGCCTTCGGCCTCTTCAACGCTTCGTTCTTCGCCGCCACCATCCTGCCGCTCGCCACCGCCTATTACGTGTGCGAGGCCTTCGGTTGGGAGTCGGGCATCGACAAGAAGTGGGGCGAGGCGAAGCAGTTCTACTGGCTGTACACCGGCATCGTCGCGCTCGGGGCGGCGGTCGTCCTCACGCCGCACCTTCCCCTGCTCAAGATCATGCTCGTCTCGCAGATCGTGAACGGGGTGCTCCTCCCCTTCATCCTCATCTTCATGCTCCTCCTCGTGAACGACCCGAAGCTCATGGGGGCGCACCGGAACGGGCCCTGGTTCAACGGCGTCGCTTGGGCGACGACGGCGATCATGATCGTCCTCACCGGCTACCTGGTGGTCGCCGGGCTCCGCGACCTCTTCGCGGCCTGACACCGTGACCGGACGCCGCGCCTTCTCGGTCGCCGTTTTCTGCCGGAACGCCGGTGCCGTGCTCCTCGTCCGCCACCGCCGGCTGGGCCTCTGGCTCCCCGTCGGCGGGGAGATCGAGGCCGGCGAGACGCCGCTCGAGGCGGCCGTCCGCGAGCTTCGCGAGGAGACGGGGCTCGAGGGAAGGTTCCCGGCGGGTCTCGGCGTCGACGGGACGCCCCGCGGACTCATCGGCTACGAGGAGCACCCGGCCGGGTCGAAGGGCCTCCACATGAACTTCGCCTTCGTCGCCGACGTCGGGAGCCGCGCGCTCGCGCCCTGCGAGGAGTGGACCGAGGCCACCTGGGTGCGCGACGCGGACGGGATCGACTGCCCGGAGAACGTCCGCCAGCTCGTGCGCCTCGCTCTCGAGGCGCCGCGCCCCTGAAAGGAGAAGGGCTTCGGGCACTCCGCGGGGCTCGGGACTACCTGACTGGGACCCCGTCGTCCGGAAGGAGTTCCGGACGCTCCGCCGGGGCCTTCTCCATCCACTTCGGGTAGTACTCTGAATGCGTCCCCTGGATGCTCTGCAGGTTGCCTTTCGCCCATTCCTGCGAAGACTGATCCATCTCGACCCAGGTGCAGCTGGTCCACCAATCGCGAAACTCTTGCGTGCCGAGGTCTGCCTTGTGAACGGGCTTCAGGGAGAAGCGCGCTTTCCACGCCCCCATTCGCGGTGTGACGAGCGCGTAGTAGGTGCGTCCCGCCACCAGGTTCGCGATCATGAAGTCCCCGCTCTCGCCCACGACGAGAAGGAGGTGCTGGCCCGGATCGGCTTGCCAGGCCACCTTCTTCTTGGCGGCCACGATGCCGAGGAGCTCGGGCCTCTGATCCTTCACCTCGAAGACGCTCGACTGGACGGCGAAACCCATCCCGGAGGGCCGGAGGAATACGAGCAGGGCCTTGCCCGGGGCCGGCGTGGGATCGGCGGTGTCGGCCGGCATCTCGTGCATGTTCTTGACGCTTCCGGCACACCCCGCCGAGAAGGCCATGGCGACCGGAAGGAGCATCGCTACCGAAGACGTTCTCGCAGCGCGCATGTCGGGCCTCCCGACGACGGGTCCTGCGCTCGCCGAAGACAGTGTGATCCCCGGTGGACGGTCGCAATGCCCCGCGCGGGGCGACGACGCGTCAAGAGCCGCCGCGGCCCCCGCCCAGAGGGCGAACAGACCGTGAACTCGATTCCGGGTGACTCTCGCGGCCGGGCCAGGACCGCGCCTGCTACCGACGGCTCGCGAGGACCTTCGTCACGAGCCACCCGAACACGAAGCCTCCGACGTGCGCGAAGAAGGCCACGCCCGATCCGCCCCCGCCCAGCACGGCGTTCACGACCTGCAAGACGAACCAGAGCCCGATGAAGAAGCCGGCGGGGAGGTGCATGAAGCGGATGAACACGAAGATGGGCACGACCGTGAGGACGCGCGCCCACGGGAAGAGCACCACGTAGGCGGCGAGCACGCCGGCGATGGCGCCGCTCGCGCCCACCATGGGGATGAACGGGTCACCCGCCGCGAAGGAGAGGAGCGTCTGCGCGATCGCAGCCGCGACGCCGCTCGCCAGGTAGAAGCCGACGAAGCGGGCGCGCCCGATCGCGTCCTCGACCGCCGGCCCGAACACCCAGAGAAAGAGCATGTTGCCGGCGAGGTGCAGGACGCCGCCGTGGAGGAACATGCTCGTGAGGATCGTGAACGGCGGCGGCACGAGGTCCCGGGGGCCGATGTCCCGCCAGGTCGCGATCTCGTATGGGATCGCCCCTCCCACGAGTGCCGACCACTGGATGCGGAGCGCGACCGGCTCCCCGGGGGCGCCGCTGCTCACCTGCCAGACGAACGCGAGGGCGTTCAGGCCGACGAGCGCGAGGGTCGCGACGGCCGGCCGCCGGAGGACGACGTTGTCCTTGAGTGGGATCACCGGCCGCTCGCTCTCCGGGTTATAGCGGGTGCGAGCGCCCGCTGCCCAGCCCCGCGGGCGGTCGCCTCCGCTCAGCCCGGCGCGTCGAGGTGCCTGGCGATGAGCGGGGCCAGGCGGCGGGCCACGTCCGGCGGGATCCTCGCCTTGTCCGACCAGATCCCGAGCTTCAGCGCGGACTGGCAGGCGCAGGACTTCGGCGCCTGGCCCGCCACGGCGGGGATCGTCCTGCGGATGAGCTCGAGGGCGTTCTGCGTCGCGGCCCTCAGGTTCCCGACGATCTCCTCGATGAGCTGGATCTGGTCGACGTTCTGCGGGTGGGGGCGCCAGCAGTCGTAGTCGGTGGGGAGCGCGACGAGGGCGTAGCAGATCTCCGCCTCGCGGGCGAGCTTCGCCTCCGGCATGACGGTCATGCCGATGAGCGAGGCTCCCCAGGCGCGGTGCAGCTCGCTCTCCGCCCGGGTGGAGAACTGCGGCCCTTCCATGCACACGTACGTCGCGCCGTGGTGGACGCGCGTGGGAAACCCGGCGGAGGAGACGGCCAGGAGCCGCCGAAGCGACGGGCAGAAGGGCGAGGCGAGCTCGACGTGGACGGCGAGGTCGTCGAAGAAGGTACTCGGGCGGCGGAAGGTCTTGTCGATCACCTGGTCCGGGATGACGAGGTGGCGTGGCGCGAGCTCCTCGCGGAGGCTCCCCACCGCGCCGGTGGCGAGGATGTGGGTGACCCCGATCGACTTGAGCGCGAAGACGTTCGCCCGGTAGGGCACCTGCGAGGGGTTGAGGAGGTGCCCGTCGCCGTGGCGCTTGAGGAGCGCGACCTCGACGCCGGCCACGCGAGTGCGCACGACGGCCGAGGCGGGCCTCCCGAAGGGGGTGTCCACCTCGATCGCCTCGCCCTGGCCGAGAGACCCGAGCGCCTCCTCGAGACCGGTGCCGCCGATGACGCCCACGACTGGCTCGGCCATGACCCTCTCCTCTCCGCGTGCGCCCCGAAGTCTACCCGCATCGCGCGCGGGCCGCCGGGTGCCCGCGCACTCTCGCCAAAAGAAGAGGGCCCGCCGGGATTTCCGGCGGGCCCTCGGGAAAAGGATGCGGCAGCGACCTACTCTCCCACACGGCTACCCGTGCAGTACCATCGGCTCTGGCGGGCTTAACTTCCGTGTTCGGGATGGGAACGGGTGTGACCCCGCCGATATAGCCACCGCAAATTGGAAAAGAGCAGGCGGCCGAGCCGCCTGACAACCGTACGAAGGGTGAAATGCAGCGTCCAGCGACGGGGTCCAGGCTCCGATGGAGCCTCGACCTCGGCCTCGACTCGGGCCGCCTACGGCCTGAGAAGAGGGAGACCAAGCCTCACGCCCGATTAGTACCGGTCTGCTGAGCGCCTCGCAGCGCGTACACATCCGGCCTATCAACCTCGTGGTCTTCGAGGGGGCTTCAGGGGCTTGCGCCCGGGAGGAGTTATCTTGAGGCTGGTTTCCCGCTTAGATGCTTTCAGCGGTTATCCATTCCACACATAGCTACCCAGCGGTGCCTCTGGCGAGACAACTGGTACACCAGCGGTGTGTCCAACCCGGTCCTCTCGTACTAGGGTCAGGCCCTCTCACTCCTCCTACGCCCACGGCAGATAGGGACCAAACTGTCTCACGACGTTTTGAACCCAGCTCACGTACCACTTTAATCGGCGAACAGCCGAACCCTTGGGACCTTCTCCAGCCCCAGGATGTGATGAGCCGACATCGAGGTGCCAAACGACGCCGTCGCTATGGACGCTTGGGCGTCATCAGCCTGTTATCCCTAGAGTACCTTTTATCCGTTGAGCGATGACCCTTCCACGAAGAGTCACCGGATCACTATGACCGACTTTCGTCTCTGCTTGACATGTACGTCTTGCAGTCAGGCTAGCTTGTGCCATTGCACTCAACAGCTGATTTCCGACCAGCTTGAGCTAACCGTCGCGCGCCTCCGTTACGCTTTGGGAGGCGACCGCCCCAGTCAAACTACCCGCCATGCAGGGTCCTGGTCCGTGTTTCGCCGGACTCAGTTAGATATCAAAGATTACAAGGGTGGTATTTCACTGACCGCTCCATCCGAGCTAGCGCCCAGACTTCATCGCGTCCCACCTATGCTACACATGCTATCCCTAATACCACTGCAAAGTTGTAGTAAAGGTTCATAGGGTCTTTCCGTCTAACCGCGGGAACTCCGCATCTTCACGGAGAATTCAATTTCACTGAGTTGGTGTTGGAGACAGTGGGGAGATCGTTACGCCATTCATGCAGGTCGGAACTTACCCGACAAGGAGTTTCGCTACCTTAGGACCGTTATAGTTACGGCCGCCGTTTACTGGGGCTTCGGTTCAAAGCTTGCACTTCTCTCCTTAACCTTCCAGCACCGGGCAGGCGTCAGACCATATACGTCGTCATGTGAGACTTCGCATAGTCCTGTGTTTTTGGTAAACAGTCGCCACCCCCAATTCTGTGCCCCCTGTAAGTGCTTGCGCATATACAGGGCCCTCTTATCCCGAAGTTACGAGGGTAATTTGCCGAGTTCCTTCAACACCCTTCTCTCAAGCGCCTGAGTATACTCAACTCGTCCACCTGTGTCGGTTTAGGGTACGGCCTATACGCTGGGGCTATTTCCTGGAAGCTCATCGACCGCCCGGGAAATCCGTTAATCCCGAACAACCTTTGAACTTCGTCACCACCAGCAGGCCACGGAATATTAACCGTGTTGCCATCGGCTACGCCTTTCGGCCTCACCTTAGGAGTCGGCTCACCCTGCGTGGATTAACCTTGCGCAGGAACCCTTGGACTTACGGCGAGAGTGTCTCTCACACTCTTTATCGTTACTCATGTCAGCATTCTCACTTCCGATACCACCAGGATGACTCACGTCATCCCTTCACCGGCTTACGGAACGCTCCGCTACCGCGCATCCTTGCGGATGCACCCACAGCTTCGGTGCGTGGCTTTAGCCCCGTTACATTTTCGGCGCGGGAC
>DATKJV010000034.1:0-43399 GCA_035543235.1 Anaeromyxobacteraceae bacterium | reverse complement strand
CGTCCTGGATCTTTCGCGCCAGCCGAGCTCGGACTTCGTCGTCCGACCACGAGCTCACCGAAACGCATTGCTGCAAGCGCTGCCGCATGGCCTCGACCTCCGACGGGTCGTCGACCAGCCTCCCAGCCATGGGCTCGATGCTCTTGCGGGTGCCGTCGAGCAGTAATCCCTCCAGGTACCAGGCCATCGCCCGGCGACGCTCGGGCCTGCCCATACCCTCGAATAGTGACGTTGCGAACGCTTCCAGCGAACGGTCGAGCTTCTTCACGTAGGCGATCATGCCCAGGGTAGATCACGCCCGTCGATCGCCCGCAACACAAGTGACCGGGTAATACTAGGCGGCGCCGAAATTCACGGGGCGGCCCTCTCCGACGCCTTCTGCGCCGCCTTCCCCTCCGGAAGCGTCCCCGTCGGCAGGGCGGCTGGCGCAAGCTTCGCGATCCTTCCTCGGAGCGCCACGCCCGCGATGGTGGCGCCGGCCCCGCACATGTACTGCGTATCGCTCTTGAAGACCTCCTTCTTGTAGTAGCTCTCGATGCCCACCACCGCGTTCCCGCCGGCGGCGCGCGCACGTTGTTGAAGCTCGATGGCCACGCTCACGAACACCCATTGACACGCAACCGCGTCGGACTTGGCAAAGGCATTGGTCTTCCGGTTGACCATCGTCTCGCCGAGATCCTGAAGCATCTCCGGGTGAGGCGCGTCCCCGAAGTACAACGCCACGTCCGGGCTCAGCTTCTCCCGGGCGACCGGCTGGGCCATTGCAACATCTATCGGCAGCTTGAGCCGATCATCGCGAGCCCAGCTCGCCAAGGGTAAAGACAACAGAGCCAGGATCGAGACCGTTCGTCGTGACCGCACGGGTCATGTCCCTCCGTTTGAGCCTTGCTAGGTGCCGCTCATCCACTCGCCGCGCACCGCAACGGTCGTCGAGGACCCTGGGCGGCAGGCGCTTGGCCAAGGCGAGGAGAACAGGAATCGGCTCCCCCATGCAACGCCCATATTCCCCTCTCACCACCGTGTCCGGCGCGAGGCCAGAAGCAGCGACCCGGCGATGGCGATGTGTGCGCCCACGGCTGGCCACAACAGCCTCCCGGCCACGTGCGCCACGGCTTCCCGGTACACGAGCACCGCGGCGGCGAGGAACGAGTACGTCAGCATCCCGCGCAGTGCCCAGGGGCTCGCTTCTCGCGCCGGGCCAGGCCAGCAGGAAACCGCGAGCCCCAGGAGCGCCGCCCCGGCGATTCGACTGACCGCCATTCCGGAGCCGGACACCGGGGTCTGAAAGAGCAGGACGGTGACCGCGACGGGCGGGCCAGCAGGACGAGGCCAGTCGCCCCTTCGAGGAACGCCGTCACCTTCAAGATGTGCCTCATGGCAGGGTTCGGCCTTTTCGGCATCTCGCTGGCGCCCCACAAGGCAGTGCGATCACCTCCGACGGATTCAACGTGCGCGACGCGTCCGAAGGCCGAGCACTCATTTCGACGGGACTGCCCCGGGCCGCTGGCAGGATGGCGCCGGCAAGCGCGCTCCGCCCGTTCGCCCAATACGGGGCCACATCTCCGCCATGTGCGCCCTGGCCCCATGCGAAGGGGGATACTCCCTTGCGGAGCGCTGGCGGGAGGAGCGGGGTCCGCATCGGACAGGCGATCTCGGCCGCGAGAGACGGCGGCGTCAATCGGTCATGGAGCGTTCTTCTGGCATGCGCCTCCACGCGCCGGGAGCTCGGCGCTCCTTGCGCCTTGCACACCCGAGTGGGCCGAGGCCCTCCCGAGCAGGACAACCCGGCCTTCGCATGGAGCCAAGGCCCGGCATCTCGCGGCATCTCGCCCCGGGACGCCGGGATGTCGTACCCATGCGAGACACTGATTCCACGGAAGGGCGCGGGCGACGTCGCGAGAACGGAGTCCCGCGCATCGGAGGTGTGACGTGGACACGTCAGGACGGGGCCCGCTGTCCATGCAGCTCACCTGCGACTGCGCCGACATAAGAGCCAAATACGTTGCGCTCGAGGCACGCTACGTCGAGCTCCACGCAAAGTGCGTCGGCCTGGAGGCGCAGCTGCGCGAGCGGAGCTCGTCGTCGCTCCCCCTGGTCCTCTCTAGAAGCGGTGCCATCGTGGCCGACGGCATATCCGGGGTTCTTCGCCAGGTCTTCCGCGTCGCTCTCGGTCCGCGGAGCGACAGGCGGGCCACGATCATCGCAAAGGAAGTGAATCGCCTGAAAGCGCTCGCCACCGCGGGGCGCCGTCCCTACCCCGCGCGATCACCGGGTAGGGATCGGGCAGACGACCGCTCGCTGCCCCGGCGAGCCCCGCGTGGAACGAACTCGTAGCCCGCCGCAAGAGGTTGCCTCCGCGGCGGGCTTGCTCGACACGGATGCACGGGCCAACCGCCCCGCGCCACCCGGGCCGAGGCGCATTGGCCTGGCGGCATCAAGGGCCTTCCAGGGTGCGGTGGAGTCGCGCCGGGTCGGTGGCCCCGGGAGAAGCGTCGCTCCCTGCAGGGGCCACTCTCGTCAAGGGGCGTGTCCCGGGCCGGGTGAATCTCCTGCGCTCCGGTCACCGCCCTTCGCGGGCCGCTTCTTCCCAATTTCCTCTTTGGCCTGCCGGTACGTGCTGCACAGCTGGTCGAGCATTGCATCGAGCCCCGCCCGGATGTCTCTCTGAGCGTCCAGCGGCGGCCCGGAGATCAGGACTCCCTCCGAGTATGCATCCAGCTCCACGAAGGGAATGCCCTCGACGACCCGCACGGCCGTGAACTGTACGCCGACGCGGCCGAAGTACCCCGAGGTCCCCTGGTCCAGCCCGGCGAGGTTCACGTACAGGATGGCGGTCGCTCCCCATCCGTCACTCGGGCTCCAAATCTGCATTCCGCAGCGCTCGAGGGCCAACTCCGCCCAGGCTCGCGCCGCCTCCTCGTTCGCTCCGTGTTTCCGGAGCGCGTCGTTGGCCTGCACCGTGACCCTCACGGACGGGACGCCGTCCTTGGCCACCACCTTCATCGCTGCACTCGGTGCGGTCGTCAGGGCGAGCGCGAGCATCAGGGCGGTCATGGGGCTCCTTGGTCGGAGATTCTCGGCCAGGGCGCGCCCCAGGTACAGAAATCCGGGTGCGCGTTGTAGCCCCACGCGGTCGTCGTCGCCGCTCGCGAGCGCGTATCCTCGCGTGCCATCCGAAAGGCGGTGGCCGCTACTCGTGTGAGCGTCGACTTGGAGGCAACGGCCATAGCCGCAAGGCCCGCGCTCTTCTCCGCCGTGACTCCGACGCAGTACCTGGCCACCTCGGGCGCGGAGTTGATGGCATCGTGCAGCACGAAGACTCCGGCGGGTGACCCTGCCCGTGCGCTCGCCCGGATCGCGCTCACCACGTCTCCCTGCCTGGCGGGTTCGAGGTCCGCCTCATTGGAGTGACGCACCGGGAAAAGTCCGGGTCCAAGGTTCCCGGCTATCTGTCGTGGACACGAGACGTCATCGAGAGCGACCGAGGCGCCACTGCGCAGGCAAGAACCCGCAACGGGCTTGCGATTCAGCGGCGCAGTTGCGGCCACGCCCTCCCCCCTCTTCCGGCAGTTCGGTGGCTGAGCGCAAACGCCAACGACGCGACCCCTGCCTGGACGACAAGTCCCAGCACGACGCCGGTGGCAAAAGACACCCGCGACCCGGCTTGCCAGGCTTTCCACAGCACCGACAGTCCCAACGGCAGCCAGAGAAGCCCTCCGGTGAAGAGGCCCGGAGAATACGTCCCGGTGAACAGCGTGCCGACGATATGTCCGGCGCCGTTGACCGCGACTAGCGTGCCGAGAGCCGTGACAATCCAGTCGAGCGCGCCGTGATTCCGGGCGGCAAGCACCGCGCCGACCATCATCGCCCAGAGGACTCCGTTCACCGCCCAGAACGCACCGGGATTCAGGGTCCGCCCGGTGGCATGCCGAATCCACCGGTGAAAGCGCTCTCCAGCGAGGCCCTCCTCGAGCACGTGGACGGCGTAGCTGGCGGGGAAGAGCCAAAGCCAGCCTTGGAGGTTCGTCGGTGGAGTGCCCAACGATATAGTCTACTTCTGCGCCGGAACCTTGGAGGCCTTTCGTGAGCTTCGGCACCACCCGCACGGGGCACATGGGCTCCCAACTCCTTCAAGACTTTCTCGCGGCCAGAGCGCCGGCAGGGGCGATTGCCCGCCACCCCAAGAAGAGCGAGATCATCCATGGATCCCTAGACGACGAAGCGGATCTGAGCCGCGCACTGAAGGCCGCCAGAGCGTCTTTCCTGGTCGTGCCGCCGTCGTTCTCCACGCAGGACGACACGCAGTTCTTCCTGCGGTCCAGTCCCGCCCGCCGGGCGCTCCAGGCGCACGGTTGACCCCTTTCGTGCCAAGGAGGCAATCATGAAGTGGTACGCGTACGTCGCCTACTTCGTCGGCGGCGCGTTTCTCGTGAATGCTGTCCCCCACTTCGTGGCTGGGGTCACCGGGCACGCGTTCCCGAGCCCATTCGCCTCGCCGCCGGGCCGAGGGATGTCGTCCGCGACTGTCAACGTCTGGTGGGGCTCCTTCAACTTCCTTGTCGCGTACCTGCTCATCGGGCGGGTCGGGAAGTTCGACTTCCGGCAGACGAAGCAGGCGGTTCCCCTAGGCCTGGGTGGATTGCTCATGGCGCTTTTGCTCGCTCGCGCCTTCGGCCCCGTGTACGGCGGGTGACACGCTCCCGATGTCTCCCCGCAGGGGTCGTCGTCCGCCCCGTCCGATCTTCATCGCGGTGGGCGGCAAAGTTCCTTCGCGATTCCTGCTCTCCCGCATGATCCTCGCCGCAGCGGCGCAGCCGGACATCGCGGCCGCTGGTCCCTCTGAAGCCTCCTTCACGTGCGAGCAGGAAGGATCGCGCGGGACCTCCTGGGATGTGGGCATACAATGGGGAGCCTTGGTCGGAGTGAACTTCCAAAGGCTCGACACGAGTGCCTCCCGGTTCAATCCTCGGAAGGCGACCATCCAATACTGGGTCGCGTCGCTCGCAGTCAAATTCTGCCGGTCGACCGCACCCACGAGTCGCCAAGCGGGCGCTACCTGGGTCCAACCCGGCCCTCGCCGGCCCGAGCGCCAGAAAAGCCCCGCCAAACGCCGTGCTCAGAAGAGCAATCCGAACATCTTCGTCAAGAGCTCTTCCAGCGGCATCGCTGTCAGTAGCAGGGGCAACAGCGGTGCAAACGTCACGAGGCCGAGCTGAAACAGTGCCTCTTTCGTGATCGGAACAGCGCGCATCGTGCGGACGACTTCGTAGCTGTTCCCGAGGTCGGCGAGGGACTGGATATCGCCGCTGCCCAACATCGCTTCATCACGCGGCGCCCCGCCGCCCAGCCACCTCTCTGCAAAGGCGCGCGTGTACGTCTCTGCGAAGGTGCCGTACTCGCGAAGGCCCCTGCGCCGTGCTTCCGCGAGCCTGGGGACAAACACGAGCAGCGGACCGAAAACCATGCACAGGACAAGCGCGACCAGCGCGACTGCTTCCATCCGAAACTCGCCGACCTTCGCGCCCATGTAAAAGATCCGGTTTGCGAAAGGGCCGGCGAGCATGGCGCCGTGCGCCGCCGCGAGCGGGGCGAACGCATATACCGTGCTCGCGAGAAACCCGAGCCCGCCCAGGCGATCCGGATGCGTCGGGACGAGACTCAGCTCCAGGCGGGAGACCCTGTACAAGAACCGCGCCCAGATGAACACGCGGAAGTACCAGCGGCAAAGCAAGAACTGGAAGATCGGCAGGCTCACGTACCCGTACCAAATGCCCGCGGCCGTGAGCACAGGGCCATGCACCGACGGCGTTGCGTACCAAGTGTTCGCATTCAGGGCGATGAAGTGCCGCCAGACGACCTGGATGCCGACCCCGTAGACAATCGCCAGCAGCAGCAGCTCGGCGACGACGGAATTGCGCAGCGCGAATGCTGCCTCGATGACCGCGTGAAACCTATCGAGCGTCGCCTCCGGAATGATGTTTCGCTCGCGAAACAGCTGAACGATCGGGCGCATACGCCGGTGCACAACCAACTCCGCAATGACCAGCAGCGGCAACGCCACGAGAAAGCGCACGTGCTGCTCCAGATCCATAACGAAGGGCACCGCCACGCTTCCCTTCGTCGCCTTGCCCTGGAGCGCCGAGATCACGAGCAGCGGCAGCCAAGCGACCAGCGCCATGACGATCACGCGCCTGCGCACCATCGTCAAGGCGTCACCCGAAAGGTGGGTGCGTCGCAAGAACTGGAACAGTGGCCCGCCAAGCACGAACGAGAAGTCTGGTTCGCTCGCTGTGCCACTGGGGGTCCACTCTGGCACGCGGGGTTGTTGGGTCACGGTCTCGCCTCCACTCAGCGTTCACACACGGGGACCACGCGACGGCGCAGCCTGCACCGCGCCAACCAAGCGTCCCGATTCTCAGCGGCCCCACTGCGCTTGCTGCAGGCGAAGCTGGCGCCTCGACTCTCATCGGGCCGGGCATGATCACAGGCACGCAAGGACGCATTGTGCCCCCAACGCGGGCGTCAGTGTCCACAGAGAACTATGGAAACGCGACTCCTGCCAGGGAACTGGCCACCGAATCGTCCCGAATCGAACGCATGCCCATTCACCGTCTCCATCCGGCACGTCGCAACGCTTCAACCGTCGTCCACGAGCATCGGCTGCGCGCAGTGTCAACTCGTCCTCGAACTGCGGAGTCCAGAACGGCGGCATGGCGAACCTCGTGGCCCGCAGCGAGTATCGGCCGGCCCTGGCTATCCTCACTCGGGACCGACACCATCGATTCCCTCGCATCCCAGCCTGCCACCGATCGGCCAACTCACCCGAAAGAACAGTGATACACTCGCAGTGACTTCCTAGGAGATGCCGACCCCCTCGCGAAAGCCGAGGTCGACGATGGGCTCCGAGGAGTCGTCATGGGATCGGACTACGTCTCGGTAGTGAATGCACGGCAGCGGATTTTCAGCCCGCTCGAACGGCTTTCGGACATCGTCTTCGGGCTCATCATGGCCCTGACCATGGTCGGCTCCCTGAGCGTCGCGGGCGCAGCCCGCGGCGACATCCACGCGATTCTCCGGGGTGCGATCGGCTGCAACGTCGCCTGGGGCATCGTCGACGCGACCATGTTTCTCATGGCGGAGCTCGTCGACGCGATGGCGAATCCGCGGGCCGGGCTCACGCGGGACGACGTCGTCGGTGCCGCGGCCGCATCTCTGCTCGTTTCTCTCTCGACCGTTCCCGTCGCCCTGCCCTTCCTCCTGCCGCTGAGGCCGTGGCTCGCTCCTCGCGTCTCCAATGCGGTGGCCCTCATCCTCCTGTTCGCGGTCGGCTTTCGTCTGGGCCGCTACATGGGCTATCGACCCTTCGCAACGGGAACGGCTGCCATCGGGATCGGAACGGCTCTCGTGGGACTGACGATGGCGCTGGGTGGATGACGACGCGGCCCGCTCGCCCCGGCCGCCAATGGCCCGTAAGGCTGACGCTCGTGCACGGGTCAGCGCGAATCCGTACGCCTTGACCTACCTCTATTGCCCGCACCATCCGCTGCGCGCGTATACTGAACGTCGCGCCGCCCGAGGCGTCCGACGGACGTGGCGACCGGTGTCCACGCACCGGCCAGCAGAGTGACCCGTGCTCGAACTCTTTGCGCACAGTGAGACGTGGGTGGCCCTGGGAACGCTCTCCGCGATGGAGATCGTCCTGGGGATCGACAACATTGTGTTCCTGACCATCCTCGCTGGACGGGTCACGGAGGAGCACCAGCAGCTGGCACGACGCCTGGGCCTTGGATTCGCACTGCTCACACGCCTCGGTCTCCTCTTCGCAATCACGTGGGTCATGGGGCTGACCCGCGAGCTCTTCACGCTGTGCGGGCGCGGCGTGTCGGGCCGCGACCTCGTGCTCCTGGGCGGAGGGCTGTTCCTTATTGGCAAGGCCACGTACGAGATCCACGACAAGCTCGAGGTGAAGCACGAAGAGGCGGCCCCTGCTTCGCGCCCAAGGAGTGCCCTCTGGACCGTGATCGTGCAGATCGCCATCCTCGATATCGTGTTCTCGCTCGACTCCGTCATCACGGCGGTCGGGATGGCGCAGCATGTTGCGGTCATGGTCGCGGCTATGGTGATCGCCGTGGCCTGCATGCTCGTGTTCGCCGGCCCTATCGGGACGTTCGTCGAACGCCACCCCACGGTGAAGATGCTCGCACTGTCCTTTCTAGTACTGATCGGGGTGGTGCTCGTGGCGGACGGCCTCGGCCAACACATCGGGAAGGGCTACGTCTACTTTGCGATGGCTTTCTCTCTCGCGGTCGAGCTCCTCAATCTGCGTGTTCGCAAAGCAGCTCGGGACCCCCTCGTCCTCCACCGCAGGTTCGAGGACAGCCGAGGAGAACCTCGGGTCACCGACGCTCCGCCCGGAGCTCCGACTCGCCAACCCTGACGGGGGCGCCCGATGCGCGCGCCGTCGGTCGGGCTTGGCGCCAGTCGTGGCTCTCCTCGCAACCGCGACGACGTCCTCGGCGTTCCCGTCGTGGGTGGCTCGGGTCTACCGCCGGGCGCGAGCCCGGCCGCCTGTCCTCTACAGGATGAGGGGACGCCTGATGGCCGCCGGGGGTCCTCGCCATTCCCACGGGAAAAAGGCGAGTCAGTCCCCTCGACTTCTGCTCGCCGTTCGATTAGACACTTGTATTCCAACTCGCTCCGAGCTGGGCCGGGTGGCACTCTCGCCGCCCGTACAAAGAAGAAACGAGTACACAGCACATGGCAACTGGCACAGTGAAGTGGTTTAACGACTCGAAGGGCTTCGGCTTCATCACCCAGGATGGCGGAGGCGACGACGTCTTTTGTCACCACACTGCCATCAAGGCCGAGGGGTTCCGAACTCTCGCCGAGGGGCAGAAGGTGGAGTTCGACATTACCAAGGGCCCCAAGGGTCTGCAGGCGGCGAACGTCCGCCCCATCCCGTAGACCGCTTCAAGTCGATGGGTGAAAGCCCGGCCCCGAAGAGGGCCGGGCTTTCTCGTTTCGGCCGACGAGCCACCGCGTGCCGGCTTGCGTAGACACCGTAACCGACGTTCTCCAGGCGTCGCTCGGTTCCCCAGTCGGAACCCGCCAGCGAGCCTGCACGGCCGAACGACGCACTTGAACCCAGACCTCGAGCATTTGACGTACGGGGACAGACAACGCGTCCTCATCGTGCGGGAAGTGGAGCCGGACAGCGCCAAGGGCCGGACCCCGAAGTCATGCCGAATCGCCGCATGAAACTTTGGAGGCTCGAGATCGCTTCGTGCCGCGTGCCTCGATCATAGAGGCTCAGCGCACCGCGGGCCATCTGTGCTCCCCGCCTTCATGGCCTACGGAACCTTGCGAGCCTCCCTTCTTCTTCTCGCGCCGCGCGCAAGCCCGTTCCTCGATCGACATCACGACCTCCGGCCGCTCCCTGCCGAACCTCCTCAGGTAGAGGTGCTCGATGAACTGCGGTAGCGGAGCCTTCCATAGCTCCTGATCGTGGTTGTCCAGCGTGCCGAGCCTCATCGGGTTCGTCCCGATCGCGGGCCATCTGCACGTGCGGGTGCGACAGGTGGTGGCGCTTTCGAGCCTCGGCCCGTTCCTGGGGGTTCTGCAGGAGCGTCTTCTTACCCATCTTCATCTCCTCCTCCGCACCACTGGCGCTACGCTTCGATCCACTCCGTGGCGTCGGGCGGCGGATTCGGCAGCGGGAGATCGAGGATTGGGAGCGTCGAGCGGTGACGACCGCGCCTGCAGACGGCGATGATATGCACGCTCGCGTTCATGTCGACGCGCTCGACCGTGACCGGCATCCCGAGCACTGTTATCTCGAAGGGCACCGCCAGGTTCTCGTCGATCATGTGAACCAGCCCGTGGTCTGCTCGGACTCGCCGCACGCGTCGACGGTCGCCCCCCCGATCATCTCGCCGAGCCTCGCCTTACTGATGGCCGGAGTGCGCCGCTGGTTTCGCGTGTTGGTGCTCATTCGAAATCGCCCATCTCACTGACGCGAGCAACGGCAGAGGTCGAGATCGGTGAGGTCGCCGGTGCGATCAAAGGATCGCGTGCGCGTGGCAGCGGCGTTGTGTCCAACTGCCGTCAACGTTTCATCGGGTTTTCAACCCGAACCGCCGGCGACAATGTTGCTATTCCCACCGCACTTGTTGCGCGAAAGCGCGGGGCCCCATCGTGAGCGCCCGTTCACGCTGAACTTGCCAGCGGCATCACCGTACGTAGGCCGTCGAACCGAGCGAAGTCGCGATCCTGGGTAGCGAGGATGGCACCATGCTCCAAGGCGAGCGCGGCTAGATGTGCGTCGGTGACGAGCGGACCCCGCACCTGCTCGCGGACGAGTACCGGTCCGAGAATGGACCAATGGCGCTCCCCGGGACACACGATTACGGCGCAAGGCTGCGCCAGCCATGATTCCACAATTGAAACCGCTTCCTCTGGCGCAAGCGGATTCGCCATGGCGCGTGCGTTCGTCGCGATCCGTAGGAAAGCCAGGATGGTCACCCACGCGAACCCCACCTGTTCGGTGCCGGAGAGGACGTCTTCCAGCCAAGCCTTCGCCCGCTCGTGCTCGCGCGAACTCGCGTCGTACGCGTACAGGAGGAGATTCGCGTCGACGAGGATCACCGGTGTCCCGGGCCTTCGACAGATTCGAGGAGATCGCCGATCGAGTCGTAGCTGAGGCCGGCGCGAAGCCCTAGCGCTCGCGCCTTCACGACGAACGGTCGGGTTTCGGGCCGTCGCCTAACCGCAAGCGCACGCCGCAGAAGGTCGTTGACGACATGCTTCAGCGACTTTCCCGTCCGGCGCACTTCCGCTTCGAGACGCTGCGCGACGTCGTCTTCCAGGGTCAGCGTTGTCCGGGTACTCACATCGTGATGCTAAGTACAGAGCATCTTGATGTCAACCCGAACTCGGCCAGAGGGACGACGGTGGTCCTGCGGTGGTCGACGACATAACTTGGGCGGAAGCCGAGCTCGCGCGGGCCTCCCGTGGGATTGGGCGTCGCATCCCCGTGTTCACCAAGGGGCGCCAAGCACTCGTGTGGTAGCCGAAGAGGTCGATCGGCGGCTCAGACGACCGCGAACCTCGCGACCCGGGTCTCACATGGGGCGGTCCTTGACCCTCGTCAAAATTGCTATCCATCGCCCCTTGCGCGCCCGATTCCGAATAGGACAGCATGCGCTCTTAGTCCTTGTTGCTGTGCGTGCAGTTCGACCGCCAGCACAACAAGCTCGCGCATCCCGTAATGCTGGCACTGTGGCTTCCTCATTGCGAAGCCAGCGGGGGCTTTATGGCAGGATCGAGATTTTCGGTTCCACGTATCGCGTTGATTCCATTGATGTTCACCGTCGCTTGCGGGGCCTCAGTTTCGTCCCCTGCGGCCCAACAGGCAACCGCGACGGCCTCAACGGCTGCAAACCAGAGCGCGGGGGGACGCTGCCCGAACGAATGCCTGCCACCCAACGTGAAACTAGATCCCCTCTGCGTTCCAACCGGCCTCTTGGATAACCATTGCACGGGGCTCTGCACAAACACTAACTTCGTCGGCCCGGGGGACACGATCACCGCTGGTGACATGTGGACTCCATGGTTCACCTGGATAACCAATGCCAAGGGGGGCGCGCCGGGCTTCCCTCTCAAATACACCGATTCGTACAAGGCTCAGACTCCGCCGTACCTGCTCGAGGATCCGCTGTTAGGCTTCCTGACGTACCTCACGGCAATTCGCGTCACCGTTGATGCCGGCACCCGGCAGGAACGGGTGCATTTCTACGGGGATCCGGACATGAAGCCTGTCGGGTATGCGGCTCTGAACCCGCTCTTTTGCCAGCAAACCTCCGACCCGTTCTTTCAAGAGCTGTGCGAGTTCCCGGCCGCCTGGTTCGTCAAGGTCCTGCACCCGTTGTCCGTTGGCACCCACACCGTTACGGTGGACTGGCAGCTCTCGCAGGAGAGTTGCGACGGCGTCGACACGATTCCGGGCTTCGATTGCTTGCCTGCGGGCTGGAGCAAAGCTCTTGTCCCGACCTTTGGCGTTGAATCCATTCAAGTGACGGTGGTGCCGGGTCACTAAACCGACCCACTGAGGCTCCGCGCGGTCTCCGCCGGGGGCGGGATTCGTGCCTCCCTCGGATAAGTGTTCCGAGTTTCTGGGCGGGATTTGGCGAAAGGGAGTGCGCGGGAACCAGCGTGAGGTGTCCGGGCGCGCGTGGCCAAGGGCGACAAGGATCACCGGCGGCTGTTCTTGGAGCGGGAGAAGGTTCTGCGGCTCTACGAGACCGCCACAGGGATCGAGAAGCTCCGCGGTACCGCCTGGAGTTGGGTCCAGAGCTTGGTCGAGTACTGCGACTTTCACCGCGCGCTCCGGGACACAGGCCGCCGGGAACCGAAGCAGGCCAGGCTGGAGAGCATCTGGATGGGCCGGTCAGCTTCCATGAAGGAGGCGGCGCTGGCGGCCATCGCCCAGCAGACTGGCATCCAGCTCGCGGCAGCGTAGGCACGTAACGTCGGCTGCCGCCACCCCCTCCGCCTCCACCTTCGGCGGGCCCGCCGGGACGGAGGGGCTTCGTGCCGCTCATCGCGAAGAAGTGGGTCGAGAAGGTGCTTAGGGCCGTGATCACCGCGATAGCCCAGGTCATCGTGGGCGAGTCCACGAGGAAGACGCGGTAGTCGAGGGGTGCGTCGCCTGTGCCGGGGCGCGCCCCGCAATTCTTGCAGCACTTCAAGCAGTTCAACTGAGCACGGCCCGTCACAGGTCAGAGTTGTGGCGCTTTCCGTTCATGAGCACCGACTTGCCCGCGGAAAGCCACACGACGTGCCAGGGTCGAATGGACCGCCCGGAGGCAGTCCACCTAAACTCTCCTCGTGCTTCCCGACCTACAGGGCCTTCCGGAACTCTGGCGTACCCTCTACGGCGGCCGCGGGTTCAAGCTCCGCGCCGTAGCCCGGGAGCCGCGAACGGCGGCCACCTCCCGTGCCGAGGGGGCGGTGCTGGCGCGGCACGGCGACATCCTAGACTTCAAGATGTTTAGCAACCTCAGCCTCAACCTCCTTGTCGAACTCGAAGCGGCCGCAGTGGTGGACATCGCTGACGAGTTGAAGGGGCTCGGCTGGCCCGTCGACCTCGAACCGCCTCGCGAGGCACTTCTCGCCCGCGCCGGCGAGAGGCTCGAAGGGACGTTGCTGCTCGACTTTCCGGAGGGGGACGGAGAGCTCATCATCCCGCTGCCGCGGGTTCCCGGGTAGAGACCTCGCAGAAGGCGGGCGGGCATCGCGGGAGATTGAGGATCCCGCTGGGCTTTCACGGCGCGGGCTGCATCCGTTCCGTCCTTGGCGCCCCCGCCCGGTTGCACCGTCCTGCCCGCGAAATCGTGAGACGGATCTTCCGCGAGTACGCCGCGGGCGCGAGCCTTGCCGCGATCGCTAGCCGGCTTAATGCCGAGCGGGTAAAGGCGCCGCAGGATGGGACCGCGAAGAGGAAAACCGGGCCGGGGTGGAGCCGCTCGCAGCTTCACTTCATGCTTCGCAACGAACGTTACGTCGGCATCAGGATCTGGAACAGGCGACAGTGGTTCCGAGACCCCGTGACGAATCGCCGCCGCTACCGTGTTCGTCCCGAGGCAGAATGGATCAGGGTCGATATGAAGCAGCTCGCGATCGTGGACGGCGACACCTGGCACGCGGTCCAGACCAGGCTTCGGGCTCGCAGCTGCGCCCGGCGGTGTGCTCCCAGTCGAGGGAAGAAGGAGTACCTGCTGTCGGGTCTCATCCGCTGCGGCATCTGCGGCGCCCGGATGTCGGTGGTCTCCCGCGTCCACAAGAACGGGAAGAGCTGGGCGAACTACGGGTGCTCCGCCCGCCACCAGAAGGGCGCGGTCGTATGCGGCAACTCTCGGACCGTCTCTGAGCTGCGCCTAGCCAAGGCCCTACTCTCGGCAGTGTCCGGCGTCGTGGGGTCCCGCGACTACGAGAGGTGGATCGAAGCAGGCGTAGCCGCGGCGGTCAGGGCGCGGGCTGCGGAGGGGAAGACGACCGATGCCGATCGGCTCACCGTTGAATGTCGCCGCCCAGGAGCGCCGGGTAGAGAAGGCGGCAGACGTGCTCTCCCAGGTCGGCGTCTCGGACACCGTCAAGGCACGCCTCAAGGCAGAGGAGGAGCGGCTCGCGGTGCTCCGTGAGACACTGGCTCAGGCCAGAACGCCGGGCCCGGCGTCGCAGACCCCGAAGGTCTCGACCGCGCAGGTCCGCGAGTTGCTCAAGGACTTGGGCCAGATCGCGGCCATGAAAAGCACTACGGCCGCCCTAAGAGGCGGCCGGGTATTTGATGAAGGTGGTTGCGGGGGCCACGACTTCCACGTGTCCCCGGTCGTGCAACTGCGCGTCCCGAAAGAGACTTTCTACCGCGGACCGGGCACGCGGGCCGCATAAGGCCGGCCCGCGTCGCAGCCCACAAGAAGCTGCGCTCGGTTGTTCCGTGCGGTCAGTGCCGCGCGCTACCGTGCGCCGTGCCTCGCGCTCGACTCGATCCGGCCACGGTCGCCCAGGTCGCCCGCGCCCTCGAGGAGGAGATCGCCCGCCTGGACGCGTGGAGTGCGGGCTGCGCCATGTGCTGCGACGCCGAGGCGGTCGCGTTCCTCAAACGGACGAAGGCGTGGCTGGAGCGCGCTGCGAGGGTGAAGCCGCGCCCGAGTAGCTAACGCCGTCCCCAGCAGGGCGACTCAATCCGACGACCCCAAATTCCCGCCGTCCCGTGTCCCTGCCGGTCCCGTCCGGGGGTTGGCTCGCCGTGCGAGATACACACCTTCGGTGCAAGTACTAACGGTGCACAATGCCCCTCCAGGGGGCGTGAAGGCGGAGACCATGAAAGCACTACGTGTCGCGCTGGGCGCGGTGATCGCGCTCTGCGCATTTGCTACGATGCAAGCCAAGGCCGCACCTGTAATCGATGGTGCCAGCATCAGCACTGCCACCAGTCAACTCGTCATTTACGGTACAGGATTTGGGCCCAGGACACCTGCGGTGACATTTGACGGTGTCGCCGCCACCGTTAGTGCCTACACGGCGCCAACGCAGATCGTTGCCAACCTGCCCGTTCCGGCATCCTCGTACATCCCAGGTACTTACTGGGTCCACGTCGCCTGGCCGAGTGGTCTGACGGCCGACTTCGATGTGACTGTCGGCGCCGTGGGACCTCAGGGTCCGGCAGGACCGGCCGGTCCAGCGGGGCCGGTGGGTCCGGTGGGCGCGCAGGGGCCCGCGGGGCCAGCTGGACCCGCAGGCGCGACTGGCGCGCAGGGTCAAGTGGGTGCGCAGGGCTCCCAAGGGCCGGCCGGCCCGCAAGGACCTGCTGGCGCACCCGGACCGCAAGGGCCAGCCGGGCTAGGATTACTGATCGACAACATGGCCAATACCGCCGGTGGGCAAGATGCACTGGCCTCTTACGTCGTCAATCAATCTGTCGCCAATAGCGCCTTCGGCCATGACGCGCTGCAGGCAAGCACGACAGGCAGCCACAACAGCGCCTTCGGGAATGCCTCGCTGCTCGCAAACACGACGGGGACATCTAACGCCGCCTTCGGTTCAGAGGCGTTGATGTCGAACACGACTGGGCTATCGAACAGCGCTTTCGGCTATTACGCGCTGCCTCTTACAACGACCTCGCAAAGTAACGCCGCGTTCGGTGCTTCGGCACTGCAAAGTCTGCAAACGGGCGACGACAACACGGCTGTTGGGACAGCGGCACTGCTATACCTCACGACAGGAACCATGAACGTCGCCGTTGGGTCCGGGGCGGGGTACAACGTCACTACCGGGAGCAACAACATTCACATCGGCAACCAGGGCACCGCGACGGACTCGGGGACCATCAAGATCGGAACGACGCAGACCTCAGCCTATCTAGCGGGCATCGTCGGCAACGACCTGAGCGCGACCGGCACGCCGGTCTTCGTCGATTCTAGTGGCAAATTGGGAACGGGCTCCGCTGGGGGTTCGGGAGCCGACCCGCGTTTTGGCAAGAACACCGGTTACGCCGCTGCCGGCCAGGGCCAGACGTGTACGCTAGGTCAAGTCATGCTGACCGCCGGCTACGTCGCGACCGGACTGCCTGCAGCTGGTCAAATCTTGCCGATAGCCCAGTACACCGCGCTGTTCTCTTTGCTAGGAACCCTATACGGTGGAGACGGCATAACCAACTTCGCGCTTCCTGATTTGCGCGGCGTCGCGCCCAACGGCCTAACCTACTCAATTTGCATGGCTGGCGTATACCCTGCCCGCCAATAGCAACTCTGGCCTCCTTCGCTCAGCCGAATGCGTGGCGTGACGACGAGGCGGCGGGTAGGAGGCCAACGAAAGGCCCGAGCGTTCCGACGCCGGGGCCGTTCCATAGCCTCGACCGCATCTTCGAGCGGATCGTGGTGCGGCCCCTGTTGGGGTCTTGGGCGGACGGCTGGACCCTAGAAATGGGAACCCGCCCCTGGGTTGACATCCTCAGGGGCGGGTTGCGCCAAACGATGGTTGCGGGGGCAGGATTTGAACCTGCGACCTTCGGGTTATGAGCCCGACGAGCTACCTGGCTGCTCCACCCCGCGGCAAATTCGTGAGGACCGGGGTTGTAGTCCCCAAGTCCTCTCCCGTCAAGGCTTTTTCGGTTTTGCGAACCCGCGACGCGCTAGCGTCGGAGCGCCCCGACGACCGCCGACGCGGCGTACAGGAACCCGGCCACCGCTACCATCGTCGCGCCAGTGGGGACCTGCAGGATCCAGGAGGCGAGGTAGCCGATGGCAGCGGCGAACGTGCCGAGCGCGGTCGCGACTGCGAAGGCCGGCGCGAGGCGTTTGGTCGCGGTGAGCGCTGCGGCGGCAGGAATCGTGAGGAAGGCAAACACCGGAAGGGCCCCCACGACACGCGCTGCAACGGGGATGGCGAGCCCGATCGTGAGGTAGAGGACGCTGCTCCAGGCGCGAGCGTTCACCCCCATGGCCTCCGCCGTCTCACGGTCGAACGACGTGAACACGATCTCCTTGCGATACACGGTGTGGATGACTCCTACGATGGCCGTCACCACGGCGAGGATGATCACGTCCTGAAACGGCACGGCCACGGCGTTCCCGAAGATCATGGAGTTGAGGTCGTGTGCCACGTGCACGAGCTTGTTCGCACCCAGGATGACGAGAGCGCCAGCGAGCACGTAGGCCATGCCCACGCCGGCCTCGGCAGGGAGCCTTCGGCCACCGCCCAGCGTGGCGAGCAGCAACGCACCTCCGGCCGAGAACACGAGCGCCACGAGGAGCTGGACGCCGGCATGCTCGATCTCGACCTGGAGCCGCTCCTCGGCGAGCAGCGCGACGATGATGCCGAGGGTCGAGAGCTGCGTCAGCGCGGCCGAGACGAAGACGACGCGCCGCAGGACGACGTAGACGCCGAGGAAGCCGAGTAGGGCGCCGCCGATCACCGAAGCGACGAGCGGGTCCCGCCAGATGAGCTGCGCTGTCCAGAAGTCCGTGAGCGCGTTCACGCGGCGCCCCCGCCGACGGGATAGACGAAGCGGCGCCCGTTCTCCTCCCGCACGAGGACCTCGCGTCCGTAGAGGCGGGAGAGCTCGTCCGGCCGCAGCATCTCCGCGAGCGGGCCGACGCGCCACAGGCCCTGGTCCTTGTCCACGAAGGCGAGCCGCTTCGCGTAGTTCGCGATCGCCTCCAGGCGGTGCGAGATCATGACGATGGCGAGCTGCCCCGAGCGGTGGAGCACCCGGAGCAGATCCATCGCCGATAGCTCCGCAGCCGGGTCCATACCGTTCGTGGGCTCGTCGAGGGCCAGCATGCGCGGCTCCGCGGCCAGCGCCCGGGCGATGAGCGTGCGCTGGCGCTGCCCCCCGGAGAGGTCGCGGAACGGACGGTCCCACAGCCCGCCCAGCCCCGCGCGGTCGAGTGCTGCCCGTGCCCTTTCTCTGTCCTCGGGTGTCAACCGGTGTCCCGGCCCGCGCGACGCGACGCGCCCCATGACGACCACGTCGCCGGCGGTGAGCGGCCACAGCACGTCCACGTGATCCCGCTGCGGCACGTAGCCGACCGCCAGCGGCGTGGCCTGCTCGCGCCGCCCCGACAAGGGCGGAAGCGTGCCAAGGAGAACCCTGAGGAGGGTCGTCTTCCCTCCCCCGTTCGGCCCGACGATGCCGAGAAAGTCGTCGCCCTCCACAGACACGCTCACACCCGACAGGAGCGGCGCGCGCCCGTAGCCGATCGCGACGTCCTCGAGCCGGATGAGGGGTGCCATGCGCCTCCTTAGCACGGTGCGTCGCCGCGGCGCGTGGAATTCGCGCTCGGCGTGCACTACTAGCCCTTCGTCTGGGCGAGCGCCTTCACGAGCACGTCCACGTAGGTTAAGTAGTCCGAGGCCTCCCTCGAGCCGCCCACGTCGCCCGGGATGACCTCCACCCGTGCGCCGGTGAGCCGACCGACGAGGTCGGCCGCCTTCCGGTCGTAGTAGTTCTCGACCAAGATGGCGTGGACGTTGCCCGCCCTGACGACGCCGACGAGGTCCGCGAGGTGGGCGGGCGGAGGCGTGATGCCGGGCTTCGGCTCCAAGTAGCCAGCAGCCGACATGCCGGCGAAGTCGAGGAGGTAGGTGAGGGAGTTGTGGTGGGTGACGACCTTCGTCCCGCGGACGGGGGCGAGCTCGGCCCGCCAGCGCCCGATCGCGGCCTCGAGCCTCTTCTGGAAGTCGGCGAGGCGGGCCGCGTAGTAGGACGCGCCCCCCGGATCGAGCTGGCCGAGCTTCGCGGCGATGGCCGCCGCGACGCGTTCGGCGCGACGCGGGTCGCTCAGGAAGTGCGGGTTTCCCGACGGGTGGATGTCGCCCTGGGACCTGTCCACGGGCCCCGTGGGGACGTCGAGCACGTCGACGGCGCTCGAGGCCACGAGCCTTCGCTTGCCACTCGGCTGGATGTCGGGGTTTCGCGACTGGTTCACGAGCGGGGGCAGCCAGCCGACCTCCAGCTCGAGCCCCATGTCGACGAGCAGGTCCGCGTTCCGGAGCTTCACCGCGAGCGTCGGGTTGGGGTCGACGAAGTGGGGGTCCTGGATCCCGCGCGACAGCGCGTCGACTCGGACCCGATCGCCGCCCACCTCGCGCGCGAGGGCCGCGAGTCCCTCGGTGGTGGTGACGACGTTCAAGGCGGCTGCGGCCCGGGCGGGCAGCACCGACACGAGACCCAGGGCGAGCAGTCCGGTGCGCATGGCAGATGAGACGGCGTTCCGACCGGTTCGATTCATGGTGGTCTCGCGCATCGCTAGAAGGGGTGCGCCCCGTGGACGCCGAGGCTGAACTCGAAGTTCGCCAGGACCTGGAGGCCGTTCACGCCTCCCGGAAGCCGCTGGTACGAAGGCTGGAGGCGGACGCGCAGGAACTCGCTCGCGTAAAACGCTCCGATGATGGAGCAGTCGTACTCGGTGCCTGGCGGCGTCTGCGTCAGCGCCGGGGCCGAGTCGAACCGCCCTCCGATCTCCCATTCCCGGTCGATCCGCCACACGACCTGCCCGTACCCGCCCCAGGTGGACTGTCCCATCGACTGGCCGTACAACTCGCGCCCGAAGATCTCGCCCTGAATGGTCACGTAGGCCCGGCTCGCGGGGTTGCGAATCTTCAGGAACACGTCGGCGCCGGCGAGGTTCTTCCAGGTCGCGGGCCCGGCCGACCAGAAGTATGCCCAGGAGAGCCCGACGCCGAGCGTCGCCGCGTCGGACAGGTCGAAGTACTGGATCACCCGGCCGACCCCGGTGAGCTGGTGAACCGCCTCGAAACCGGGCGCGGTGTCCTGGTAGGCGGCATGCACCTCCAGGAACCACGGCAGTGGCGCAAGCCAGGCCAGGTCCGCACCGGCCCCGTTGAGGCCGTCGCTCGCCACGAGCCGCTGCTGGGAGAGCGGCTGGTCGACCATGACCCACTGGTGGCGGTGGAGCTGGTCGAGGCGGCCGAACGGGGCGTAGAACTTCCCGGCCTTCACCTGCAGGCCCCAGGGCAGCGAGAGCGTCGTCAGGTAGGCCTCCTCCACCTCCACCGTGTCCGAGGTGAAGGTGATGAAGACGTCGCCCCGCGCGTACGGGTCGATGACGGCCTGGACCGCGAGTTCGACCTCCTGGAGGATCGGCTGCAGCTTCTGCTGCGGGAGCACGTCGCTGTAGGGTGCCTGCTGGGCGGGTGTCAGGTTCGTGTACCCGAACGCGCCGTCGACGATGGCCGAGAAGTCGGGCAGCTGCAGGACCCGGCCGAACGGGCTGCCCCCCTTGGCGCCCTCGGCCGGGGGGGTGGGCGCCGGTCCGGGCAGGTTCGTGACGCCGGGCAGGGGTTGCGCCTGCGTGCCGAGTTCCTTCGCGATCTCCTCCTCGAGCTTCATGCGTTCCTGGGCGGAGTCCGCGGGCGGCTGCGGACTCCCCGCGGGCGGGTTCGAGGCCCCGCCCGCCTGACCGGCGACGAGTGCAAGCACTACTAGTGAATAAGGCATCCAAGGACCTCCGCGCGCGACGCGCGCCACGACGTTTCCTACAAAGGGAACGAGCGGCGAGTCAGGCGTGCGGCGGCGACTGCCCAGGCACGGCACCCAGGGGCGCCCCCGAGGCGGGCGCCTGCTCGGGGACCGCCGGGAAGGCTTCTGGCCACCCGGTCACCGCCTCGACCTGGGGAGTCTGGTCGCGGGCGACGTCGGCCCCGGACGACACGCATGCCGGGCAGGCGTGGTCGCCGAGTCGTGCGTCATGATGGTGCGGCGCCGCCGACGTAGCGACGACGAACAGACAGGCGAGCATCGCGAGCGCTGCGCGCACCATGCCCGGTTAGCTATCGAGGCTTCCCGGCGCTGTCAAGCTGCGAGGGACCCGTGCCGCTATCCGAGAGCGCCCGCCGCGCGGAGCCCCGCCACCTCGGCCGCGTCGAAGCCGGACTCGCGGAGCACGGTCTCGGTGTCGGCGCCCAGCGCCGGGGCCGGGTTGCGCGGGGCCTCGACGCCCGCGAGCCGGACCGGCGACGCCAGGCTCCGCATCGCCCGTCCCTCCCATGGCGTCTCGATCTCGATGAAGTTCCCGCGCGCGCGGAGCTGGGGATCTCGGGTCGGCTCGTCTCCCTCGAGGACCGGCATCACGCAGACGTCGTGCTCGGCGGCGAATTCCGCCCACTCGTCGCGCGTGCGCGAAGCGAAGATGGCCTCGAGCTCCACGCGGGGGGCCGCGCCGTCGTCGTCGAACTGCATCTCCGCGAGTTCCGGGCGCCCCACGGCCGTGCAGAAGGCGCCGAAGAACTTGGCCTCGAGCGCTCCCAGGGCGACGAAGCGACCGTCGCGGGTTCGGTAGACGCCGTAGCAGGCCCACCGCCCGTTCAGCATCTCCCCTCCCCTGCGCAAGGGCGCGCCGCGCGCCTCCGCGGCGCCTCGCTGCAGGGCGAGCATGGCGAGCGAGCCCTCCACCATGGCCACGTCGACGTGGGCGCCCCGGCCCGTCGCGGCGCGCCGGACCAGGGCCGCGAGGATCCCCGCCACCGCGGGCCACGAGCCGCCGGCCACGTCCGCCACCTGGACCGCGAGCGGCAGCGGGTGCTCGGGGGGGCCGTTCAGCCCGAGGACGCCGGCGACCGCCGCGTAGTCGATGTCGTGGCCGGCCCGGTCCCGGTACGGACCGTCCTGGCCGTACCCGCTGATCGAGCAGAGGACGATCCCCGGGTTCTCTCGCGAGAGGGCGTCCCACCCGATGCCGAGGCGGTCGATCACGCCCGGTCGGAACGACTCGACGACGACGTCGAATCGACGTGCGAGGCGCAGGAGGGCCGAGACGCCCTCCGCCCGTCTCAGGTCGAGCGTCACGGACCGCTTGTTCCGGTTCAGGGCGTGGAAGTAGCCGGACTGCTGACCGGCGAGCGGCGGCATCCACCGCACGTAGTCCCCGCCGCGCGGGTCCTCGATCTTCACCACCTCGGCGCCGAGGTCCGCGAGGACGAGCGTGGCGTAGGGACCGGGCAGCAGGCGGGAGAGGTCGAGGATGCGGACGCCGACGAGCGGGAGGTCGCCCACGCTGCCCTCCGCCTCGATCAGAGGATCTGCTGGAGCTTCATCGCCATCCCCATGTCCCCCTGTATCTTGAGCTTCCCCGACATGAAGGCCATCTGCGGGTTCATCTTCCCGTTCACGATGTTCAGGAAGTCGTCGTCCTTCGCGGCCACGGTGCACTTGGCCTGGGCCGCCGTGCCGGAGGTCACGAGGCCTCCCGGCTGCGTGCAGTCCACCGACCAATGCCCGCCGCTCGGCCCGCTGATGTTGAACTGGTAGACGGCGTTGATCTTCGCCACCACGTCAGGCTTCGCCCGGAGCTTCTCCGGCATGTGCCGCTCGAAGACGTCCTTCACGCTGGATGCTGGCATGCCCGTCGCCCTCCTCGGCGAACCCGCGAGTGGGTGTCGAATTAGCGGCCCCCGCGGGCACTGTCAAGGCAGCGAGGCGGCCGGTTCGCCGCCCTACTCCTCGTAGAAGCTGTCGAGGAGCGCCTTGTAGCGGGTGGTGACGACCTTGCGCTTCACCTTCAGGGTCGGCGTGAGCTCCCCGCCTTCCTGCGTGAAGTCGTGGTCGAGGATGGCGAACTTCTTGATGGTGGCGTAGCTCGCGAGCTTCGCGTTGAGCGCGTCCACGGCGTGCTGGATGCGCAGCCGCACCTTGGGGTTCGTGTGGAGCGGCTCCTCGTCCGGCACGCCGTTCTCCTGTGCCCATTTGCGAGCGGCTTCGACGGTCAGCGTGATGAGGGCCGAGCAGAACTTGCGCTGGTCTCCGTGCACCATGACCTGCGAGATGAGCGGGTCGTTCTTG
This sequence comes from Anaeromyxobacteraceae bacterium, assembly GCA_035543235.1. Taxonomy (GTDB): domain Bacteria; phylum Myxococcota; class Myxococcia; order Myxococcales; family Anaeromyxobacteraceae; genus DATJZG01. The sequence continues at coordinate 20,538 of DATKJV010000034.1, read as the reverse complement.
AGCTCGTTCTCGAGGTTCTGCGGCGCGACGTACTTGCCGCCCGAGGTCTTGATGAGGTCCTTCTTGCGGTCGGTGATCTTGAGATAGCCGTCCTTGTCCAGCTCGCCGATGTCGCCGGTGTAGAGCCAGCCGTCCTTCAGGACCTCGGCGGTCGCCTCGGGGTTGTTGTAGTAGCCGCGCATGACCCCGCCGCCCTTCACCAGGATCTCCCCGTCCTCGGCGATGCGGATCTCGGTCCCCGGGACCGGGGGGCCGACCGTGTCGACCTTGTTCTTGTCGATGCGGTTCACGCAGGTCGCGGCCGACGTCTCCGTGAGCCCCCAGCCCTCGAGGACCGTGAATCCGAGGAGCTGGAAGAACCGCTCCACCTTGTTCGAGAGAGGCGCTCCGCCCGACACGAAGAGGCGCATCCGCCCGCCGAACCGCTCCCTCAGGGCCTCCCTGAGCTTGGGGAAGACGAGCCTTTCCCCCATTCGGAAACCCAGGGTGCGGACCTCGAGCCCCTGGTCCTTCCCTTCGGCCCAGGCGTCGAATCCGTTCATGGCGACGCCGAACAGCCAGCCCTTCACGCCGGGGGTCGAGAGCCCCTTCGCGATCACGGCGCTGAAGGCCTTCTCGAAGATGCGCGGAACCGACGGCATGACCGTCGGCCGCACCTCCGCCGCGTTTTCCACGATCTTGTCGAGGGACTCGACGAAGGCCACCTCGCACCCCACGTCGAACCACACCGCCTCGATGGCCTTCGCGAACGAGTGGGCCATGGGGAGGAAGAGGAGCACGCGGTCGTCGGGGCGGACGATCTGGATCTCGGCGACCGCGGCGGCCTCGTAGGTCCAGTTGCCCTGGGTGAGGATCACGCCCTTGGGGTTGCCGGTCGTCCCCGAGGTGTAGAGGTAGCTGGCCGGGTCGTCGTGCCCGATGGCCGCGAGGCGGGCGGCGTGCGCGCCCGGATTCGACTTCCGCCACTCGGCCCCGACGCGCTCGAGGTCGGCGATGGTCCGCTCGTGGTCCGTCAGGGCGGACCCGTGGAACCGGATGACGCCCTTCAGGCCGTCGAGCTGGCCTCGGACCTCCCGGAGCTTCGCCGCCTGGTGCTCGTGGTCGACGAAGATCCAGGAGACGCCCGCGTCGTCGAGGATGTACTGCGCCTCGTGGGCCGGGTTCGACTGGTAGATGGGCACGGTGATCGCGCCCGCCGCCATGATGCCGAGGTCGGCGATGAGCCAGTCCGGGCAGGTGTCGGCGAAGATCGACACGCGGTCGCCGCGCTTCACGCCGAGGGACGCGAGCCCGTCGGCGATGTCGCGGACGCGGCGGGCCATCTCCGTCCAGGAGATCTCCCGCCACTGCCCGTCGCGCTTGTGCAGCATGGCGGTCCGGTCCCCCCGGTCCGCCGCCTGCGCCTCGAACATCTGCAGCAGGTTCTGCGCCTGGTTCGCGATCATTCCGGCCGCCCCCTTCCGGTCCCGGTCAGCCCTTCGCCTTCGTGAGCACGTCGCGCGCCATTCCCTGCACCCTTCGCTCCTCCGGCGCGTCGTAGGCGCCGGGCGTGGCGGCGAGCACGTCCTCCAGGAGCTTCCGGGCCTCGTTCGGATGATCTTCCTTCAGATAGAGCTCCGCGAGGAAGAGCTTCGCGCGCAGGTTCTTTGGGTACTGCCGGAGCGCCTTGCGCAGCGAGAGCTCGCTCTTCTCGGCGTCGTACTTGGGCCAGGGAAGCTCGTAGTAGTAGCGCCCCCACGCCACCTCCGCCCCGTAGCCGTAGTAGGAGGGGTCGATGGATTGGGCCTTCTTCAGGCGATCCAAGTACTTGCCTTCCATTCCGTCCACGAGCGCCTTGATGATGCTGATCCCGATGGAGTACATGCCCACCCCGGTCGAGGCGTAGAACCATCCCTCGACCTTGCCGGGGTTCGCCTCCGTCGCCTTGTCCCCGTAGTCCCAGGCGAGGTGGCCGAGCCTCGCCTTCTCCGCCTCCGCGATTCCGGGCGCGTCCGCCATCCAGTAATACCAGCGGGCGATGCGCCAGAGCACCGCGTAGTCCTGGGGCGCGATCGCCTCCGCCTTCTTCAGGTCGGCGAGGATGGCGTCCATCCGCCCGGGCTCGTCCCGGGTGGGCCATGCGGCATCCACGGAATCGAGAAGGCGCTGGAGTTCCGGCGACGATCCGGGAGCCGCGGCGGGGGCCGCGGACGGGGCGGGGGACGGGAGGGGCGCGGCCGCCGGGGGCTCGGCGAACGCCGGGGCGGACGCGAGGAGGAGCCCGGCCGCGAGGCCGAGCCTGTGCGCAGAGAGGTTCGATCGCATGAGCTACTTTTTGCTCTTTTTGCCCGTGTTGGGCAAGCGGGCGCGACGGGGATCCGCGCGCGCCGCGTCAGCCGACGCAGAGCAGCTCGACGTCGGGGTGATCGCCCGCCTGCAGCACGCAGGCCCCCCCGAAGAGAAGCGCCGGCGGACGGGTCGCAGTGGGCGGGAGGTAGGTGACGTCGGCGCTCGCCGGGTCGCCGGCCTGCTTCACCGTGCAGGCCTGTCTCGAGCCGTCGGCCCGGAGAACCGATATCGCGAGCAGCCGAACGTCGGCGGGAGCGCCGGAGAGCGCCACCTCCTGGGATATCCGGGAGGCGATCGCGCCGAGCGTGCTCTCGAAGCTCGCGTTGCACACGCTGTCGATGAGCCCGCGGTCCCCGAGGGCGTCGATGAAGGCCTTGTAGCGGTAGCCCGGGTACTCCGCCTGGGCGCCGGTCCCTGCGACGATGCAGGCCGACGGCTCCAGCGTCACCGGGTCGACCGCGACGATGGCCGCCACGAACACGTCCTTCTCCTCCCCGCCGATCGGCCCACTGAGGAAGTTCACGTAGTTCTGGACGGCGTAGCTCGTGCAGGCGGGGGAGTCCTCCGATGTGCCGGTGTGCTCTGGATCGGAACAGTCGTCGGCGTCCGACACGATCACCACGACGAGTCGCGCCCCCTGGCGCAGGAACCCGGCATTCGCCCCGGACGTGTTCGGCTCGGAGAGCGCGAGGCGGGCACCCTCGAGCCCCTGCTCCCGGCCGGAGCCGCAAACGCCGACCGCGACGTTCTGCGTGAAGTCGGCGACGAGCGTCGGGGAGGCGGCTGGGAGGACTCGGGGGGGAGCGGTCGTGCTCTGCACCCGCTCGTCGGCGACGTCCGGGCCGGAGGTGGAGACGATCGCGCCGCGGGGATACGGCTTCCCGTTGGATGGGGGCGTGGGGCAGGCGCCGGTCGGCGTGAACGTGATGGGGAACGTCCCGTAGTCGTAGCGGTCGACCGACGTGGTGGTGACCCCGATCTGGTAGTCGTTGCGAGCGGGCGAGGCCGCAAGCCGGTCGATGAAGGCGCCGAAGTTCTGGGCGAGGTTCTCCTGCTTGTCGTACATCGATCCCGAGTCGTCGACGACGAACAGGATGTCGGTCCGGTCGTCGACGACGGCGAGGCCCTGGCAGGTGGTGACGGCGTTCGGCGGGTCCTTCTGGCAACCCGCGGCGAGCGCTAGAGCCGCCCATGCGGCACGGACGGCGTTACTCCGCGTGGCAGACACAGGTTCCAGTCGCCGCCCCGCTCACCGCGTTGAAGCACCACCAGTCCGCGGCACTCGACGATCCCGATCCGGCGAGCGCGGTGGCGCAGGCCTGGGAGGGGGCGTAGCTCGTCGTCGGGTTCGAGCAGCCGCCGGGCGGGATGACGCCGAGGTACTCCGCCGAGTAGCTCTCGCCCGACGTGACGTTGCAGTTCCCGGTGTCGTGGTTGATGTAGACGCACTCGGTCGGCGCGGCGACGACCGCGGGCGGCCTGTTCGCGTCGGTGCAGCTCATGAACCACCAGTCGCCTGCGGTCGCCGCGTCGGTGACGGGTCCCGGCGTCGTCTCCTGCCGGCAGATCGAGCCCTGCGGAACGCCGCTCGCGTTCAGGATCCGCACGAGCGTCACCTCGTTCGCGGCCGGCGTGCTGGGGAGTTGCAGGAGGTCTGGGGGCAGCACGAGCGTGGCGATCTCCGTGAGCGTCTGGCCGAAGGGGTCGCACACCGAGCCCTCCACCACCGAGTACCCGTCGGCCCGGAAGTCGCTCGCGAGCTGCAGGAAGCGCACTCCCGCCGCGTATCCGTTCATCCCGTTCGCGCCCGTGCAGGTGGACGCCGTGCAGGTCCCGTTGGCACAGGTGGCCGACACGATGAAGGCGGCCCCGAACGATCGCCCGAGCCCCTGGAAGAACGCCTGGTAGCGGTCCACGGGATACTCGACCTGCTGGCTCGCCGGCTTCGCCTTGTCTGCGACGCAGGTGTCCGCCCCGGGACTGCCGGAGAGGACGAGCGGCCCGGGCGGCTGCGACGACGTCGCGGACCCGCTCGAGGGGTTCGAGCAGTCGTCCTCGTCCCCGACCCAGACGACGACGAGCTTCGCCCCGTCGTGGAGGAACTCGCTCGCGTCGACGCCCGGCTGGCCCGGACTCGTCCCCTTCTTCGTGTTGAGCATCTTCTGGATGGCCTGCAGCCCCCCCTCGAGGTGCTGCTCCTCGCCGGAGCCGCAGCTCCCCACCTCCACGTTCCCGCCCGTGCAGGTGCTGGCGCAGCTCGCGGAGCACAGCGAGCCGTCGGTCGGGCAGGTGCCCACGAACCACTGGATGCGCTGCTGGATGGGGTCCGTCAGAGGGCTGGACAGCGACCAGGAGGCCCAGGGCAGGTCGCTCGTGAAGTGGATGACCTTCGGATTCGATCCGCGGGACACGAAGTTCCCGACGGGATACGGCCCGTTGGCGATGGCATCACCCTGCGTGCACCCGCTGAACGACGCGGGGTACGTCGTCCGGATGTTCGTCGAGCTGTCGGCCTCGAAGATCGACGAGGTCGTCACGGCGATGTGGAACTCGAAGGGCTGCTGCCCCAGGGCGACCCGCGCCGCCTGCGCCTGGGCGAGCAGCTCGATGAACTGGCCGAAGTTCTGGGCGAGCGCCTGCTGCTTCGAGTCCGTCGATCCGGAGTCGTCGACGACGAACAGGATGTCCGCCGGCCCGCCCTGGTCGATGAACTGCACCTGCTTCGCGCCGGGCTGGATGATGCACGCGCCCAGCGGATTGAAGTTGTAGCTCTGGCAGCCGGCGACCGCCGCGAGCGCGGCGATCGCGAAGACTGCGAGGACGGTGTTGCGGCCAAGCCTCATTCCAGCCTCCGGTGCCTCGATGATAGACCCGAGTCGACGACGAGCGAAGACGGCGGCGCGGCGTCGAGGTCGGCGCGCGGCGCCTCGCGACACACCCCGCCCTACACCGACGCCATGCCATCCACGAACCGTGAACCGGGCAGGGGCCGGACTCTATTCCCACTCGATGGTGGCGGGAGGTTTCGACGAGACGTCGTAGACGACGCGGTTGATGCCCCGCACCTCGTTGATGATGCGCGAGGACAGGCGGGCGAGCAGGTCGTAGGGCAACCGCGACCAGTCTCCGGTCATCCCGTCGGTCGACTCGACGGCGCGGATCGCGCAGGTGGATTCGTAGGTGCGCTCGTCCCCCATGACGCCGACGCTCCGCACCGGGAGAAGCACCGCGAAGGACTGCCAGAGCTTCTCGTAGAGGCCGGCGCTCCGGACCTCCTCCTGCACGATGGCGTCCGCTCGCCGGAGGATCTCGAGCCGCTCCTCGGTGACCTCCCCGAGGACGCGGATGGCGAGGCCGGGACCGGGGAACGGCTGGCGCTGGACCGCCTCCCGCGGCAGACCGAGCTCGAGCCCGAGGCGGCGCACTTCGTCCTTGAAGAGCTCGCGCAGGGGCTCGATGAGGGCGAGCTTCATCACCTCGGGCAGACCGCCCACGTTGTGGTGACTCTTGATGGTTGCGGACGGGCCCTTGAACGAGACGCTCTCGATGACGTCGGGGTAGAGCGTGCCCTGCACGAGGAACTCGGCACGCTCCCCGTGGGCGGCGAGCCGTTCGACCTCCTCCTCGAAGACGGCGATGAACTCCCGCCCGATGATCTTCCGCTTCTGCTCCGGGTCGGTGACCCCCGCGAGCTTCGCCAGGAAGCGGTAGCGCGCGTCGGCCGTGACGAGGGGGAGGTGGAACATCTGCCCGAAGACGCGCTCCACCTGCTCCCGCTCGCCGGCGCGGAGCAGCCCGTTGTCCACGAAGATGCAGCGCAGCCGGTCTCCGATGGCGCGGTGGACGAGCAGCGCCGCCACCGCCGAGTCCACGCCGCCTGAGAGGGCGCAGATGGCGTGCCCGCCCCCCACCTGCGCCCGGATCGCCTCCACCGCGATCTCCGCGTAGGCGCGCATGGACCAGGCCCCGGAGAGCTTGCAGATCCCGAGCGCGAAGTTGCGGAGCACCTCGGCCCCCCGCGGCGTGTGGACGACCTCCGGGTGGAACTGCACGCCGAAGATGCGCCGGCGGCGGTCCTCGACGGCCGCGTAGGGCGAGCTTCCGGTGGCGGCCACCGGCTCGAAGCCGGCCGGGAGCGCCTCGACCCGGTCGCCGTGGCTCATCCACACGTCGAGCTGGGCGGGTAGCCCGCGGAACAGCTCCGAGTTGCCGCCGACGTCGATCTGGGCCGGCCCGAACTCCCGGTGCGCGGCCTTGTCCACCTTCCCGCCGAGCTGGTGGGCGATGAGCTGGAGGCCGTAGCAGATCCCGAGGACCGGCACCCCGAGCCCCCACACGACCGGATCGGGACGCGGGCTGCCGGGCTCGAGCACGCTCGCCGGACCGCCGGAGAGGACGACGCCCATCGGCCGGAACGCGCGGACCGCGTCGGCCGACATCGTGCACGGGTGGATCTCGCAGTAGACGCCGAGCTCCCGGAGCCGACGCGCGATGAGCTGGGTGTACTGCGACCCGAAGTCGAGGACGAGGATCTTCTCGCTATGGATGTCCATCGGGGCCTCAGTCGACCCGGTAGTTGGGGGCCTCCTGCACGATGATGACGTCGTGCACGTGGCTCTCCTTCAGGCCCGCCGAGGTGATCCTCACGAAGCGGGCCTTCTGCCGGAGGTCCGGCACGGTCCGGCAGCCCAGGTAGCCCATGCCGCTCTTCAGGCCGCCGACGAGCTGGAAGACGTTCATCGCGAGCGGGCCCTTGTAGGGGACGCGCCCCTCGATGCCCTCCGGCACGAGCTTCTCGGCGTCGGCCACCTCGCCCTGGAAGTAGCGGTCCTTCGAGCCTTCCTTCATGGCGCTGATCGAGCCCATGCCGCGGTAGCTCTTGTAACTGCGCCCCTGGTAGAGGATGACCTCTCCGGGCGCCTCCTCCGTCCCCGCGAGCAGCGAACCGATCATGACGCTCGCGGCGCCGGCGGCGAGCGCCTTCACCACGTCGCCCGAGTACTTCACTCCGCCGTCGGAGATGATGGGGACGCCGTGGCGATCCGCGGCGCGGGCGCACTCGTCGACGGCCGTGATCTGGGGAACGCCCACGCCCGCGACGACGCGCGTCGTGCAGATCGAGCCGGGCCCCACGCCGACCTTGACCGCGTCAACGCCCGCCTTGCACAACGCCTCGCACGCCTCGGCGGTGGCCACGTTGCCCGCGACGAGCTCGACGTTCTTGAACTGGGCCTTCGTGTCGCGAACCGCCTCGATCACCCCGCGCGAGTGGCCGTGGGCGGTGTCGACGGCGATCACGTCGGCGCCCGCCTTGAGCAGCGCCGCGATCCGCGCCTCGCGGTCCGGCCCGACGCCGACCGCGGCGCCGCACAGGAGCCGTCCGAGCCGGTCCTTGGCAGCGTTCGGGTGCTTCTGGATCTTCTCGATGTCCTTGATGGTGATGAGGCCGCGCAGCTCGAACTGCTCGTTGACCACCGGCAGCTTCTCGATCCGGTGCCGGTGCAGGAGCTCCTTCGCACCCTCGATGGTCACTCCCTCGCGGGCGGTGACGAGCTTCGTCGTCATGACCTGCTCGACGGTCTGATCCAGGTTCCTCTCGAAGCGGAGGTCGCGGTTCGTGAGGATGCCCACGAGCCGCCCCTTTCGGGTGACGGGGATGCCGCTGATCCCGTTCTCCCGCATGAGCGAGACGGCCTGGGACAGGCGGGCTTCCGGCTCGATGGTGACGGGCTCCGTCACCATCGCCGACTCGTACTTCTTCACCCGCGTGACCTCTGCGGCCTGCCGCTCCACCGACATGTTCTTGTGGATGAAGCCGATTCCCCCCTCTGCGGCCATGGCGATTGCCATGTGCGCCTCGGTCACCGTGTCCATGGCGGCCGACACGATCGGGATGTGGAGGCGGATGTTGCGGGTGAGCCGGGTCGAGACCTCCACCTGCTTGGGCAGGACGTCGCTCTCCGCCGGAAGGAGCAGGACGTCGTCGAAGGTGAGGGCCTCGCGAAGGTCTTCGCGGTTGAGCATGCCGCGATATACAGACTGGGGACGGTAGGGTCAAGGCGGACGAAAAGGCGGACACCCCCGCACCTTTCCGTTCCCTCCCGCGTTCGCGGCACGGGATTCCACGGGGCGCAAGCTTGCCCCGGCACGCCTGCCGCCCGAATAATCGATTTGTGGATGCCCCGCGCGAACCACGCACGGCCATCGGCCTACGCGTCAAGCTTTCGTATGGCTCGGTCGACGAGTTCGTCGAGCGGTTCGCGACGAACATCTCGCGCGGGGGCGTCTTCATCCGCACGCGGGATCCGAAGCCCATCGGCACCCAGGTGGACCTCGAGCTCAAGCTCGCGAGCGGGGAGACCGTCATCCGCTCTCGCGGCGTCGTTCGCTGGGTAGCGCAGGAGAGCCCGTCGGCCCATCCACCGGTCGCCCCCGGGATGGGCATCCAGTTCCTCTCGCTGGACGAGGCTTCCCGGGCCGTCATCGAGCGCATGGTGACGAGGCAGGACCGGCGCGGCCTCGCGCCGGCCGGCGCCCCCCCGTCGGGCCTCCCTCCCCCGGCGGCCGCGGTGGCCGTGCCCGAGGCCCATCCCGGCGGCGCGCCGGCCCCCGTGGAGCCCGTGCCCCCGGCCACGCCCTACCCCGCGCAGGCGGACCTCTCCCAGCCGCGCCGGGTCGAGCAGGTCGAGCGCGGCCCCGTCCAGGTGGACGTGGGCCTCCCGGCCGGGACCGTCGCCCTGGAGAAGCCCTCCCGGCTCGTCATCGGGATCGACCTCGGCACCTCGAACTCGTGCGCCGCGGTCGTCCGCAACGGCAAGCCCTACGTCATCCCTTCACGCGAGGGCTACAACGTCGTTCCTTCGATGGTGGCCCTCAATCAGCGCCATCGCCTCGTCGTGGGGCAGAACGCGAAGGGCCAGCTCCTCTTCAACCCCCAGCAGACCGTTCACGGCGCCAAGCGGCTCGTCGGCCGCGCGTTCGACTCGCCCGCGGTCCAGAGCATCCTCCACAAGTTTCCCTTCCCCGTGGTCGCGGGCGAGGACGGCCTGTGCGCGGTCCGCCTGGGTCCGGTCACGCTGTCCCTCGAGCAGGTCCAGGCTCTCATCCTGCGGGAGGTGCGCGAGGTCGCCCAAGCGCACCTCGGCGAGCCCGTCAACCGGGCCGTCATCACCGTGCCTGCGTTCTACAGCGAGCGCCAGCGCGAGGCGGTCCGGCGCGCCGGCGGGATCGCCGGGCTGCACGTCGAGCGGATCCTGAACGAGCCCACTGCCGCGGCCCTCGCCTACGCCTATGGCCGCGACGTCCGCGAGCGCGTCCTCGTCTACGACCTCGGCGGCGGCACGTTCGACGCCTCGGTGCTCGAGCTCGAGGCCAACGTCTACGAGGTGATCTCCACCGGCGGGGACACCTTCCTCGGCGGCACCGACTTCGACGCCCGCATCGTGGAGCGGCTCCTGCGCGACTTCGAGCGCTCGCATGGCCCCTTCCCGGGAGATCTCGTCGCCATGTCGCGGCTCGTCGACGCGGCCGAGCGGGCGAAGTGCGCCCTCTCCGAACGCGGCGAGGTCGCGGTCCAGCTGCCGTACCTCGCGACCATGAACGGCCAGCCGGTGGCCCTCGAGACGCGGCTCACCCGCACCGAGCTCGAGGACCTCGTGTCCCCGCTCGTCGACCGGACGATTCGGACCTGCCAGCGCGTGCTGGCGGAGAAGGGGCTCGCGCCCCAGGACGTGGACGAGGTTCTCCTCGTGGGAGGGCAGTCCCGCATGCCGCTCGTGCGAGAGCGCGTGCGGAGCTTCTTCGGGAAGCCGCCCAGCAAGGCAGTTCACCCGGACGAGGCGGTGGCCATCGGAGCCGCCCTCCTCGCCCATTCGCTCGGAAGCGCGGAGGGAGTCGTGCTCATCGACGTGGTGCCCATGAGCATCGGAATCGGTCTGCCCGGCGGTGGCGGCGGCCGCGTGAAGACCATCATCGAGAGGAACACCCCCCTGCCGGTGCGCAAGGAATACACGCTCTCGACCACCAAGGACGACCAGCGCACCTTCGACCTCTGGGTGTTCGAGGGAGACGGCGCCACCGCCGCCGACTGCCAGTACCTCGGCACCATCCAGCTCACCGGGCTGCCGCGGGGTCCGAAGGGCTCGGTGCGAATCACGGTCACCTTCGAGCTCGGGGAGGAGTGCCTGCTCACCGTGCGCGCCCGAGAGCTCGAGACCGGGCGCGAGGTCGAGGCGATCTTCACGACGAAGGGCACGCCCGACGAGGTCCGCGCCCGCGTGGATCGCGAGGCCAAGTACGCGGCCGTCGGGATGGCGGCGCCCCCATCGCCGCCGTCGATGGCAGCGCCCCCGCCGGCCGCCGACGCGCCCGCGCCTCCCGAGCCGCGCTCCGGCGGCCTGAAAGGCCTCTGGAGCCGGATCACGGGCCGCTGACGGACAAGGGCGGAGGAGCGCTCCGGATCACGTCGGGGCCGCGCCCTGGCCCCGTGCCGCCCGGCTCTTGCGCCAGGCCCGTACCACCATCACCACCACCAAGGCGAGGACCGCGGCGAGGATGTAGTGGCCGAACCGGGAGGCTTCGTGGGCCGCCCGCTCGATGTCGTCCCCGAACCAGAAGCCCAGGAAGACCCACAGGGGCGCGGAGACGAGGGCCGCGAGGCCGTCGTACAGCAGAAACTCCCAGAACGGGAGCCGCGAGTGCCCGACCGTGAAGTAGGTGGGCGCCCTCAGCCCAGGCAGGAAGCGGGCGATCATCACGACGACGTTGCCGCGGCGGCGGAGCAGGCGCTCCACCCGCTCGAGCTTGGCGGGCGTGATGAGGCGCCTAAAGGGCCACACCTCGGCGACCCGGCGACCGAAGCGACGGCCGGCCCAGTAGATGACGGAATCGCCTCCGAGGATGCCGCCGAGCCCCACCAGCACCATGACCTGCAGGCCGCGGTCCTCGAGCAGGCCCCAGAAGGACGCCTGCTCGAGCGGAGACGCGATCCACGCGAGGACGCCGCCGGTGACGAGGATGATGTCCTCGGGCATCGGCAGGCCAAAGCCGCACAGGATGAGGACCCCGAAGATGAACGCGTAGCCGAGCCCGAGCGACTGGTTCTGCAGGTGCTCGACGAGCCGCTCCAGCATCTCCGCCACCGCCTCGTCCGCTACCCGCGGCTCGGCGCCCCGAGCGACCGGAGGGCGTCGCGGTTTTCCGACATTCGCTGCGCGAGGTCGGCGGCGATGGCGAGCGCCAGCTTGAGGCACGCCTGGGGCTTCTGCGGCTGCAGCCGGTAGAAGTCGCGCTGCGAGATCTCGACGACCTCGCACGGGCTCGCAGCCACCGCGGAGACGAGTCGGACGCTCTTCGCGAGCAGCGCGAGTTCACCCAGGTGCTCGCCGGCGCCAACGACGGCCAGCTCGCGGTCCCCCGCCTGATCCCTCTGCGTGAGGCGTACCGTCCCCGACTTCACGATGAACAGCGACTCCCCGACCATGTTCTCCGCGAACAGCGGCGTCCCCTCGGGGACGGACTTCTCGGTCGCGATGGCGGCGAAGATCCGGAGGCCGGTCTCGCTGAAGTCCTTGAAGAGCGCCGAGCGCTGCAGCGTCTCGAGCACGGTCATCGGGCGAGCCATCCTTCGCGCCGGTACTGCTCGGCGTAGGCGACGTAGTTCGCCGCCGACGCGCGCAGGTGGGTCACCTCCTCGGCCGTGAGGTCGCGGCGAACCTTCGCCGGGGAGCCCAGCACGAGCGTCCGCGGCGGCACGACCATCCCGGGCGGCACGAGCGCCCCGGCCCCGACCATGGCCTCCTCCCCCACGACCGCACCGTCGAGCACGACGGCCCCGATGCCCACCAGGCAGCGGTCCTTCACCGTGCACCCGTGGAGCGTGACCCGGTGACCGACCGTGACCTCGTCGCCGACGGTCGTGGGGTGGGTCTTGCTCGTCACGTGCAAGACGGACTTGTCCTGCAGGTTCGTCCGCGCGCCCACGCGGACGTGGTTCACGTCGCCGCGCACCACGACTCCGAACCAGATCGAGGAGTGGGGCCCGATCTCCACGTCGCCCACCACGACGGCGTCCTCCGCCACCCAGACGGTATCGTCGAGGCGCGGCGCCTTTCCTCCCCACGGACGGATGAGCGCCATTCAGTTGCCGATGCTAGCCCGCGCCTCCCTGCGCCGCAAGGCGAGCAAGGCCGCCCCGGCTCCGAGCGCTGCGCCCACGGTGTCGGCCGTCCAGTCGAAGACGTCGCACTCCCGGTTGGGAACGAAGTACTGATGGAACTCGTCGCTCGCCCCGTAGGCGCTCGCGACGAGGAGTGCGATGACGAAGGCGCGCCGCGGCGGGACACGGAGCGTCCACAGCCCCCAGGCGACGAGCACGCCCAGCCCTCCGTACTCGACGACGTGGAGGACCTTGTCCTGGGACAGGATGGCCCGCGGCAGGAACGGGAGCGGGTTCGACTGCGCCGACAGGTAGAAGATGAGCCCCGCATACAGCAGCGCCGGGAGGAACGCGAGGAGCGGGCGTCTCACGAGAGCGGCTCGGCCCCGAGCGAGCTGTGCCCGGCTCGGACCACGCGGGCACGGACGAGCGACCCGGTCGCCAGTGCGCGCCCCCCCGGCTGGAGGTGGACCACGCGGTTCTCCGGAGTGCGCCCCAGCCATCCCCCTTCGTCCGAAGGGCCCTCGACGAGCACCTCGACCTCTCGCCCGAGCTGCCCCCGAAGCGCCTCCGCGGCGATGTCCCGCTGGAGCGCCTGGAGCCGCTCGAGCCGCGCCACCGCCACCTCGCGGGGCACCTCGGCCCACTCGCGCGAGCTCCCGACGTGCAGGGCGGCACCCGTGTGGGGGCGCGGGCTGAAGAGGAAGCTGAAGGAGTTCTCGAAGCGGACGCGCCCGAGCAGGCGAAGAGACGCCTCGAAGTCCTCGTCGCTCTCGCCCGGAAACCCGACGATGAAGTCGGTCGTGATGGCGATGCCGGGGCGCGCCTCGCGGAGCCGTCGGTGGCGCTCCAGGTACTCCTCCACGGTGTAGTCCCGCCGCATGCGCCGCAGGACGGGATCGGACCCGGACTGGACCGGGAGGTGGAAGTGCGGCACCACCCGCGGCTCGTCCGCGAAGACCTGCACGAGCTCGTCGGACAGGTCGTGCGGGTGGCTCGTCGTGAAGCGGATCCGCTCCATCCCCGGGACCGCCGCCACGCGCCGGAGCAGCGCCGCGAAGGTGCAGCCGCCCCGGTAGGAGTTCACGTTCTGCCCGATGAGGGTGACCTCGCGGACGCCCACGCCGACGAGCGCCGCGGTCTCCGCCACGATGTCGGCGTAGGGGCGGGAGACCTCGCGCCCTCGCGTGCGCGGGACGACGCAGAACGAGCACACGTTGTCGCAGCCCTTCATGGCCGTCACGAAGGCGGTCGCGCGCCCCCGCGCGGCCTCGGGATCGGCGCGCGGGAACACGTACTCCTCGGAGTCCATCCAGCCCGTCTCCACGAAGCGCTCGCGCCTTCGCGCCCGATCCACCATCTCGGGAAGCCGACCGATGTTGTCGGGCCCGAACACGAAGTCCACGTAGGGCACGCGGCGGAGAAGGCCCTCCTTCTCCTGCTGGGCGACGCAGCCGCCCACGGCGATGAGGGCGCCCCGGCGCGCCTTGTGCTCCCGGTAGCGGCCGAGCGCGGACAGCAGCTTCTGCTCGGCCTTCTCGCGGACCGAGCAGGTGTTCAGGAGGATGAGCTCGGCGTCCTCCGGCGAGCTCGCCCGGGACCACGACCGCCCGGCGAGGATCTCCAGCATCCGGTCGCTGTCCGACTCGTTCATCTGGCAGCCGAAGGTGTGCACGTACACCTTCGGCCCCGGCAGGCCCCCGGCGGGCGCTGGCGACGCCGGCGCCGCGGCGGGCCTCTGGAGCGAGACGAGGTCGGACATCGGGCGAGCGAACGTAGGGCGAAGGCCCGCTGCCGTCAACCCCGCCCGGCCCGCGGGAGCAGCGCGTCCGCGACCTCCTCGAGGTCCGACAGGCTCGTCACGGTGGCGACCCGCTCGGCGTGGGCGCCGTAGACGAGCATCTCGCTGTCGCCGCTGCCCCACGCCCAGCGCTCCTCCGGGCAGATCCACAGGAGCCGCCTCGCCTTGCGCCTGATCTCGGAGAGAACCCAGGACTCGGGCGGAAGGTAGTTCGACCGGCCGTCGCCGATGACGAGCACCGTGGTGCGGGAGGTGACGGAGCCCAGGTGGAGGCGGTGGAAGGTCCGGAGCGCTCGCCCGTAGTTGGAGTTCCCGCCCAGGTCGACGACCTTGCCGGCGGTGGCCAGGTCGGCCGCTCGGGCGACGTCCTTCTCGGCCCGGAAGGCCTCGGTGACCTCGCCCAGGTCGGACACGAAGACGAAGCTCCGCACCCGCGTGAAGAGCGACTGGAGCGTGTAGAGGAAGAGCAGCATGAGGCGGGAGACGTGGCGGACGGAGTCGGAGACGTCGCACAGGACGACGAGGTCCGGCCGGTCCCGCCTCCGAGCGCGGAACGCGGGGCGGATCGGCACGCCGCCGTGGGCCAGGTTCGCCCGCAGGGTCCGCCGGACGTCGAGGGAGCCGCGCCGCCGAGAGCGCTCCCGCCGCGCCAGCCGGTCCTGGAGACGGTCGGCGAGCCGGCGCACCGCTGCCTCCGCACGGGTCACGTCCGCGCGGGACAGCGCCGCGAGCGGCTGCCGCCCGAACGCGTCGCTCCGCCGCCGCTCGGCCCGGGCCGCGCGCTCGACCTCGGCGTAGCGCCGCGCCGCGTCCTCCACCGCGGAGAGCGCCCGCCGGAGCCTCTCGGAAACGACCTCCATCCGGGCCGGATCGATCCCGGAGCGTCGCAGCGCCTCTCCCACCGCCTCGATCTCGGCCGCGATCCCCGCCCCGCCGGCGCCGGCGAGGAGGCGACGACCGTAGAAGCCGAGCTGCGAGGCGGCCTCGAGGGCGGAGAAGTCGAGGGTGAGCGCCGCGCCCCGGAGCAGTTTCGCGAGGAGCCCGCGGTCCCCCTCCAGGGCCGCCCGGGCGAGCGGGGAGAGGCCCGGCGCGAGCCTCGCCAGCGTCATCGCCGCCATGGTGAGCTCGTCGCCCTCGAGGACGCCGCTCTCCTCGAGGTCGCGGAGCACCGAGCGCTCGAGTCCCTCGACGACCCTCCCGATGCCGGAGAAGTAGAGCTCGAACAGGCGATCGAAGACGGGCGCGTCCGCCCCGCGCTTGACGAGGGTCGAGCGCAGCGCGGCGCGGAACACGTCGCGCTGGACCACCCCGGCGAGCGCCGCCGCGCGGACGGCGTCGGCGGCCTCGGCCGGCGAGACGCGCGCGCCGGCCTGCCGGAGCAGCCGGGCGAACTCGACGATCCGCTCCTCCACGCGGATATTGTATCCCGTCCGGCGCGCCGGCCACGTCGGGCGGTCCTTGCGCGGGGGCGGGCTCTGGGGCATGAAGGCCGCCTTGGTGCTCGTCAGCCTCGAGGCGGTCGACGTGAAGCTCTGGGAGCGCACGCTCCTCGCCGGCATCTCGTTCGAGCTGCGGGAGGGCGAGAGCTGGGCGATCTTCGGAGGCAACGGGGCCGGCAAGACCACCTTCCTCCGGCTGCTCCGGGGCGACGCCTGGCCCCATCCCTCGAGCCCCGGTCGCCGCCTCTACCACCTGGACGGGGAGCCGTCGGAGAGCCCCATCGGCGCCCGGGAGCGGATCGCGCTCGTGTCCGCCGAGGCACAGGACGCCTACGTCCGGCGCGACTGGGAAGTGCGGCTCGAGGACGTCGTGCGCAGCGGCTTCACCGCCGGGGTTTGGCCCACGGAGCCGCTCTCCGCGGAGGAGGAGCACCACGTCGACCGCGCCATCGGCCTCCTCGGCCTCGGGGCGCTCCGGCGGCGCACGATGCTGGAGGTGTCGACCGGAGAGGCCCGGCGAGCGCTCCTCGCGCGGGCGCTCGCTCCCGGCCCGCGGGCCCTGCTCCTCGACGAGTTCGTGAACGGCCTCGACGCCGAATCCCGCGCGCTGGTCCTCGACGTCGCCTCCGATCTCGCGCGCCGGGGGGTGCCGCTCGTCCTCGCCACGCATCGGCCCGAGGAGGTCCCCTCCCACGTCGCGCATGCCGCCATCCTCGAGGGGGGACGCCTCGTCGCCCGGGGGCCGCGGGCCGAGGTCGAGGCCGCCTGGCGCGCTCGCTCCCGGACGATCGGGGCGCCGCCGCTCCCGCCGCTCCGCCGCAGCGCCCCCCCGGTCCTCTTCGAGGTCGAGGGCGACGTCCTCGTCGACGGCCGCCGGGTCCTGTCGGGTCTCCGCTGGACCATGCGGCGCGGGGAGAGCTGGGTGGTCCGCGGCCCGAACGGGGCCGGCAAGTCCACGTTCCTGCGGCTCCTGCTCGGGGAGGAGCACCTGGCTCCCGGGGGGCGCATCCGCCGCCTCGACCTCGGCGAGGACCCGAGCGTGTGGGACGTGAAGGCCCGGGTGGGGCTCGTGGCGCCCGACCTGCAGGCGCGTCACCGCGCCGACGCCACCGGCGAGGAAGTGGTCCTCTCCGGCTTCTACGGGAGCATCGGCCTCGGAGAAGAGCCCACCGCGTCCGAGCGCCAGGCCGCGTCCGCGTGGATGGAGGCGCTCGGGATCTCCCATCTCGCACGACGCGCCATCCACTCCCTCTCCTACGGCGAGCTCCGGCGGCTGCTCTTCGCCCGCGCTCTCGTGACCGACCCCGAGGTGCTCCTCCTCGACGAGCCCTTCAACGGGCTCGAGCCGCGCGCGCGGGCCGAGGCGATAGACCTCGTGGACCGCCTCTGCAGGTCGGGGCGTGGCGCGGTCCTCGTCACCCACCACGACGACGAGGTCGCGGGAGCGCTCGGCTTCGAGCTCCGGCTCCGAGACGGACGCGTCGACGCGGCGCGCGCGCTCCCCGCGCCCCCCCCGCACGGGCCCGAACGGTGAGCGCGCTCGTCCTCCGCACCTTTCTCGCCTTCTTCGCCGCCCGCCTGGGGGTGGAGGCGCTGCTGCTTCGGCTGAACCTCCGGGAGGTCCGGGCCAAGGGCGGGGAGGTCCCCGGGCCGCTGCGCGGCACCATCCCCGAGGAGGTGGCAGTCCGGAGCCGCGACTATGCGATCCAGAGGGGCCGGTTCGGGCTCGTCGCCCTCCTGTGGGATGGGGGCGTGACCCTCGCGCTCCTCCTCTCCGGCGCCCTGCCCCTCCTCGACCGCGTCCTCGCCGCCGCGGGCCTCACGGAGCCGTCCCGGTTCGCGGCCTTCCTCGTCTCCCTCGCCGCGGCGGGCGGGGTCGCCGCCCTGCCCCTGTCGCTGTACGGCACCTTCGTCCTCGAGGCGCGCTTCGGATTCAACCGCACGACGCTCCGGACGTGGCTCGCGGACCAGGCAAAGGCGGTCGCCCTCGGCCTCGCGCTCGGGGTGCCGCTGCTCTACGCCGCCTATTTCTTCATGAGCGCGACCGGGGACCGGTGGTGGATCTGGCTCACGGGCTTTCTCGCCGCGGTCCAGGCGCTCCTGCTCTGGCTGTACCCGGCGCTCATCGCCCCCCTCTTCAACCGCTTCACGCCGCTCCCGGACGGGGAGATCCGCACGCGCCTCGAGGCGCTCTGCCGAGCGACCGGGTTCCGGACGAGGGGGCTGTTCGCGATGGACGCGTCCCGGCGCTCGTCGCACTCGAACGCGTACTTCGTGGGCGTGCTCCGTCCGCGCATCGTGCTGTTCGACACGCTCCTCTCCTCGCTCTCCCTGGACGAGGCCGTGGCCGTCCTGGCCCACGAGATCGGCCACTTCCGCCTCCACCACGTCCTGAAGCGCCTGGCCACCGGCTTCGCCTCGACCGCGCTCGCGCTCTGGGTGCTCTCGCGCCTGGTCGGCTGGCAGCCCTTCTTCCAGGCGTTCGGCTTCCCGTCGGCGTCGTGGCAGGCGGCGGTCGCCCTCTTCGCGCTCGCCGGCGGCTCCTTCACGTTCTTCCTCGCCCCGCTGTCCGCCTGGATCTCCCGCAGGCACGAGTACGCCGCGGACCGGTACGCCGTCGCCCACGCGAGCGCGGCCGGGCTCGCGAGCGCTCTCGTGAAGCTCAACCGCGAGAACCTCGCGAACCTCCACCCCCACCCCTGGTACGCCGCCTGGCACCTGAGCCACCCCACCCTGCTCGACCGGCTGCGCGCCATCGGTGACGCCCGGCCCTCCTGACGACGGCCGGCGTCGACACCCCGCGTCCGACTGTGGTTTCCTTCGGGCCCATGAGAGGGAAGGCCCCTGGCGCCCCCCGGCACCCGATGCCCTTCGCGCGGAGGCTTCTGCGCGCCATCCTGCTCGCCGCGGGACTCGTCTCCGGTTCGCTCGCCGCCGGCGTCCTTGGGTACCACCACCTCGCCGGCTTTCGCTGGGTCGACGCGCTCCTCAACGCCTCGATGATCCTCGGCGGGATGGGCCCCGTGGACCCGCTCCCGAACGACGCCTCGAAGATCTTCGCGTCCTGCTACGCGCTCTACTCCGGCCTGATCCTGCTCGCGACCATGGGACTCCTCGTCGCTCCCTTCTTCCACCGGGCTCTGCGGCGGCTCCAGGTCGAGGCCGGCTGGGCGCCGCCCGAGCCGAAGCCGCCGTCGACCGAGCCGAGCGGCGAACTTCCCTGACGCCGGCGAGAGCGGGCGCACGGGCCGCGACCTCGGCCGCGACCCCGGGCGGGCGTCCGCCCTCGGCCCGTCCGGCGCGCCGCCGCGAAGGGGTGCCCGTCGATAGCCGCTTTCCGGCCCGGCTCAGGGTCGCCGAGCGCCGGGGAGCCCCCACTCGCCCCGCGCCGCGCGCTCCAGCAGCGCCACGCACTCGACGTGGTGGGTCTGCGGGAACATAACATGGCCTGATATCGAGCACTTACGCCGCGCGATGAGCGCTCAGGTAACGCTCCAGGTAACAAATTTCGGGGCGGTCTCTATTGGGGCGCATGACCGGCGATCGGGGTCACAGGGGGCCAGCCCGGTCCGCCGCGCCCGTCCTCGGACATCGTGGTGCGCCTGGGGCAGTGCTCAGCCGCGAGATGCTGCAACCCGGCCTCGGCGGCGCGCGCTCACCGATACTTCTAAACCGCAGCCCTACCGCTGAGGCTCGGGCGCGAAGGAGCGCGGCGGTAAACAAGCCAAGCCAGAAGCAGGACGGCGGCTAGGCCCGCCGCCCACCAGTACGCAATGACGACGCCAAGCGCGGCCCACGCCAACGAGACTGATCGCAGCAGCCACCGGCGCCAAAAAACGCGTTCACGCTCGGCCAGGACGACAGCCAGCACAGGCAACGGCAATAGTGTCCTGCAGTAATTGTACCAGTTAGGGACATACACCATTCGTGTGAGAAACAGAGCGACGGCTGCGAAGCCAACATAGGCGAAGGTCGCCGCCGTCCACTTAGGGAAACTCGGGACCAGGCTTACGGCTGCAAGAAAGGACAACGCCAAGCCTATGAGTCCGACGACCTCCAGCAAGTCGAGCGGCGCGTCTAGCTTCTCGGCGACCCAGGCGAATGGCACGCCGAAATTGTCGTTGGTGGACAGTTCGCCGAACCCTGGGCGGGTGGACAAGTAGACTCTCCACGCCGCGACTAGGACGACGGGCACAGCGAGGTGCAACGCGGCGCGCCAATACCGGCGGTCGCGGGCGTCGGATGCTGCAACCGCTGCCGAACTGATGAGCTGAGTTTCTTTGACGAGCGCGGATAGCGCTAGAAGGGGACTTGTCATACCGGAAGCGCGACGCTCAATCGCAAGCGCAAGCGCCATAAGTGTACACGCTCCAGCGTCCGGCAGGCTGCTGAAGCTGCTCGACACTACGCCGGCCGACAAGGCCAGGGAAGCGGCCCACCACGGGCTGTGCCCCTCATGCTCCAGCCACGACGCTACGACCCACACGAGAAGTGCGGAAAGTAACCAGCAAAGGAGTTGGTAGACCCAGATGGCCCTGGCTTCCTGCCCCCCGGCGATAATCCACGCGAGCAAGGGCAGGCCGATTCGAGTGGCCCGGTACGACGGGTGGTCGAAGTAGCTCCAAGCGTCGGCTCGGAGGAGCAGCGGGTCTGTCGCTAGGGCGGCAAAAAACTGGCTCTCCTCCACGTCGCGTGGGTCGAAAGACGCACGTAGGGTGAAGGAAGGAGCCTGTTCGGCGGGGTAGGAAGAAGAAGAACGCGCACCGGAAACCCGTGGTACTTCGTGGTTTGCGAGAACTCGAAGCCACGAGGAG